>NZ_CP121648.1:5892500-6492500 GCF_029714205.1 Methylobacterium sp. CB376 | reverse complement strand
AGCGCGTCGCAGAGCGGCAGGAATTCGGGGTAGCGCTCGACGTCGGCGACGAGGGCGAACATGTCGTCCGGGCTGTGGCGGACGCTGCGGGTGGTGCGGAAGCTCGGCATGTCAGGCGGTGGCGAGGCGGTCGCGCCGGGCTTGGGAGAGCCTTGCGAAATCCGCCCCGGCATGGTGGGAGGAGCGCGTCAGCGGCGTCGCCGAGACCAGGAGGAAACCCTTGGCGTAGGCCGTGGTTTCATAGGCCCGGAACTCCTCGGGCGGCACGAAGCGCAGCACCGGATGGTGCTTCTTCGTCGGCTGCAGGTACTGGCCGATGGTGAGGAAATCGACGTCGGCCGAGCGCAGGTCGTCCATCAGCTGAAGCACCTCGTTGCGCTCCTCGCCCAGGCCCACCATGATCCCCGACTTGGTGAACATGGTCGGATCGAGCTCCTTCACCTTCTGGAGGAGGCGCATCGAGTGGAAGTAGCGGGCGCCCGGGCGGACCGTGAGGTACTTCGACGGCACCGTCTCAAGGTTGTGGTTGAAGACGTCGGGCTTGGCCGCGACCACCACCTCCAGGGCCCCGTCCTTGCGCAGGAAGTCGGGGGTGAGCACCTCGATGGTGGTGCCCGGGCTCGCCCGCCGGATCGCCCCGATCACCGCCGCGAAATGGCCCGCGCCCCCGTCCCCGAGGTCGTCCCGGTCGACCGAGGTGACGACCACGTGCGAGAGGCCGAGCCTCGCCACCGCGTCGGCGACGCGGGCGGGCTCCTCCCCGTCGAGGGCCTGCGGCAGGCCGGTGCGCACGTTGCAGAAGGCGCAGGCCCGCGTGCAGGTATCCCCCATGATCATGAAGGTGGCGTGCTTCTTCTCCCAGCACTCGCCGATGTTGGGGCAGCCCGCCTCCTCGCAGACCGTGACGAGCCCGTGCTCGCGCACGATCCGGTTGGTCTCGGCCCAGCCGGGCGAGCCCGGCGCCTTGACGCGGATCCAGTCGGGCTTGCGCTGGATCGGCTGGTCGGGCCGGTGCGCCTTCTCCGGGTGGCGCGGGCGGGCATCGTGGGCGAGGAGATCGAGGACGACGGCCATGGGCGATCCGGGCGCGGCGCCCAACCCCTGGGGCGCCGAGGCCCTGACTTAAGGGCTCGCCGCCCGCGGGGCAAATGGGACGTGACGCCCCGCCGCGCGCCCGGCTCAGTAGGTCGGGCGCTGCCCCTTCACGGCCCGGTAGACGGTGATGACGATCACGGCGCCGACCGTCGCGGAGATCAGGTTGCGCCAGAAGCCGAAGATCGGGATGTGGAGCTGCGCCGCCAGGAAGTTGCCGACCACGCCGCCGATGATGCCGAGCACGATGTTGGCGAGGAGGCCCATGGTCGAGGAGGTGAATTTCTCCGCGAGCCAGCCCGCCAGCGCCCCGATGACGATTGCCATGAAGAAGCCGACGCCCGGTTGCCCGAGCGCCCCGTAGATGTGACCGTTCATTGATCCCCTCCTTGACCCTGGGTCCCGCGCGCCGGGCCGGGCGGCGCGGCGCATCCGATTCCGTGCCGGTCAATAATGGGGGACCGTGCGGGTCTCCACCAGGGGCGCCTCCATCCGGAAATGCAGGCCGGCCGGGGCGAAGTCGAAGCGGATATCCGCCCCGCACTGCATGGTCAGCACCCGTTGCAGCAGGGTCGAGCCGAAGCCCTTGCGGGTGGGCGGGCGGGCCGGCGGGCCGCCGCGCTCGGTCCAGTCGAGCCGCAGCCGCCGGGCGCCCTCCGCCGCCCTGATCTCCCAGCGCACCGCGATGCGGCCCTCCGGCACCGAGAGCGCCCCGTGCTTGGCGGCGTTGGTGGTGAGTTCGTGGATCGCCATCCCGGTCGGCACCGCGAGGTCCGCCGTCAGCTCCACGGGCGGGCCGTCGAGGGCGATGCGCCGCCCCTCCGCGTCGTTGTAGGGGGCGAGTTCGTTCTCCAGCATCTCCTGCAGCGAGGCCATCTGCCAGTAATCGTCGGTGAGGAGATTGTGGGTCTTGGCGAGCGAGATCACCCGGGCGGAGAAGCTCTGGTAGAACTCGTCGACGCTGGTGGCCGAGCGCGACGAGGCGCCGAGCAGGGCCTGCACGGTGGCCAGGGTGTTCTTCACCCGGTGGTGCAGCTCGCGGATGAGGAGGGTCTGGCGCTCGGCGGTCTGCTGGCGCTCGCGCAGGAAGGCGGCGGCCTCGCGCTGGCGCCGGCGCGCCCGCACGGCGAAGCGCGCCGCCGTCAGCAGGGTGGTCGGGTGGAAGGGCCGCTCCAGGAGCGTCACGTTGCCCAGGATCTCCATCAGTCGCGGATCGGGCGGGGAGCCGCGCAGGGTCAGGAGCAGGAACGGGTAGTCCGACCAGGGTTCCTGGCCGGCGATCCAGGCCGCGAGGTCGCGCCGGTCGGCGTCGCGCAGCGCCTCCTCGGTGACGACCGCGCAGCTGCCCGCGTCGAGGCGCGCCACGAGGTCGGGCAGCCCCGCGCAGAGGGCCGCCCGCAGGCCGCCCTCGCTCAGGATGGCGCTCGCCACGACGGCGTCGCGGCCCGTGGGAGCCAGGATCAGGACCGGTGGATCAGTCTCGCTCATCACCGCCCTGATCGGCCAGCAGCCGGCCGAGATCTCCCACGTAGGTCGGAACGCCCGTCAGCACGCCCCGGAAGGCCGAGAGGGGCTCGCCCACCTGCAAACCGTCACCGCCGATCCGCAGTTCCCGGATCGCGGCCTCGTGCGGGCCGACCCGCTTCTTGATCACCGAGATCGCCCGCCGCAGCGCTCCCCCGGCCTCGAAGAAACGGAACAGCAGGATCGTGTCGCTGAGGTAGGTGAGATCGATCGGCGACGACATCTGCCCGATCAGCCCGTGCTGGGCCAGCACCAGCAGGGTCGTGACCCCCTGCTGGTTCAGGTAGGTCAGGATCTCGTGCATCTGGAGCAGCAGGTACTGCTCCTCCGGCATGGCGTTGTGGTAGCCGGTGAGCGAGTCGATCAGCACGACGCGGGCATCGTCCCGCTCCACCGCCTCGCGCACGATCGCCGTGAGCTCGCCGGGCGAGACCTCGGCCGGGTCGATCTGCTCCAGCCGCAGCAGGCCCGACTGGCAGTAGGGCTCGATATCCATGCCGAGACCCCGCGCCCGCCGCTTGAGCACGCTCGACGCCTCGTCGAAGCTCAGGATCAGCGCGTGATCGCCGCGCTGCAGGGCGCTCACCAGGAAGGCGAGCGCGCTCGACGACTTGCCGACCCCGGAGGGGCCGAGCAGCATCGTGCTGGTGCCCCGGTCGAGCCCGCCGCCGAGCAGCGCGTCGAAGGCGGCGATGCCGCTCGTGAGCCTCTCCTCCGGGAAGGCGTGGCCGTGCTCGGCCGCGATCAGGCGGGGGAAGATCGACACGCCCCCCTTCCGGATCACGAAGTCGTGGTAGCCGCCCCGGAAGGCGGTGGCCCGCATCTTGATCACCCGCAGCCGCCGCCGCTCGCCGCCGTAGAGGGGCGCGAGCTGCTCCAGCCGCACCACCGCGTGGCAGAGGCTGTGCAGGTTCAGGTCGTCCTGCTCGGAGGTGATGTCGTCGAGGAGCAGCGCGGTCGTGTCGTGGATGAGCAGGAAGCTGCGCAGGGCGAGCACTTGGCGCCGGAAGCGCAGCGAGCCCTGCGAGAGCAGGCGGATCTCCGACAGGCTGTCGACCACCACCCGCTGCGGCTTGATGCGGTCGATCTCGGCGATCGCCATCCGGACCGTCTCGCCGAGTTCGAGGTCGGACGAGTGGACGAGGCTCTGCTGCTGGGAGGGATCGAGGGAGAGTTCCGGCGGCACCAGCTCGAACACCTCGATCCCGTCGAGGCTCCAGCCGTGCCGCTCGGCGACGTTGAGGAGCTCGCGCCGGCTCTCCGAGAGCGTGATGTAGAGGCAGCGCTCCCCCGCACGCGCGCCGTCGAGCAGGAATTGCAGGGCCAGCGTGGTCTTGCCCGAGCCGGGCCGCCCCTCGATCAGATGCGCGCGGTTCGCCGCGTAGCCCCCGCCGAGGATGTAATCCAGGCCGGGAACGCCGGTGGCGATCCGAGTCGCGTCGTCGGATGGTGCGGTCATGGCGGCCCCTGGGTGGAATCCTGCCGCCCCCCTAACAGATGCCGCCTGCGGTTGCACGCGGCCTCCAGGATATTCAGTATTCCAGATTACTTTTAGTCTTGCCAGGATTAGACGGCGCAAACGACGCGCGAATGCCCGCGCAATGTGCGCCAGGACACATCATTTCCGCCACAGCGGCGCTATTGAGGCGGACGACGCCGATTGCGAGCGACGCAGAATGCTGCCGCGCTTGCCCGAGATCAGGGGCGTGTCATGCAGATTGCTTGGCCTCACCGTCACTGTGACGGATCGGTTCATTACACCCATTGCTGCGCCGAGGCCGTCGAGGCGCTCCCGGCCTTCGAGCGGACGGATCGCCCGGCCCGGATGGGCCGGCGCCTGCGCGCCGCGCTCGGGGCGGCGGCGGCGGCGCTCGGCCTCGCCACGGCGGGGTTCTGGCTGATGATGCTGAGCACGCCGCCGGTGTCCCAGGCCGCCCTGCCGGCCGGGGCCGACCTGTGCCGGAATGCGGGGCACGAGGTCCGCACCCTGATGGAGGCCGAGATTGCCCGCCGGGCCCGGATCGGCGCGGCCCCGGGCCAGGCCGCCTTCAACGAGTTGCTGCTGTGGAAGCAGGCCGCCGAGGGCGCCTGCGCGGCGGGCCGCACCCGCGACGCCCTGCGCGAGTTCCAGGCGCTGGAGCGGCTGCTCGCGGCCCGCGCCAGCCGTCCCGCCGCCGACGAGGAGTGAGGGCGGCTGCGCCCGCCGCGGGCGCCCCGCCTTGCGCTCCGGCGCCGCGCGCGCTTGGGTGGGGCCCGGGCGGCGCGGCGCCGCCCCGGCCGGGAGGGGCGCATGGCGGAGCGGGAGCGACCGGCCTTCGTGCTGGTGCACGGGGCGTGGCACGGCGGCTGGTGCTGGCGGCGGGTGGCCGACCTGCTGCGCGGGCGGGGCCACCGCGTCTTCGCCCCGACCTGCACCGGGCTCGGCGAGCGGGCGCATCTCCTCTCCCGCGCCGTCACCCTCGACACCTTCGTGCGGGACGTGGCGGGCCTGATCGTCGCGGAGGAGCTCGACGACGTCGTGCTCGTCGGCCATTCCTTCGGCGGGCTCCCGGTCAGCGGCGTCGCCGACGCGATGCCGGAGCGGATCCGCCACCTCGTCCTCCTCGACGCGATGCTGGTCGAGCCCGGGCGCGCGCCCTTCGACGCGGTGCCGCCGGACCTCGCCGCCGCCCGGCGCCGGGCCGCCGCCGAGACGAGCGGGGGCGTGAGCCTGCCGGTGCCGCCCCCCGAGGCCTTCGGGGTGTTCGATCCCGCCGACGCCGCCTGGCTCGCCCGGCGCCTGACGCCCCACCCGCTCGGCACCTACGAGAGCCCGCTCGTCCTGCGCAACCCGGTCGGCAACGGGCTGCCGCGCACCTACGTGGATTGCACCGCCCCCACCTACCCGGCCCTCGACGGCGTGAAGGAGTGGGTCCGGCGCCAGCCGGGCTGGCGCTTCGCCGACCTCGCGACGGGGCACGACGCCATGGTGAGCGCGCCCGAGGCCACCGCCCGCCTCCTGCTGGACTGCGCGGGCGCCTGATCCGGGTTCCGCGCGGCCTGTTCGGATCCGGCGCCGATCCGTCCGGACGGCCCAGGATGCGGACGCATCGGGCCGTCGATCCTCTCGCAGTCCCGGCACGCGCGATTGGCGCGTGCCGGGACTGCGAGAGGATCGACGGTCGTGGGAACGGTCATGGGACATGACCGCCGCTGTCAGGCCATGGTGACGGTGGCCTGGGCCTGATCGATCTCGATCAGCCTGAGACCGAACGGGCGGCCCTCCCGCGCCTCCCAGTCGGCCAGGGCGGCGTTGACCTCGTCCGGCCCCTCCTCGGCCAGGGCGCGGCGGCCCACCGGCGCCGCGAGGGCGTGGGCCACCTCCTCGATCAGCCTCGTCCGGCTCGCCGTGTCGGCCTGGCCCGCGGCGGCCAGATAGGCGCCGACGATCTGGCGCGACAGGGTCTCGATGACGGCCTGGTTCACGGAAGTCATGACCATGTGGGCGTGTCCCTCCGGGCGATCGCGGCTCCGTCGGCCGGTCCCCAACAACACCGCAGCCCCGCCGGCGTTGCGCTCGGCCGCGCCTCGGCCCGCGCCCTCAGCTCCCTTGGCTCGCGGCCCGGTGGGAGGCGAGGGTGACCACCTCGGCGCTCGGCGGGGTGGCCGGCTTGTCCGGGTGCATCATGAAGATCACCGGGCTGCGGGGCGTGTAGCCCGGATTGCCGCGCAGGTTGAGCAGCGGCTGGAGCTCGATCGCCGCGAGGTCCGCCATGGTGGCGTCGCGCCAGACATGGCCCGGCGACGAGGTCTTGCCGAAGGGCCACCAGCCCGGGCGGACGGCCTCGACCTGCAGCACCAGCTTGCCGGTCAGGGTGCGGCGGAAGTTGAAGCGACCCGTTATGGCCATGACCGACCCTCCACCGGGCCACCATGCGGCCCGTCCCTCAACCAACCCTAAAGACACGCTCCGGGTTCGCCGGCACCCGCACCGGCGGCGGAGCGCCCGCCTCCGCTTGCCCCGCGGACCGGGCCGTGCTCTCTGCACCAAGATAAGGGCCGCGCGCGAATCGGCCACGGGGGGTGGGATGCAGCAGAAGCTGGCCTTCGGGGTCTTCCTCGTCATGGGGGTGACCAACCTGCTGGCCGTGCAGGCCGGGCTGATCCAGGTCCTGGGCCTGCCCTGGCCGCTCGCCTTCCTGGTGGCGATCCCGTTCTTCTATTTCCGCTACGTGGGATCGGTGGCCGGCATCCTCGGGGCGGTGGTGGGGTGGCACTGGTCCCTGCCCGCCGCCGTGGTGCTCTTCGCCTGGCCGGCCCTTCTCTACGGCGTCCTGCGCGGCTGGAGCGAGGTCGCGGCCCTGCTGACGCCGCGCCGGGCCGCCTGATCCCGGCGGGCGAAAGGCTCCGTCCTCGAACCTCGCCGGGCCCCGCCCGGCCTGGAAACTTCCCAGCAGGGCGCGCGTTGAAGGGCCCACGCGCGACGCGCGAAACGCTAGGGAGGGCAGAGATGAGACGGTTCCTGCTCGGAGTGGTTGCGTTCTCCACCATCATCGCCGGCCCGGGGGCGAGTCTCGCCCAGGGCCTCTCGATCGGGCCGGGCGGCGTGCGCATCGACGACGGCCGCGGCCCGCCCGGCTATCGCCGCGGCTATTCCGAGGAGGGCGGGCGCCGCCGCGGCATGTGCCGCGAATTGCGGCAGGCCTGCCTGCACAAGGAGGAACTCGGCGAGCAGGGCGCCGGCAATTGCCGCCGCTACCGCCGGATGTGCGGCTGACGCGCCCGGGCGGCGGACCGCCTGCGGGCCGCCGCCCAACCACCCACGCGACGGGCCGCCTGCGGGCTGTCGCCCAACGCGCCCACGCGACGGGCCGCTTGCGGGCCGCCGCCCGACGCTCCATCTGTTCTCTTTATGTTCTCGCAGGAGGCGGGCCGACGGCCCCCCGGCGAGCCTGGGAGCGGAGGAGCCGGATGGCGGACCAGCACGACGAGGAGGCGGAGGAGGTCGCGCGGGTCGAGCAGGCGGCGCGGATCGCGGCGCTGCGCGACGCCGAGCAGGAGCGCATGACGGAGATCCTGCTCGCCCGGGGCGACGCGCCCTGAGCCGGGGCGAGGCGCCGCATCCGGGCGCGATGCGGATTGCCGGGAACCGGGGGCCGGGGAAGACCGTCATACCGCGGCCCCCTGCCGAGGTCAGCCATGCGTCCCCGCCTCCTGGTTCTCCTGTCGAGTCTCCTCCTGATGGGCCTGCTCTCGGCCGCCCGGGCCGAGGTGACGATCCGGATCGACAAGACCGCCCAGCGCATGGCGGTGAGCGTCGACGGGCAGCCCCGCTACCTGTGGCCGGTCTCGACCGGCCTGCCGGCCCACGAGACCCCGAGCGGGTCGTTCCGTCCCTTCCGGATGGAGCGGCAGCACGTCTCGCGGGAGTGGGACGACGCGCCCATGCCCTTCTCGCTCTTCTTCACGCAGGCGGGCCACGCCATCCACGGGACGAGCCACGGCCGCGCGCTCGGCCGCCGCGCCTCCCACGGCTGCGTGCGCCTGAGCGTGCGCAACGCCGCGACCCTCTTCGCCCTGGTCGGCCGCGAGGGCCTGGGCCGCACCCGCATCGTGATCGAGGAGGGCGGGGGCGGGCTCGTGGCGCGCCGGCACCAGGGGCCGGCCCGGAGGCTGGCGGGGCCGCGGCCCCTCGACTTCTACGAGGAGGACGGGGCCGGGCCGGAGGCCTGGACGCGCCCGGTGGACGGCTTCGAGCGGAGCGCCCGGCCCGTGCTGCTGCTGCGCGCGGGCCGGCCGGCCGCCTACGATCCCTGGTCCGACCAGTGATCCGGGCTCCGCTTGATCGAAGCGGATCCCGCATCACCGCGATCGTGAAGCATCCCCATCCGCGTCGTGGGAGCCGCCTCCACGGTCGGGCTTCGTGATGAGAAACGAGAAGTGTGCCGAGAACATCAGCCGTATCAGGTTGATCTCCGCCGGCGTGTGTCCCATGCGAGCGCCGTATTTCAGAAACTCTTCATGAATGACGTTTTCTCGTGACAGCATGGCCGACAGCTTGTTGTCGTCCCGGCTCCTGGTGACGATCAGAAGCCGCCGTCCCATCCAGGTGAAAACATCGTAGCTCGGATAGACCCGGGACAGACGCAGTCCGGCGCTTTGCGCTGCCAATTTCAATCCATATGGAGTAAAATTGAAGGTGGAATAGTCATGAAACTGCTCGAGATAGCTGACGGATCCGATCAGGCGCCCGCCGGGCTTGAGGACGCGCGCGATCTCCGACAGCGCTGCGCGAGGGACGTGAACGTGCTCGAAGACTTGAAACGAGAAGACGACGTCGAAGGATGAATCGGGGTAAGGGAGCGCCGTTCCATCGTAGAAATCGATGCCCGTCTCGGCACGGGCTTCGGCGCGGACGCCTTCGGCCATGCCCGCGAGATAGTTCACGCCGCGCCACGCGTAGCCCATTCCCTCGATCGCCTGCCGCCAGCCGCCCGTTCCGCACCGGTAATCGAGCAGGCGGCGTCGGTCCGGTTGGTAGGCTTCGGCCAGCATCTCCTCCGGCGCCATGATGCGCGTGGAGTGCTGGTCGACCAGATCGCCGACCTCGGCCACGAAGGATCCGTCCAGCGCGGTCTTGCTCCCGCTTTCCAGGATGTCCCGCACGAAAGCCCCGAGCGCCAGATCGCTCGGCGGGTCGTTCGGCGGGGCGCTCGGGCGCGCGGTCCGGGACAGGTGAAGGTCGGCCGACATGCCCGGGCGCGAGACGATGCCGACCCAGCCGTCGGCGATCGAGCCCAGATCGACCGCAACGCCGCCGGCTCGGCGGATCTGGTTGCAGTAGAACTTGCCGAGGATGCCGGCCGCCACGACGAACAGCCTGCCGTGAAGAGACCGCGAGGACAAATCGGCCATGATCTGGCGGAAGCGGGTCGGCCAATGCTCGCCCCGCGTCGCCGAGTCCGGCAGCAGGTGGTCGTGTCCCTTCTCCCCCGGGACGTGGTGAAACTCGATGTCCGCGATGCCGAACGCCTCGGGGAGCAACCGAGTCAATTCCTGGTGGCAGGAGATCAGCCCGATTGTCCTCTGCCCTCGCAGCAGGTCTTGGATCAGGCCGGCATTGTGCAGTTCGACATGGATCAGCTGCGTGCACGTGTGCCCGTTGGTTGCCCGGGACGCGCGCAGCGCGTTGGTGAGCGCGGAGATGCCCGTGATGCTGGCGATGCGGTATTCGTGCTCCAGCCAGCTCGGGTAGGGCAGACCCACGATGTCCGCTTCGGCGATCGCGTCCGTGATCGTCCTGGCCTGCGAGATCCACGGATCCGCGTTGGGGTCGACGGCGCCCCCGAACCAGATCTGGGCCCGATCGCGCCGGTTGTGGGCGTAGAGGGCCGCGAAGCGCGCCTCGTCCTCGGCGCCGAGGGAGACGAACGCGCCTTCGCCGTCGCCGATGCGGATCAGGCTGAAGCCCCGCCGCTCGCGGAGCGCGGCGGCGATCGCGTCGGCGACGGCGCCCGCTCGCAGGTGCGCCGGAGCGCGCTCGCGCGCGCGCGCCATTCCGATCGCCGCGTCGCGCGGGAAGGCCTCCTGGAACAGGCCGAATTCCCGCATCACCCGGATATCGTTCTCCAGGCGTTCGCGCTCGGGATGGCCCTCGACCGCGATGCCGTCGAGCCGCCGCCGCGCCTCGGCGTGGCGGCCCGCGATGTGCAGCATGCGGGCGGACAGCAGATTGGCGCGCGCATCGCGAGGATTCTCGGAGAGGAGGGCGTCCGCGATGTCGAGGGAGGCGCGATGCTCTCCCGCGTGCATGAGGGACACGGCTCTCTCGAAGCGCTGGGCGGCGGTCACGTCGTAACTCCCGATCCTCGTTCGCGACGGGGACAGCCCGTTCCGAACGGCTGGAGCGTGCTTCATTCGGCTCCGCACGCCCTTCGCGCAGGGAGATGACCAAAGGTAAATATAATCCGACTTCAGGTCCATGCCCAGATCGCCGGAGGCGGCATCGTCCTCGCGGCGCACCGGCAGCACGAATGCACGTTCAGGCATCATCGAGCCGGGTGAACGCTTGGTGAATGGGCCATGATCGAGTCGGATCTGCCCGAGAATCCGGATCGCTTGCCGTGCCGACCCTGGGTGAGATGGTTGCCGTCCGGCCCGCTGGTTCCGGGCGGCGGGACCGGCGCCGTCGTCCGGTCCGGCGCTTCGCCGCCGGAAAGCGCCCGCGCCGCTGCGTCGAGACAGGATCCGCACGGGGTTCCGTTCGCCGGTCACCCGGGATGATCCTCCAGCGTTTCGGTGGACGCAGTTAGCTCACCATCTGCCGCTCGGCCTGCTCGGGTGTCGTATATCCGAGGGCCGAGTGGATCCGTTGCCGATTGGCGTAGCCCTCGCTGTCGGAGAAGAGCTCGCGCCGCGCCTCGTCCCGGGTTGCCCAGCGGCGCTGATGGACGAGCTCGACCTTAAGCGTGTGGAAGAAGCTCTCCATCGGTGCGTTGTCCAGGCCGTTGCCACGTCGGCTCATGGAGGCCTTGAGGCCTGCCGCGTCCAGGAGCCGCCGGTACTCTCCCGACGCATATTGGCAGCCGCGGTCGGTGTGTTGGATCAGCCCCGGCGCGGGGCGCTGCCGCTGAACGGCCATCAGGAGAGCGGCTGCTGCCAGCTCCGTGCGGAGATGCTCGCGCATCGCCCAGCCCGCGACCTTGCGCGTCGCGAGATCGAGAACGGCGGCGAGGGAGAGCCAGCCCTCACCGGTGGCACGTAGGTGATGTCCGCCAGCCAGATCTGGTTGGGAGCCGAGGCGGTGAAGCGCTGCTCGAGCAGGTTGGGGGCAACCGGCAGGCCGTGACGGCTGTCGGTCGTGCCGGGCCGGTCGCGGCCTGCCGCCGTGGCGCGGATGCCGTGTCGCCGCATGAGCCGCTCGATGCGACCACGGCTGACGCCCCGGCCCTCGGCACGCAAAGCCGCGTGCATGCGGGGCGAGGCGATCTCAGCAGCCTGCTCGGCGGGTGAGGCCACGGGTGAGGAGGGCTGTGCTGCCGGAGCGGCCGCCCGCGAGCGGGGCGCCTCGCCGGTGAGAACAGCGCGCCAGTTGCGCAGCATCGAGGGCTGGATGCCAAGTTCCGCCGCGATCTGCATCTGCGGGCGCCCGCTGCTCTCCAGGAGGGCCACCGCCTCGCGCTTGAATTCGGGGGTGAACGCCCGTCGCGCCTTCGTCGCCATTGAACGCCTTCCTCGCTCCCCACGAGCGGATCAGAGGCGTCCACCAACTCGAGGGAGGGTCACCATGCCCATGATGTTGCGAACCCGGTGCTGCAACTCATGCAGCAGCACACCCTGGTGCTCGTTGAGCCGTTGCGTCTCGGTGATGTCCTCGGCGATGCCGCCCACGCGGGGGATGTAGCCGTCGTCGCGCAACGGGAAGTCCGTGTTCCTGATCCAGCGAAAGGCGCCATCGGAAGGGCGTTGGATGCGGAACTCATGAACGGACGTGTTGCCGGCGCGTGCTGCCTGCAGGTGCCCCATCGCTGCCTCGCGCTCCTCCGGTACTATTACCGAAGCCCAGCGCTTCACATCACCGAGCAAGGCGTCCGGCTCCATGCCGTAGATGGCGCCGACAGCAGGGCTGACGAACTCCATCTCCAGGGTCTCGGCTACCCTGATCCAGAGACCGGCGGAGGAGTCACGAGCGAACTGCTGGAAGCGTTGCTCGCTCTCGCGCAGCGCCGTCTCCGCGCGGTCACGCTGGATCGCTGACCACAAGCGTTCTGCTGTCTCCTCAACGAGGGCGATCTCAACCGGGGTCCATCCTCGCGCCGAAGACTGCACGATGCAGAGCGCCGCCTCTAGTGTCCCGTCCTTCGCCAAGGGCACGCTGACCCAAGCGCTCACATCTTGCGCGGCGTAATACTCACGTTCGTGCTCGGGCAGGTCGGTGGCCTCCCACACGTTGGGAACGATCCAGGTGGCGCCGTCCGCGATACGCCCGTAGGTCGCGCGAAACGCCTCGAACGGGTACTGCCCGGCGAGGCTCGGCAGACCATCCACCAAATAGTCGTCCGCAACCTGTCCGTAGCCCGCCTGCGGCTCGTACCCCACGTAGTACACGCGCGAGGCGGACAGGCCCTCGCCCAACATGCGGCAGGCCGTTGCTCGCAACGTTTGCGCGTCACCGATGGGGCGCAGCGCGTCGCTGAGCTTCAGCAGGAACGCCTGCCGCTCCTCACCCTCGCGCAACGCAGCCTCGGCGCGCTTGCGTGCGGTGATGTCGGTGAAGAGAACGGCGACTTGGTTCTGGGCCCCATCCAAGGTGAAGATGTTGAGGTCGAACGTGCGGCCGAGCGTATGTTCGGTTTCTTCGATCCGGATCGGCTCGCCGGTATCGAGCGCCTGGCCATAGAGTTCCGTCCAGCGCGGGTTCGGTGACCCAAGTAGCTCCGTCGCTGTCTTGCCCACGGGGTAGGGCATCGACGTATGCTTCACGAAGGCGCGGTTCACATTGAGGAACCGGAAATCCACCCACTTGCCGGCGCCGTCCTGGAGCACCTCGATCACGGCGTAGGCCTCGTCCATGGACTCGAAGAGGGAGCGGTATTTCTCCTCGCTCTCGCGTTGCATCGCCTCGGCGCGCTTGCAGTCGTCGATGTCGATGTTCAGGCCCGCCCACCTCTCGATGTTCCCTCCCGCATCGAGCACGGGAGCAGCGCGGACGTTGGTCCAACGCCACCCACCATCGGGGGCACGAAGACGGAACTCGGCGTTGACGAGCCGGCGAGCTGCGATTGCCTCGCGCCATTGGTGTTCGGCGAAGGCGCGGTCGTCGGGATGGATCGCGTCCAACCAACCGTATCCAAGCCACTCCTCCACGGTCTGGCCAGTATAGGCACGCCAGCTCGGGCTGTCGGCGACGACGATGCCATGGGCATCGGTCTCCCACACGGCTTGCGCCCAGCTCTCGATCAGAAGGCGGTGCCGCGTCTCGCTCTCGCGCAACGCCGCCTCCATCCGCGCGCGGTCGCCCACTTCTGCACCAGTCATCTGAACGTAGGCGATGGAGCCGTCTCTCTCGCGCACGGGCGCAAGCAGCGCGTCGAACACATCCTTCGCGACGCCCTCGCCGCGCGTGTCAAGAGGTTGGCCGCCGACCTTCACCGTCTCGCCGAAGGCACGCGCGTAGTAGGGCGCCACGGTCGCCCACCCCACGGAGAAGGTATCGGGCAGGGGCCGGCCAAGTGCGGCGGGATGGTGGTCGCCGAAGTGCCGGGCGGCCGCGGCGTTGTAGAGGAGGAGGCGCTGCGGCCCGCACGCAAGTGTCGACACGAGCGGACTGGCAAGCATGAGTTCGACTGCCAGCTTCAGGCGCTCCGACCAGTCTGCGATCGGCCCGAGCGGCGTTGCCGACCAGTCGAAGTCACGGATGCGCCCTGCCATCTCCCCGTCCCCGAAGGGCCATCGCGTGTCGATCTGCGTCATGGATCCAAGAGGCAGGGGCACGAGCGAAGGTCAACTATCGCATGTTATCTCCGGCTCCATGGCGGAGGCACTGGGCTATGTACGCTTCCTGCCGCGTCACTAACCGCCGCTGTCCACCCTCAGCGGCCCTTCGCATGGTCAAGCTGATTGAGTTTTGACCCTAGAGCAGCACCCGATCACGTTGCAATCGGGTACAGCTCTAGGTCTTTGATCTTGCCGCATTTTCTGCGACGAACCGGCATCCACTTCGTCGGAAAATGCTCTAGATCATCTAAGCTCAGGCTGGGACTCGCGTCCCCCCATCCTCTCCCATGCTGATAGTGCTGAAACCGATTTACCCGCTCTCGAATGAACCACAGGTCTGATCTGTGCGTTCTTAGATTAGCCCTCGGCTGAGTTAGTGTGGTAGGGACAACCTATGTTGCACCAGCGCGTATCAGAGACACCAGAGTCAGCGGCAACCTGCCCTGTCGGGGACATCGTCGCAGCCTACCTCATGCTCACGGGTGGTGATGCGGAACTCGCGCTGAGGTGGGCTGTCACTGATGCTCTGGCCGACCTCTTGGTGGCTGACAGACGCACGCGGGAGCGCAGCCGGCTCATCGGTCGAGGCTACGCCGCGAGGCAGTTCATCGGCGGTTGAGAAGCGCCTACCTCCTCGACGGAGCGGCCTCAGTCGGCCCCCATGAGGTGGGGCGTAACCCGGCTCCTCGCCCCGCTTGTCAGCACCACGGCGAACTTGATGCCGACCGTGTTGCCGTTCCGCCAGTGCACCTTCGCCGGGTGTGGATCGCCCATAGGCTCCAGGATAAAGCTGAAGCGCGGGGGTAGCCACGCTATCAGGGAACGACACACACGCTCCTTCGTTCGACAGGTTGAGGAGAAAGCACAGCACCTGCTCCCCTGAACCATCCTCGAACTGCGCGTGGTTCGTGACGGACACACGAAGGCGGGGTGGTCGCGGCGGTGTGGTCACGTATGCGGCTCCCTGAGCGCGTTCCATCCCACCCGTTCGAGGCTTAGCATCTGGTTATTCAGGGGTGGGGGCCTTCCGGCGCGACCGACCCATATCAATACTGAGTTCGGCCCCACTGCTATTGTGGCCGCGCTTAGGATCGGGCAGCATCGCCGGCATGTCTCACCACCCCTCAGCCCGCTACACCAATGATATTATCATTCCTCCTGAAGCCCTGACCTTCGAAGTCCCTCTACCATTCGCGTGTATTCGGCGACGAACTTAGGATTATTCGACCAATCAGCCGTCGCCCACTTCTTGACGGTATATCCAGGCATCAGCCTCAGTAGCCCTTCGTTCGCCGCCTTCGCCTCGTCGTAACGCCCTAGCCACCCATATGAGGTTGCAAGATCAATGTAAGACATATAGTATGGCGCGATCGCATTCGCTTTATGACACCAATCAATCGCTTGCTCCCAATTTCCCATATGAGAGTGTGCATGACATATATCGAACAGCCAGATATTGAGGTTCGGATCCCGTGGACTGAGGCGGATTGCTTTCTCGAAATATGGGATCGACTCGGACGACCTCCCTGCGAATATCCTTAGGAGACCTGAGAACGCGTGACCATCAGCGAAGTTTGCGTTGCTATCAACAGCGGCATCTAACTCGTGTATGGCTTGTTCGAACTGTTTCTTGAAGGCCAGTGCCTGCCCCTTGGACCAATAAGCCATCGCATTATGAGGCCTCTTCTCAAGGACAGGGGCAATCATCTCCTCAATCTTGTTGGCTTCTGAAACAGGGTTGTCACTCCATCCAGCACGAGCCCGGACGGCTAGAGCCCTCGACATTCCAACGACGGCCTGCAGCGACTCATCATCAAGCCTCAGTGCTTGCTCGAACTGGTTTATAGCCTCAGCGACATTAACCTTACTGCGAGGTCTATTCAGTGCTGCCCATCCTCCGAGGGTAAGATCAACAACGTCAGGATTATTGGGTCGCTCCCGTAACGAGCGGAGGCTCTCTTCCTGTATCAGCTGGACATCAAGGGAGCGCGCCAACCTTGCAACGAATTCCGCCTGCAACTCACCAAGTCTACTCCTCTCCCCTTCAAGCCGATCGGCCCACAAGTGAGAGCCGGTCTCGGAAGAGATCAGCTGCGCATTAATGATTATCTTGTCCCCAATCCTGCGAACGCTGCCCTCCAGCACGTAGCGCACACCCAGATCGCGACCGAGTTGTTTCACGTCGACCGCTTTGCCCTTGTACGTGAAGGCGGTGTTGCGGGCGATGACGAAGCTGCCAGCGAGGTGGGACAGATCGGTGGTCAGATCCTCAGTGATACCGTCCGCGAAGAACTCCTGCTCCGGGTCGCTGCTCAGGTTCGTGAAGGGGAGGACCACGATTGACAGGCGAGGAGCCTCCTTGGCCTCTCCGGTCAGCTTGGCAGCGATGGTTTGGCCAGCTGGGATCGTGGTCGGGGCCGTGTAGGAGCGCCAGAGAAGCCCACCCGCAGCAAGGAGGGTAATGATACTGGCTCCGGCACCGATCGCCTTCCACGGCCTTTTGCTCGGCTTGGACCCCCCCTCTTGGGTCTCAGCCGTCGCCACGCTGCCCAGTCCCTCTATGGCCGAGGCTGAGAGAGCGAACACCCCGACCGGCCTCATGATGTTCTTGAGCTCGAGCCTGCCGCGATCCTCGAAGGGGTAGCCAAGCCGGTCCCGCACTTGGTCTTAGACAGCCTGAGCGACACAGATCCCTCCGGTCTCGGCCAAGGGCTCGAGCCTTGCCGCGATGTTGATGCCGTCCCCGTAGAGGTCCCCGTCGGCTTCTACGACGACATCGCCGAGGTTGATCCCGATGCGCAGGCGGAGGGCACGGTCCTCACCTGCCCCGGCCTCGTGACGAGGAACGCCTTGCTGGATCACCACCGCACAGGAGACCGCTCGAACCGCACTCCCGAACTCGGCAATGAACCCGTCCCCGACCGTCTTAATGATTCGGCCCTTGGCGGAGACCACAGCCGGTTCGATGATCTCGCGCCGGAGTGCCTTCAGGCGTCGCAGTGTCCCACTCTCGTCCAGTCCGATGAGGCGCGAGTAGCCCACCACATCGGCCACCAGGATCGTGACCAATCGCCTGTCTGCAACTGCCTGCACCATGGCGAGAGCCCCCAAGCCCGAATGTTACGATGAAACGCGCCCCTCCTGAAGGTCCGTATCCACCTCACCGCTCACTACGTCGACGGGACGCTGAACCCATTGCCTCACTGGAGCGACTATGATCAGGTGAGCAGGCCAAAAAAATAACAGTGGCAAGGAATATTAGGGAGAAAACGATGCGGAGCCATAAAGCGAATCTGTTTGTTTGCGCGTCCTTATTATTACTTGCAGCTCCCCCGGTGGCAGCCAAGCCCTACATGATCGTCGGCAATGACGAGAAACTGAACTGGGATGAGAATGGGAAACCGGTGTTGTCGCCAAGCGGCCGTGACAGCGTGTTGATTGTGGACCTTGAAGATCCTGAGAATCCGAAGATAGCCGCCAATCTGCCATTGAAGAATTCTGTTGTCGGCCCTCCCGTCAATTTGGCCATAAACCCGTCCGGCACCTTAGCCCTTGTCGCTGATTCCGTTGATGTCGTGAAGGATGGGGACGCGCTTAAGCAGGTTCCGGATACCAAGTTGTACGTCATTGATCTTGAGGCCAGCCCGCCGAAGCTCCTTAAAACTCTTGAGGTTGGTAAGCAGCCATCCGGCCTCGATATAAGTCACGATGGAACAATGGCGCTTGTTGCGCTCCGCGCCGAGAATGCCGTGGGTGTCCTCTCGATTAATGGGAAGAATGTCGAACTGACTCAGAAGGTGCCCGTTGATGAGCTGGTCTCCCATGTCGAATTCACCCCGAACGGAAAGACGGCCATTGCAAGTAAGTTCGTCAATCATAAGGTAGCCTTGCTGAGCATTGAATCCAACAAGAAGGTAAGTTATAATAAGCAGGACCTACCAGTCGGCTTGTGGCCATATAATGTTAGCGTGAGCCCAGACGGTAAGATCGCCCTGACAGCTGATAATGGCTTTGCCGGGGCTTCGGACGGAAACGTGGACACCGTTAGCGTTGTTGATCTTGAGGCGACACCTCCACGGGTTATCGATAAGGTCGTCGTGGGAGATGGACCTGAAGGACTTGCGATAAGCCCGAAAGGCGATGTGGCGGTGGCAGTCATCATTAACGGGTCAAATTCCGGAAAGAAAGACTTCTTCTACCATAAGAACGGAACCTTGACTGTAATGAAAATAGATGGTAAAACCGTGACGAAGATCAAAGAAGGACTCGAAACTGGTGGCTTGCCAGAAGCTGCAGTATTTACGCCGGATGGAAGATATCTCTTGGTCGGAAATTTCTTAGACCAGGATTTCTCTATCTACCGGGTGGACGGCTCTAATGTAACCGATACAGGTAAACGCTTCAAAGTTCCAGGTCACCCTGCGTCAGCAAGGATGGGTAGATGACGAGATCGCCGGCCTGACACGGATAACAAAGCTAGGGTGGAGTTATGGAGATCGTTCTCTGTTCACCCTGGCCTGTGCCTAATCGGAGGTTAGCCTACCGAACGTTAACTTCCCACGCCCGACGACCACCTCTCTCGGCATGATCTCCATCGCCTTACCGTTAAGGTCGTATCGCACGGCACGGTTGGGCGCGTAGTTGACGACGAACCCTCGTGGTCGACCGAAGAAGGGTATCTGGTCGGACTTGAAGGAGAGGAGACGCTGGTTCAAGCCGCTCAACGCCTGTCGTACGAACGTGTGCCGAGGTCGCGTCGTATCCAGTTCCAGCTTCAGCAGCCTATCTATTCCGATCATGCAGGCGAACGTGATCTGGCTTGGAACCGTTCTCTCACACTGGACGACCGCGTAGGGTCTGAACGACGTTTCCGACATTCGAGCATTATAGCACGCCAACGCACTCAAGCTATCCACGGTCCATTTGAACAAAGACACGACTTCCGTTGCCGAGTTGACACAGAGCAATACCTTAAGGTCACGCTTGCTCACAAGTGGATCGTCACGGTATCGCTTAGGTTCACTAGACTGATCGCGGGCAGTAAGATTTGACCCAACTTGATAATCGCGAGAGCGAGATTATGTTACCCGTTCCGTCAATGGAGCGGGCGTTAAAGGCCAAGCTATGGCGAAGCCTAGCTTACACTTGGTATATAGTGTAGAGCCCCACGTCGCTGCCGTTCTGGCGGCCGACATGGTTGGGTATACCCAGCATATGTGTAGGGACGAAGCCGGAACCCTCGCACTGCTCAGGTCTCTCCGCCGCGATCTTCTTTACCCGAGCACCAAGCAGCATGGCGGTCGTGTTATAAAATCGAGCGGAGACGGCGTGTTAGTCGAGTTTCCAAGCACATACCACGCTGTATGTTGCGCGATCGAATTGCAACGTGCCGTGCACAGCCTGAACGAGAATACTGAAGAGCCTCGGCGTGTGTTTTTTCGGATGGGCATATGTGTAGGCGATATCACTGTTGAGCAGGATGGAGACATTTACGGAAATGCTGTTAATCTTGCTTCCCGTCTGGAGGGCATCGCCCCGAGTGGGGGAATTTGTCTTTCTCGAGCGGCTCTCGACCAAGTTCACGATAAAATAATATGCGATCCTGTCGATTGGGGTCTCGTTCGTCTGAAAAATGTGGATCGCGCTGTGCAGGTTTTCGTTATAACCCCGGAATTCATTGCGCGACAGGCAGAAACCAAAATATTAAACCTGACGGTGAGTGGGCGCCCCGGTTCTCTCAAGCTCGCATTTTCGCGTGTAGCATTATTATTGGTGACGGGCGTGACTTTTTTGTCGTCGGATCAGCCGATACTTTCTTCGGGGATTATGCGCAGCGATGAGCAAGATGCAATCAGCGTTGCCTCCATTGGAGATAAAACCGGTAGAATGCGCAGAGAGATTACCTCGCGGATGTCGGTCGTAATCTTACCGTTTAAGAATCCTGACGGTGGCTCGAAAGAAGACTCTTTGGCAGAGGCAATTGCAGCGGACATCACATCCGATCTGACCCGCATCGACGGGATTTTTATAGTATCGAGCAGCATCGCTCTAAGATATCAGAACAGACCAGTAGACCCTCAGGAAATCGGAAGGGAATTGGACGTGAGATACGTGTTCTCTGGAACCATGCATCACGCAGATGGCCGGTTTCGTATCAACGCTCAGCTTGTTGATGCCTCGACTGGAGCGCAAATCTGGGCCGATCGCTTTAAAAGTCGTGAAGGTTCGTGGGCGGACATCGAGGACGAAATCGTTGACCGCCTTGTGAGAACGTTGACTTCCGGGATCAGCGATGCTGAGACGAGACGTATTCGAGAAGAGAGTAGCGGTTCAGGCTCTGCAATCCCGTAACGAACGTTGCATCTGTCGAAAAATCGGGTTCCGGATTCCGCTGTGTCCATACATCGTGAACTTATTCAGATTTTTTGGCGACAAACTCCGCCTTTGAGTATAACGAAACAGCATCGCCGGCGTCCGATAACCGCTGACCACCGCAACCTAGGGCACGCTCAACCCAGCCTCGAACAGCCGTGAACCCGCCTCGTGCCTCAGATCGTGAGAGCGGAGATCAGGTATCGCAGCCCTTATCCGCATTTCTCCCCATGCCAACTCAACCGCGTCGGGTTGATGAAGGTCTGGCGTCCTGAAAGACCCTGCGACTGGTGGATCCGCGAGAGCCCCAAGACCATCAGACGGCGCCGTCGGCCACCTGTCGCCGCGGTCGTCGTCGCAGCCTTCGTGCTGATCTGCGTCCTCGCCGCGGCCGCACGTGTGCTCGTCGTGCGCTGAGATGCCGGGCTCGAGATGCAGGTGGAGATCAAACCCCCGTGAGGCCGAACAGCACGATTTGCCCGCTCGTCACCCTGTGCCCCGCGAAGTGCTGCCGAATAGCGTCGGCATGGGCGCGGGCGTGGGCGTCGTGCTCGTCGCCCAGGTTTATGTGGTCGTGCGCGCGATCGTGCTCCTCGAAGGCGACCTCATGGGTTTTGGTGCCGCGCAGGTGCCGGAGGTTGAGGCGAGCCGTGAAGGCGTACGCCTCCGGGATCTCGTCAAAGCTCTCGAGGCAGCGATCGCGGACAGCGAACCTGACCTCCTGCCGTGGGCCGCACATCGCGGCGCTCCGCGGCGCCCTGGCCGGGAGGCTGGAGGCCCTCCGCTCCGTCGCCGACGTACTCGCGAGGGATCCCGTGTTCCTGGCCGGGGTTTAGCGAACGGGCCATGGGACATATCGGCGATCTCATGGCGGCATCAGAGCGCATACGAGAGTCTGCAATGCTTTAAACATGTTTTAAGTTCTTAGGCTTCACAGTACAAAGCGGAAATCCACAACTTCTGCGTGAGCCTTTGATGAGACGTTTTGGATCTGATGAGAGAGGGGCAACCGCAGCGGAGTTCGCGGTCGTCGCTCCGATCCTGATCGCGCTCGTCATGGGGTCGATCGAGTTCGGCTCGATCATGTACACCCTTGGCACCACAGAGTTCGCCACGAACGACGCTGCCCGGCAACTGGCGACCAACCGGATCACGGCCTCGCAGGTTGCCGGCATCATCGCCCTCCGTCTGCCTTCGTGGGCGCAAGCGTCTGCCGCGGTTACAATTTCGCAGTCGAGCACTGATCCTAACAAGAACCAGTATACCGTCACAACAAATGTTCCTCTCAGTTCGGCAACGCCGACGCAGTTCTTTAGCCTCATCTATGGAACAAAATCTTTTAACTGCACTGCAGTGATGCAGCAGGAGCCAACGTCGTGAGGCAGCGGTTCGTCGCATTCGCCGCGCACAAGCAAGGCGGCGCATCGATCATCGGCCTGTTCGGAATGCTGATCGCCGTCGGATTTGCGGCTGTGGCGATAGACTCCGGAAATTTATACTACAGTAAGCTGAAGCTTCAGAAGATAGCCGACGCCGCCGCGCTTGGTGCAGTGATGGCGCTTCCAACTTCATCCTCTGTTATGGCAGCTGCCCTTGACCTTGTCAGTAAAAACACTCCAGTCGGTTTTGGAACAGTGTCAACAAGTGCAGATATACAGATTGGAGTTTACGATCCATCCTCGAAAACGTTTACGCCCAGCGCGATCGGCCAGAACGCGGTGCAGGTGACGACGCGCCGGTCGTCCGCCTACGGCAATGCCGTCCTAACGTACGTGGCCGGCATCCTCGGCGTATCGAGCGTGGACATGGCTGCGAGCAGCGTCGCCGTGAAGTATGGTGGTGCCTGCGTCATGGTGCTCGAGCCGGCCAGCGCCGGTTCGCTGCAAACGAAGGGCAGCAGCGCCCTCCAGACCAACTGCCCCATTCAGGTCAACTCGTCATCGGCGACGGCTGCTAGGACGGGAGGGTCATCCTCGATCACCGCTTCGCAGATCTGCGTCGTTGGAAACTACTCTGGTACCGGGTTCAGCCCTTGGCCTAAGATCAACTGTCCCTCGCTCGTTGATCCTTTGGCGAATGTCCCAGAGCCGGCACAGCCCGTATGCACAGTGAACAATCCGTCGATCTCGTCTGGTGTCTTTCCGACGAACTGCACCTATTCCGGGACTGTTAGCCTGAGTGGGAACGTGACTTTACAATCGGGTTTATACTACTTCAAATCTGCCAATATTAGTGTTACAGGCAGCACCAGCATCACCGGCTCAGGTCTTACTATATTTCTCGATAAGGACAGTACCTTAAACCTCAGTGGAAGCGGGACGATCACGCTAACTGCTCAAAATTCTGGAGATCAAGCCGGCATTCTGATTTTCCAATCCCGCAGCACGCCTGCGAACGTTTCTGTATCTTTGGGTGGAACGGGGGATATGGCGCTAAACGGCACGCTGTATGCTCCTTCTGCGATCCTCAGCTTTGGTGGCAATTCAACATATACCGGCACTTCAAAGTACGGTTATGCTATTGCGGCCCAGATCCTGACCGGTGGTTCGGGCATATTCGCCTTCAATGCGTTTCCAAGCTCTTCCATTAATCCGCCGACACTGAAGGCCCATGCTGGATTAGCACACTGATAAGTTCTCCTCAGTCCGACTTGGTGCTGTGCGGCCGTGCATTTGTTCAGACGAGTTGCTGCCCTTCATCTGATCTGAACTGCCGCAGTTGACCCTAGAAAAGGCGTCTGAGAAATAATTAATCCATCGCATCTCAGGATGCTGAAGTGGTTGATGCGGTTCAAGCCAAAGCGCTACGGTGCGGCAGATCTCAGTAAAGAATGTGAAAAGATTGGCCTGACCGGTATTTTGAACCGGGCCGGTTTAGAGCTTACTGCATGGTGTGGCCATGGATAGCCGGAAGAACAAATCTGGCAAGGTGATGGGCGCGGGTGGCCGCGAGAGCGGCACCCAATTGCAACGTGATCGAGTGCCGCTCTCGATCTTTGATCTTGCCGCATTTTCTGCGACGAACCGGCATCCACTTCGTCGGAAAATGCTCTAGCCGATGGACGAATGCGGCCGGACGCGGTTGCCGGTGGTTTGCCAAAGAGCGATCACGGTCTGGGCTTCCCTGAGCGAGTAGAGGATCTCCTGCCTCGGGCAGTCATCCCTTGGCTCCCTGCCAACTTCGTGGCCACATCCTCGGCTTTCGGGTGAGTGTAGCGGAACAGCATGGCAGGCGTTCGACGCCCACTGACCATGGCGACCTCGGACACGCTCAACCCGGCCTCGAACAACCGTGAAACCGCCTCGTGCCTCGGATCGTGAAAGCGGAGGTCAGGGATCGCAGCCCTCCTCCGCATTCGCCTCCACGCCAACTCAACCGCTCCGGGGAACACAGGGAAAACTCGATCAGAGGTTCGTTCCATCCCCGAGAGGGTCTGAATGGCGGTTGGGGATAGCGGGACGGTTCGTGGGTGACCGTTCTTGGTCCTCTGCACCTTCACAGTTCGAGATTTGAGGTTCACGTCGACCCAGGTGATGGAGCGGAGCTCGCCACGACGCATCCCTGTCTCGATAGCCAAGGTGATGAGGGGCTTCAGGTAAGTTGCCGATGGGGCGTTGGGGGCGTCGCTGATCCGAGTCCCCTCCCCTTCAGTGGCGCCATTTCAGCGTTCGAGACGAGGAGGTTAGGGCCGATCTGGCCGCCGACCCTTGGCACAATTCTGTCACACCGAGCATGCCCGAGATGCCGTTTGGAGGCACCTCAGGGGTTGGCAGCCGTGAATGAGCCTCGGTAGTGTTTTCGAGCTAAGTCTTTGGATGAGCGAGGCTTTCTTCGTCTTATCAGGCTACACGTGGATCACCCGCCCGTAGGCGTCGAGCACGCTCTCGTGCATCATCTCGGACAGGGTCGGGTGCGGGAAGACCGTGTGCATCAGGTCCTCCTCGGTGGTCTCGAGCTGCATCGCCACGACGTAGCCCTGGATCAGCTCGGTCACCTCGGCCCCGACCATGTGGGCGCCGAGGAGCTGGCCGGTCTTCTTGTCGAAGATCGTCTTCACGAGGCCGTCCGGCTCGCCGAGGGCGATCGCCTTGCCGTTGCCCAGGAAGGGGAAGCGGCCGACCCGGATGTCGAATCCCTGCTCCCGCGCCTTGGCCTCGGTGAGGCCGACCGAGGCGATCTGCGGCTGGCAATAGGTGCAGCCCGGGATCTTGCCCTTGTCCATCGGGTGGGTCGGCAGGCCCTTGATGGTCTCGACGCAGAGCACGCCCTCGTGCTCGGCCTTGTGGGCCAGCATCGGCGGGCCGGCCACGTCGCCGATGGCGTAGATCCCCGCCACGTTGGTGCGCCCGAGCCCGTCCGTCACCACGATGCCGCGGTCGGTCCGCACGCCGAGTCCTTCGAGCCCGAGATTCTCGATGTTGCCGACGACGCCGACCGCCGAGATCAGCGTCTCGGCCGTGATCGCCTGGCTCTTGCCGTCGGCCTCGACCGTGGCGGTGACCGCGTCCCAGCCCTTCTCCACCTTCGTGACCTTGGCGCCGGTCAGGATTCGGATGCCCTGCTTCTCGAAGCGCTTGCGGGCGATCCCGGCGATCTCCGCATCCTCCACCGGCAGGATCTGCGGCAGCAGCTCCACCACCGTCACCTCGGCGCCCATGGTCCGGTAGAAGGAGGCGAACTCGATCCCGATCGCGCCCGAGCCCATGACGAGCAGGCTCCTGGGCATCGCCTCCGGCACCATCGCCTCGTAGTAGGTCCAGATCTGGCGCTTGTCGGGCTCGATCCCCGGCAGCACGCGGGGCCGCGCACCGGTCGCCACGATGATGTGCCGCGCCGCGTAGGCGCCCGGCCCCTTGGCCCCCTTCGGCGCCTCGGCCCGCTGCGACGCGGCGACCGCGACCCGGCCCGGCGCGTCGCCCTTCGGCGCCGCCTCGATCCGCGCCTCGCCCCAGATCACGTCGACCTTGTTCTTCTTGAGCAGCATGCCGACGCCGCCGTTGAGCCGCGCCGAGACGCCCCGCGAGCGCTTGACGATCGCCGCGGCGTCGAACCCGATCTTCTCCGCCGAGAGGCCGTAATCCTTGGCGTGCTGCATGTAGTGGAAGATCTCGGCCGAGCGCAGCAGCGCCTTGGTGGGGATGCAGCCCCAGTTCAGGCAGATCCCGCCGAGATGCTCGCGGTCGACCACCGCCGTCCTGAAGCCGAGCTGGGCCGCGCGGATCGCGGTCACGTAGCCGCCGGGGCCGGCGCCGATGATGAGGACGTCGTAGCTGTCGGACATGGGGTTCGGCTCGCGTTGCGAAGGGGCATGACGGCGGCGCCGGCCGCCGGACCGGGGCGGCGCCGAGGCTCAGGGCCGGGAGCGCCCGGCGGGCGGCTCCGGGCGCGGCGGGGCGCGGCCCCTCACACCAGCATCCCCATCGGGTTCTCGATCAGGCTCTTGAAGGCGGCGAGCAATTCGGCGCCGAGCGCCCCGTCCACCACCCGGTGGTCGCAGGAGAGCGTCACGGTCATGGCCTGCACCACCGCCGGCGCGCCGTTCCTGGCCACGACCCGGGCTTCGCCCGCCCCCACCGCCAGGATCGTGCCGTGGGGCGGGTTGATGACCGCGCCGAATTCCTTGATGCCGTACATGCCGAGATTCGACACCGCCGTCGCGCCGCCCTGGTACTCCTCGGGCTTCAGCTTGCGGCTGCGGGCGCGGCCGGCGAGGTCCTTCATCTCGGCCGAGAGGGTCGAGAGTGTCTTCTGCTCGGCCCTGCGGATCACCGGCGTGAACAGGCCCCCGTCCACCGCCACCGCGACGCCGACGTCGGAGTGGCGGAACTTCAGGATCCGGTCCTCGGCCCAGACCGCGTTGGCGTTCGGCACCCGCTGCAGGGCCAGCGCCAGCGCCTTGATGACGAAGTCGTTCACCGAGAGCTTGAACAGCGGCTTGCCGTCCCGGTCCTTGCCGGCGCCCGCATTGACCTGCTCGCGCAGCGCCAGCAGCGCGTCGAGTTCGCAATCGAGCGAGAGGTAGAAGTGCGGGACGGTCTGCTTCGACTCGACGAGGCGCTTGGCGATGGTCCTGCGCATCCCGTCGAGGGGGACCTCCTCGTAGCTCCCCCTCTCGAACATCGCCTTGACCTGGTCGCCGGTCAGGCCGGAGGCCGCCGGGGCGCCGGCCGCGGGTTTGGCGGCGGGCGGGGTCGCCCCGCCGGGCGCGGCCGCCGGGGCGCCCGCCGGGGCGGCCGGCGCCGGGCCCTCCTTGAGGGCCGCGCGCACGTCGCGCTCGATCACCCTGCCGTGCGGGCCGGAGCCGCGGACGCGCGAGAGGTCGATCCCCTCCTGCTTGGCGATGCGGCGCGCGAGCGGCGAGGCGAGGATCCGCCCCCCCGCCGGCGCGGCGCCCTGCGGGGCGCCGCCGGGCGCCGCGCCGTTCGGCTTCGCCGCGGCCCCGTTCGCCGCGGCCTTGGCGGCGTCCGGCGCCTCGTTCACGCGCGCGTAGGCGAGGCTCGCCCCGCCCTCCGTGCGGTCCTCATCCCGCGGCGGGGGCGCCGCCCCCTTCGCCGCCCCTTGCGCCGCCCCCTCCCCGGCCCCGACGCGCGCCGGGTCCTCGCCCTCCGCCGCGATCACGGCGATGAGATCGTTCACCGGCACGTCCGCGGTGCCCTCGGGCACCACGATCCTGGCGAGCACGCCCTCGTCGACCGCCTCGACCTCCATGGTCGCCTTGTCGGTCTCGATCTCGGCCAGCACGTCGCCGGACTTGACCGGGTCGCCCTCCTTCTTCAGCCACTTGGCGAGGTTGCCCTTCTCCATGGTGGGCGAGAGGGCGGGCATCAGCACGTTGATCGGCATGGCGTCAGGTCTCGGTCGGAGCGGCCGGGGCGTCCAGGGGGAAGAGGTCGTCGAGGGGGAACGGCACGGCGTCGTAGGGCGCGAGCGCCACCATCTCGCCGCGCCCGACGGTGCCGACGAGCAGCCAGCGGCCCTCCGTCAGCGCGAAGGCTGCGAGCACGCCGTCCGCGGGATCGAGCAGCCAGAGATGGGCGACGCCCGCCTCCGCGTAGATGCGGCGCTTCGGGCCGCGGTCGAGCCGCGCCGTGGAGGGCGAGAGGATCGCGCAGGCCCAGTCCGGCGGCGTCTCGACGAAGGGTGTCGCCGGCTCGGCAGGCAGCCGGCCCGGCCGCCAGCCGGCGAGATCGGGCACGACCACCTGCGGCCCGAAGTGAAGCTCCGGCTCGATCATGAAGACCCAGCCGCCGGGGCCGCCGCGCCCGCGCGCGAAGGGAGGCGCGAAGGGAGGGATGAGTTCGCCTGCGAGTTCGCCGGCCGCCATCGCGTGCCGCGGTCGCGGCCGCGTCTCCAGCACCCCGTCGATGATCTCGGCGACGAGGGGCGCCGGGACCGCTTCGAGGTCCGCGGAGGTGACGCCGCGCGGGGCGGGCTCGGCCATGCCGGCGGCCCTCAGTTGAGGCTGTCGGGATCGAGGCTCTCCGCCTCCATCCCGGCGCGGATGCGCGCGAAGGCCTCCTCCTCCGAGATCTCGGTCTCGCGCCCGTAGACGCGGGCGGCCTGCCGGGCGAGGTCGATCAGCAGGCGGCCCCAGGTGGCGGGATCGTCGAAGGAGCGGCGCAGGGCGACGCTCACCGCCCCGTCCACCACCGCGGCGCGCAGCACCTCGACGCCGCCCAGGTCCAGGGCGTCCGGCGGGACCGAGAGCGCCTCGAAGCGGGGATTCTCGGCCATCGGGCTACCGGTAGCAGACGGCCTTGGCCGCCTCGATCACCTCGGCCACGGTCGGCAGCGCCAGCTTCTCCAGGTTGGCCGCGTAGGGCATCGGCACGTCCTTGCCGGTGATGCGCAGCACCGGCGCGTCGAGATAGTCGAAGGCGTCGACCATGACCCGCGCGGCGATCTCGGCGCCGACCCCCGATTGCGGGAAACCCTCCTCGACGGTGATGCAGCGGCCGGTCTTCTTCACCGATTCGACCACCGTCGCGGAATCCATCGGCCGGATCGTGCGCAGGTCGATCACCTCGGCGCCGATCCCCTGCTCGGCGAGTTCGTGCGCGGCCTTGAGCGCGTAGGTCATGCCGATGCCGAAGGACACGATGGTGACGTCCTGGCCCTCCCGGTGCACCTTCGCCTTGCCGATCGGCACCAGGAAATCGTCGCGCTTGGGCACCGGGAAGGACTGGCCGTACAGGATCTCGTTCTCCAGGAAGATCACCGGATTCGGGTCGCGGATGGCGCTCTTGAGCAGGCCCTTCGCGTCCGAGGCGGTGTAGGGCATCACCACCTTCAGGCCCGGCACGTTCGAGTACCAGGCGGCGTAGTCGTGGCTGTGCTGGGCGGCGACGCGGGCGGCGGCGCCGTTCGGGCCGCGGAACACGATCGGGCAGCCGAGCTGCCCGCCCGACATGTAGAGGGTCTTGGCGGCCGAGTTGATGATCTGGTCGATCGCCTGCATGGCGAAGTTGAAGGTCATGAACTCGACGATCGGGCGCAGCCCCGTGAAGGCCGCCCCGACCCCGACCCCGGCGAAGCCGTGCTCGGTGATCGGCGTGTCGACGACGCGGCGGGCGCCGAATTCCTGCAGCAGCCCCTGGGTGATCTTGTAGGCGCCCTGGTACTCGGCGACCTCCTCGCCCATCACGAAGACCGCCTCGTCCCGGCGCATCTCCTCCGCCATGGCGTCGCGCAGGGCCTCGCGCACCGTCTGGGTCACCATCTCGGTGCCCTCCGGGATCTCCTCCATCGCCCGATCCGCGCTGCGGCTTGTGATGGTGGCGGGGGCGGCCGGGGCGACCGGCGCGTCGTCGCTGCCCTTGGCCGCCGGCGCGGGCGCCCGGGCCCGGCCCTCGTCCTGCATGTCGGGCGTGGGCGCGCCCTTCGCTTCGGTCTTCGCTTCGGTCTTCGCGTCGGTCTTGGCCTCAGCCTTCGCCTCGCCCTTGGCGCCGCCCCTGCCCTTGCCGTTCGGCTTGGCGGCGGAGACGTCCTCGCCCTCGCCCGCCAGCACGGCGATCGGCGTGTTGACCGCGACGTTGTCGGTGCCGTCCGCGATCAGGATCTTGGCGAGGATCCCCTCGTCGACCGCCTCGACCTCCATGGTCGCCTTGTCGGTCTCGATCTCGGCCAGCACGTCGCCGGGCTTGACCGGATCCCCCTCCTTCTTGAGCCATTTCGCCAGCTTGCCCTGCTCCATGGTCGGCGAGAGGGCGGGCATCAGGATGTCGGTCGGCATGGGTGCTCTGTCGATCCGATGAGAGGGTCAGGCGCGGGCGGGCTCGAGCAGGACGTCGGTCCACAGCTCGGCGGGATCGGGCTCGGGGTCGTTGGTGGCGAAGTCCGCCGCCTCGTTGACGATCTCCCGCACCTGGGCGTCGATCGCCTTGATCTCGTTCTCCGGGACCTTGTGCGGGCCGAGCAGCCGCTTGCGGACCTGCTCGATCGGGTCGGATTCCTCGCGCATCCGCGCGACCTCGTCCTTGGTCCGGTACTTGGCCGGGTCGGACATCGAGTGGCCGCGGTAGCGGTAGGTCTGCATCTCCAGGATGTAGGGCCCCTCCCCCGACCGGGCATGCGCGATGGCCCGGGCGGCGGCGTCGCGCACGGCGCGCACGTCCATGCCGTCGACCTGCTCGCCCGGGATGCCGAAGGAGACGCCGCGCTTCGAGAAGTCCGTCTGCGCCGAGGCCCGGGTCACCGAGGTGCCCATGGCGTAGCGGTTGTTCTCGATCACGTAGACGACGGGCAGCTTCCACAGCTCCGCCATGTTGAAGCTCTCGTAGACCTGGCCCTGGTTGGCGGCGCCGTCGCCCATGTAGGTCAGGCTGACCGCCCCGTCGCCGCGGTACTTGTTGGCGAAGCCGAGACCGGTGCCGAGGGAGACCTGGGCCCCGACGATGCCGTGGCCGCCGTAGAAGTTCTTCTCGCGGGAGAACATGTGCATGGAGCCGCCCTTGCCGCGGGAATAGCCGCCCCGCCGCCCGGTCAGTTCCGCCATCACGCCCTTGGGGTCCATGCCGCAGGCCAGCATGTGGCCGTGGTCGCGGTAGCCGGTGATGACCTGGTCGCCCTCCTTCGAGGCCATCTGGACCCCGATCACCACGGCCTCCTGGCCGATATAGAGGTGGCAGAAGCCGCCGATCAGGCCCATCCCGTAGAGCTGGCCGGCCTTCTCCTCGAAGCGGCGGATCAGCAGCATCTCGCTGTAGGCGTGCACGTCCTCGTCGCGCGTGAAGTGCGGCGCGTTCGCGGGGGGCGGGCTCGCGGTCTTGTCCTCGCGGCGTGCCTTGCTCCCGGCTTCCATCGGCGCCTCCCGGCCTGCGACCTTAGTCCAACGCCTTCTAGGGCAGGCGAGGCCGGAAAGCGAGGCCCGCCATGCCGCGGCGGCAGCGGAAAACGCCCGGAACGGGCCGGAGTGCCGCCGGCGGGCCGCGCGGAGGAGGGCGCGGCCCGTGCCCCATGGGGCGGTCCGCGCACCGGGCCCCGCGCCCGCCGGCGCGAATCAGGGATTGATGATGACGACGTCGTTCGGGTGCACGCGCCCGAGCATCAGGCGGGCGCGCTCCTCCAGGAGGTCGCGGTCGATCTGGTCGCTGCGCAGCAGCGCGACCCGCCGCTCCCACTCGGCCCGGTCCGCCTTGGCGGCGTCGAGCTCCTTCTGGAGATTGTAGGCCTGGATCTTGAGGGCCCGCTTGGCCTGGAGGCCGCGGCTGCCGCTCTCGGCCTCGCGCAGGAAGTAGCCCACCGCCAGCACCGAGGCGGCGTAGAGGGCGAGCGGGAGCAGGAGGGCGCGGGCGCGGCGACGGACGACCATGCCGGCAGCTTGGGCCGCGATGGTTAAGGAAGCCTCACGGCCGCCGCGCGGCGCGCTTCCGGTGCGCGCCGTGGCGGCGCGCCCGGTCCGGATCGACGGGCGGCCCGCGGTCAGGCCTTGAGGGCGCCGCGGCCGGCGTAGCGCGCCTGGGCCCCCAGGCCCTCCTCGATGCGGATGAGCTGGTTGTACTTGGCGAGCCGGTCCGAGCGGGCGAGCGAGCCGGTCTTGATCTGCCCGCAATTCGTCGCGACGGCGAGGTCCGCGATGGTGGAATCCTCGGTCTCGCCCGAGCGGTGGGACATCACCGCGGTGTAGCCGGCCCGGTGGGCCATATCGACCGCCGCCAGCGTCTCGGTGAGCGAGCCGATCTGGTTGACCTTGACGAGGATCGAGTTCGCCGTGCCCTTGGCGATGCCCTCCGAGAGCCGCGCCACGTTGGTTACGAAGAGGTCGTCGCCGACGAGCTGGCAGCGGTCGCCGATCCGGTCGGTGAGCGCCTTCCAGCCCAACCAGTCGTCCTCCGCCATGCCGTCCTCGATCGAGCGGATCGGGTAGGCGTTGACGAGCTTGGCGAGGTAGGCGGCCTGGGCCTCGGGGTCGCGGGTCTGGCCCTCGCCCTCGTACGCGTAGGCGCCGTTCTTGAAGAACTCGGTCGCCGCGCAGTCGAGGGCCAGCACGATGTCCTCGCCCGGCGCGTAGCCGGCGGCCCGGATCGACTCCATCACGAAGTCGAGGGCGGCCTCGGCCGAGGGCAGGTTCGGGGCGAAGCCGCCCTCGTCGCCCACGTTGGTGTTGTGGCCGGCCTTCTTGAGCGCGCCCTTGAGGGTCTGGAACACCTCCGCGCCCATCCGCACCGCTTCGGCGATCGAGGCGGCGCCGACCGGCATGATCATGAATTCCTGGAAGTCGATCGGGTTGTCCGCGTGCACGCCGCCATTGATGATGTTCATCATCGGCACCGGCAGGACGCGGGCCTGGGTGCCGCCGACGTAGCGGTAGAGCGGGAGCCCGGAGGCCTCGGCGGCGGCCTTGGCGACGGCGAGCGAGACGCCCAGGATGGCGTTGGCGCCGAGCCGGGCCTTGTTGGGCGTCCCGTCGAGCTCGATCATCGCCTCGTCGACCGCGACCTGGTCCTCGGCATCCATGCCGCCGATCGCGTCCAGGATCTCGCCGTTGACCGCGGCCACCGCCTTGAGCACGCCCTTGCCGCCGAACCGGCCCTTGTCGCCGTCGCGCAGCTCGACCGCCTCGTGGGCGCCCGTCGAGGCGCCCGAGGGCACGGCGGCGCGGCCGAAGGAGCCGTCCTCCAGGAGGACGTCCACCTCCACGGTGGGATTGCCCCGGCTGTCGAGGATCTGGCGGGCGGCGATGTTGGTGATCGCGGTCATGAAAGGCTCTCCGGCGGCGGCCGACAGGCCGGGCTTATCGGCCAAGTCGCCGCGCCCGGCAAGGACCCCGAAGGCGAGGACCCCCTGGGAGAACCCCGGGGGAGGACCCCGAAGGCGAGCTGCGTCCGATCGAGGCGCGGCGCCGGTACCGCCCGGCTCCGCCCGCCCCTATATCGGGCGCATGACGCACGAAACCCTGCAACTCGGGCGGTCCTCCGCCCTGCCCCGCTCGCCCGAGGAGGCGGTGCTCGACCGGGTGCCGAACCCGCACCCGGACACGGACTACCTCGCCCGCTTCACGGCGCCGGAATTCACCTCGCTCTGCCCGGTGACCGGCCAGCCCGACTTCGCGATCCTGGTGATCGACTACGTGCCCGGGAACTGGCTCGTCGAATCGAAGTCGCTTAAGCTCTACCTGCACAGCTTCCGCGACCACGGCGCCTTCCACGAGGATTGCACCGTGACGATCGGCAAGCGCCTCGCCGGGCTGCTGGAGCCGCGCTTCCTGCGCATCGGCGGCTACTGGTACCCGCGCGGCGGCATCCCGATCGACGTGTTCTGGCAGACCGGGGCGCCGCCCGCCTCGCTCTGGCTGCCGGATCAGGGCGTGCCGCCCTACCGGGCCCGGGGCTGAGGGCCTCTCGCGCCGCAAGAGCCTCGCGAAGAGGCTCGCGCGCTGCCGACGCGCGACGAGGGCGGCCGGGATGGTCCCAGCCGCCCTCCGTCCGGATCGGCGATCCGGCTCAGTAATCGTAGTCGTAGTAGCCGTAGGCCGGGGCCCGGTAGGCCGGCGCGCCGTAAGAGTAGCCGTTGCGCCGCGCCGCGTCGGCCGCGATGGCGCCCGCCGCGAGGCCCGCGATGCCCAGGCCGACCGCCGCGCCGGTGGAGATGCCGCGCCGGCCGCGATAGGCGTGCGCGTAGGGGCGGCCGTAATAGCCGTGGGCGTATCCGCCGCGATAGCCGGGCCGGGCCTCGGCCGGGGCCGAGACGGTGGCCATCGCGCCCAGCGACAGGGCGGCGGCGGACAGGAGCGCGACTTTGCGCATGTGATCTCCTCGCGTGTGGATCTGTTTAGGCAGGACAACGGCCGAACCGACGGCTGGTTCCGGCTCTCAGCTCTAGAGCAGAGCCATCCAACGCCGGGAGACATCTTTGTTCATCGACCGTTCATTGTATCTTCTGTTTGGGAAGACCGGGGCCTAATGGGCCGCGACAGGCGCCACGCGGTGACGAGACCGAGCCCCAGGATGAGCGCCGCGCAGGATGCGAGCGCCCCGAACTGGCCGAGGGCCGTGAGCCCGGCCCCGAGCACCGCGACGCCGAGGGCTTGGCCGCAGAAGAACGAGAAGGCGTGGAGCGCCACCGCCGAGGCGCGGGCCTCGGGCGCCACCTCGGTCACCTGCACCTGGTAGGTGTTGTGCAGCATGTAGAAGCCGAGGCCGAGCGCCACCAGCGCCGCCGCATCGACCTGCCACGCGCCGGCGAGTCCGACCGTCAGCAGGGCCCCCCCGGCGATCGCGCCCCCTGCCATCAGCATCCGGGTCTGGCCGAGGAGCCGCAGGAGCAGGCCGACGAGGAGCGAGTAGGCGAGGCCGCCGGCCGCGAAGCCCGCCAGCACCAAGCCCGCCTCGCGCGGGCCACCCTCGCCCCGGGCCTCGATCAGGTGGGCGAGGTGCGGGAAGATCCCGAACACCGCGATCGCCTCGACGAAGACCGCCCCGAACAGCACCCGGGCGCGCGGATTGGCGAGGATCGCCCGGTAGCGCCGCGCGGCCGGGCCGAGGGCGAAGCGCCCGCCCGGCGCGCGCAGCGCGCGGGCGAAGCCGAGGAGGACGGCGCCGCAGCCCGAGAGCGCCACCAGGGCCGAGAGGGCGAACACGCCCCGCCAGCCGATCAGCCCCTCGATGAGCCCCGAGACGGTGGAGCCCATCAGCTGCCCGAGGATGACCGCCACGAGGAAGCGCCCGATGGCGACCTGCCGCCGCTCCATCGGGATGCGGTCGCCCATCATGGCGAGGGCCAGGGGAATGACCCCGCCCGCCGCGGCGCCCGCCAGCATGCGCAGGCCGAACAGCAGCCGGATGTCCCCGGCCACGATGCTCGCCGCCAGCGCCAGGGTCAGGATGCCCAGGCAGGTGACGACCACCCGCTCCTTGCCGAGCGCATCGCCGACCGGGCCGAGCACCGGCTGGATCAGCGCGTAGGGCAGCGCGAAGGCGGTCGAGAGGAGCGCGACCGTGGCGGGTGGGCTGGCGAAATCCCGCGCCAGCACGCCGACCAGGGGCTCGACCACGCGGCCCGCGAAGGTGCTGGCGAAGCCGCCCGCGGCGAGGATCAGGATCAGCCGGGAGGCGCCGTCGGTCACGCGGCGGATCCCCGGGCGCGGGGAGCGGGATGCCGGAGCGGGGAGCGAGGGGGCATGGGGGAGGCAGCCCGGAGCGGGGGGATGGGGAGGGAGCGAGCACGGAGCGAGGGTTAGAGCATTTTCCGGCGCGGGAACATCGCCGACGGGGGCGGCCCCCCGCGACCCTGCCCGGTGGGCAACCACGCCTTGTGGGGCAACCAAGCCTCCACGCTCGCGTGCCATTCGTGACCCCGCCATGCCGAGCCGCAAGACCCTCTGCCAGCCTCGGAGCAGCGCCCTCCCGGGCGACCGCGTCCGGACCGCCCGGCCACGCCGCGCGGACCTGGTCGGGGACTTGCGCCTGCGCTGCCCCGCGCGACTGCCGGTCGCCTTGGGTCCCGCGGCGACGGCCGGGACCCTGCTGATCTGCGGCCTGATGCCCTCCGCCATGCGCGACGACGCGTGGGCGCGGGCCGAGCAGGCCTCCCGGAACCTGCTGCAGGTCCTCGACCACGACATCACCCACACCATCGCGATCATCGACCTCGCCCTGCGCGGCGCGATCGAGACCCTGTCCAGGCCCGGACTGGGCGCGCTCGACCCCGAGACCCGGCGCAAGCTCCTGTTCGACCGGGCGACGACCGCCCGCGACATCGGCGCGATGACGATCCGCGACGAGAACGGTGAGGCGGTCGCCGAATCCGTCGGCGGGCCGGCTCCGCCGGGCAACACGGCCGACCGGCCCTATTTCCAGCGCCACCGGCAGGACCCGGACCTCGCCTCTCCATCAGCGGGCCCTCGGGGCGGCGCGGATCGCCGCCTCGGTCCACGCCCGGGTCGCCGGCCTCGCCGTCGCGCAGGCGGCCCTCGGCCCCGGCTTCCTGACGGTGAGCATCGGCGTCGCGGTCGCCGGGACCGCCCGGAATCTCGCGGATCTCTACCGGCTCGCGGACGAGGCCCTGTACGCGGCCAAGGCCGGCGGCCGCAACCAGACCCGCTCGACCCCGGAGGCAGCCTGATCCCGGCCGGCGCGCCCGGCCCGGCGCAGCAGGCAGCTCGTCGGGAATTCGCCGACCGGCACGGCCGTGCAGGTGATCGCCACCGGCCCGGCCCGTCCGGAAGCCGGGCCGCCTCCCTCCCGGGCCGCGCGATGCAGCACGAGGGCGAGGCGTTCCGCCTCCTCGGCGCGCGCCCCGGCCAGGGCCTGCGCGGCGAGCCCGACGAGGACGAAGGTGGCGCGGCTCGGCTCGGCGAAGCGCGCGCGCAGGATCATCCGCCCGGGCGCCCGGCAATCGAGCAGCATCAGGTCCGCATCCGCCGCCCCGAAGGCGACGGTGCTGCCGCTGCGGCCCGCGATCGCCGCCCCGGTCACGGTCACGACCCGTCCGGCGAGCCGCGCGCAGGCATCGGCCCGGGCCTGGGACGCGACCCCGAGACAGAGCAGGGCGGCGAGTCCGATCCGGCGCATGAGTCCCTCCTCCACCGCCGCGAGCCTGCGGCTGGCCGCCGCGCCGGGTCAAGCGAGGCGGGACGCCCCGCCGCGCCCCGTCATGCCCGCAATCCCCAGCCAAGGACCGGCCTAAGTCGCCGCTGCTGACACTTTCTCCGGGCCGGGGCACGCATACTGCGCGCCGAACGGCCAAGGTGGAGGCGGCGTGGGACAGAGGATCGTCAGCGGCCTGATCGGCCTCGCCGCGCTCGTCGCGGTGGCGAGCCCGCTCGTGCTGATCCTGCTCCTCGATCCGCGCGTCGGCCTCGTCGCCCGCCGCCCCGCCCCGGCTCCCGCGCCGGCGGTGCAGGCGGCGGCGCCCGCAAGCCCCGGCCCTGCCGCCCCCGCGCCGCCCGCCGCCTGCGCCCCCTGCGCGCAGGGCGAGGCGCTTCGGCCCTCGGTTCCGCCGGACGCGCCCGCAGAGCCGCCGGAGCGGGACGCGCGCCCGCCGGAGCGGCCGGCGGGGCCTCCGGAGCGGCCGGCGGCGCCGCCCTCCCCCGATCCGCCGGAGCGGCGCGAGGCGACGCGGGGCGGCGCTCCCTCGCCCGAGATCGCGACGCCCGACATCGCCGCCGAGCGCCGGGCGCAGCGCGGCCGCCTGCTCGGCTTCGTGGCCCATCCCGACCGCGTCTCGGGCTCGGCCGCGTGGCTGGACGTGATCGGGCTCAGATTCACGGAGCCGCGGTCCGGCGAGGCGCGGGCCTACCGCCCCCTGTCCGTCGACCTGACCGAGGCGCCGGACCGCGCCGTCCTGCTGCTGACCGACCAGCCCCTGGCGCTCACGCTGGCGACGACGCCGCCCGCGCGGGCGGGCGCGCTCGGCGTCGAATCCCTCGCCGCCTTCGACCTCGCGCAGGGGCGCCCCGACCTGCTGGCCGGCTTCCGCAGCGCCGCCTTCGGGACCGGGGAGATCGCGCCGCTCCTCGGCCCGGTCCGCTTCGGCCGCCAGACCCTCGCGCGGTTCTGCGGGGCGTTGCGGCTCTGGTCGGGCCGGTACGGGCTCGCCCTGGAGCGGCTGCGCTACACGCTGATCGAGAATGCCGGCCAGGTCCGGCTTGAGGGGGACCGCGTCCGCTCGGACGGGACCGGGCGCGGGCGCGTCTCCGGGCGACGCCTCGCGGTGCTGTGCAGCCCCTGATACCAAATCCGCTTGATCCCTTCGGGATGGCGGATTTGGGCTTCGCTCAGGCGCCGCGCAGGCGTGTGATCCGGGATCCGCTTTGATCAAGCGGATCCCGGATCATGCGGGCCTGTGCAGCCCCTGACGCGGGAAGGGCCGGCCCCTCGCGGAGCCGGCCCTCGTCCCTGACGGGCCTCGCCGTGAGGCCGGCGGATCAGCCGTTGCGGTTCTGGAGGGCGATGGCGACGAAGCGCGTGCCCTTGTCGCTCTTCACCCGCATCAGCACGGCCTTGCGGCCGTCGCGCTCGGCGGCCCGGATCCGGCCCTGCACGTCGGAGACCGAGGAGACCGGCTGGCCGCCGACGTCGAGGATGACGTCGCCGGGCTCGATGCCCTTGGCCGCCGCCGGGCCGTCCGGATCGACGTTCACCACCGCCACGCCCTCCTGGCCGGCGCCCACCGCGTCGGCGGGCGCGAGGCTCAGGCCGAGCCGCGGCTGCGCGTCCGAGCCCCGCCCGCGCTCCTCCCGGGCCGCGACCCGGGTGTCGTTCGGCAGGGTCGCGAGTTCGACCGTCGCGGTGTCGGTCTTGCCGCCGCGCAGGTAGGACAGCTGGACCTTGGTGCCCGGCTTCATCGAGGCGATCCGGCGCGACAATTCGCGCGCGTCGCCGACCGGATCCCCGTTCACCGCCTGGACCACGTCGCCGGACTTCAGGCCCGCCTTGGCGGCCGGCGTGCCGTCCTGGGCGCTGGTGACGAGCGCGCCCTTCGCCTTGTCGAGGCCGAGCCCCTCGGCGATGTCCTTGGTGACGGGCTGGATCTGGAGGCCCAGATAGCCGCGGGCGACCTTGCCGTCCGTCCGCAGCTGGTCGACGACCGCCTGCACCGTCTCGGAGGGGATGGCGAAGGCGAGGCCCACATTGCCGCCCGACGGCGAGGCGATGGCAGTGTTCACGCCGACGACCTCGCCCGACACGTTGAAGGTCGGGCCGCCCGAATTGCCCTTGTTGATCGGCGCATCGATCTGCAGGAAGTCGTCGTAGGGCCCGGCGCCGATGTCGCGGCCGCGGGCCGAGACGATGCCGGCCGTGACGGTGCCGCCGAGGCCGAAGGGGTTGCCGATCGCCACCACCCAGTCGCCGACCTGCGGCGCGCCGTGCGCGAGCCTCACGTAGGGGAAGGAGCCGTTGCCCTCCGTGACCTTGAGCAGCGCGAGGTCGGTCTTCGGGTCGGTGCCGACCACCTTGGCGTCGAGGGTGCGGCCGTCGTCGAGGGTGACCTCCACCGACTTGGCGTTCTCGACCACGTGGTTGTTGGTGACGACGTAGCCGTCCGCCGAGATGAAGAAGCCCGAGCCCTGCGCGGCGCGGCCGCCGTTGCGGTGCGGCCGGTTGGGCATGCCGTTCTCGCCGAAGCGGCGGAAGAACTCGCGCAGCTGCGGCGGCACGTTCTGGCCGCCGGGGCCGCCCTCCTCGTCATCCGCCGCGTCGTCCTTGAGCTTGACCTTCACCGAGACGACGCCGGGCTTCACCCGGTTGACGATCGGCGCGAAGCTGCCCGGCGGGTGCTCGGGGGCGGTGATCGGGGTCTGCGGCAGGGCCTGGGCGAGGACCGGCGTGCTCGGCGGCAGGAAGGCGGAGCCGAGCGCGCCCGTCGCCACGAGCGTCACGGCGGCCACGGACGCGAGCGCCTTGCGATGGAGACGGGAGGCGGGAACGGGCTCGGACATGGTCAAGATTCCTCCGGATCGGCGGGAGGGCGCGGCGGCCGATCGGCCCCGCGGCCCTGATCTGATGAGGCCATTCTCGGAGGAGCGCCCTGACCGGCCCGTGGCCCGCAGATTACGGATTCGTCAGGTGGCGCGGGTGCCGGGCCGGCGCCCCGCCCTCGTCGGCGTTCCGCCCTCGTCGGCGTTCCGCCCTCATCCCCGCGGCCCGAGCAGGACGACGGCGCTGCCCGCGAGGCAGAGCGCCGCGCCGCCGAGATCCCAGCGGTCCGGCCGCTGTCCCTCCGCGGCCCAGAGCCAGAGGAGCGAGGCCGCCACGTAGACGCCCCCGTAGGCGGCGTAGGCCCGGCCCGCGGCCGCGCTCTCGACCCGCGTCAGCAGCACGGCGAAGAGGATCAGGGACGCGAGGCCCGGGCCGAGCCAGAGGGGCGAGCGGCCGAGGCGCAGCCACGCCCAGATTGCGAAGCAGCCGGCGATCTCGGCGAGGGCCGCGAGGGCGTAGGCGAGGAGCGTCGTCATGCGGGAGCCGTAGCACGGGCCCCCCGTCCTGGCGCGAGGACGGGGCGCCCCGCCCGCGTCACGCGCCCCGCAGCAGCGCCCGGACCCGGTCCGGTCCCGCGGCCCCGGGCGTCGCCAGGGCCGCGAGATCCCCCTCCGCCCGCGCCCGCAGGAGGTCCGCCCCCACGGCCCGCGCCGCCGCGACCGCCTCGCCGAGCCGGTCGGCGGCCCCGCCCTCGTCGCAGGCGAGGGCGCAGAGGCCGCGCAGCCGCAGCAGCATCGGCGCGAACACGGCCTGGCCCGTCTCGGCGATCTCGTCGAGGGCGATCCGGACCTGCTCCCGCGCCGGTGCTGGGTCCCCGCACAGGAGGAGCGCCTCGGCGGCGAGCCCGCGCAGCTGCGGCAGGCCCAGGCGGGTGCGCGTCGCCGCATCGGCGATGTCGCGGAGGATCTCGGCGGCGCGGTCGGCCCGCTCGGGCCCGGTCGCGCCCGACCACGCCAGGAACACCTTGCAGTGCAGGCCCCAGGCCGCGATGGCGTGGGCCCGGCAATAGGCGAAGCCCTCCGCCGCCACCGCCCCGGTCGCGGCCCGGTCGCCGCGGTAATGGTGGACGTAGGCCGCCGCGGCGTAGGCCCAGCCGATGCTCGCCGGATGGCCGAGGCGCCGCGCGTCGCGCAGGTTCGCCTCCGTCATCGCCACGGCCTCGTCGGGATGCCCCTGGACGCAGAGGAGCACGCTCTCGAACCCCGCCGCCCCGACCTGGCAATCCGCCCCGAAGATCGGTGCCAGGCCCCGGTGAGGGTCGGGCCGGTAGAGGCGGCGGACCTCGCCGAAATGCGCCCTCGCGCCCGGCAGGTCGCCGCGGAAGAAGCCCACATAGCCCAGCATGCGGTGGGCTTGGCAGAGATGGGTCGGGTCGCCGGCGCCGCGCGCCAGGGCCAGGGCCTCCCGGGCCGAGGCCTCCGCCGGCCCGAAGCGGGCCGCGAAATGGTGGCCGGAGAACACGCCCCAGAGCAGGGCGAAGCGCTCCTCCGGGTCGGTGAGATGCGCGGCGAGGTCGTGCGCCCGGGCATAGGCCGCCACCGTATCGCCGTGGGCGGGCCCCTTCACCACGTAGAAGGATTGGGCGAGCCCGAGATGGAGCCGCGCCGCGAGCGGGCCGTGGGCCGCCGCTGCCGGCTCCGCCAAGTCCGCCTGTGCCAAGTCCGCCCGTGCCAAGTCCGCCCGTGCCAAGTCCGCCCGTGCCAAGTCCGCCGGTGTCGAGTCCGCCCGCGCGAGATCGTCCAGCCCGGCGCGGAAATGCTGGATCGCCTCCGGGTTGGCGAAGCGTGCCGCCGCCCGCTGCCCGGCCCGCAGGGAGGCGGCGGCGGCGCGCAGGAAGGCCCGCGCCCCGCGCAGGTGATGCGCGAGGGTCTCGGGCTCGGTCTCGGCGAGGTCCGGGCAATCCTCCTCGATCACCGCGGCGATGCGGCCGTGCAGCGCCCGGCGGCTCGCCCGCAGCAGGCTCTCGTAGGCGGCATCCTGCACCAGCGCGTGCTTGAACTGGTAGGTCGCGCCGGCGCCGCCGGGCTGTTCCAGCAGGAGGCCGGCCTGGACGATCTCCGCCAGCGCCGCGGCGATCTCCTCCTCGTCCCGCTCGGCGACCCGCTCGAGCATGCGCCGCGAGAAGGAGCGCCCGAGGGCGGCCCCGACCTGGGCCACGGGCTTGGCGCGGCCGAGGCGGTCGAGGCGCGCCATGATGATGTCCTGCAGGGTCGCGGGCACGCGCGGCGCCTCGCCGCCCCCGTCCCGCGGCCGGTCCGCGGCGTCGCGCTCCTCCAGCACGGCGCTGGTCAGCTCCTCGATGAAGAGCGGCACGCCGTCGGCCTTGGCGACGATGGCGCGCCGCGCCTCGGGCGCGAGGGGCCGGCCGCGCGCCACGCCGCGCACGAGATCCTCCGCCTCCCCGGGGGCGAGGCCCGACAGGGACAGCCGGTGCACGCCGGCCGCTTCGGCCCAGGGCGGCCGCAGGCCAGCCGCTTCGGCCCAGGCCGGCCGGTATTCGGGCCGCGCGGTGACGAGCAGGAGCAGCCGCCGGCCGGCGAGCCGCCCGATGACCAGCCGGGCCAGCTCCTCGGTGGTCGGATCGGCCCATTGCGCGTCCTCCACGGCCATCACCACGGGGCGGCGGGCGGCGAGCCCGATCACCTCCTCGGCGAGGAGGGCCAGGGTCGCGGCCTTGCGCTGGTCGGCGGTCGGCTCCGGCCCGGCCGGGGCGCCGTCGAGGGCCACGGAGAGGAGATGCGCGAGGAGCTCCGCCCCCTCGGCCCGGCGCTCCGGCGCGAGGAGCCGCTCCAGCTTCTCCCGGCGCGCCGCGGGCGGATCCGCGGGGGCGATCCGGGCGATGCGGCGCAGATGGGCGACCAGCGGGTAGAGCGGGCTGTGGGTGTGGCGCGGGGAGCATTGGAGCCCGATGCGGATGACCTCCGCCTCCGCGAGCCGGGCGGTCCAGGCCCGCAGCAGGGCCGACTTGCCGATCCCGGGCTCGCCGCCCACCAGCACGACCTGCCCGCTTCCCCGCTTGGCCTCCTCCCAGGCGGCGGAGAGTCGGGCGAGTTCCTCGTCCCGCCCGACATGGACGCTGCCGTTGCGGCGGGCATCGGAGCGGGCGGCGTCCTCGCGGGCCCCCTCGACCCGCCACAGCACCACCGCCTCGGCGATGCCCTTGAGCCGGTGGGGGCCGAGATCGGTCAGGTCGAACAGGGAGCCGAGCAGGCGGCGGGTGGCGTCCGCGATCAGGAGGGTGCCGGGCGAGGCGACCGCCTGGATGCGCGAGGCGAGGTTCGGCACCTGCCCGACCACCCCGGCGCTGCCCGAGCCGGCGTCCTCGACCACGACGAGGCCCGTCGCGACGCCGATGCGGACCTGGGCCGGCCCCGCGGGCGGGCCCCCGGCGGTCTCGGGCGGGGTGCGCAGGGAGGACATCCGGCGCAGGATCTCCAGCCCCGCCCGCACGGCCGCCTCGACGCTGTCCTCCTGGGCGACCGGGAAGCCGAAGTAGCTGACGACGCCGTCGCCCTGGAACTGCGCCACCGTCCCGCCGTGGCGCCGCACGATCTCGGCGCAGAGGGCCTGGTAGGCCCGCAGCACGTCGCGGAGATCCTCCGGGTCGAGGCGCGAGGCCAGGGCCGTCGAATCGACGAGGTCGCAGAACATCACGGTGAGCTGCCGCCGTTCGGGCGGGCCGGACAGGCCCGCCGCCTCGGCGCGCCGCTCCCGAGCGTGCCGGGCCGACATCAGCTTCCGCCCCGCGCGGCACCGGCGCTCCTGCGCACCGCGGCCCTCACGCTCAACGCACGCCTCCCCGTTGGGCCGCGCCCGGCGGCCGGTCCCGGCTTGGCGCCGGGACCGCAATCCTAACCGGTCTGCTCCTTTCTCACGAAGCGTTCAACCGTGAGGGGCCCCTTCGGGGCGGCCACGTTCAGGGAGAAGCGGTGCCGGTCCCAGGCGGGCGGCGCGGCGAGGCTCCACGCGTGGTCGCGCAGCAGCGCCGTGCAGAACAGCCGGGCGGTCGCGAAGGCGGCGTCCTTGCCCGGGCAGGTGCGGTCCCGCGCCGCCACGGTCGCGGTCTCGAGGCCGCGCGGCCAGATCAGGGGACGCCCGCCCGTCGCCGGGTCGAGGAAGCGGTCCGGGTCGAAGCGCTCGGGCCGCGGCACGTGGGCGGGGTCGTTCTGCGCGAAGGGGATCACGCCCATCACGAGCTCGCCCCGGCGGATCGCGAAGGAGCCGGATTCGGTGTCGAGGACGCGGTCGCGCGTGGCCCGCCCGAACACGAAGAAGACCGGCGGGTGCAGGCGCAGGGTCTCGCGGATCACCCGGTCGAGGACCGGCGTGGCGCCCCGTCCCGCCTGCGCGGCGGCCTCGCGGCGCACCTCCTCCTGCCAGGCGGGGTGGAGCGCGAACTCGCCGACCAGGGATTTCAGCAGGTTCTGCAGCCCCAGGAAGCTGTTCATGCCGATCAGGAAGGTGAGCTGCTTGGCCACCACCTCGGGGTCGGGCAAACCCTCCTCGGCCGCCATCGCGGCGATCTCGGGGAAGTCGGGCGCCCCCCGCACGGCGGCGAGCAGGCGCCCGTAGGCGAGGCGCGAGCGGGCGTAATTCGACCAGGGCAGCCATTGCGTGACCGCGGTCAGGCGCTGCGTGAAAATGTGGTTGTAGACGAGGCGGATGTCGGCCGGGTCGAGCGCCGCGCCGATCAGCCAGCGGCCCACGAAGGTGGCGACGAGATCCTCGATCCCGTCCGCGAAGGAGAAGCCGGGGGCCGCGCGCCAGCGGGCCGCGACCTCCGCGAACGTCTCGGCGAAGACCGCTTCCAGGCGCTCCGCGCGCCGCGCGAGCAGCCGCAGGTAGAGGCGCTTGGGGCCGTCATGGGCCTCGCCGCTGCCGAAGATGCTCGGCGGGACGCCGCCGACCAGGGGCAGGGGCGGCACCGCCCAGCCGAACCCGTAATCCTGGATCAGGTCCGCATCGCCGAACAGCGCCCCGATCCCGGTCTGATCGAGCACCGCCACGGTCGGCTTGAACAGGTTGACCCGGAAGACCGTGCTGCCGTGGCGGCGGCGGCGGCGGGCGAAGAACTCCTCCCAGCCGCTCACGACCAGGAAGTCCACCGTATCGAACAGGGTCTTGAGCAGCGGAGGGCCGTAGGAGCCCGGAACCTGTCGCATCGAAGTGCACCCCGGGGTGAAGCGCCAGGGTCGGACCCCGAGCGTGGTCGGTCGAGGACGAGGTGGCGGGCAGCGCCTCGCGGTGCCGGCGCGCCGCCCTGCGGCGGGGCCTCCGGCAGCCACGGCGGTCCGCGCGACCGCTGGCGCGCCGCTCCCGTCGCGGTCATGGGCGAGTCGTCGCCGCCCAAGGGTTTTTCAGGCGGTCCGTGCTGTCAAGGCATGGCGGCCGCGAATGCTGTCCGAATACTGTTTTCCGGAACGAAGCATCTCGGCATCGCGGGTCTCGATCGAGCCCGACGAGGACGGGACGGCGCCCGCCGCTTCGGACCCCGGACCCTGCCTCACGCAGCCCGCGCGCCTCGCTCCGGCGCCGTGGGCCGACGATCAGGACGTCCCGGTCTCAAGGGGTGACGCCGTCGTCCTGCCCTTCACGATGGCGAGGCGGCCGGAGCATCACCGCGCTTGCGGCCCGTTCGTGCCCTCAGTAATTGCACCCGCTCCAGTTGACGCAGGCGACGTAATCGCTCTGACAATTGGGTTTGCCGCTATTCATGCATTTTCCCTTGTTGGTCGCACATTGATCGACGGCTTTCTGATTGCAGTTCCTGTTTGCGCCTGCCGGCTTCTTCTTTTGGATCTGCTGGATCAGCGTATTGCCGAGGCCGGATGCGGCGGAGGGGACCCCCATCGCGAGGGCGCCGGTCGGCAGGGCGCCGACGGCGAGGAGGCAGGCGGCGGCGATGGCCGCCGAGAGGGGCCGAGTGAGCATGCTGGTCTCGCAGGTCTTCGAACGCCTCGATGCGCGAGGCGCCGTAGGATTGCCTGATCGGCAGAGTTTTCGCAACTCGTAAACGCCGGTACTCACAGTATTGATTGAGATAGCGGCGTTCCGGAAGGTTGCGATGACAGGTTGCCTTCGCGCTGAAACGTCAATGGTAAAATTTATAGAGCGGGTAAAACTGTCTCGCGATGCGCGTATATTTCTGCATCTCGGTGAGAAACAGCGTATAAAAATAATAAACCAGTAGATAGGTGTGCTGGCGCAGAATGTGGGAAGTGGAATCCGCTCGGGCGACGCGGGTCACGGCGCGGCGCCGGCGAAGCCGACATTCGGGCGCGTCATACGCCATCCGGTTGATGGCTTCGCCATCTCCGATTTCGGCCATGCGGATCTCGGCGTCGCTCAGGCGCCGCGCTCAGGCGCCGCGCTCAGGCGCCGCGCGGGCTCGTGATCCGGGACCCGCTTCGATCAAGCGGATCCCGTATCATCCCTGCCATGACGGCTCCGTCGCGGCCGGGCGGATTTGCGGCGAGAGGGCGGGACCGGCCGGATGCCTCACCCGCGCCGGCCGCCAGCCGGGGCGGCCTCGACGTCCCGGCCGGGCCAGATCCCCTGGCGCGCGAGGTCGAGGAGAAGGCCGACCGGCAGGAGGTGCAGCGCCGGGAGGACCGGCAGGCCCGCCGCGTGGAGCAGCTCTCCGGACCAGTGATTGCAGACCCGGAGCAGGCTGAAGCGCCCCTCCGCCTCGTAGAACAGGCTCGGGCCGTACAGGCCGGGCCCCGCCTCGACGGGGCGCCCGTCGCGCAGGCGGAAGCTCCTCGCCAGGGCGGCGGCGAGCCGCGCGAAGCCCCGCGGCGACAGGCGCAGCCGCACGATCCGGGCGGCCGGGAAGCGTGCGGCGGGCTCGCCGTCGATCCCGACCACGTGGAGCACGGAGGAGCGCCCGCCCGGCGTGAACAGGGCCGCGAGCGCGAGCCGCCAGTCGAGGGCGTCGAGCGTCGGCACCTGCCGGTAGAAGCCCGCGTCACCCCAGCCGACCTCCAGGGCGGCGTAGGCGCCGAAGCGTTCGGTCACGCCGAGGAGCGCCCCGGCCCCCTCCCGGGCGGCGGCCCGCGCCAGCGCGTCCCGCGGCAGGACGAGCCCCGAATGCCAGCCGCTCGCGACGAGGGAGATGGTCACCGCCTCCCCGCCGCCCGGCGGGAAGAGGGCCGGATCCCCGGGCCGGGCCGTGGCGGCGATCCACAGGGCCAGGGCCGCGAGCAGGAGGGCCGGCGTGAGGCCGAGCCGGCGACGCGTCGGCCGGGAGGGCGCGGGAGTGTCCATGGGGGCGTCATCCGCTGTCCGGACGATCACTTGCGGACAGCGTCTGACACGCCCGGGCGGCGCGTGAGCGACGCCGACATCCGCATGGCCGACATGGGAGATGGCGACGCAATCCGTCGGATGTCGTATTCCGTCTCGAACAACCGTCCCACCCGCCGGGGCGGCGCGCCAGGGGCGAGGGATCGCCGCCCCGCCTCCGGGGCCGTGAATCGGCTCGCCTGCCGCTCTGCCTCGCCGAGCCGGCGAAGGCCTATCCCTCCAGCCGGGCCAGGGCCTCGCGCACCTTGGCGAGGCGCTCCGCGGCGGCCTCGCGGCGCTCGCGCTGCTCCTCGACCACCTCCTCGGGGGCGCGGGCCAGGAAGTCGGCATTGGCGAGCTTGGCGTCGATCTTGCCGATCTCCCCCTCCAGCTTGCCCTCCTCCTTGCGCAGGCGCGCCACCTCGGCGGCGAGGTCGACCACGCCCTCCAGGGGCAGGGCCGCCACCTCGCCGCGCACCAGCAGCTGGACCGCCTTGGCCGGGCTCTCGGCGACGGCGCCGATCTCGCCGATCCGCCCGAGGCGCCGGATGGTCTCGCCCCAGCGGCCCAGGCGCGCCCGCACCGCCTCGCTCGGGTCGACCAGCACGAGGGGAATCTGGGCGCCGGCCGGCACGTTCGTCTCCGAGCGGGCCGAGCGGATCTCCGAGACGAGGTCGACCACCCAGCCGATCTCGGCCTCGGCCTCCGGCCGGCCCAGGCGCCCGAGATCCGGCCAGCGCCCGAGCGCCAGGAGCCCGCGCTCCAGCCCCGCCTCCCGGCCCTTCGTCGCCCAGAGCTCCTCCGTCAGGAAGGGCATGAAGGGATGGAGCAGGATGCAGATCTGGTCGATCAGGAAGGCCACGGTGGCGCGGGTCTCGTCCTGCGCCGGGCCGGCCTCGCCTTGCAGCACGGGCTTGGCGAGTTCGAGGTACCAGTCGCAGAAGACGTTCCACACGAAGCGGTAGGCGGCGGCCGCGGCGTCGTTGAACCGGAAGGCGTCGAGCGCCGCCGTCACCTCCGCCACCGCGCGGGCGGCCTCGCCGAGCGCCCAGGCGTTCAGGGTCTCGCGCGCCGCCTCGGGGCGGAAATCCGGCGCGATCCGGCAGCCATTCATCTCGGCGAAGCGGGCCGCGTTCCACAGCTTCGTGGCGAAGTTCCGATATCCCTCAACGCGTTGCACCGAGAGCTTGATGTCGCGCCCCTGCGCCGCCATGGCCGCGAGGGTGAAGCGCAGGGCGTCGGCGCCGTAGCGGTCGACGAGGTCGAGGGGATCGACCACGTTGCCCTTGGACTTCGACATCTTGGCGCCCTTCTCGTCGCGCACGAGGGCGTGGATGTAGACGGTCCGGAACGGCACCTCGCCCAGCGCGTGAAGGCCCATCATCATCATCCTGGCGACCCAGAAGAAGATGATGTCGAACCCCGTCACCAGGGTGCTGGTCGGGTAGTAGCGGGCGAGTTCCGGCGTCGCCTCGGGCCAGCCCAGCGTCGAGAAGGGCCACAGGCCCGAGGAGAACCACGTGTCCAGCACGTCCTCGTCGCGGCGCAGGGCGACCGGGCGGCCGTGCCGGGCGGCGGCCTTCTCCAGGGCCTCCTCCTCGCTCCCCGCCACGAAGACGTTGCCGTCCGGATCGTACCAGGCCGGGATCTGGTGGCCCCACCAGAGCTGGCGCGAGATGCACCAGGGCTCGATGTGCTCCAGCCACTGGAAGTAGGTCTTCTCGTAGGCCTCGGGCACGAAGCGGGTGCGGCCGTCGCGCACCGCCTGCATGGCGCGGTCGGCCAGCGGCTTCACGTCCAGGTACCATTGGTCGGTGAGGTAGGGCTCGATGACCACCCCCGAGCGGTCGCCGTGCGGCACCGCGTGGGTGTTGGGCTCGACCGCGACGAGCCGCCCGCGCGCCTCCATCAGCGCGACCACCGCCTTGCGGGCCTCCGCGCGGTCGAGGCCGTGCAGGGCGAGCGCCTCCGGCTCGGGGGACGCGTTCTCGAGGAACGCCTCGTTGCCGTCGAGGGTTATGCGGGCTTCCTGATCCAGGACATTGATGAGCGGCAGCCCGTGCCGGCGCCCGACCTCGAAGTCGTTGAAGTCGTGGGCCGGGGTGATCTTGACCGCGCCGGTGCCCTTCTCGGGGTCGGAGTAGCTGTCCGCCACGATCGGGATCAGGCGGCCGACGAGGGGCAGGCGCACCGTCCGGCCGATGAGGGCCCGGTAGCGCTCGTCCTCGGGGTGCACCGCCACGGCCGCGTCGCCCAGCATGGTCTCGGGCCGCGTCGTCGCCACCGTGATGGTCTCGCCGGTCTCCCGTCCCTCCTGGTCCACGACCGGGTAGGCGAAGTGCCAGAGATGGCCCTTCACCTCGACCTGCTGCACTTCCAGGTCCGAGATCGCGGTCTGGAACCGCGGGTCCCAGTTCACGAGGCGCTTGTCGCGGTAGATCAGCCCCGCCGCGTGCAGGTCGACGAAGACCTTGACGACGGCCTTCGAGAGCCCCTCGTCCATGGTGAAGCGCTCGCGCGACCAGTCGCAGGAGGCGCCGAGCCGCTTGAGCTGGTTGACGATGGTGCCGCCGGATTCCGCCTTCCACGCCCAGACCCGGCGCACGAATTCGGCGCGGCCGAGGGCGCGCCGGTCGGGCTGCTGGTGCTCGGCGAGGCGGCGCTCCACCACCATCTGGGTGGCGATGCCGGCATGGTCGGTGCCGGGCTGCCAGAGCACGTCCTTGCCGCGCAGGCGCTCGAAGCGGGCGAGCACGTCCTGCAGGGTGTTGTTGAGGGCGTGGCCCATGTGCAGCGAGCCCGTCACGTTCGGCGGCGGGATCATGATGCTGTAGGGGGCGGCGTCGGCGCGGTCGGGCCGGCCGGCCCGGAAGGCCTGCGCCTCCTCCCACTCGGCGGCGATGCGCGCCTCGACGGCGGCGGGATCGAAGGTCTTGTCCATCATGACGGGGCCACCCGCGCCGGGGCGCGCGGGCCGGGCTTCGGGCCGCGGCGCGCCGGCGAAAACGCGTCGAAATCGGAACGGGGCCGGGCCCATGCGGGCGGCCGACCCCCTCACGACGCGCTTTCAGCCGAACCCGGCCCTCCCGTCAACTCTCCCTCGGCGCCGGGGCGGGCGGCGCCTCGGCGCCGCTCCCCTCACCGGCCGCGGGCGACGCGCTCGATCTCGGCCCGGACCAGCCGCTCCACCATGGCGGGCAGGTTGTCGTCGAGCCACGCCTTCAGCATCGGGCGCAGCATGTCCTGGACGAGATCCTCCAGGGTGCGGGCGTTGTTGGTCAGGACCGTGTGGGCGAGCAGGTGGAAGGCCTGGCTCACGCTCGCGTCGGTGTCCTTCGAGATCAGCCGCTCGGGGGCGGGCTCCGGCGCCGGCGCCGGAATGGGCGCGGGCTCGGGCCGCGGCGGGGCGGCGGCCTTCGGCGGGGCGGGCGGCGGCGGCGGGGCGGGCGGCTCGATCTCGATCGCGTCGAAATCCGGCTCGTCCTTGAAGGCGATTTCGGGCTCGTCCTCCAGGGGAGGTTTGCGCACCGGCTCGGCCACGCCGGCGAGGTCGAGGATGTCCTCCTCGTCCTCGGGCTCCGGGACGGGCGCGGGCCTCGCCGCCGCGAGATTCGCCATCTCGGCTTCTTTCTGGTCGTCGGCGATGATGCGGCGGATGGAGGCCAGGATCTCCTCCATCGAGGGTTCCTGCGTCTTGGGGCTCGCTGCGCTCATCGACTTACAACACCAGGAGGGGAGGCCCGGGCCCTCATGCCCGCGGGTCAGTATTCCACGTCCGGCCGCGCAGACAAGCGACCGGGCCCTCCATCACCATGACAGTTTGCCGGTGTGGCGCAGGCGCCATGGCGGACGGTCGCGTCAGCGGCCGTCCGGCGTCCGCACCCCGTACCAGAGATCCTTGACCTGATCGAAGTGCAGCTTGGCACTGTACTGGGCGACCGGCACGTTGATGAAGGCCGTGGTGAGGCGGCCGATCGATTGCACGACCTGGTAGGAGCTGACCACGCGGTCGCGCTGGGCGGCGATCAGGTTGACGCGGGCCGAGAGCAGTTCCTGCTGCGCGTTCAGCACGTCGAGGGTGGTGCGCTGGCCGACCCGGGCCTCCTCGCGCACCCCGTTGAGCGCGACCTCGTTGGCCTGGACCTGGGCCTGCTGGGCGATGACCCGGGCCTTGGCGGCTTCGAGCCCGCCCCAGGCGGTGACGATCGCCGCGCGGACCTGATCGCGGAAGGTCTCGACCTGGATGCGCGTCTGTCCCACCTGCTCCTTGGCCTGCCGGATCGCGGCGTACTCGACCCCGCCCTGGTAGAGCGGCACGCTGAGCCGCGCCGTGACGGCGCCCTCGAACAGTTCGGTATGGGCGAATTGCTGGTCGAAGAGCTTCTGGACGGTGCCGCTGACGCTCACCGTCGGGTAGAGGGCGGCCTCGGCGATCTTGACCTGGGCCTCGGCGACATCCACGGCGTGCAGGGCCGAGATGACCTGCGGGTGCTCGCGCAGGCCGATATCGATCGCGGCGGTCAGGTTGCCCGGGACGAAGCGGTCCAGCGGGCGGCCCGGGGCGAGCTGGCGCGGCTCGACGCCGACGACCTGCCGGTAGGTGGCGATGCTGGTGCGCAGGTTCGATTCCGCGAGGCTGACCTGCGAGCGGGCGCCGGCGAGCCGCGCCTCGGCCTGGGCCACGTCGGTGCGGGTGACCTCGCCGACGTTGAAGCGGTCGCGGGTCTGGCGCAGCTGCTCTTCCAGGACCTCGACGTTGTTGCGGTTGAGTTCGAGCGTCGCCGTGTCGGCGAGCACGTTCATGTAGGCCTGGGCCGCGTTGAACAGGATCGTCATCTCGACGTTGCGCAGGCTCTCGCGCCCCCCGAGCACCTGCGATTCGGCCTGCCGCGTCTGGTTGTCGGTGAGAAATCCGTTGAACAGGGTCTGGTTGACGGTCAGCCCGGCGCTGCCCGGCACGATGGTCTGGCTGATGCGCACCCCGCCCTGGGCGCCGCTGGTATTCTGCACGCCGATGGCGGCGGTGCCGCTCACCGTCGGGCGGTAACCCGACAGGGCGCGGGCCACGTTCTCGTCGGTCGCCCGCTGGCCGGCCCGCTGCGAATTGAGCGTCGGGTTGCCCGCATAGGCGCGGGCCAGCGCGGTCTCCAGCGTCTCGGCCGCCGCCGGTTGACCGGCCAGCGCGAGCGCGAGGCCGGCAAGGCCGCCGAGCCGAAGCCCGCGATATGCCCGATGGGATCTGTCGGTCACGCTGCACTCACCCTGTGAGGCCAATGGCCGGACCGTTCCGCACGCATGCGCGCTCGAACGGTCCGATTCCGCATTCGCCCGCCTCACGCGAACCTTAGCGAATGGCGACCTGGACGGCACCGCCTCGGCGGCCCCTGGTGCCGACTTTGGCCGCCGGTGGCGCATAAAAGCGACACTCGCGGTGGCGGCGGACCCGGTTTTCCCCAGTTGCGCGCAGGTTTGGTTACGCGCACGCCAGGATGGCAGGCGCCGGGACGGGACGCTCGGGACGGGCGCCAGGAGCGCGGGCGTTCAGAACGTGAAGCCGGGTTCCGCCGCGAAGGCGCGCAGGGCCGGGACGGCGGCGTCGAAGAGCGGGCGGGCGCCGAAGGCGTTGCCGGCGCGGACCCAGAGGGTGGCCTTGCCGGTGCGGCCCTCGCCCTGGACGCAGGCGAGGCGCCCGCCATCGGCGAGTTGCTCCAGCAGCGCCTGCGGGCGGCGCTCGACCCGGCCCTCGACCAGGATCACGTCGTAGGGGGCGCCCTTCGGCGCGCCCGCCTCAAGGGGGCCGGTCTCGACGGGGATCGGCTTGCCGGCTGCGGCGAGGCGCTCGCGCGCCGCCGCCGCGAGGCCGGGCAGTGATTCGAGGGCGACCACGGAGGCGCCGAGCCGGTCGAGGAGCGCCGCCCCGTAACCGAGGCCCGCGGCCACGTCGAGGGCGCGCTCCCCGGGCCGGACGGCGAGCGCCTGGATCAGCCGGGCGAGCACCATCGGCGAGGGCATCGCGCGGGTCTCGCCCTCCTCGCTGCCGAGCACGATCGGCTGGTCGATATAGGCGAAGGCCTCCCGTCCCTCTGGCACGAAGCGCTCGCGCGGGACGGCGTCGAACGCGTCGAGCAGCGCGATGTCGGTCACGTCGAAGGTCCGCAGCTGACAATCGACCATGAGGCGGCGCGCCTGCGCGAAATCGAGCATGGGAGTCTCTGGGGACGGGTGCGGCCAAGCTTCGGGCGACGGCCGAGCCGTCGGGCGAGGGGGGTTGTGGTGGATCGCCTGCCAAAAGGCAAGGTTCGCGCGCGGGCGGGGGCCGGCTGCGGGACGACGGCCGTGCGGGTGGTCCGGTCCGGTCTCGCGGCGCGGCGTGAACGGGCCTCGCGCGCCCTGCCCCGGCCCCGATGCCGGAGCCGCCAGGACGTCCCGCTGATGACCCTGGCCTTGAGGCGCGGACCATGCCGCCCCCGGGGCTGCCCGGGTCCGGCTCGCGTCGTCGTGTCGATCGTCGTTCTGGAGGCCTCGCCCGGAATCGAACCGGGGTGCAAGGATTTGCAGTCCTCTGCGTAACCACTCCGCCACGAGGCCGTCCGGCGGCGGGGACGAGGCCCGGCCGCGTGCCGGGCGGGCGGCCGCCCGGCGAAGGCTGTTTATCAGAGCCCGGCCCGGCTCCGCAACCGGGGGCAAGCCGGCGAATTTTCGCCTCCTCCGCGGAATCGCGCTTGCGTCCGCCGCCGGGCATGCGCTAAGCGGGCCTCGTCGTTCCCCGATAGCTCAGCTGGTAGAGCAGGCGACTGTTAATCGCCTTGTCGCAGGTTCGAGTCCTGCTCGGGGAGCCATTCCCGCCCGTTCCGTGCCGGTTTTCGCGCCGCCTTGCTCATCCGGTGGCCCGCGCGCTGCGCGCGAGCGGCCGGAGGTTCCGCCGCCAGGGCGCGAAAATTCCCCGGAACTCCTCTCCGTGACCGCGGTTCTTCCTGCAACTTGCTGCGACGCTTCGGGCTGATCAGTCCGGGCCGGCAGCTCCAACAGACAGGAGACCACCATGATCGGATGGGCCATTACGTTCCTGGTCATCGCCCTGGTCGCGGCGCTGCTCGGCTTCGGCGGCATTGCCGGCACCGCGATGGAAGCGGCCAAGATCGTGTTCTTCGTCGCGATCGTCCTGTTCGCCGTCTCGGCCATCTTCGGCCTCGTGCGGGGCCGCTCGCCGAGGGTCTGACCGCGACCGCAGGTGAGATCGGAAAAGGGCGGCCGAGGCCGCCCTTTTTCGTGCCGGCGGCGCGCGAGCGCGCCCTACCGGCGCGCGGCGGCGCGCCCGAAGGGCAGGATGGCGGCCGGCTGGGGCCGCGGCGTCCGCGGCCGCGCCCGCGGCGCGAGCTGGTGCAGGCTGGCAGCGCGGGGGGATTGCGGGGCCGCGCCGTCCTGCGGGGTCTCGCTGACCCGCCGCTCCTCCGCGGCCCGCAGGTCCGCACACCACACCGCCGCGGCGAGATAGCCCCCCGACAGGACCTCGATCGCACTCGGACGCAACGGGTGCACGAATCGGGCGGTGGGGTGCATCGCGACCTCGCCGGGGCTGACGGAGAGTGGTGCGCGCCGCTGCGCGGGTCGGGCGGGCCAGGCAGCCCTCGGAGTTGCGCTGCCTGGCCCGTCGGCCGCGCCCGGCCGTGCAAGGGAGAGTGGACACGGCGGTTGCAGCGCGCAAGGCCAAGCAGGGTTCGTGCCAGATGCGGCGTGAACCTCCCGCGGCGCGCGTCCGGTCATGGATCCCCCCGGGAGCGCGGCCGTGGCGCGCGGCCGCGCGTCAGGTGTAGTGCGGGTCGCGGCGTTCCGCCAGCGACCCGCCGATCCGCGCCGGATCGGGCCGGTCCGCGCCGGATCGGGCCGGTCCGCGACGGATCGGGCCGGTCCGCGCGGGCTCGCGGCGGTCGACCCGCCCGCGGTTGAGCCCTACAACATGACCACAACAGGGCCGCGACGGCGCGCTCGCGAGGTGGTGATCAGATGGCGACAGGACCCTTCGTCTCGACGGATTGGCTGGCCCAGCGGCTCGACGCGCCCGACATCGTGGTGGTCGACGGCTCCTGGTACCTCCCGGCGATGAACCGCGACGCCGAGGCCGAGTACCGCGCCGGCCACATCCCGGGCGCCGTGCGCGTCGACATCGACGCGCTCAGCGACGAGACGAGCCCCCTGCCCCACATGCTGCCGCCCCCGGAGGTCTTCGCCTCGCGGATGCGGGCGCTCGGCATCGGCGACGGCATGACCATCGTGGTCTATGACGGGATGGGCCTGTTCTCGGCGCCGCGGGTGCGCTGGATGTTCAAGGTCTTCGGCGCCCGCGACGTCTCGGTGCTGGCGGGCGGCTTCCCGGCCTGGGTGGCGGGAGGCCACCCGGTCGAGGAGGGGGCGGGAGCGCCCCGCGACCGGCGCCACTTCACGGCCCGCCTCGACCACTCGGCGGTGGCGGATGTGAGCGACGTGCAGCGGGCGCTCGCCGGCTCGGCCCAGGTCGTGGATGCCCGCTCCGCCGCGCGCTTCGCGGGCGAGGAGCCGGAGCCCCGCCCCGGCGTGCGGCCCGGCCACATGCCGGGCGCCCTCAACGTCCACTACGCCGCCCTCCAGGAGCGGGGCATGCTTAAGGATCCGGCAGCCCTGGCGCAGGTCTTCCGCGACGCCGGAATCGACCTCGACCGCCCGGTCGTGACCACCTGCGGCTCGGGCGTGACCGCCGCCGTGGTGGCGCTCGCCCTCGAGAGCCTCGGCAAGCCCCCGCGCGCCCTCTACGACGGGTCCTGGACCGAGTGGGGCTCGCGGGAGGACCTGCCGGTCGCGACCGGGCGCTGAGCCTTCCCGCCGCAGGGAGCCCCCGGCTCGGCGGCGAACCGATGCGCCGTCGCGATCCCGCCCCGCATCCGCGTGATCCCTTCGGGATGGCGGATCCGGGCTTCGCTCACGCGCCGCGCGGGCGCGTGATCCGGGATCCGCTTGGATCAACCGGATCCCGGATCAGTGCAGGATCTGGCTCAGGAACAGCTTCGTGCGCTCGTGCTGGGGCGCGCGGAAGAAGGCGTCGGGGGTGTTCACCTCGACGATCTGGCCCTCGTCCATGAAGATCACCCGGTCGGCGACCTGCCGGGCGAAGCCCATCTCGTGGGTCACGCACAGCATGGTCATGCCCTCGTCGGCGAGGCCCACCATGGTATCGAGCACCTCCTTCACCATCTCGGGGTCGAGGGCGGAGGTGGGCTCGTCGAACAGCATGATCTTCGGGCTCATGCAGAGCGAGCGGGCGATCGCCACCCGCTGCTGCTGCCCGCCCGAGAGCTGGCCGGGATACTTGTGGGCCTGGTTGGGGATCTTGACCCGGGTGAGGTAGCGCATGGCGACCGCCTCGGCCTCGGCCTTCGCCATCTTCTTCACCCAGATCGGGGCGAGCGTGCAATTCTCCAGCACCGTCAGGTGCGGGAACAGGTTGAAGTGCTGGAAGACCATGCCGACCTCGCGCCGGATCTCGTCGATCCGCTTGAGGTCGTTGGTGAGCTCGACCCCGTCCACCACGATGCGGCCGGATTGATGCTCCTCCAGGCGGTTGATGCAGCGGATCATGGTCGACTTGCCGGAGCCGGACGGGCCGCAGACGACGATGCGCTCGCCCCGGCGCACGGTGAGGTCGATGTCGCGCAGGACGTGGAAGGCGCCGTACCACTTGTTCACGCGCTCCAGCGTCACCGCCACCGGGGCCGAGGCGAGGCGGGTCGCGGAGGTGTTGGCGGGCGCGAGGTCCGGATCGATCTCCGGGAGGACGGGAGCGGAGGGCGATGCGGTCATGGGGTCACCGTTCTCTGGGGATCACCGTGTCTGGCCGGCGGCGAGCCGGCGCTCCACGAACAGCGCGTAGCGCGACATGCCGAAGCAGAAGACGAAGTAGAACAGGGCCGCGAAGGCGTAGCCGGTCGTGACCACGGTCGGGGCGGCCCAGTTCGGATCGATGCGGGCGGATTCGATCGTGCGGATGAAGTCGAAGATGCCGACGATCGAGACCAGCGTCGTGTCCTTGAACAGGGCGATGAAGCTGTTGACGATGCCCGGGATGACGATGCGCAGGGCCTGGGGCAGGATCACGAGGCGCATGCCCTGCCAGTAGCTGAGGCCGAGCGAGTTCGCCCCCTCGGTCTGGCCCTTGGGGATGGCCTGCAGCCCGCCGCGCACCACCTCGGCCATGTAGGCGGCCGAGAACAGGGCGACGCCGATCAGCGGGCGCAGCAGCCGGTCCACCGTGATGTCGCCGGGCAGGAAGAGCGGCAGCATCACGTTGGCCATGAACAGCACGGTGATCAGCGGCACGCCGCGCCAGAACTCGATGAAGATCACGCAGGCGAGCCGCACGATCGGCAGCCGCGAGCGCCGCCCGAGGGCGAGCAGGATGCCGAGCGGCAGCGAGGCGACGATGCCCACGAGCGAGACCACGATCGTCACCAGCATGCCGCCCCACAGCGAGGTCGGCACCGTCTCGATCCCGACCAGGGGGAAGCCCGAGAGCAGCGCGTAGGCGGCGAGCGGGAAGACGACGAAGAAGTAGGCGGCGCCGAGGTCGCGCCGCGGCGCGTCGAGCCAGAGCAGCCAGCCCACGCCCAGCGCCGCCATGGCGAAGAAGACGTTCACCCGCCAGCGCGCCTCGATCGGGTAGGAGCCGTAGACGAAGTAGTTGATCTTCTGCGCCACGAAGGCCCAGCAGGCCCCGACCGGGCGGCCCAGCACCTCGGGCCGGCAGGCATCCCGGTTCTCGCCGGTGAAGACCGCGTCGAGGACGAGGAAGCGCAGCAGCGGGGGCACGACCAGCACGACGATGACGAGGGCGAGCAGCGTCAGCGCCGTGTTGACGGGGCTCGAGAACAGGTTCGCCCGCGCCCAGGCGAGGGGCCCGCTGACCAGGGCCGGGGCCGGAGCGGGCGGGATCGGCTCCCGGCGGATGTAGCTCAGCGGAAGGGTCTGGGGTCCGGCGGTCATGCTGGCCTCACCGCTCGATCAGCGCGACGCGCCGGTTGTAGAGGTTCATGCCCGTGGCGGTGACGAGGCTGATCGTCAGGTAGACCGCCATGGTGATCGCCACCACCTCGACCGCCTGGCCGGTCTGGTTGAGGACCGTGCCCATGAAGACCTGGACGAGGTCCGGGTAGCCGATGGCGACGGCGAGCGACGAATTCTTGGTCAGGTTGAGGTACTGGCTGGTCAGCGGCGGCACGATGACCCGCATCGCCTGCGGGATCACGACGAGGCGCAGGGTCGGGCCGGGGCGCAGGCCGAGCGCCCGCGCGGCCTCGGTCTGGCCCTTCGCCACCGCCTGGATGCCCGAGCGCACCACCTCGGCGATGAAGGCCGCCGTGTAGATGCTGAGCCCCAGGACGAGGGCGACGAATTCGGGGAAGAGCTGCAGCCCGCCGCGCAGGTTGAAGGTGCCCTTGACGGGCAGTTCGACGGTCACGGGGCTCAGGCCGGCGAGCGCCAGCCCCGCCCAGGCGAGGAGCGGCAGGCCGAGCACCAGGGCGAGGCCGACGAGGCCGACCGGCGCCTGCCGGCCCGTGCGGGCCTGCTCCCGCCGCGCCCTGAACCGGTAGGCGAGCGCCGCCGCGACCCCGATCCCGAAGGCGGCCGGGATCGCCCAGGCATCCGCCGCCAGGATCGGCTTGGGCACGTAGAGCCCGCGCTGGTTGAGGAAGACCGAGCCCGGGAAGGCGAGCGAGTCCCGCGCCCCCGGCAGGGCCGCCAGCACCGCCACGTACCAGAACAGGAGCTGGAGCAGGAGCGGGATGTTGCGCACGACCTCGACGTAGACCGTGGCGAGCTTGGCGAGCATCCAGTTCGGCGAGAGCCGGGCGACGCCGATCAGGAAGCCCAGCACCGTGGCGACCGCGATGCCGATGACGGCGACCAGCAGCGTGTTGAGCAGCCCGACCACGAAGGCGGCGCCGTAGGTCGAGGTCGCCGCCGCGAAGGGGACCAGCGCCTGGCTGACGTCGAAGCCCGCGGTGTTGCCGAGGAAGCCGAAGCCCGAGGCGATGCGGGCGTTGCGCAGGTTCTCGGCCGCGTTGCTGATCGCCATCCAGGCGACGAGGCCGATCCCCAGCAGGAGCAGGATCTGGTAGGCCGCGCCGCGGACCTTCGGGTCGTTCAGCGGCGAGACGCGCGGCGGGCCGGAGGCCGGGGAGGTGTTCGGCAAGGGAGCTGACCTTCTGGCGGGCAGGTCTGGCGGGCAGGTCTGGCGTGCGGGGGTCGGCGGGGTGGCGCGGGCTCCCCGAGGGAGCCCGCGCCGTCCGGTCAGCGGATCGGCGGGCCGTATTGCAGGCCGCCCTTCGACCACAGGGCGTTCACCCCGCGCTGGATCTTCAGCGGCGAGCCCTGGCCGACGTTGCGCTCGAACACCTCGCCGTAATTGCCGACGAGCTTGATGATCCGGTAGGCCCAGTCGTTGCTGAGGCCGATGCCCTCGCCGAACTTGCCCTCGGTGCCGAGGATGCGCTTGACGTCCGGGTTGTCCGTCGCCTTGACCATCTGGTCGACGTTGGCCTGGGTGATGCCGGCCTCCTCGGCGTTCAGCATCGCGTAGTGGGTCCAGCGGACGATGTCGGCCCATTGCGAATCGCCGTGGCGCACCGCCGGCCCGAGCGGCTCCTTGGAGATCACCTCCGGCAGCACGATGTTGTCGTCCGGGTTCGCGGCCCGCAGGCGCTCGGCGTAGAGGCCGGACGCGTCGGTGGTGAAGGCGTCGCAGCGCCCGGAATCGTAGGCCTTGAAGGTTTCGTCCGAGGTCGCGAAGGCCACCACCTCGTATTTGAGCTTGTTGGCGCGGAAATAGTCGGCGAGGTTGAGCTCGGTCGTGGTGCCCTGCTGGGTGCAGATCGAGGCGCCGTCGAGCTGCTTGGCCGAGGTGACGCCGAGCTTCTTCTTCACCATGAAGCCCTGGCCGTCGTAGAAGTTGACGGCCGGGAAATCGAGCCCGAGGGCGGTGTCGCGGGACATGGTCCAGGTGGTGTTGCGCGACAGCACGTCCACCTCGCCCGACTGGAGCGCCGTGAAGCGGTCCTTGGCGGAGAGCGGGATGAAGCGGACCTTGGTGGTGTCGTTGAAGACCGCCGCCGCGAGGGCGCGGCAGAAATCAACGTCGAGGCCGGTCCAGCGCCCCTGCGCGTCCGGCACGCCGAAACCCGCCAGGCCCGGATTCGAGCCGCAGGCGATGAACCCTTTCTGCTTGATGCTGGCGAGCGTGGCCTGGGCCTGCGCGGCCCCGGCGGTCAGGCAGACGCTCGCCGTCAGGGCGAGCGCCGCAATGATCCTCTTCATCCGATCCCCGTCTGTCTCGTGAGCGCGGCCGGTTGCGCCGGGAGGCGGCCGGTCCTGCGCCGTGCCTGCCCAAGCAAGGATCCTGCCCAAACCGAGATCCTGCCTCGGCAACCGGCATTCGAGGCGAAGCTCGCTGTCCGGTCAAGAGGTTGCACAACCGCTCGGCGGTGGCGCGGGCCGGCTTGACGCGGGCCGGCGCGCCGGTTTGGGTCGCGGTCTCCTGCCGACCCCGAGGTCCGATGAGCATCACGCCCCCCCGCGACCCGAGCCGCCTCGCCGAGCGCACCCGTCTCGTCCATGCGGGCCGCGACCCCTCGCGCCAGCACGGTTTCGTGAACACGCCGATCTATCGCGGCTCGACCGTGCTCTACGAGAGCTACGATGCCCTGCAGCACCGGCGGGCGGAGTACACCTACGGGACGGCCGGCACCCCGACCACGCGGGCGCTGGAGCAGGCCTGGACGGAGCTCGCGGGCGCGGCCGGCACGGTGCTCACCCCCTCGGGCCTCGCGGCCGTGACGGTCGGGCTGCTGGCCTGCCTGAAGGCCGGGGACCACCTCCTGGTGACGGATTCCGTCTACCGGCCGACCCGCGCCTTCTGCGACGGGTTCCTGGCCCGGTTCGGGGTCGAGACGACCTATTACGACCCGACCCTCGGGGCGGGCCTCGCCGGGCTGATGCGGGACAACACGGCGGCGGTGCTCACCGAGGCGCCAGGCTCGCAGAGCTTCGAGATGCAGGACATCCCGGCCATCGCCGAGGTGGCGCATGCGCGGGGCGCCTGCGTGCTGATGGACAATACCTGGGCGACCCCCCTGCTCTTCCCGCCGCACGCGCGCGGCGTCGACATCGCCATCGAGGCGGGCACCAAGTACCTGTCGGGGGGCTCGGACCTGCTGCTCGGCCTCACCTCCGCCAATGCGCGCTACTGGCCGGCCCTGAAGCAGACCTTCTCGCTCTTCGCCATGTGCGCCGGCCCGGAGGACGTCTTCCTGGCCCTGCGCGGGCTGCGCAGCCTGCCGCTGCGCCTCGCCGAGCACGGGCGCCAGGCGCTCGCCATGGCGGAGTGGCTCAAGGACCGCCCCGAGGTGCTGCGGGTGCTGCACCCGGCCCTGCCGGAGGATCCCGGCCACGCGCTGTTCGCGCGCGACTTCAAGGGCGCCTCGGGCCTGTTCTCGGTGATCCTGAAACCCTGCTCGGAGGCGGCCGTGGCGGCGATGCTGGACGGGCTCGAACTCTTCGGGATGGGCTTCTCCTGGGGCGGCTTCGAGAGCCTCGTGATCCCGTTCGACTGCCGGACCTACCGCACCGCCACCGCCTGGGAGCCCGGCGGCCCGGGCCTGCGCTTCCACATCGGCTTCGAGGATCTCGACGACCTCAAGCGGGACCTGGAGGCGGGCTTCGCGCGGCTGCGGGCGGCCGGGTGAAGCGCCGGCCTCAGGGCGCGAGCCAGGTCGCCGTCATCGCGTCGCCCTCCCAGGAGAAGCGCGCGCGGCGGTGGCCCTCGGCGGAGAGGTACAGGAACTCCATCCGCGCCACGGTGACGAGGACGACCCGGAAATTCGCGCGGTCGCCCCGCGCCGCCTCCTCGTCGGGCGGCAGCGCGTAGGCGTCGGCCCGCGGGATCGGCGTCCCGGGCCCCGGGGCGATCCCGTAGCAGACCCGGCTCATCGGCAGGGCCGCCTCCCAGGCGCCCTCGACCACGGGGCCCTCCGCGTGCACCGCCGCGAGCCCGTCGAGGCGCAGCTGGATCTTGGCGGTGGGCTCGTAGGCGTGGAGCGCCACCCGCGGCTCCCGGGCGATCTCCGCCACCTTGGCGGCGCGCCGGTCGGTGTGGAAGCGCAGCCGCCGCCCGGCCGGGTCGGCCCCCCGCAGCACCACCGTGCGCAGGCGCGGCGCCCCGTCGAGGCCCACGGTCGCGACGGTGGGCGTGTGGAAGGCCCCGCGCCGGTTCGCCGCGCCCTCCGCGAGCCTCCGCCACGCCTCGGCGAGGCAGGCCGAGAGGTCGTCGTAGAAGGGCGGTTGTTCGGTCATCCGGCGGGCATCCTCCCCGTCCAGCCAAAGCGGAATCGGGCAGGCTGCACAAGCCCCTGTCACGCTGGTCTGGGCCGCTCCGGGCCGAAACGGCTACCGGGCCGCGGCGAGAACCCGGGCGATGGCCTCGCGCGTGCCCCGCATCGGGGGGCCGTCCGGATCGAGCCCGTAGCGCCGTGCGAGCCAGGCCGGGTCGGTGGAGGTCGCCCGCACCCGCCCGGCGGCATCCTCCCAGACCAGGACGCGCAGCGGCAGGTCGAGGCCGGCACTCGGCGCGGCCCGCAGCAGCGGCGCGCTGGCGCGGGCCTGCGCGAACAGGATCAGCCAGGCCGGGCGACGGGGGCTGCCGCCGCCGTGATCGATCTCGGCAAAGACCTTGCCGCCGAGCGCCCGGATCGCGGCGCGCAGGCGCGCCACCGTCTCGCCCACGGAGACGGGGCTCGACACGCTCACGAGGCCCTCGTCCATCCCGGGGGCGGGCGGCGCGGTGCCGGGATCGCGGCAGATCGTCCGACTCCCCCGGAGGCCTCCGGCCTCGGGGAGGCTTCCGGCCTCGCGGAGGCTTCCCGCCTCGGATAGGCCTCCGGCCCCGGCGAGGGCCGCGCCCGCCGGGAGGGCGCTGCCCGCCGGGAGAGCCAAGCCCTCGGCGAGGGCCGGTCCGGCGAGGGCGGCGAGGATCAGGGGCGCGAGGGACCGGGCCATGCGGAGGGCGATCCCGCTGCGGCTGTGAGGCGGACCGCATAGCGTCTTTCGGCCGAAATCCAAAATGCGGGGCCCAGACCCGCCCGGCCCAGACCCGCCCGGCTCAGGCCGGCCCGCCCCGGCGGCGCTCGCGGAAGATCAGCGCGAGATTGCGCAGGTAGATCACCGTGCCGAGGCTCTGGCCGAGGATGAAGACCGGGTCGCGCCGATAGAGGGCGTAGCCGAGCAGCACCGCCGAGCCGCCGAGCGAGAAGAACCAGAACGAGAGCGGGATCACGCTGCGCCCGGCCCGCTCGCTCGCGATCCACTGCACCAGGAAGCGGGCGGTGAACAGGAGCTGCCCGAGCAGCCCCACCAGCACCACGGCGTCGATCGGCCCGGCGAAGAGCGAGGCGAGGTAGGCCGAGAGCCCGTGCATGATGTCGGCGACCATCCGCTCACGCCTCCTCGGGCCCGGCCCCGCCCGCCAGGACGGGCACGCGGCGGCGGCGGCGGATCAGCCACCACACCCCGGCGAGGTCGAGCAGGCCGACCCAGAGCCGGTCGAACAGCCCGTAATTCGAGCGCCCGCTCAGGCGCGGCCGGTCGACCACGTCGACGTGGACGACCGCGAAGCCCTCGCGGGCGACGAGGGCCGGCATGAAGCGGTGCAGCGCGTCGAAATACGGCAGGGCGAGGTAGACCGCGCGGCGGAAGACCTTGAGGCCGCAGCCGGTGTCGCGGGTGGCGTCGCGCAGCACGGCCGCCCGCACCCCGTTGGCGATCCGCGACTGGAGGCTCTTGAGGCGCCCGTCCTTGCGCCCGACCCGCTGCCCCTGGGCGAGCCCGGCCGCCGGCCCGGCCGCGTCGAGGGCCGCGACGAGGCGGGGGATGAAGGAGGGGTCGTTCTGCCCGTCCCCGTCGAGGGTCGCGACGAGGTCGCCGCGGGCGGCCCGCACCCCGGTGCGCACCGCCGCGCTCTGGCCGCAGCTCTCGCGGTGGCGCAGGACCCGCAGGGCGGGATGCGCCGCCCGCGCCGCCGCGAGCGCCCGCGGCGTGCCGTCGGTCGAGCCGTCGTCCACGTAGATGATCTCGAAGGGCGCCAGGGAGGCGCAGGCCGCCGCGATCTCGGCGACCAGGGGCGCGACGTTGCCCGCCTCGTTGCGCACCGGGACCACGACGCTGAGGCGCAGGGGATCCGGATCCGTCACGGCAGCACCGCCAGCGCGTCGAGCCCGACGGGCTTGCCGCCGTTGATGTTGAAGCCCGCGACCCGGCCGACCCGCCGCGGCGCGAGGCCCCGGGCCGCGAGCGCGGCGCGGACCCGCTCCCGGGCGCGGTCCTCGACGGCGAGGAGGCGGCAGCCGCCGGCCGCCAGGAACTCCGCCGCCTCCTCGCCCGAATCGAGCATCGCGAGGTCGGTCCCGGCGAGGAAGACGAGGCTCGGCTCGCGGTAGCCGACCGTCCCGACCCGCACCGGCGCGCAGGGCAGGGCGGCGCGCAGGGAGGCGAGGCGCGGCGAGACCTTCAGGGAGGCGAGGACCGGCTGGGTCAGCCCGAACACGGCCGGGCTCAGCAGCAGCCCGGCGAGAACCGCGACCGCGAGGGACGGTTCGGGGGAGCCGGCGACGAACAGGCGCCACGCCGCCGCCGCCGCGAGGGCCGCCGCGGCGAGGAGCGGGAGGGCGGCGAGGGGCAGCACGCCGTCGAGGCGCCAGGCCGCGACCGCGAGGCCGACCGCGAGCCCGAGCGGCACGAGGGGCACGAGGAGCGCCACCAGCGGCGCGCCCGGCCGGTCCCGGTGCACGGCCCCGCGGGCGACCGCCGCGACGGCGAGGATCGCCAGCGCCGGGCAGAGGGGCAGGACGTAGTGGGGCAGCTTGGTCGGCACCGCCTCGAAGACGAGCCAGGACGGCACCACCCAGGCGATCAGGAAGGCGATCGCGTCCTCGCGCCGGTGCCGCCACGCGAAGGGGACCGCCATGGCCGCGAAGGCCGCGGCGGGCCAGAAGGTCCCGAAGAAGACGAGCAGGTAGGTGCCGGGCGGGGCCCAGTGCTGGGTCTGGGCGGTGCCGACCTTGCCCAGCATGTCGTGGCCGACCGCCTCGCCGTAGAAGGCGCCGCCGCTCTTGAGCCCGATGGCCACGAACCAGGGGGCCGCGACCGCGAGCACGATCGCGAGCCCGAGCCCGGGCCGCAGGGCCCGCAGCCACGCGCCCGAGCGGACCGCCAGCGACAGGGCGAGGGCGGCGAGGCCGGCGAAGAGCGGGACCATCGGTCCCTTGATCAGGATGCCCAGGGCGACCGCGACCCAGAAGATCGCCACGGTGACCCGCGTCGGGGGCTCGCCCCGCCCGCGCCCGAGCCAGGCCCGGGCGAGCGCCCCCATGGCGGCGACGGCGGCGGCGGTGAGGAGCGCGTCGGTCTTGGCGAGGCGCGCCTCGGCCGAGAGCATCGCGCAGGCGCCGAACAGGGCGGCGGCCAGGAGGGCGTGGCGGCGGGACAGGAAGGCGAGCGCGGCCCAGTAGGTCAGGAGCACGGCCGCCACGGCCCCGAGCAGCGAGGGGATGCGGTAGAGCGCGATGGTGGTGCGGGCCTCGGGCACGCCGAGCGCCTCGGCGGCGGCGACCACGGCGCTCTGCGCCCAGTAGATCCCGACCGGCTTCTTGTGCCGGGCCTCGCCCTGGAAGCGGATGTCGACGAAGTCGCCCGTCTCCAGCATCTGCTTGGAGGCCTGGGCGAAGCGCGGCTCGTCCCGGTCCATCGGCTGCAGCGAGGCGAAGCCCGGCAGGAAGCAGGCGAGGCAGAGGAGCAGGAGGACGAAGCAGGCGCGCGCGTGGCTGCGGGCGCCGAGCGACAGCGCCCGCTCGGCGAGGCTGCCTGCCCGGGCGGCACGGCCGGGCCGCTCTCCGGCACCGGGCCCGTGCCCGGCCGCAAGGGTCGTCATCGCGTCGCTCCCAACCGGCGGCGGGCCCGCGACGGGACCCCGCCCCCGGCCGCCGCGACGGGCGCTCGTGTCGGTGATCCGGCAAGCAATGTCAATTTTCGCGACCCGCGCGGGACGCGCACGCCCTCCGGGAGAGCCCACCAGGGCCGTCCCGGGTCGGCCTCGCGGTCCCGCAAAGCGCGCGGCCCCGCGCGGAATGCGATGCGGAATGCGATCCGGCCGACGGCCCGGCGCCCCGACCTCCCGGGCCATCGGGCTCATGCCCGATCCGCTCGATCCCTTCGGGATGGCGGATTTGGGCTTCGCTCAAGCGCCGCGCGGGCTCGGGATCCGCTTGATCCCTTCGGGATGGCGGATCGGGGCTTCGCTCACGCGCCGCGCGGGCGCGTGATCCGCTTCGATCAACCGGATCCCGGATCACACGGTCATGCCGACCGGCTCGAACAGGAAGTCGTCCACCCGCGGGATCGAGACCGCGAGGTTCACGCCGTAGGAGGAGCGCGAGAGGCGCCAGGGCCGCTCGCCGCCGGCGCGCACGGCCTCGGAGGGGCGCAGGCGGCGCAGGCGGCCGTCCTCCTCCACCTCCTCGATCACCAGGAAGCCGTAGACCTGGAGGCGCGCGGCGACGAGCTTGGTCTCGCGGTCGCTCGCCGCCACCGGCAGGTGGCCGGCCTCGTAGACCGTGTCCATCAGGCTGCGCTGGTCGCGGCGGGCGCGGGCGAGGGCGGGGCTCGGCGCGGCGAGATCCTCGGGATGGCAGGCGCGCCCGGCCGGCCCCTTCGCCCGCCGGAACGGCACCACGTTGCCGGTCCCGCTCGGCGCGCCCGGCACGGCGTTCCGGGTCTCGCTCGACGCGCTACGCATACGCACTCACCCTGACGGTTGCTCGACGCCCGGCCGGCCGGCTAGAGCCGCCCGGGCGATGCGGAGAATTCGACCGATCCGCTTAACGCCCGATTGACCCCGCGGCCGGCCGCGCCGCCGCGCCTGTGCCAGAACGGAGCGCCCTCCCCCGATGCCCGACACCGGCCCGCGCATCCGCCCGGCCCCCCGGCCCTCGCGGCGGAGGACATCGCCTGCCGGTTCGGGCGGGTGCAGGCCCTGGACGGCGTCTCCCTCGACGTGCGCCCCGGCGAGGTGATGGCGCTGCTCGGCGATTCGGGCTGCGGGAAGAGCACGCTCCTGCGCATCGTGGCGGGGCTGGAGGCGCCCTCGCGGGGCCGGATCCTCCTCGACGGGCGCTTGGTGGCGGGGCCGGGCGTCGCGGTGCCGCCGGAGGCCCGCGGGGTCGGGCTGATGTTTCAGGACTACGCGCTGTTCCCCCACCTCACGGTGGCGGAGAACATCCGCTTCGGCCTCGCCGGCCGCCCGGCCGCCGCCCGGGCGGTGGCCGATTCGCTCCTGGAGCAGGTCGGCCTGAGCGCGCGGGCGGAGAGCTACCCGCAGACCCTCTCGGGGGGCGAGCAGCAGCGGGTGGCGCTGGTGCGGGCGCTGGCGCCGGGGCCGCGGCTCCTCCTCCTCGACGAGCCCTTCTCCAACCTCGACCGGCGCATGCGCGACCGGGTGCGGGAGGACACGGTCGCGCTCCTGCGCCGCACCGGCACCACGGCGCTGCTGGTCACGCACGATCCCGAGGAGGCGCTGGCGGTGGCGAGCCGCATCGCCCTGATGCGGGCCGGGCGCGTCGTCCAGGTCGCCACCGGCGAGGCGCTCTACCGGCGCCCGGCGAGCCTGTTCGCCGCCCGTTTCCTGGCGGACGCGACCGAGATCCCGGTGCGCATCCGCGCCGGGGCCGCCGAGACGCCGCTCGGCCGCCTCCCCGCCCCCGGGCTCCCGGACGGGGCCGCCGCGCGGGTCTGCCTGCGGCCCGAGGCCCTGCGGGTCGGCCCGCCCGGGACCGGCCTGCCCGCCCAGGTGGTGCGCCGGGTCTTCCTCGGCGCCTCCGCCCTGCTCCACCTCGCGGTGGCGGGCCTCGCCGAGCCGCTGCGGGTGCGGCTGCCCGGGGCCGAGCCCTACGGGGCGGAGCCCTACGGCCCGGGCGACGCGGTCGGCCTCGCGCTGCACGAGGAGGCGGTGCTGGTCCTGCCGGACGAGGAGGCCGGGGCGGGATGAGGGCTGGCCTTCGCGCCCGGCCCACCCGCACGCGTCCGATGATGATCGACAACTGACGTTGCACCTGCGCCCGACGGTGCGAAGTTTCACATTAAAACAAGTCAAAACTATCGCGCTTGCATTTTCCTCTGTTCTGTTTCTCTACGGAGCAATCATTCGGGGAGGTTGATCCGTGCCGGTCCTGTCGATCCGTCCGCTCGTCGTCCTGGCGTCGCTCGGCGCCGCCCTCCTGGGGCAGCCCGCCGCCGCGCGGGCGGAGGGCGAGGTGAACCTCTACACGACCCGCGAGCCGGGGCTGATCCGCCCCCTCCTCGACGCCTTCACGGCCAAGAGCGGCATCAAGGTCAACACGGTGTTCGTGGACAAGGGCCTGACGGAGCGCGTCGCCGCCGAGGGCGCCCGCTCCGCCGCGGACCTCGTGATGACGGTCGATATCGGCAACCTGATCGAGGTCGTCGACCGCGGCCTCGCCCAGCCGGTCCGCTCGCCGGTGCTGGAGGCCGCGATCCCGGCCAACCTGCGCGATCCGGAGGGGCGCTGGTTCGCGCTCTCGACCCGGGCGCGGGTCCTCTACGCCGACCCGGACACCAGGGGGCTCGACGGCGTCACCTACGAGGATCTCGCCGATCCGAAGTGGAAGGGGCAGGTCTGCCTGCGGGCGGGCCAGCACCCCTACAACACGGCGCTGATCGCCGCCTACATCGCCCATCACGGCGAGGAGAAGGCGGAGGCCTGGCTCAAGGGCCTCAAGGCCAACCTCGCCCGCAAGCCCGGCGGCGGCGATCGCGACGTGGCGCGCGACATCGTGGCGGATCTCTGCGAGATCGGCCTCGGCAATTCCTACTACGTCGGCCTGATGCGCAGCGGCCGGGGCGGCCCGGAGCAGAAGCTCTGGGGCGACGGCATCAAGGTGGCGCTGCCGGTCTTCGCGGGCGGGGGCACGCACGTGAACGTCTCGGGCGCGGTGGTGGCCAAGAGCGCCCCGAACCCCGGGAACGCGGTCAAGCTGCTCGAATTCCTGGTCTCGGACGAGGCGCAGGCCCTCTACGCCAAGGCGGATTACGAGTACCCGGTGAAGCCCGGCGTCGCCGCCGACCCGCTGCTCGCGACTCTCGGCGCCCTCAAGGTCGACACGATCCCGCTCGCCGAGATCGCCCGCAACCGCAAGGCCGCCAGCCTCCTCGTCGACCGTGTCGGCTTCGACCGCTAGCGGCCTGACGCGGGGCCTGACGCGGGGGCTGGCGAAGGGCCTGCCCGCCCTGCGGCGCGGGGCGGGGCGGACGGCCCCCGCCTCCCCGTCCGGGCTCCTGCCCTGGACGCTCGCCGCGGGCGCGACGGCGCTCCTGGTTCTGGCGCCGCTCGCGGCCCTCGCCGCGGAGGCGCTCCAGGGCTCGGGCGGGCTCTGGCCCCACCTCCTCGCCTACGTGCTGCCGCAGGCGGTGCGCGACACGGTGCTGCTCCTGGCGGGGGTCGGGCTCCTGGTGATCGCCATCGGCACCGGGGCGGCGTGGCTCGTCGCGGCCCACGACTTCCCCGGCCGGCGGATCCTCGACTGGGCGCTGCTGCTGCCGCTCGCGATGCCCACCTACATCGTGGCCTACGCCTATCTCGACCTGATGCACCCGATCGGCCCGGTGCCGAGCGCGATCCGGGCGATGCTCGGGGTCGCGCGCCCGCGCGACCTGATGCTGCCCGACATCCGCTCGCTGCCGGGCTGCGTCCTGCTCCTCGGCTTCGTGCTCTACCCCTACGTCTACCTGCCGACGCGGGCGCTGTTCCTGATGCAGTCGGCGAGCCTCGTCGAGGCCGGGCGCAGCCTCGGGCTCGGCCCGGCGGCGGTCTTCCGCCGGGTGGCGCTGCCCCTCGCCCGGCCCGCCATCGCCCTGGGGACCAGCCTCGCCCTGCTGGAGGCCCTCAACGACATCGGGGCGGCGGAATTCCTCGGCGTCCGCACCCTCACGGTCTCGATCTACGCGACCTGGGTGAACCGCTCGGACCTGCCCGGCGCGGCCGCGATCGCGCTCGTGATGCTCCTCCTCGTGCTCGCCGTGATCGCGGTGGAGCGCTGGGCGCGGCGGCGGCGCGGCTACGCGGCGGCGGCGCAGCGGCCCCGGCGCATGGGCCGCCGCCGCCTCTCCGGGACCGCGGCCCTCGCGGCCTTCGGCCTCGGCCTCGTGCCGGTGACGGTCGGGTTCCTGGCGCCGGCCGGCCACGTCGCCGTCCAGGCGGCGCGGCGCCTGCACGGCGCGGGCGTCTCCCCGCAGATCCTCGCCGAGACCCTCCACACGCTCCTCTACGCGGGGCTGGCGACGCTGGTCGCCACCGGGCTCGGGCTCCTCGTCGCGGCGGGGCCGCGGCTCTTCGGGCGGGCGCTGACCTGGCGGGTGGCGCTGGTGCGCGGCGCCACCCTCGGCTACGCCGTGCCGGGGGCGATCCTGGCGATCGGGCTGATGCCGCCCCTCGCCGGCCTCGACGCCGCCCTCGACGGGGCGAGCCGGGCGCTCACCGGCGCGGGGCTCGGGCTCGTCGGGCTCGGCACCGGCGTCGCCCTGATCTACGCCTACCTGGTGCGCTTCCTGGCGATCACGGTCGGCACCGGCGAGGCGGGGCTCGCCCGGGTGCCGCGCTCGCTCGGCGATGCCGGGCGCGTGCTCGGGCGGGGCGCGGCCGGGGTGCTGGCGCAGGTCTACCTGCCGCTGACCTGGCCGGCGGTGCTCGGCGGCGCCCTCCTGGTCTTCGTGGATTGCGTCAAGGAACTGCCCGCGACCCTGCTGTTGCGCCCGCTCAACGTCGAGACCCTCGCCACCCACCTGTACGGCGAGGCGGCGCGGGGCACCTACGAGGACGGGGCCGTGGCGGCGCTCCTCATCGTGGCGGTGGGCCTCGCCCCGGTCGCGGTGCTGCTGCGGACCTCGACCCCGAGGGCGTGAGCGCGCCCGGGGCGCGCCCGCGAAGCCGCGCGTCATCCGACATCCGACGGACTGCGTCGCCATCTCCAATTCCGGCAATGCGGATTTCGGCCTCGCTCGAGCGCCGCGCGGGCGTGGCATACGACATCCGACGGATCGCGTCGCCATGCGGATGTCGGCGTCGCTCAGGCGCCGCGCGGGTTTCCGGACGCGATCGTCCGGACAGCGGATCAGGCCAGCATGGCGCGCACGAGCGGCGCGACGCGGCGCCCGTAGAGGTCGATGCAGCGCATCAGCCGGTCATGCGCGAGCGGGCCGGCGCTGTACTTGAGCTGGAAGCGCGACAGGCCGAGCGCGCGCGCCGTGGTGGCGATCTTGCGGGCGACCGTCTCGGGACCGCCGACGTAGAGCGAGCCGTGATCGGCCTCGCGCTCGAACTCGTCCCGGGTCAGGGGCGGCCAGCCGCGCTCGGCGCCGATGCGGTCGCGCATGCGCTTGTAGTCGGGGAAGACCTCCTCGCGGGCCTGCGCGTCGGTCTCGGCCACGTAGCCCGGCGAGTGGACGCCGATCGGCCGCACGGGCCGGCCGAGCTGGGCGTAGGCCCGGTGCGAGAGGTCCACGTAGGGCCGGAAGCGGGCCGGATCCCCGCCGATGATGGCGAGCATGAGCGGCATGTCGTGGCGGGCGGCGCGCACCACCGATTCGGGGCTGCCCCCGACGCCGATCCAGGCGGTGAGCGGCGCCTCCAGCGTCGGGAAGACGCGCTGCCCGCTCAGCGCCGCCCGGGTCGTCCCCCGCCACGTCACCGCCCCGCCCTTGAGCAGGGCCGCGAAGAGGTCGAGCTTCTCCTCGAACAGCGTCTCGTACTGGTCGAGGGCGTAGCCGAAGAGCGGGAAGGACTCGGTGAAGGAGCCCCGCCCCAGGATCACCTCGGCGCGCCCGTCCGAGACGGCCTGGAGCGTCGCGAAGCGCTGGAACACCCGCACGGGATCGTCCGAGCTGAGCACCGTCACGGCCGAGCCGAGGCGGATCCGCCGCGTGCGCGCCGCGATCGCGGCGAGCAGGATCTCCGGGGAGGAGACGGCGAAATCGGCCCGGTGGTGCTCGCCGATGCCGAAGAAGTCGAGGCCCACCTCGTCGGCGAGCGCCGCCTCCTCGACGACGTCGCGGATGACCCGGGCATGCGGCAGGAGGCTCCCGTCCGGGGCGGCGGTCACGTCGCCGAACGTGTCGAGGCCGAGGGCGAGGGCGGAGGCGGGGCGAGGCGTCATGGCCGTCAGGATGGGGGCGCGGCGGGGCTTTGGGAACGGGCCCCGGCGCAAGACCGTCCTTGCGCCCGCGCAAGGGCGGGGCCGCGCAGGGGCGGGGCGGCCGCGCGGGCGGGCGGCTCAGGCGGGGGCGAGGCGGCCGCGCGCGGCCCGCCGCTGCACCAGCCAGAGGCCGATCGCGACCGTGACGAGGTTCCACAGCAGGCCGTGCGCGAAGGCCGCCGCGTAGGTGCCGGTGAGGTCGAAGATCACGCCGGAGAGCCAGCCGCCGAGCGCCATGCCGACGAGCGTCGCCATGATCACGATCCCGACCCGCGCCCCCGCCTCCGCGGGCGGGAAGAGTTCGCGCACGATGATGGCGTAGGCCGGCACGATGCCGCCCTGGAACAGGCCGAACAGGGCCGAGACCACGTAGAGCGAGGTCAGGCCGTCGAAGACGAGGTAGAGGGCGAGGGCCGCGCCCTGCAGCACCGCGCCGAGGAGCAGCGTGGCGACGCCGCCGATCCGGTCGGCGAGGAGGCCGGAGGCGAGGCGGCTGACGATGCCGCAGGCGAGCATGAGCGAGAGCATCTCGGCCCCGCGGGCGACGCCGTAGCCGAGGTCGCCGCAATAGGCGACGATGTGGACCTGGGGCATCGCCATGGCGACGCAGCAGGACAGGCCCGAGAGGGCGAGCAGGCCCTGCAGGAGGCCGGGCCGGATCCCGACCGCGTGGCCGCCGGCGGGGCCGCCGCGGGCCGCCCCGGTCCCGGCCTGCGACGGGGGCCTGCGGCGCATCATCAGGGCGAGCGGCAGCATGGTGACGAGGCAGGCGAGGCCGAGCCCCGCCTGTGTCGCGCGCCAGCCGACCTCCGCGACGGCGTGCTGCACGAGGGGCGGCCAGACCGTGCCGGCGAGGTAGTTGCCGGCGGCGCAGATCGAGACCGCGATGCCGCGCCGGCGGGCGAACCACAGGGAGGTGTCGGCCATCAGCGGCGCGAAGGCGCAGGAACTGCCGACCCCGATGAGGAGCCCCTGCGCCAGGGCGAAGGGCCAGAGGCTGCCGGCGAGCGCGGTGGCGCCGTAGCCCGCCGCGAGGGTGAGGCTGCCGAGGAGGAGCGGCGCCGCGATGCCGAAGCGGTCGGCGAGCCGCCCCATCGCGACCCCGCCGAGGGCGAAGCCGAGCATCGTGAGCGTGTAGGGCAGCGAGGCCGCGGCCCGGTCGATGCCGAATTCCGCCTGCACGGCGGGGAGCACCACCACGACGGACCACATGCCGACGCCGCCGATCGTGGTGAGCAGCACCGCGACGGCGAGGCGCCGCCACGCGGCGGGGGAATCCGGGCGATCGGCCGCGATCGGGGCCGGCGCGACAGGGGCGTTCACGGGAGGCGTGTCCTCGGGCGGGGCGCGGCCCGGTTCTGCGCCGGGTCCGGGCGGGAGGACCCCTCCTAGCAGGGGAGCCGTCTCCGGAGGAGCGAGCCGGGCGCAGCCCGGATCGGCGTCCCACGGGGGTCGGGGGCCGCCGGGACATCGGCTGCCCCCGGGCAGGGTCGGGCAGGGCCCGGCCCATCGCCCGGTTCGGCTTCGCGCATGCCGGGTCCTGACCCGGTCCAAGCGCGCCTTGCGTGGCCCGCGCCCCGCCCTGCACGCCGGACGGCCCCGGAGCGAGGGGGCCGGCCGCCGCGGGCGCCCGAGCATCATGCGCCGGAGCGGTCACCTTTTCGGCGGCGAACCGAAGGACCGCGTCAGCGAAAGCCGATGCGAAGGCAAAAGATCAAGCAGGATCGCCGCCTGCCGTTCCGCCTAGAGCAGGGTTCGATCAAGCTGCAACGGAACCCTGCTCTCGGTCTTTGATTTTGCCGCATTGTCTTCGACGAACCGGCATCCCCTTCGCCGGACAATGCTCTAAGCAGAACTGCGCCATGCAATTCTGCTTAGACTCTTGTTTTCGCATCATTTTTGCCGCCGAACTGGTGACCACTTCGGCGGATGATGCTTAGGTGTTGCGGAGCGCCACCCGGTAGCGGCCCTCGGTCTTGGCGCGCACCTCCTCCTCGGTGACGCCGTCGGCGAGCTCGATCAGGCTCATGCCGCCGCCGCCCTTCTTGTCGATGGTGAAGACGCCGAGATCGGTGATCACCATGTCGACCACCTGCGTGCCGGTCAGCGGCAGGTCGCAGGCCTTCAGGAGCTTCGGGCTCTCCGCGCCGTCCTTGGCCTTGGCGACGTGCTCCATCACCACCACGACCTTCTTGACGCCCGCCACGAGGTCCATGGCGCCGCCCATCCCCTTCACCATCTTGCCGGGGATCATCCAGTTGGCGAGGTCGCCGTTCTCGGCCACCTGCATGGCGCCCAGGATCGACAGGTCGATGTGCCCGCCGCGGATCATCGCGAAGGAATCCGACGACGAGAAGTAGCTCGTGGTCGGCAGCTCCGTGATGGTCTGCTTGCCGGCGTTGATCAGGTCCGGGTCCTCCTCGCCCTCGTACGGGAAGGGGCCCATGCCGAGCATGCCGTTCTCCGACTGGAGCTGCACCGACATGCCCTCGGGGATGTAGTTCGACACCAGGGTCGGGATGCCGATGCCGAGGTTGACGTAGAAACCGTCCTGCAATTCGCGGGCAGCGCGGGCCGCCATCTGGTCGCGGGTCCAGGCCATGGGAATCCTCCTGATCCTAGATCGCGCCGCCGCCGGTCGCGGCGGCCTCGGGGCGCTTGCGGGTGGTGTGCTGCTCGATGCGCTTCTGCGGGTTCTGCAGGTGGATCATCCGCTTCACGAACACGCCCGGCGTCACGATGTGGTCGGGGTCGATCTCGCCCGGCTGCACGAGGTGCTCGACCTGCGCCACCGTCATGCGCGAGGCCGTCGCCATCATCGGGTTGAAGTTGCGGGCGGTCTTCCGATAGACGAGGTTGCCCTCGGTATCGCCCTTCCAGGCGTGGACGAGCGAGATGTCGGCGAAGAGCCCGCGCTCCATCACGTAGTGCTCGCCGTCGAACTCGCGCACCTCCTTGCCCTCGGCGATCAGGGTGCCGACGCCGGTCTTGGTGAAGAAGGCCGGGATGCCCGCCCCACCGGCCCGGATGCGCTCGGCGAGCGTGCCCTGCGGGTTGAACTCGATCTCGAGCTCGCCCGCGAGGTACTGCGTCGCGAAGGTCTTGTTCTCGCCGACGTAGGACGAGATCATCTTCCGGATCTGGCGCGTCTCGAGCAGGACGCCGAGGCCGACACCGTCGATGCCCGCGTTGTTCGAGATGACCGTGAGGTCCTTGGCGCCGCTCTCGCGCACCGCGTCGATCAGAACGTCCGGGATGCCGCACAGGCCGAAACCGCCGGCCATGATCGTCATGCCGTCCCGCATCAGGCCCGCCAGGGCCGCCGTGGCGTCGGGATATACCTTCTTCATCTCCATCCCTCTCCTGCGCCGGATCTTCGCGGATCCCGCGCCTGCCGCCCCCGCCTCCCGCATGAGGCGGGCTGCCGCCCTCGCCCCCCGCGGGGGGCGGGTTCCTTCTTAAGCACCGAACGGGCGCACGGTCACGGGGGCGCGCGCGAAAACCGGCACGCTCCCGGTGGCCCGCCCTGCGACGCGGGCACCCCGCTTGGCAAGCCGCGCGCCGCGGGCCGCGGGCCGCCGGTGGCATGCCCCCGGCCGGCAGGGGACGGGCCGCGCCCCGGCTGAAGACAAACCCGGCGCGAGGGTCTATGGGAGAAGAGAGGGTTGGCGCGCGCGCCGGCTGCCCGCGGGCGGCCGGCCGTGCAGGGCACGTGTCGGGTCACACCATCAGCCGGGGAGCGATGTCGCGCCGATCCATCCTGGTCCTCTCCGGCGGTGCCTGCGCGGTGGCGCTCGCCGTCGCGGCCTGCCAATCCTGGACCGTGGCGACGCCGCCGGCCGTCGCCTTCGTGGGCCGCCACCTCGCCCGCGCCTACGGGCTCGGCTTCGAGGCGGACGGGCCGACCAGCCTCGCCCTGCTGCCGGCGCCGCGCCTGACCTTCCGGGGCGTGCGGCTGCGCAACGGCGAGCGGCTCCTGGCCGAGACCTCCAGCCTCGACATGCAGCTCGGCCTCGGCGGCCTGCTCATCGGGCAGGCGGAGGCGGCGGCGGTGACGCTCACGGGCGCCCGCCTCATCCTGCCCGACGCGGACGACCGCTGGGCCGCGCCCTTCGCCCGGCTGACCGCGCGCCTCGCCGCGGGCGCGAGGCCCCTGCGCCGGCTCTCCCTCAGCGGGGGCCGGATCGCGGCGGGCGAGACCGGCCCGGACCGCCTCAGCGACGTCACCCTCTCGGCGAGCTGGCCGCGGGCCGGCGCCGGGCTCGACCTCACCGGCCGCTTCGCGTGGCGCGGCGTGCCGACCACGGTGGCGCTGGCCGCCGCCCGGCCCCTCGACCTCGCCCGGGGGGGCGCGAGCCCGCTCCGGGCCGCCCTGGCCTGGCCCTCGGGCAGCCTCGACCTCGACGGGACGGGCAGGTGGCAGGAGGGGCCGGCGCTCACCGGCGAGGGCCGGTTCTCGACCGACGCCCTGCCGGAGGTGCTGGGGTGGCTCGGCTGCCGCGCGCCCCTCTCCCCCCTCCTCGGCCGCGTCAGCCTGGAGGGCCGCGTCGAGGCCCGCCCGGGCGAGGTGGCGATGCCGGCCCTGCACCTCGTCCTGGCGGGCAGCGCCTTCGACGGGGCGGGCGCGGCCTCCCTGGGGCCGGACGGCCGCCTCGCCCTCTCGGGCACGCTCGCGGCCGAGCGGCTCGATCTCCCGGGCCTTCCATCCGGGATCGGGGCGGAGGCGCTCTTCGCCCTGGCGCGCTGGACCGAGGGCGACCTCGACCTGCGGCTCTCGGCGGCGGCGGCGCGGCTCGGCCCCGTCGAGGCGGAGGACGTGGCGGCGGGCCTGCTCGTGCGGGCCGGGGCGGTGGAGGCGAGCCTCGGGCGCGCCACCCTGCAGGGCGGCACCGTCAAGGGCCGGGCCGTGCTGCTCGATGCCGGGGCGGGCGGGCTCGAAGTCAAGCTCCAGGGCAACCTCGACCGGGTCGAGATCGGCCCCCTGCTGGCGGATCTCGGCCTCGGCCGCGGCTTCGGCGGCCGGGTGCAGGGCAGCCTCGCCCTCGACGCGACGGGCGGCGACCTCGCGGCGATGACCCGCCGCCTCGGCGGGCGGGTCGCCGTCACGGTGGAGGACGGGGAGATCGCGGGGCTGAGCCTCGCCGAGGCGCCGGGCGTCGATCCCGTCCTGCGCCGGGGCGGCCGCCTGCCCTTCGAGCGCGCCCAGGTGACGCTCGGCGTGACCGGCGGGCTCGGCGAGATCGCGCAGGGGCAGGTGCGCACCGCGCTCTCGGCGCTCGCCCTGCGCGGGCAGATCGGCCTCGCCGAGCGGCGCCTCGCCGCCCAGGTGGAGCCGAGCGCCCGCGACGTCCTGCGCGGCGGCGACGCGAGGCCCGCGCTCTACGAACTCGCGGGCGCCTGGGCGGCGCCGCGCCTGCGGCTCCTCTCCCCGTCCCGCCCGGCCGGCCAGGGCCTGCCCACCGCCGCGAGCGCCTACGCGCCGTGAGGCGGCCCCGCCGGCCCGGTCAGCCCTCCCCGCCCAGCACCGAGGCGACGAAGGCCGGCACGGCCTCGGTGGCCGGGCCGTAGGCGGCGCTGTCGAAGGTGCGGGCCGTGTCGGAGGGTTCGAGGTTGATCTCGTGGGTCGGGATGCCGCGCCGGCGCGCCCGCGCCACGAATCCCGCCGCCGGGTAGACCGCCCCCGAGGTGCCGATCGCCACGAAGCGGTCGGCGGCCGCCAGCCCCTCCTCGACGGCGTCGAGGTGGAGCGGGACCTCGCCGAACCAGACCACGGCCGGGCGCATCCCGCCGCCCCGCCCGCAGGATGGGCAGGGCGTGTCCACCGTCAGATCCTCCTCCCAGCGCGCCTCGGCCCCGCAGGCGAGGCAGCGCGCGCGCAGGATCTCGCCGTGCATGTGCACCACCGCCCGCGCGCCGCCGCGCTCGTGCAAATCGTCCACGTTCTGCGTGCACAGGAAGAGCCGCCCGCCCCGCGCGGCGAGGCCCGCCTCGAGCCGCGCCAGCGCCTGGTGCGCGGCGTTCGGGGCGGCCTCGCGCACGCCGCGCCGCCGCAGGTTGTAGAAGGCGTGGACCTCCTCGGGATCGGCCGCGAAGGCTTCCGGCGTCGCGAGCCGGGCCGGATCGAACCGGTGCCACAGCCCGCCCCGGTCGCGGAAGGTGCCGAGGCCGCTCTCGGCCGAGATGCCGGCCCCGGTGAGCACGAAGATGTTCACGCCCGGCCGCCCGCGCATTGGCCGCGGCCGCCGACGGGCCGCCGGAGGATCTTCCCTGAACTTGCCGCGCCGGCCGGATCGCGCGCCGTTGACGGCGCGTTTGCGCCCCAGATCTCATCCATTGACACTTTATCAACTCCCCGCATGGACAAGTGAGGCGTCTCATCCTAAGTGAGGGGCAGGCGTCCGCGCAGCATGCGGCGGGCCCTATCCCGAACAGACCGCTTCAGGACATTCGATGACGCGCTATCGCGCGAGACCGTCGTTCACGGTCGAGATCAAACGTACCCGCACCTCCCCGGCCGCGTCGAGCGAGGCCGGGGAGCCGAAAGCTCCGGCGAACACCCTCTGGGCCGGTACCGGCCTCATCGAGGAGGCAGCCGCCGCGACGCAGTCGGGCCGCTTCGACGACGCGCCGCTGCCCGCGCCCGCGAAGACCGCCGCCTCCGCCCAGGGCTCTTCCGCCCAGACCCCGTCCCGCCGGGTCCTGCCGAGCCTGATCGCGCCGCCGGAGCCCCCGGCGCCCGAGCCGGAGCCGGCCCCGGTCGAGGAGGAGCCGGTCTTCCGCCGCCGCCCCGGCCGTCCGGCCACCCGGAAGGCGGTGCCGGCGCCCAAGGGCCCGGCGCTCAAGGGCCCGGCTCTCAAGGGTTCGGCGCAGACCGGCTTCGTCTGGCCTGAGGACTGGCCCGACGAGCCGCCGGCGGCCCCGGCCCCGGCTCCGGAGCCCGCCCCTCCCGCCCTCGCCCCGGTCTCCCTCGCGGCCCTGCGGGCCGTGGGCGAGGCCGCGCCGCGGCCGAAGCGGCGCGAGGGCGACCTGCGGGTCGGCGAGCGCTGGAAGCGACGTCTCCCCCGCTACTGCCGGTGACCCGGCGCGGCGCGGGGCCGCCTCCGGCGGGGCCCTACGGCCTCGTCCTCCTCGATTTCGACGGGACGCTCGCCGACAGCTTCCCGTGGTTCTGCCGCGTTCTCGACGGGGTGGCCGACCGCTACGGCTTCCGCCGGGTCGCGCCGGGCGAGGTCGAGGATCTGCGCCGCCTCGGCGCCCGGGCGATCCTGCATCGCCTGGAGGTCCCGGCCTGGAAGCTTCCCCTCATCGCGCGGCACATGCGCGCCCTCGCGGCCCGGGACGCGGAAGAGATCGGGCTGTTCCCGGGCATCCCCGGCCTGCTCGCCCGCCTCGCGGCCGCGGGCCTGCGCCTCGCCGTCGTGACCGCCAACCGCGAGGCGACGGTGCGCCGGGTGCTCGGTCCCGAGAGCGCCGCCCGCATCGACGCCTTCGCCTGCGGCGCCCCCCTGTTCGGCAAGGCGCGCCGCTTCCGCGCCCTGGTGCGCGCGGGCGGCCTGCCGCCCGAGCGGGTGATCTGCCTCGGTGACGAGCTGCGCGACGCGGAGGCCGCCGCCGCCTGCGGCCTCGCCTTCGGGGCCGTCGCCTGGGGCTACACGCGGCCCGACGCGCTGGCGGCGCTGCGGCCCGCCCACCTCTTCGCGACGCCCGAGGCGGTCGCCGAGACCCTGGCGCCGCGCCGGGCCGCGGCCTGAGCGCGGCGTCGGCCGGCCGCCCGATCCGTCCGGCTTCGTCCCTGGCATTCCGACGTGGCAGCCGGGACCGACGGGCGCGAGCGCTCGGGCGGTCCCTCCCGCCCCTCCCTCGGGGATGCCCGTTCGGCCGCGATCCTGACGCCCCTCATGGCGCAATCCGACGGATTGCGTCGCCATGCGGATGTCGGCGTCGCTCACACGCTCAAGTCGAGCCGGTACGCGTAGGCGTCCCCGCGGAACAGGCCCTCGACGTACTCGATCAGCCGGTCGTCCCGGGCGTAGGAGTGGCGCTTGATCAGCAGGCAGGGGCGCGGCTCGGGGTAGCCGAACAGCGCGCAGGCATGCTCGTCCGCCAGGGCCGCCTCGATCGTCTGACGGCAGCGCACCAGCCCCGCCCCGTGCTGGCCCAGCAGGGCGTAGACGGAGCCGCCGAGATCGGCCTCGGCCAGTTGCGGGACCGCGGTGAGGTCGTACCACGCCCGCTCCCGCGAGAGCGGGACGCCGTCCCCCTTGCGCAGGCGCACCAGCCGCAGGAAGCGCGCCTCGGGCGGGCGGGCGAACAGGCCGGCCAGGGCCGGATCCCGCACGACGGCGCGCTCCAGGATCTCCGAGGAGGGCACGCGCCCGAGTTCGCGCATCTCCTCGGTGAAGCCCTTGAGCCGGTCCATGCCGGGGCTGAGCCGCGTCCGCCCGGCCTCGACGATGTGGCCGAGCCGGCCATGGGCGCTGACGTAGCGCTCGCGGCGCAGCACCTCGTAGCAGCGCTGGACCGTGGTGCGGCTCACCCCCATCGCCTCCGCGAAGGCGCGCTCGGCCGGCAGCGTGACGCCGCCCGGGAGAGTGCCGTCCTCGATCAGGGCGCGCAGCTGCTCCTCCAACTGCAGGTAGAGGGGCTTCGCCGTATCGTCGCGCAGCTGGAGCAGGCTCGGCAGCGAGGGCGCGGCCGGCCCCGGGCCGGCGCGGCCGCGCCCGGCGGCACCCGCGGCCATCACGGGCGCGATCTCGCGGTGCGGCGCGCGGGCGGCCGCCGCACCATGACAGGCCGGGCCGGACGTGGTGATCTGCCGCCAGGCGCGGCGACCGCGCGGCCGGGAGGGAGCTTCGCCGTGAGCGACGCGGGGGGCGACATGGGGGAAGGTGCGAGCCTGTTCGTCCTGGGCAGCTTCGTCGCGGCCTGTTCTGCCACGGTTGCGCGGCTTCCGCGACCCGGGGAGACGCTGGAGGCCAGGGCCTTCCAGTTCGATCCGGGCGGCAAGGGGCTGAACCTCGCGGTCGGGGCGCGGCGGCTGGGGGCGCGGGTCGACGGGCTGATCGCGGTCGGCCACGACGCGTTCGGCGACCTCGCGGCGGCCGCCCTGCGCAGGGCGGACCTCCCGGACACCCTGCTGCGCCGGGTGGAGGCGCCGACCGGGGCGGGAATCGGCTTCGTGGACGCGGCGGGGGAGAACTGCATCGCGGTCTATCCGGGGGCCAATGCGCGGCTCGGGGCGGCGGAGGTGGCGGAGGTGGCCGACCGCTTGGTCCGGGCGCGCCTCGTCCTCGCACAATTCGAGACGAGCGATGCGGCGGTGAGCGAGGCCTTCCGCCGCGCGCGGGCGGCCGGGGTCGAGACCCTGCTCAACCCCTCGCCCTTCCGCCCGCCGCCGCCCGGGCTCCTCGCCCGGACCGGGATCCTGGTCGTCAACGCCACCGAGGCGGCGGCCCTCGGGGAGGCGCTCGGGCTCGCCGGCGCGGCGCCCGCGGACCTGGCGGCGGCCCTCCTCGACCGAGGGCCGCGCCTCGTCGTGGTGACGCTCGGCCGCGGCGGGGCGATCGCCCGGGCGGCGGGGGAGCCGCTCCTGGTCCAGCCCGCCCTGCCGGTCGCGGCCCTCGACACGATCGGGGCCGGCGACGCCTTCACGGCGGGGCTCGCCGTCAGCCTCGCCGAGGGGCATCCGCTCGCCGCCTGCCTGCGCCACGCGGCGGCCTGCGCGGCCTGCGTGGTCGCCCGGCGCGGCGTGTTCGAGGCCCTGCCCGACCGCGCGGCCCGGGACGCCGCGCTGGCGGCGCTGTCCGCGCCGCCGGGCCCGTGACGCGGACGGCCCGCCCCCCGGGCGGGAGGCGGGCGGTGACCGGTGGGGGAGCTGGAGCGGGTGCGGGCCCTCAGCACACCGGGACGCGGCGCCAGCCGACCTGGTAGCCGTTCTCGTCGAAGACCGGCCGGCGCTCGTAGCCGCAGCCGCCATACGGGTAGGCCGGCTCGCCGTAGACCGGGACCGCGTAGGCCGGGCGGGCCTGCGAGGCGATGGCGCCGGCCGCGACGCCGAGCACGCCGGCCGCGATGGCCGCGCCGCGCCAGCCGGCCTGGGCCGAGGAGGTCGTGGTGGTGACGGCGCCCGCCAGCGTCAGGGCGGCGACGGCGGCGGCGAGGGTCTTCCTGATCATGGCACGGTCTCCCGGATGAAGAGGCGGTGCTGGTCGAGCGCCCCGCCGGCTGGATCTCATCGGCGGCGTCGGCGCCGTCGATGGATCCTGAGTATGGCGGCTCCTCCCGGGCGGCGGTGCGGGCGCGCACGCAGCCTCGCGGGGCGGCCCTCGCCACCCGGCGAACGATCGGCCGGCCCTGACTTTGGGCCGGAGTGGCGGACGGAGGCTCCCAAGACCCCACCCTCGACGTCCCCACCCTCGACGTCCCCACCCTCGACGTCGAGCCGGGATGACCGGCCCGGACCGGGGGACGGCGGCCGGTCCCTCGCCGACCGCGCCGCCGAGGCGGCGCCCGCCCCGAGCCGGCCCGGCGAGGACCGCGAGGCGCGCCAGGACCAGCTCCTCGACGAGGCGGTCGAGGAGACCTTCCCGGCGAGCGACCCGATCGCGCCCAAGCGCGTCACGAAGGAGCGCGAGGCCCCCTCGCGCGAAGCCTCCTCGGCGGAGCGGCGCGACCGGGATAGCGAGGGGGCCGCAGCTCAGCGCTCAGGCCTCGGCGTGGCCGCGGCTCAGCGCTCAGGCCGCGGCGCGGCCGCGGCGGAGGGATCGCCGCCGCCGGCGCCGAACAGCTTGCGCAGGAAGCCCGGGGCGATCGCCGAGAGCGGGTTGACCGCCACGTTCGGCGCGCTCATCGGCCCCGTCACCGAGAAGTTGATGCCGAACAGCCCCTCATTGTGGCCGCCGCCGAGCAGCGGGCCCACGATCGGCACCTGCGAGAAGACGTTGTTCAGCCCGTAGAGCGGCACGAAGGTGCCGCGGATGTCGGTGGTGTTGCGGCCCGTGTCGAGGGAGCCGCCGAGGGTGAAGCCCATCGCCGGGCCCGAGATCGCCGCGTCCGCGATGTCGATCCGCGTGCCGCTGCGCACGAACTCGGCGGTCAGCCTGTCGAAGCCGACATCGTTCACCGGCCGCCGCTGCCCCGTCCCGCGCACGCCCTCCTCGGGCGGCTCGCCCTGCGCCATGATCCGGCCCAGGGCCGGCTCGTCGCGCAGGGTGAAGGAGCGGATCTGCAGGGCGCCCGATTGCGGCCCGTCGTTCAGGGTGCTCTGCAGGGACAGCCGCCCGCCCTGCATGCGGCGGTAGATGTCGAGGAAGCGCAGCACCGCCCCCGCATCGGTCGAGTCCGCGCTCAGGATCGGCGGGCCGGCGCGCTCCCCGCGCGCCACCTCGACCCGCACCGAGGCCCCGCGCAGGCGGCCCTGGATGCGGGCCTGCCGCAGGTCGTCCCCCCGCAGGGAGAGCTTCAGGGTGGCGTTGGTCAGGGCCTCCTCGTTGAAGCCCGTGAGGATGGCGAAGGAGAGATCCGCGTCGACGTCCTTGCCGCCCTCCCGGGATCCCCGCCCTTCCTGCCCGGGCCGGTGAGCGCGCGCAGGAAGGGGCGCGCATCCGCCACGCTGCCCCTCAGGTTGACCCGGTAGGCGCCGCCGCTGCGCTCGACCTGCCCGCGCACGTCGTCGCCCGGAGAGAGTTTGAGGCTCGTGAGCTCCGCCCGTTCGAGTCCGCCCTCGGCCGAGACCACCGCGCTGCCCTTCACCGACACGCTGCCGGATTCGAGCACGATGTCGCGCAATTCGGAGCCGCTCCCGGCCTCGCTGAGCGCGAAGGTGAGCCGGCCGGGCTTGCCCGCGGCCTTGCTCCAGCCCGGCAGCAGCCCGTCGATCGAGGCCCGGGAGAGGTCGGCCTCGACCCGCGTGCTGGTGCGGCCTGGGCGCCCGATCGGCACCACGAACCGCGCCGGCACCGGCCCGGCGAGGGACGGGGCAGCGGGCAGGCCGCGGCGCGCCCGCATCGCGTCGTCGAGGGTGAGCGCCACCACCGCCTCGCCCGGGGCCCCCGCCCGGGGCTGGCGCAGGTCGACGCTCATCGGCGCGCCCGAGAGCTTGCCCTCGCCCTTGAGCGAGAAGCCGGTGCGGTCGTAGGTGACGGCGAAGCGGCCGTTCTCCAGCCGGTCCTTGCCGACGATCCGGTCCACCGAGACCTCCGCGAGGCTGCCGGTCATCGTCACCGGCAGGTCCGCGATGTCGGGCACCGCCTCCAGGCTCAGGGGGAAGTCGATCCGCAGATCCGCCTGGCCGCGGGTCGCGGCGGGGTCGATCTCGGTGGTGGTGAGCCCCCGGAAGAGCTTTGCCTGAAGCAGCGCCGCGAGCGCGTCGGTGCCGCCGCTGAGGCGCAGCCCGATCTGCGCCTTCACGTCGTGCGGCACCGCGTCCTTGATGACGAAGGAGCCGTCCTGGATGGCGAGCACCCGCCCGTCCGCCACGCGGATCTCCGCGGTGGCGCCCCGGATCGTGGTGTTGCGCCCGGTGACCAGCCCGGCGACCCGGCCGCGGCTGAGCGGCGGCGCCTCGGGCGAGATCTGCAGGTTGCCCTCGCTCACCGCGAAGGCGATCCGCACCGCCTGGTCGGGCATCGGGTCGCCCCTCGTCGCGGCGGCGAATTCCTCGCGCGTCATGTCGACGGTGATGTCGAGGCTGTCGACCTTGCCGGCGTGCAGGTTGTCGACGAGGTAGCTGCGGATCGGCGGCGCGATGTGCTCGGGCCAGAGCCGCAGGGCGGTGCGGCCCTCGGCCCGGTCGACCAGGATGTGCAGGGTGAGGCCGCCCTCGTCCGCGCGGGTGCCGAGCGTGCCCGCGATCGTGCCGCTCGCGGTCGGCCCGGTCAGGGCGAAGCGCTCGATGACGACGCCCTCGTCGCGGCCGGCGAGCTTGGCTTCGAGGCTGTCGATCCGCACCGGCGCGTCGCTCTCGACGGCGCCCCGCAGCACCGCGTCGCGCCCCGAGAGGGTGGCGGTCCAGGCCGTCTCCGCCCCCTCGGCCCCGGCGACCCACTCGCCCGAGAGCCGGACCGCGTTGCCGGCGCCGCGATAGTCGAGGGAGGTGAGGCTGAGGGCGCGGCGCGCCTCGTCCCAGGTCGCCTCGACCGTGACGGCCTCGACCGTCACCGGGTTGAAGTCCTTCTCCTCGATCAGGACGGTGCCCTCGCTCGACCGCAGGCCGAGGGTCATCGTGTCGAGCCGCGCCCCGTGCATCGCCACCGTGGCGCGCCCGGAGAGCTTCACGTCGGTGGTGACGGGCAGCCGGGACTGCCCGGAGAGGAGCAGCAGGTCGGTGGCCGGCAGGTCGTCGAGGGTGAGGACGCCCCGCCGCAGGTCTCCGGCCGCCTGCTCGACGTCGCCGCCGAAGCGCCAGGGCCCGTGCGGGCCCATGATCCGCATCTCGAAGACGCGGGCCTCGCGCACCGCGTCGCGGCTGAACAGCCCGTCGACCCGGGGAAAGACGGCGCGCTCCACGCCGGCATCGTCCGTCAGGGTCAGGCGCGCGTTGGTGAGCCGGGCCCGGTCGAGGCTGCCGATCACCCCGCCCGGATCGAGGACCAGGCCGAGGATCGATGCGACCGTGGCCGAGAGCGGGGAGACGCTGCCGCGGGCCGCCTCGACCACCGGGGGCGTCGGCGGGGCGGCGTTCGACGGGTCCGCCGAGGCGGCGATCGAGCCGTCCCGGTGCACCACCGCCCGCAATTGCAGGTCGCGGAACTCCACCGAGCGCGGCTGGATCGACAGGCCGAGGAGCGAGGTGAGGTCGATGCTGACCAGGGCGAGGGGCGCGCGCACCACGAGCGCGCCCTGCGGGTTGCGGATCTCCAGGCCCGTGGTGCGCAGGGCCAGCGCGCCCTCGCGGTCGATCTCCACGGCGCTGTCGCGCATCTCGACCCGCCAGCCGGGGCCGAGCCGCGCGGCGATCGCCTCGCCGAGGCGCGGCTCCAGCCACGCGAAGCTCATCGGCCCGCTCGACAGGCGCAGATAGGCGAGGCCGCTCGCCAGCCCGAGCAGGAGCGCCAGCCCGAGCTTGAGGATCAGCACGCCCCGGACGCAGCGGCTCAGGGCCGATCGCCGGACCGGACAGGGAGCGGGGCGGGGGGAGGAAGCCTGATCCATGCCTGTCGTCGCCGGAGAAGCGGCCTGCGGACAAGTCCGCCCAGCATCTTCTCCCATCGGTTACCCTCGGTTAATCCTGCAACCGCATCCGTCGCGCCCGGGCCCGTCCGGGCACCGGGCGCCTCGGCCTGCGGCTCCCCGCATCGTCGGCGTCTTGTCCCGGGCGCAGTCCGCCCGGGTCCGACGAGGCACACCATCAATCGGCCGAAAGGAAGGCACGATGCCGCTGAAATCTGGTGAACCGGCCCCCGATTTCTCGCTTCCGGCGACCGGCGGCGAGACGATCAGTCTCACCTCCCTCAAGGGCCGCAAGGCCGTGCTGTATTTCTATCCGAAGGACGACACGAGCGGCTGCACCCTGGAGGCCAAATCCTTCAACGATCTGCGGGAGGCGTTCGCGGCCGCCGACACGGCGGTGATCGGGGTCTCGCCTGACCCGATCAGGAGCCACGACAAGTTCCGCGAGAAGTACGGCCTCGCTTTCCCGCTCGCCTCCGACGAGGAGAAGGCGATGCTGGAGGCCTACGGGGTCTGGGTCGAGAAGAGCATGTACGGCCGAAAGTACATGGGCGTGGAGCGCACCACCGTGCTGATCGACCGCGACGGCCGCGTCGCCCAGGTCTGGCCCAAGGTGAAGGTGCCGGGCCACGCCGAGGCGGTCCTGGCGGCCGCCAAGGCGCTCTGACCAGGGCCGCTGACCTTGGGCCGCTGACCTTGGGCGCTCGGGCGCCGCGCATCCGGGGCCGCGGGGTGCGGCCCTTGGCATTTCCTTAACCCTAACGGGCTCAATTCCTGGATACGTCCTCGGAACGGCCCGATGCCCTCACCTCGCTCCCGCCCCGGCCCGCCGCCCCGTCCCGCCGCGGACGATCCAGGCCAGTGGGTGATCCGGCGGCGGACGGTCGTCCTCGCCGGCGCGGCCTTCGGGCTCCTCGCCCTCTGGGCCAGCGCCGCCACCTGGTTCATCGTCTTCCACGACGCGGCGCTGGCGCAGTTCATGGCGCGCCAGAGCGCCATGCAATACGCCTACGAGGAGAAGGTGAGCGCGCTGCGCGCCCGGCTCGACCGGGTGGCGACGCAGAAGCTCCTGGAGCAGGACGGCGTCGAGACCCGCGTCGCCGAGCTGGCGAGCCGGCAGATGGCCCTGGAGAACCGCCAGGCGATGCTGCTCGGGCTCGCCGAGCAGGCGGGCGAGGGCGTGTCGGCCCACGACCCGGCCCCCCTCCCCGCGGCGCCGCCGAAGCCGGCGCCGCTGCCGACGCCCGGATCCCTCGGCCTGCGCAGCGAGGCCGCGGACCCGGCCCCGCGCCCGGGCGCCCTCAGCCTGCCGCTGCGCGTCGCCGAACTCGAAGCCGCCCTCGACGCGGCGGCGGCCCGGCAGAGCCTCACCCTCGACCGGATCCTGCAGCGCAGTCAGGGCGAGGCGGCGCGGCTGCGCCGCCTCGTGGCCGATCTCGGCCTCGACCCGCACCGCTTCGCGGCCTCTCGCCCGGCCGGGATCGGCGGGCCGCTCGTCCCGGTGGGGAGCGGCGCCTTCGAGACGGCGCTGATGATGGCCCAGCGCACGATGAGCGAGCGCGACGAGCTGCGCCGCGTCGTCAAGGCCCTGCCGCTCTGGCGCCCGACCCAGCTCGATGCCGGCGTGTCGAGCCCCTTCGGCTACCGGGTCGATCCCTTCACCCGGGGCCTCGCCCTGCACACGGGGGTCGACCTCAAGGCGGAGTACGGCGCGCCCGTGCGCGCGGCCGGGGCGGGCCGCGTCGTGTCGGCGGAGTACGCCGGCGGCTACGGCAACATGGTGGAGATCGACCACGGCCACGGGCTCGCGACCCGCTACGGTCACCTCTCGGCCTTCGCGGTGGCGCCGGGCCAGGTGGTCGAGCCCGGGCAGGTGATCGGCCGCGTCGGCTCGACCGGCCGCTCGACGGCCCCGCACCTCCACTACGAGACGCGGATCGACGGCGAGCCCGTCGACCCGCAGCGCTTCCTGCGGGCGAGCGCCCTGGCCTTCGCGGGAGGAGGCTCGGCCGGCCCCGACGGCGGCGCATGGTCGCGGATCCGCTGACGGAGGGCGGGGCGCCGCGCGGCCGGGGGCCGCGGGGCGCCCCGCCGGCCCGTCAGTCGATGTCCTCGACCGCCTCGCCCCCGCCATAGACGCGCTGGGCCAGGGACGCCTCGATGAAGGGGTCGATGTCGCCGTCCAGCACGTCGTCCGGGCTCGTCGACTGGGTCCCGGTGCGCAGGTCCTTCACCAGCTGGTAGGGCTGCAGCACGTAGGAGCGGATCTGGTGGCCCCAGCCGATATCGGTCTTGGAGGCCGCCTCGGCATTCGCCTTCTCCTCCCGCTTCTTCAGCTCCAGCTCGTAGAGCCGCGCGCGCAGCATGTTCCAGGCGGTGGCCCGGTTCTTGTGCTGGGAGCGCTCCTGCTGGCAGGCCACCACGATGCCGGTGGGCAGGTGGGTGATGCGCACCGCCGAATCGGTGGTGTTCACGTGCTGTCCGCCCGCCCCGGAGGAGCGGTAGGTGTCGATCCGGCAGTCGGATTCCTTCACCTCGATGGTGATCCGGTCGTCCACCACCGGGTAGACCCAGACGCTGGCGAAGCTGGTGTGGCGCCGGGCATTCGAGTCGTAGGGCGAGATCCGCACCAGCCGGTGCACCCCGGACTCGGTCTTGAGCCAGCCATAGGCGTTGTGGCCCTTGATGAGCAGCGTGGCGCCCTTGATCCCGGCCTCCTCGCCCTCGGACCACTCGACGATGTCGACTTTGTACTTCCGGCGCTCGGCCCAGCGGGCGTACATGCGCTGGAGCATGTTGGCCCAGTCCTGGCTCTCGGTGCCGCCCGCGCCCGCGTGGACTTCGAGATAGGTGTCGTTCCCGTCCGCCTCGCCGGCGAGCAGGGTCTCGATCTGGCGGCGCGCCGCCTCGGCCTGGACGGCGCGGATCTGCTCCTCGCCCTCGCGGATGCTGGCCTCGTCGCCCTCCATCTCGCCGAGTTCGATCAGGGTGGCGGCGTCCTCCAGCCCCTGCTCCAGGCGCCGGATGGAGGCGACCGCCTCCTCGAGGTCGTTGCGGTCGCGCATGACCCGCTGGGCCGCCTCCGGGTCGTTCCAGAGGTCGGGGTCCTCGGAGCGGGCATTCAGCTCCGCGAGGCGCTTGTCGGCGGTATCCCAGTCAAAGATGCCTCCTCAGCAGTCCGATCGACTGCTTGGCGGCATCCGAGAGTTGTTCGATCTCGGCGCGCATCTGGTGTGTCGGGGTTGGCGAGGTGGGCGGGTGTGATAGCGCCCCGGCGGGGCGGTGTAAACGGAGCCGCCGGTCAGGAAGCGGCCCCGAGCGGGGTGGCCGAGACCCCGACACCGAGCGCCCTCAGGATCCCGAGCGTGATCTCCAGGCTCGGGATCCCGCCCTCCGCGAGGGAGCGCTGCAGCTGCGCGCGGGGCAGGCCGGACAGGACCGCTCCGATGGCCTCGTCCGAGCGGAGCATGTCCGCCGGATCGAGGTCGCGGATCTCCTCAGCCATCATCGTCCCTCGTCGCCACCGCAGGGCAGGAGGATGATGGCGGCGCCTCGCTGCCGGACGTTGAGCCCCGTCTCCCGGGCCGTGACGGAGGCTCCGCCCGCCAGCCCGCTTGCCAAGTGCGGAGACCAAGCGCAGGAGGCGGCCCGCAACGACGGTGGCGGTGAAGCCGAGGCGGGTGACCGGGCGGACGAGCGCCACCAGGGCCTGCTCGCGGACCAATCGGGGCGGGATCCCGCGCGGGGACCCCGCAATCCGGTGCGTCAGTACAAGCCGCCCGCCTGGGCCGCCCGGTCCGCGTCCGGCGGCGGGGCGCCCGGGGCCGAGGGCTGGGCCGCCGCCGGGGCCGAGTAGCTGTCGGGCGGCGCGGTGCCGGGCTTGAAGGCTTCCAGGATGCTCCCCTCCCCGCCCGAGGCGCGCGTGCCCGAGGCGAGGTTGACCCGGATCAGCTTGATGCCCGGGGGCACCCGGAAGGGAGTCGGCGGCTTGTCGGCCAGCGCCGCCTTCAGGAAGTCGCGGGCGATCGGCGCCGCCAGCCCGCCGCCGGTGGCGCGGTCGCCGAGGGAGCGGGGCTTGTCGTAGCCGAGATAGATGCCGACGCAGAGATCCGGCGAGAAGCCCACGAACCACGCGTCCTTGGCGTCGTTGGTGGTGCCGGTCTTGCCCGCCAGCGGCTTGCCGACGTCCTTCAGGATCGTGGCGGTGCCGCGCTGGACCACGCCCTCCATGATCGAGACCATCTGGTAGGCGGTGAGCGGGTCGAGCACCTGCTCGGACTCGTCCACGAGCTTCGGCTCGTCCTGGCCGGACCACTTCTCGGCGTCGCAGCCGATGCACTTGCGGTTGTCGTGGCGGTAGATCGTCTCGCCGGTGCGGTCCTGGATGCGGTCGATCAGGGTCGGGCGGATGCGCCGGCCGCCATTGTCGAGCATCGAGTAGGCCGTGACCATGCGCATGACCGTGGTCTCGCCGGCGCCGAGCGACATCGGCAGCACCGGGAGCAGGTCGTCGTAGACGCCGAAGCGGCGGGCGTACTCGGCGATCAGCGGCATGCCGATATCCTTGGCGAGCCGCACCGTCATCAGGTTCTTCGAGTGCTCGATCCCGTAGCGCAGGGTGTGCGGGCCGCCCGACTTGCCGTCGTAGTTCGAGGGCGTCCAGGCCTCCTGACCCGGACCGGCCTCGATGGTGATCGGGGTGTCGAGGACGATCGAGGACGGCGTGTAGCCGTTGTCCAGGGCCGCCGAGTAGACGATCGGCTTGAACGAGGAGCCCGGCTGGCGCTGGGCCTGGGTGGCGCGGTTGAACTCGCTCTCGTCGAAGGAGAAGCCGCCCACCATGGCGTGGACGCGGCCCGTATGCGGGTCCATGGCGACGATGGCGCCCGAGATCTCCGGCACCTGCCGCAGCCGGTAGGCGTTGCCGGCGCCGTCCATGCGCTCGACGTAGACGACGTCGCCGGGGCTCAGGGCCGCGGCCACGCTGCGGCCGGTCCAGCGCACGCCCTCCGGGCCGATGATCCCGGTCTCGCGGTCCTTCGAGACCTGGCCCGAACTCTCGCGCTTGGGCTGCAGGCCGATCTGCGCCCGCCCGCCGGCCGTGTCGAGGACGACGGCGAGCCGCCAGGGCTGGACGTCGCCCAGCGCCTGCACCTCCGCCACCGCCTGGCCCCAGTCGCGCCCGGCGAGGTCGAGGCGGGCCTGCGGGCCGCGCCAGCCCCGGGCCTGGTCGTAGCGCACGAGCCCGTCCACCAGGGCCTTGCGGGCCTGGGCCTGCATCTTCGGGTCGAGGGTCGTGCGCACCGACAGGCCGCCCTCGTAGAGCTTCTTCTCGCCGTAGCGCTCGGCGATCTCGCGGCGCACCTCCTCGGCGAAGTAGTTCGCGTTGGCGGTGTTGGGCGAGATGCTGCGCGGATTGACCCCGAGGGGCTGCTTGCGCTCGGCCTCGGCCTCCTCGCGGGTGATGTACCCGTTCTGGGCCATGAGGCCGATGATCTCGTTGCGCCGGGCCAGCGCCGCCTGGGTCTTGCGGAAGGGGTGGTAGTTGTTGGGCCCCTTGGGCAGCGCCGCCAGGTAGGCCGCCTCGTGGATCGTCAGCTCGTGCACCGACTTGCCGAAATAATCGAGGGCGGCGGCGGCGATCCCGTGCAGGTTGCGGCCCGGCACGATCGTGCCGAGGAAAATCTCGTTCAGGTAGAGTTCGAGGATCTTGTCCTTGGAATAGGTCGACTCGATGCGCAGCGCGATCAGCGCCTCGCGGACCTTGCGGTCGATCGTCTGCTCGCTGGAGAGCAGGAAGTTCTTGGCGACCTGCTGGGTGATGGTCGAGGCGCCCTGCTTCTTGCCGCTCTGGGCGTTGGTGAGCACGGCGCGGACGATGCCCTCGGGGTCGATGCCGTTGTGCTTGTAGAAGTTCTTGTCCTCGGCCGACAGGAAGGCCGCCACGACGATCTTGGGCATCGCCTGGATCGGCAGGTAGAGCCGCCGCTCGCGGGCATACTCGGCCAGCAGGCTGCCATCCGCCGCGTGGACGCGGGTCATCACCGGCGGCTCGTAATTGGCGAGCGCGGCGTGGTCGGGCAGGTCCTGAGAGTACTTCCAGTAGAAGTAGCCGCCTACCGCGGCGCCGGCGACGAAGACCATCGCGGCGATGCTGAACAGGAAGCCGAAGAAGCGAAGGACAAAGCGCATCCGAACCCGATCCGTCGATGATGAGCCGCAGGGGCTGCAGGCCGCGCCGCGGCCAGGATATCCCCATCGCGCCGCTTCGGCGAGAGGCGAGCGGCCGCGGCAGGCCCTGGGGAATCGAGACGCCGACGGGCGCCCATCGACACGGGATCTATGGTGAAACTGGGGCGGTGGTCAGCGCCGAGCTGCGGGCGACCACGGCCGGGACCGGGGCCGGGCGGGCGGCGAAGAAGGCCTCGATCGCCTCCGCCATGCGGGTCGTGACCTTGGCCCGCCACGCGTCCGAGAGCAGGAGGTCGAGGTCGTGCTTGCTCGACAGGTAGCCGAGTTCGACCAGCACCGAGGGCACGTCCGGCGAGCGCAGCACCCGGAATCCCGCCTCGCGGTGGGGCTTGCTGCTCATCTCCATCACCCGGTCGAGCTGGCCGAGCAGGCCTTGCGCGAAGCGCGCCGAGAAGCCGCGGGTCTCGCGCAGGGTGAGTTCCTGCAGGATGTCGGCGACGTCGCCCGGCCCCTCGGCGCTGTCGGCGCCGGCGGCTTGGTCGGCCTTGTTCTCGCGGTCGGCGAGGCGGGCCGATTCCGCGTCGGTCGCCTTCTCGGAGCCGGTGTAGATCGTGGCCCCGCGCACCTGCGGGGCGGCCGAGATCGAATCCGCGTGGATCGAGATGAAGAGATCCGCCCTCGCGTCGCGGGCGATGCGGACGCGCTCCCCGAGCGGCACGAAGACGTCGCTCTCGCGGGTCATGCGCACCCGCACCCGCCCGCCCTGCTCCAGGCGCCGCGCGAGGTCCCGGGCGACGCCGAAGACGATGTCCTTCTCGAAGGCGCCGTTCGCGGCGATCGCCCCCGGATCCGTGCCGCCGTGGCCGGCATCGATGATGACGAGGGGGCGGGTGTCGCCCGCGCTCGCCGGCACGGCCTTCGGGGCGGCGGGCGGCGCCGGGGCGACGGCGGCGCGCCGGAAGGCGTCGCGGTCGGCGCGCGCGAGGTCGATGGTGAGCAAGGTCGCCCCGTCGCGCTTGCGGGAGCTGGTCGCGACCCTGGCCACCGTGGCGGTCTGGGCGAGGTCGATGACGATGCGCGAGCGGCCGGGCGCGAACAGGCCGTAGCGGAAGGAGGCGACGAGGCCCTCCCGCCGCCGGCCGGTCTCCAGCGGGAGCTGGAAGTTCACCTCGGGCAGGTCGATGATGGCGCGGTCGGGCCGTTCCATCACGAAGGCCTTGGCCTCGACGGGGCGCGACAGCACGACGCTGAGCCGGGTGCCGCCCTCCGGCGCGGGCGAGAGCTCGGCCGCGATCGCGACCGCCGGCAGCGCGCCCGCCCAGGCCGCGGGCGCGAGGCCGAGCCAAGCCCCGACCAGGCAGGTCCCGACCAGGCAGGTCCCGAACAGGCAGATCCCGACCAGGCAGGCTCCCACGAGGCGGGCCGCCGCGAGGCCGAGACGCGTCGCCGCCCGGCGCGGGGCCGGCCGAAGGGCCGCCGCGGGCGTGGCGCAGGTCTCGAATCGGGCGGGCGGTCGCGGCATGGGCTGTGGCTGGGCTGTGGCTGGGCTGTGGCGAATCGCGAAGGTGATCCCGGTTACGCGATAAGCGCGCCATGGTTAACGCGCCGCTAAGCCTTCCGGTGCCAGCGCCGGATGCCTGTTGCCGTTAGGTTACAGCCGCGCTTCGACTGGGCGCTCCGCCGGCTCATACGCCATCCGGTTGATGGCTTCGCTCAGGCGCCGCGCGGGCTCGTGATCCGGGATCCGCTTTGATCAAGCGGATCCCGGATCACCTGGGCGCCAGCCCGCCGCGCGCCTTGAGGGCCGCGCAGGCCTCGAGCCCGGCCGCGAGGTCGCGGCGCAGCCGCCGCTCGTCGCCGAGTTCCGCGAGCCCGTAGCTGAGGCCCAGGATGTGCGCCGCCTCGTAGCCGAGGGGGAGGTCGCCGACGGTGCCGAGGCCGATCCGCGTCACCGGGAGCCGGTCCGCATGGTCGGCGAGGCGCGCCCGCAGGCGCTCGCCGTCCGCGCGCAGATGCGCCGGGGCCCGGCACCCGTGCGCCCGCATCGCCGCGACCGTGCCCTGCGCCAGGGAGAGGTGCACGGCCTCCCGGTCGGTCGGAAACAGGTAGACGAGGTAGTAGCCCCGCGTGGCGCTGGTGGTGACGGCGGGGTCGAAGACGGCGATCCAGGGCACCGCCGCCCAGTGCCGCCCGCGGCCGGGGCTGCCCTTCACCAGGAGGGCGGCGCCCGGCGGCAGGGCGGCCCGCACCTCGTCGGGGGCGCCGCGGCGGATCACGTGCGCCAGCGGGTGGCCGGGGAGCGGGTCGCAGCGCGCCGCCGGGTACTCGCGGACGATGCGGGCGAGCGCGTGGCCGAGGCTCACGGACGCGCCGTGACGCCGCCGGTCATCGGCGCGGGGGCGCCCGTCGTGGACGGGAAGGTGATCGGCAGGCCGCGGGCGGAGCGCGCCGCCAGGTAGGCGAAGGCCTGGGCCTCGAGATGCGAGGAGGACCAGCCGATCGCGTCGGCCGGCGTCACCTCGGCCCGCAGGTGGTGGCGCAGCAGCCGCAGCATCTCGGCATTGCGCGCCCCGCCCCCGGCCACGATCCAGTGCGGCGGCGGCTCCTCGGCGAAGTCGAGGGCGCGGGCGATCGCCCGGACCGTGAAGGCGGTGAGGGTCGCGGCCCCGTCCTCGGTCGGGAGCTGGCCGGCGACCCGGTGCGAGAACCAGTTCCGGTCGAGGGATTTGGGCGGGCGGCGGGTGAAGTAGGGGTGGACCAGGAGCCAGGCGAGCAGCGCCTCGTCCGGCCGCCCCGCCGCCGCGGCGCGGCCGCCGCGATCGAGGGGCGTTCCGGTGCGCTCGCGCATCCAGTCGTCGAGGAGCGCGTTGCCGGGCCCGGTGTCGAAGGCGAGGAGATCCCCCGCCCGGCTGATCAGCGTGACGTTGGCGACGCCGCCGATGTTGAGGATCGCGAGCGCCCCCTCGAAGCCCGAGGCCCGCGCCAGGGCCCGGTGGAAGACCGGCACGAGCGGGGCGCCCTGCCCGCCCGCCCGCACGTCCGCGTCGCGCAGGTCGTGGACGACCGGCAGGCCGAGGCGGCGGCTCAGGGCCTCGCCGTCCCCGATCTGCACGGTGAGCCCCGCGCCGGGCCGGTGGATCACGGTCTGGCCGTGGAAGCCGACGAGGTCGATGTCGCCGGGCGCGAGCCCGGTCTCGGCCAGGAAGGCCTCCACCGCCTCGGCGTGGCGCGCGGTCACGAGATCCTCCGCCTCGCGCAGGATTCCGGGCCGGTCGCCGCGCGCGCGGATCGCCTCCGCATCGGCGAGGGCCCGGCGCAGCAGCGCCCGATCCTCGTCCGAATAGGCGCGGTAGCCGGTGGGGCCGAGCGGCGCGAGGCCGCCGTTGCCGCCGCGCGTCACGCTCACCGCCTCGCCGTCGGTCTCGATCAGCGCGACGTCGACGCCGTCGAGCGAGGTGCCGCTCATCAGGCCGATCACCCGTCCCATGATGCCTGCCCGCGATCCCTGTCCGTGAACCTGGCCCGTGAACCCGGCCCGTGAACCCGGCCCGTGCCTTTCGCGCCGCGCGCTGCTATGAGCGCCGCGCATTCATCCGAGCTAGCACGGCGGCCGGGGCTTGTCCCGCCGCCACACGAGACCCGATGCCCATGGCCGCGCCCACCGACTTCGCGCCCCGCTCCGAGTTCCTGAAGGTCCTGATCGAGCGCGGCTACGTCCACCAATGCTCCGACTTCGCGGGCGTGGACGAGGCCGCCCGCGAGGGCCGGCTGACGGCCTATGTGGGCTACGATTGCACGGCGCCCTCGCTCCATATCGGGCACCTGCTCTCGATCATGATGCTGCACTGGCTGCAGGCGACCGGCGGCACGCCGGTGGCGCTGATGGGCGGCGGCACGACGCGGGTCGGGGACCCGTCCGGCCGCGACGAGACCCGCAGGATCCTCACGGTGGAGCAGATCGACGCCAACAAGGCGGAGATCGGCAAGACCTTCGCGCGCTTCCTGCGCTTCGGCGAGGCCGCAGGCCTCGCCCGCATGGCCGACAATGCCGAGTGGCTGACCCAGCTCAACTACATCGAGATGCTGCGCGAGGTCGGCCGTCACTTCTCGGTGAACCGGATGCTGTCGATGGACAGCGTGCGCCTGCGGCTGGAGCGCGACCAGGAACTGTCCTTCCTGGAATTCAACTACATGATCCTGCAGGCCTACGACTTCGTGGAGCTGAACCGGCGCTACGGAGTGACCCTGCAGATGGGCGGCTCCGACCAGTGGGGCAACATCGTCACGGGGATCGACCTCGGGCGCCGGCTCGGCACGCCGCAGCTCCACGCCCTGACCTGCCCGCTGATGACCACGGCCTCGGGCGCCAAGATGGGCAAGACCGCCTCGGGCGCGGTCTGGCTCAATCCCGACCTGCTCTCGCCCTGGGAGTATTGGCAGTTCTGGCGCAACACCGAGGACGCGGATGTCGGCCGCTTCCTGCGCCTGTTCACGCTGCTGCCGCTGCCCGAGACGGACCGCCTCGCCGCTCTGGGCGGGGCCGAGATCAACGAGGCCAAGAAGGTGCTCGCCACCGAGGCGACTGCGCTGCTGCACGGGCGCGAGGCGGCCGAGGCGGCGGCCGAGACGGCGCGGCGCACCTTCGAGGAGGGGGCGGCGCCCGAGACCCTGCCGACGGTCGAGATCCCGCGGGCGGCCCTGGCCGCGGGCCTCGGCGTGCTCGCCGCCTTCGGCCCCGACCACGCCAAGCTGCTGCCCTCGACCAGCGAGGCGCGCCGGCAGGTGCGCAGCGGCGGGCTCAAGGTCAACGACGCCGCGGTGAGCGACGAGCGGGCGGTGCTCGGCGAGGGCGACCTGACCGGGGACGGGGTGATCAAGCTGTCCTTCGGGCGCAAGAAGCACGTGCTGCTGCGGCCGGTGTGACGGCGGGGGCGGGGCGGAGCCCCGCCGCGGAGGCGCCCGGCCTCAATAGCCCGCGTGCGTCTCCTGGCGGGCGAGGCGCAGCAGGTACTGGCCGTAATTCGTCTTGGCGAAGAGGTCGCCGCGCGCCGCCACCTGCTCGCGGGAGATCCAGCCCTGCAGGTAGGCGATCTCCTCCAGGCAGGCCACCTGCATCCCCTGCCGGCTCTGGATCACCCGCACGAACTCCCCCGCCTCCAGCAGGCTGTCATGCGTTCCCGTGTCCAGCCACGCGTAGCCGCGCGACATGCATTCCACCTCGAGCTGCCCGCGCTCCAGGTAGGCCTGGTTCACGTCCGTGATCTCCAGCTCGCCCCGCGGCGAGGGTTTCACGGCCGCCGCGATGTCGAGCACTTGGTTGTCGTAGAAGTACAGGCCGGTCACCGCCCAGGTCGATTCCGGCAGTTTCGGCTTCTCGACCAGCTTGGTCGGGCGGCCCGAGCCGTCGAGGTTCACCACCCCGTAGGCCTCCGGGTGGTCGACGTGGTAGGCGAACACCGTCGCTCCCCGCGCCCGCGCCCGCGCCCGCTGCAGCAGGGCCCGCAGGCCCGCCCCGAAGAACAGGTTGTCGCCCAGGATCAGCGAGACTGGGTCCGCGCCGACGAAGTCCCGCCCGATCAGGAAGGCCTGCGCCAGCCCCTCCGGCCGCGGCTGCAGCGCGTACGAGAAGGTCACCCCGAACTGCTCGCCCGTCCCGAACAGCCGCTTGTAATTGTCCAGGTGCTCGGGGCTCGAGATGATCAGGATCTCGCGGATCCCGGCCAGCATCAGCACCGAGACCGGATAGTAGATCATCGGCTTGTCGTAGACCGGCAGCAGCTGCTTGTTGATCGCGAGCGTCGCCGGGTGGAGTCGGGTGCCGGAGCCGCCGGCGAGCACGATGCCCTTCATCATGGCCTCCTTCAGGCCGGCGTCACCGGGCCGATCAGCCGGTCCAGGATGTCGGCGAGCGCCGCCTCCCAGGGCCGCGGCACGATCCCGAAATCCCGGCTCAGCGTCGCGGTCGAGAGTTCGCTATTGGCCGGGCGCCGCGCCGGCGTCGGGTAGGACGAGGTCGCGATCGGCTCGACCGGGACCGCCCGCGCCCCGCGCGCCCGGGCGCCCGCCATGATCGCCCGCGCGAAGCCGCACCAGGTCGTCGCGCCGGCATTCACGCAATGGTAGGTGCCGCCCGGGGCCGCGGGATCCTCGGCGAGCCGCAGGGCGATCGCGGCGAGCGCCGCCGCGAGGTCGTCGGCGGAGGTCGGGCAGCCGCGCTGGTCGTCCACCACCCGCAGCGCGTCGCGCTCGCCCGCCAGCCGCAGCATCGTCTTGACGAAGTTGGCCCGGTGCGGGCTCACCACCCAGGCCGTGCGCACCACCGCGTGGCGCGGATTGGCCGTGCGCACCGCCATCTCGCCCCCCGCCTTGCTCGCCCCGTAGACGCTGGCCGGGTTCACGGGCGCGTCGGTCGGGTAGGCGCCCGCCAAGCTGCCGTCGAACACGTAGTCGGTCGAGACCTGCACCAGCGGGATCCCCGCCCGCGCCGTCGCGGCGGCGAGGATGGCGGGCGCCAGCGCGTTGAGGCGCCACGCCGCCGCGACCTCGCTCTCGGCCCGGTCGACCGCCGTGTAGGCGGCGGCGTTGATCACCGCCGCGTAGGCGCGCTCGGCGAGCGCCGCCGCCACGGCCGCCTCGTCGGTGACGTCGAGGGCCTCGCGCGACGGCGCGTGCAGCGCCACCCCCGCCGGCCAGGCGGCGTGCCGCAGCGCCGTGCCGACCTGGCCGCCCCCGCCGAGGATCAGGATCGCCCGCATCGCGCCCTCACGCCGCCGTCAGGCCGAGGCGCTCGCCCGCGTAGCGGCCCTCGCGGATCGGCTGCCACCACTCGCGGTGGTCGAGGTACCAGCGGACCGTCTCCTCCAGCGCCTGATCGAAACTCCGGGTCGGGCGCCAGCCGAGTTCGGCTTCGGCCTTGCTCGGGTCGATCGCGTAGCGCCGGTCGTGGCCGGGACGGTCGGTCACGAAGCTGATCAGCCGCTCGTGCGGGCCGGCCTCGGGCCGCAGCCGGTCGAAGATCGCGCAGAGCGTGCGCACCACCGAAAGGTTGCTGCGCACCGCGCGGCCGCCGAGCAGGTAGGTCTCGCCGATCCGGCCCCGCTCCAGCACCGCGACGAGGCCGCGCGCGTGGTCCTCGACGTGGATCCAGTCGCGCTCGTTCTGCCCGTCGCCGTAGACCGGCAGCGCCTTGCCCTCCAGCGCGTTGAGGATCATCAGCGGGATCAGCTTCTCGGGGAAGTGGCGCGGCCCGTAATTGTTCGAGCAGTTGGTGACGAGCACCGGCAGGCCGTAGGTCTCGTGCCAGGCCCGGGCGAGGTGGTCGGAGGCGGCTTTGGAGGCCGAGTAGGGCGAGCGGGGGTCGTAGCGGCTCTCCTCGGTGAAGAAGCCGCCCGGGGGCAGCGAGCCGTAGACCTCGTCGGTGGAGACGTGGAGGAAGCGGAAGCGCGCCTGCCCGTCCGCGGGCAGGCCGGCATGGTGGGCGCGGGCGGCCTCGAGCATGACCTGGGTGCCGACCACGTTGGTGCGGATGAAGGCGGCCGGTCCGGTGATCGAGCGGTCGACGTGGCTCTCGGCGGCGAGGTGCATCACCGCCTCGGGCCGGAACTCCGCGAAGAGCGCGGCGACGCGCTCGGGCTCGCAGATGTCGGCCTGAACGAGCCGGTGGCGGGGCTCGTCCCTGAGCGGCAGGAGCGAGATCGGGTTGGCCGCGTAGGTGAGGGCGTCGAGGGTGAGCACCTCGTGGCCGAGGTCGCGGACGAGGTGGAGGACGAGCGCCGAGCCGATGAAGCCGCAGCCGCCCGTGACGAGGATGCGCATGGGAGGGGATCTCCGTTCGGGGCGTCAGAAATGGGCGGGAAGGTCGGCGAGGCGCGGGGCGGCCTTGTCCTTGGCGGAGAGGATCGCGGCCTCGGGCGAGACCGGCCAGTCGATGCCGAGATCCGGGTCGTTCCAGAGGAGCGCGCCGTCATGGGCGGGGCTGTAGTAGCCGCCCGAGACCTTGTAGGCGATGGCGGTGTCGGGTTCGAGGGTGCAGAAGGCGTGGCCGAACCCGACCGGCACGTAGAGCTGGTGGCCGTTCTCGGCATCCAGGCGCACGGCGACGTGGCGGCCGTAGCTGGGCGAGGCGCGGCGCAGATCCACGGCGACGTCGAGGATCGCCCCGGAGACGACGCGGACGAGCTTGCCCTGCGCGTGGGGATGGGTCTGGAAGTGGATGCCCCGGACCGTGCCGACCTGGGCCGAGAAGGATTGGTTGTCCTGGATGAAGAGGTCCGTGATGCCGGCCTGCGCGAGGAGGTCGGCCCGGTAGGTCTCGGAGAACCAGCCGCGCGCGTCGCCGTGGCGCGCCGGGACGACGAGCTTCACGTCCGGGATGGACTGATCCACGATCCTCATGCGCGACGCTCTCCCTCCGCTCCCCGTCCTGGGCCCCGGCCGGGTCCGCCCGGCTGGGGCCGTACTGTCTCCCGGCAGCCGCGGCAAGCCCGAGCGGCCGCGGCGCCGCTCAGGCGGCAAGCCCCGCCCAGGCGGCGAGCCCGGCTCATGCGGCGGCGAGCGCCGCCTCGATCGCGGCGAGGGCGTCCTGCGCCGCCGCCCCGTCCGGGCCGCCGGCCTGGGCCATGTCGCGGCGCCCGCCGCCGCCCTTGCCGCCGAGGCGCTCGGAGCCCGCCCGCACCAGGGCGACCGCGTCGAAGCGGTCGGTCAGGTCGTCGGTGACGCCGACGACGAGGCCGGCCTTGCCGTCCGGCGCCACGCCGACGATCGCGACCACGCCCGAGCCGAGGCGCTTCTTGCCCTCGTCCGCGAGGCTCTTGAGGTCGCGCATCTCGACGCCCTCGACGGAACGGGCCATCAGCTTGACGCCCGCGACCTCGCGCACCGGCTCCTCGCCCGCCCCGCCGCCGCCCATGGCGAGCTTGCGGCGCGCCTCGGAGAGCTCCCGCTCCAGCCGGCGCCTGTCCTCGATCAGGGCGGCGAGGCGGTCGGCCGCCTCGGCCGGCGGGACCTTCAGCAGCCCCGCCACGGCGGCGAGGCGCCGGCTCTCCTCGGCGAGGTGGCGCCGCGCCGCGTCGCCGGTCATCGCCTCGATCCGGCGCACGCCGGAGGCGACCGCGCCCTCCCCCACCACGGTGATCAGCCCGATCTCGCCGGTGCGGCCCACATGGGTGCCGCCGCAGAGCTCGACCGAGAAGGTGCGCCGGCGCCCGTCCCCGCCCTGATCCTCGCCCATCGAGACGACCCGGACCTCGTCGCCGTACTTCTCGCCGAAGAGCGCGCGGGCCCCGGTCGCGATGGCGTCGTCGACGGCCATCAGCTTCGTCACCACCGGCCCGTTCTGCAGCAGCACGCGGTTCGCCATCTCCTCGACCGCCGCGACCTCGTCGTCGTTCATCGGCTTGGGGTGGCTGAAATCGAAGCGCAGGCGCTCGGGCGAGACCAGGGAGCCCTTCTGGGCGACGTGGTCGCCGAGCACCTGGCGCAGCGCCTCGTGCAGCAGGTGGGTGGCCGAGTGGTGGGCGCGGATCGCCGCGCGGCGGGCGTGGTCGACCCTCAGCTCCACCGCCTGCCCGACCGTGAGCCGGCCCTCCTCGACCGCGACGTGGTGCACGAAGAGGTCGCCGAGCTTCTTCTCGGTGTCGGTGACCCGCGCCCGCAGCCCCGCCGCCGCGACCGTGCCGGTATCGCCGACCTGGCCGCCGGACTCGCCGTAGAAGGGCGTCTGGCTCACCACCAGCAGGCCCTCCTCGCCGGACGCCAGCGCCTCGACCTCGACGCCGCCCCGGACCAGGGCGGTGACCACGCCCTCCGCGGTCTCGGCCTCGTAGCCGAGGAACTCGGTGGCGCCGACGCGCTCGCGCAGGGCGTACCACAGGGTCTCGGTCGCCGCCTCGCCGGAGCCCGCCCAGGCGGCGCGGGCCGCCGCGCGCTGGCGCTCCATCGCGGCCTTGAAGGCGTCGGTGTCGACGCCGATGCCGCGCGACTTGAGCGCGTCCTGCGTCAGGTCGAGGGGGAACCCGTACGTGTCGTAGAGCGTGAAGGCGGTCTCGCCCGAGAGGTTCTGGCCCTCGGAGAGGTCGCGGGTCTCCGCGTCCAGGATCGACAGGCCGCGCTCCAGGGTGCGGCGGAAGCGGGTCTCCTCCAGGCGCAGGGTCTCGGAGATCAGCGACTCGGCCCGCACCAGCTCGGGATAGGCCTGCCCCATCTCGCGCACCAGGGTGGGCACGAGGCGGTACATCATCGGGTCGCGGGCGCCGAGGAGCTGGGCGTGGCGCATGGCCCGCCGCATGATCCGGCGCAGCACGTAGCCGCGCCCCTCGTTGCCCGGCAGCACCCCGTCGGCGACCAGGAAGGAGGCGGCCCGCAGGTGATCGGCGATCACCCGGTAGGAGGCGGTCTGCGCGCCCTCCGGCGGCCGGCCGACCTGGTGGGCCACCGCGTCGATCAGGCTCCGGAACAGGTCGGTGTCGTAGTTGCTCTTCACCCCCTGGAGGATCGCCGCCATGCGCTCCAGGCCCATGCCGGTGTCGATGGAGGGCCGCGGCAGGCCGACCCGGTTGCCCGGCTCGATCTGCTCGTACTGCATGAAGACGAGGTTCCAGAATTCGAGGAAGCGGTCGCCGTCCTCCTCCGGGCTGCCGGGCGGGCCGCCCCACAGCTCCGGACCCTGGTCGATGAAGATCTCCGAGCACGGCCCGCACGGGCCGGTATCGCCCATCTGCCAGAAATTGTCGGAGGTGCCGATGCGGATGATGCGCTCCTCCGGGAAGCCGGCGATCTTGCGCCACAGCGTCGCCGCGTCGTCGTCGTCGGCGTAGACCGTGACCAGCAGCTTGCTCCTGTCGAGGCCGAACTCCTTCGTCACGAGGTTCCAGGCCAACTCGATCGCCAGCGGCTTGAAGTAGTCGCCGAACGAGAAATTGCCGAGCATCTCGAAGAAGGTGTGGTGGCGCGCCGTGTACCCGACGTTGTCGAGGTCGTTGTGCTTGCCGCCGGCGCGGACGCACTTCTGGGCGGTGGCGGCGCGGTGGTAGGGCCGCTTCTCGACTCCGGTGAAGACGTTCTTGAACTGCACCATGCCGGCGTTCGTGAACATCAGCGTGGGGTCGTTGCGCGGTACGAGCGGCGAGGAGGGGACGACCTCGTGCCCGTGCTTGGCGAAGTAGTCGAGGAAGGTCGACCGGATCTCGTTGACACCGCTCATCGGGCGAAAACTCGTGGGTTGAGGTGGGGGCGAGAACATCCCGGCCCGGGAGTGCCGCTCACGGAACGCCCGCTGGGCGGACGGCGGGCGTTTCGTGAGGAGCACCAAGGGCTCGCGCCCGTTCTCTTAGTCATGCCATCCCCCCGTGTCGAGGCGAGCCCCGCGCGCCCGCCGCCCCCGCGCCGGTGCGGCGCGCGGCGCCGCGGGCACCCCGCGGGTGTTGACGCGCGGCTCAGTCTGGAATTAGAGCAATTCTAAATTCATGCACCGGAGAGCCGCGCATGCCGCTGTTCACGCAGGGCCCGCAGGTTGCCCTGTCCGACCTCACCGACCGGGAAGTTCTCGCTCTCGCCATCCAGGCGGAGGAGGAGGACGGGCGCATCTACCGCGAGATCGCCGAGCGCCTGCGGGAGCATTACCCGGCCTCCGCGCAGGTGTTCCGGGAGATGGCGAGCGCCGAGAGCGACCATCGCCGCCAGCTCCTCGACCTCTTCGAGGAGCGCTACGGCGACCACATCCCGCTGATCCGCCGCGAGGACGTGAAGGGCTTCGTGCGCCGCAAGCCGGTCTGGATGCAGGCGCGCTTCGACATCGCGGCGGTGCGCCACCGCGCCGAGACGATGGAGGCCGAGACCCAGCGCTTCTACCGGGAGGCGGCCGCCCGCTGCAGCGACCCGAAGGTGCGCAAGCTCCTGGGCGACCTCGCGGACGTGGAGGCCGGGCACGAGGCGATGGCCTCGCAGCTGGAGGCGCGCGCCGAGACCCGGGCCGGCGAGGAGGAGAAGGAGACCGCCCGCCGCCTGTTCGTGCTGCAGGTGATCCAGCCGGGCCTCGCGGGCCTGATGGACGGCTCGGTCTCGACGCTCGCCCCGGTCTTCGCCGCGGCCTTCGCGACGCAGAACAGCTGGGACGCCTTCCTGGTCGGGCTCGCGGCCTCGCTGGGAGCCGGCATCTCGATGGGCTTCGCCGAGGCGCTCTCGGACGACGGCTCGATGACCGGGCGCGGCCGGCCCTGGATCCGCGGCCTCGTCTGCGGGCTGATGACGACGGCGGGCGGGATCGGCCACACCCTGCCCTACCTGATCCACGATTTCCGGCTCGCGACGGGCCTCGCGGTGGCGGTGGTGCTGCTCGAACTCTGGGCGATCTCCTGGATCCGCGCCCGCTACATGGACACGCCCTTCCTGCAGGCGGCGTTCCAGGTCGTGGTCGGGGGGCTCCTGGTCTTCGCGACCGGCATCCTGATCGGCAGCGCCTGATCCGAGATCCGACGGATTGCGTCGCCATCTCCCATTTCGGCCATGCGGATGTCGGCGTCGCTCAGGCGCCGCGCGGGCGTGTCATCCCAAATCCGCTTGATCCCTTCGGGATGGCGGCTTTGGGCTTCGCTCAAGCGCCGCGCGGGCTCAGGCGCTGTCCGGACGTGATCGTCCGGACAGCGCCTGAGCGGGCGGCCGGTCCTTCCGGTCGCAGCCGGCAACATCGGGCCGGCTCCCGACGTTTGGCCTGCGCGTTCATGCAGACCGGACGGAGCGACGATGATGCGACACCTCTCCCTGGCCCGCGGCGGCCTCGCCGGGCTCCTGCTGGCGGGCCTCGCCGGGGCGGCCCTCGCGGCGAACGACCTGCCCCCGCCCAAGGCCGGGGGCGACGCGATGCCGCCGGTCCAGCTCACCATCACGAGCGAGAACGGCGCCGCCAAGTGCGAGCCGGCGGAGCTGCGCCTGCCGGCCAACAGCAACGTGGCGCTCGAAGTCACCAACCGGTCGAGCGCGCGCGTGACGCTCACGGCGCCGCAGATCTTCCAGAACAAGAACGTGCTCCACCACGACGGCGACGTGGTCCACGTGGCGAGCAACGACGCCTACCTGGTCAAGGAGAACGGCACCGGCGAGATCCGCCTGCGCACGATCGGGCCGGGTGAGTACACGTTCGGCTGCACGAGCGTCACGGCGCAGAGCAAGCCGTTCGAGGGCAAGCTGACGCTGGTCGATCCGACCCCGCGCTGAGCCGCGCAAGCCGCGCCCGGTCCCGGACCGGACGCGCCCCTCCCCTGCGGCGGCGCGCCGGCGGGGAGCCGGCCCGCACCGGCCACCGGCAAGCCCCTCAGGCCACATCGGCTTGATTCCTTCGGGATGGCGGATTGGGGCTTCGCTCACGCGCCGCGCGGGCGCGCGATCCGGAGATCCGCTGTGATCAATCCGATCCCGGATCAGCCCGCCGCGCCCTCGCCCTCGAACTCCCGCACCAGGTCCCGGAGCCAGCCGCGCGCCTTCTCGACCTCGGCCCAGGGCACGGTGCCCAAGGGGAAATGCGCCCCGAACACCACCGCCACCACCGCGTTCAGCCGCGAGAGGGTCTCGCGCCGGTCCCGCGACGGCGGGTCCTCGCGCTGGATCGCGATCACCTCGTCGCGGAAGCGCGTCAGGCACTGCATCGCGTGGGTCAGGCCGTGATCGTCCTTGCGCGGCCGCTCGGCCAGCACCGCGTCGAGGGCGGAGAGCGCCGCGTGGCCGTATTCATGCGGGGCCACGGCGCGCCTCCCGCTTGAGCTGCGTCAGGCGCCCCGGCCGCAGGTTGCAGGTCAGCGCCTTGGTCGTGTGGATGCTGGTGTTCGGGTCGCCCGTGATCGCCAGGAGCACGTTCGCCACCGCGCCGCGCGCGTAGCCCTCGCGGCCGAACACCCAGGGCATCGCCACCTCGTGCACCGTCCGCCCGTCGATCCGGAAGGGCCGGATCCGCTCGGTCACCATCGCCCGCACCTCGATCTCGCCGCGCAGGGTCGACAGCACGGTCCAGCCGAGATGGCGGAGGCCGAGTTCGCCCGCGAGCTCCGGCGAGACCTCCACGAAGGCCTCGGGCTGCAATTCCGCCGTGTGCGGCATCACCCGGGTCGGCACGCCCCCGCAATGGAGTTCGGTCAACCGGAAGGTGGTGAACACGTAGGGGAAGCGCGGGTCCTGGGGGGCGTGCAGCGCGTTGCCGGGCCGCCCCCAGAGCTTCGCGGCCGGGTTCATCTGCTGGCCGTAGAGGGGGTTGCGCACCGGGCTCTCGACCGGCTCGTAATGGGTCGGCAGCGGCCCGTCCTTCAGGCCGGTCGGCACGAAGACCTGGCACTTGCCGTCCGCCTCCATGATGAAGGGATCGTCCCCGCCGAGCGCGTCCATGCCGCGCGGGTGCTTCGACCAGTCCGGACGCTCGTCCGGCCGCTTCGTCTCGACGAAGTCGGGCACGTCGAGGCCGGTCCATCGTCCCTGCGCCTCGTCCCACCAGACCATCTTCTTGGCCTCCGACCAGGGCCGGCCCTCCGGGTCGGCCGAGGCGCGGTTGTAGAGGGTGCGCCGGTTCGACGGCCAGGAGAAGGCCCAGCCGAGATGCGAGCCCGGCCCGTCCGGCCCGTCCGGCCGGCGCGCCCGGGCGAGGTTGCGCCCCTCCTCCGGCATGATCCCGCAATACATCCAGCCGCCGCAGGCGGTGGAGCCGTCGTCCTTGAGCGCCTTGTAGCTCGCCACCGGCTTGCCGTCGGCGACCGTGTAGCCGTTGATCTCGGCCAGGATCGCCTCCGCCCGCGGCTCGGCGACCGCGCCCTCGACCGGGTAGTCCCAGGTGAGCGCCTGGATCGCCCCGTCGCGGGTCTCGGTGCTGTCGGCGTAGAGCGCCTTCAGGCGCCGGCCGAGATGGTAGATGAACCAGAGGTCCGAGCGGCTGTCGCCCGGCGCCTCGCAGACCTTGTCGTGCCACTGCACGAGGCGGCTCGTGTTGGTGACGCTGCCCTCCTTCTCGCCCGGCATGGCGGCGGGCAGGAAGAACACCTCGGTCTCGATCTCCTCCGGGCTGAGGTCCCCGCGCTCGACCAGCCGGCCCTTCTGCCAGAAATTCGCCGTCTCGGTCATGGCGAAGTCCCGCACCACCATCCAGCGCAGCTTCGACAAGCCGCGCTCGACGAGGTCCGCGTTGACGGCGCCGACCAGGGGGTTCTGGCCGAGGATGAACTGGCCGCGCATCATGCCGTCGACCATCGAGAGCGTCATCGGCTCCTGGGAGGCGTCGCCCGTGAGCTTGGGCAGGAACTGGTAGCCGTAGTCGCTCGCCGGCGTGGCGGCCTCGCCGTACCACGCCTTCAGCAGGCTGATCACGTATTTGGGCATGTTCGCCCACCAGCCCGTGGTCGGGGTCTCGACCCGCAGGTAGTCGGCCAGCGTCGCGTGCTCGTGGAAGACGTTGGGCTGCGGCAGGTAGGTCGGCAGCATGTTGTAGAGGGTCGGGATGTCGGTCGAGCCCTGGATGCTGACGTGGCCGCGCAGCGCCATGATGCCCCCGCCCGGGCGCCCGATATTGCCGAGCAGCATCTGGACGATCGAGGCGGCGCGGATGATCTGCACGCCGGTGGTGTGGTGGGTCCAGCCGACCGCGTACGTGAAGGCGCCGGTGCGCTCGCGCCCGGAATTGCGCGCGAAGGTCTCGACCACCCGCACGAACGTCTCCCGCGGGCAGCCGGTCACCCGCTCGACCATCTCGGGCGTGTAGCGGGCGTAGTGCCGCTTCAGGATCTGGTAGACGCAGTTTGGGTGCTGCAGCGTCGGGTCCCGCGGCGGCGGCCCCTCGGTCATGCTCTCGTAGGGGCTGCCCTCCCCCGGGTCGCCCTCCTTCGTCTGCACCCGGTGCTCGGCCACCGAGGAGGGCACCCGCTTGCCCGCGTATTGCCAGGTCCCGTCCTCGTAGGCGGCGGAGCTGCGGTCGAAGCCCGAGAACAGGCCGTCGAGGGTCTCCGGGTCCTGGTAGCCGTCCTCGATGATGTGGGCGAGGTTCGTGTAGGCGAGCGCGAAGTCCCGGAACCACAGGTCGTGCTCCAGGATGTAGCGGATCATCCCGCCCAGGAAGGCGATGTCGCTGCCCGAGCGCAGCGGCGCGTAGATGTCCGCGAGCGCGCTGGTGCGGGTGTAGCGCGGATCGACGTGGATGATGGTCGCGCCCTTGCGCTGCGCCTCGGTGACGAAGCGGAAGGCGATCGGGTGGTTCTCCGCGATGTTGGACCCCATCTCGATGATGCAGTCCGCGTTCGCGAGGTCCCACAGCGCCATCGTGGCGGCGCCGCGTCCGAAGGAGGTACCCAGACTGGGCACCGAGGCGGAGTGTCAGATCCTGGCTTGGTTCTCGATGTTGACGATGCCGAGCCCGCCGCCGAAGAGCTTCTTGATCAGGTAGTTCTCTTCATTGTCCATGGTCGCGCCGCCGAGCGACCCGATGCCGAGCGTGTGGTTGACGACGCGCCCGTCCGGCAGCCGCTCGGCGAAGGTCTCGTCGCGGGCCTGCTTGGTGAGCTGCGCGATGCGCTCCATCGCCCAGTCCAGCGGCTTGACCTCCCAGTGCCGCGCGCGCGGCGCCCGGTAGAGGACGCGGCTGATCCGCTCGGGCGAGAGCAGCATGCCGAGCGTGCCGGCGCCCTTGGGGCACAGCGTCCCGGCATTGATCGGCGAGCGCGGGTCGCCCTCGACGTGGATCGGGCGGCCGTTCCTGGCGTAGATGAGCTGGCCGCAGCCGACGGCGCAGAACGGGCAGATGCTGGTGCCGACCCGGTCGGCCTCCTCCAGGCGCGGCCGCAGGCGCTCCGACATCGTGCTGCGGGCGGCGCGCCCCATCACGCTCTCGCCCGCGAGCTGCCGCGGGATCGACCAGTCGCGCAGGAAGCCGGTGACCCGCTCGCCGATCCCCTTGCCAATGCCCTTGCCGATCCCCTTGCCGATCCGCCGCGCCATGGCCGCCACTCCCGTCCAGGGGGCCGATCGCGACCCGTCCCAGCGCTCCAATCCCGACCATGCGTCATGGTTCCGGCGGCGCGGCGCGCGCCGGCGGCCCGGCGCCCGGCTTCGTACGCTGCCGGACCGAGCGCGGCCGGCCCGGCGCCTGGAGGCGCCGCCCGGGGGCGTTATGTGACCGCGGGAGCAGCCGGCCGGGACGCAGCCGAGGGACGCCGCTGAACCAACCCGGTCCCCCGGCGTTGGCGGCGCGGAAGCGGCGCGAGCGGGCGCTCTGCGCGGACGAGGGATCCCATGCCGTCGATGCGAGGCGTCGTCACCATCGCGCAGGAGACCCGGTTCCAGCTCGTCGACGACGAGGGGATCGCGCACCTCTTCGTGCTGGGGCCGATGGCGGGGGCGGAGCCCGACGACCTCGCCCGGCTCCAGGCCGAGCAGGCCCGGGTGCGGGTGCGCTACGCGCGGACCCGCAACCTGATCGCCCACCGCGCCGAGCGGCTGGAGCGGATCTGAGGGCCGGCCGATGGGCATCCAGCACCTGCATCCCCGCGCGGCCGAGATCGCGGAGTCGCGCCTCGACCGGATGATCCCGGACGAGGCCGAGATCACCGCCGGCACCCGCATCGAGCCGGGCCGATCCTACGGCTTCTTCACCGACACCACGGTCTGCATCGGCTGCAAGGCCTGCGAGGTCGCCTGCAAGGAGTGGAACAACCTGCCGGCCGACAATCTCGGGCTCTCCGGCCACAGCTTCGACAATACCGGCGCCCTCTCGGCCAACACGTGGCGCCACGTCAGCTTCGTGGAGAAGTCCGGCCCCGGCGGGGTGCGCGACAGCCTCCAGACGCCATTCCAGAGCGGCTGGCTGATGATGAGCGACGTGTGCAAGCACTGCCACAACGCGCCCTGCCTGGAAGCCTGCCCGACCGGCGCCCTGTTCAAGACCGAGTTCGACACCGTCGTGGTGCAGCAGGACATTTGCAACGGCTGCGGCTATTGCGTGCCGGCCTGCCCGTTCGGGGTGGTCGACGTCAGCACCGTCGACGGCAAGGCGCACAAGTGCACCCTCTGCTACGATCGCCTGAAGGGCGGGCTGGAGCCGGCCTGCGCCAAGTCCTGCCCGACCGACTCGATCCAGTTCGGGGAACTCGGCGACCTGCACGAGAAGGCGCGCGCGCGGGTCGAGACCCTGCACGGGCGCGGCGTGCCCGGCGCCTACCTGTACGGCGTGCCCGGCAGCCCGGGCGCCACCGGCGATCTCGGGCACCTCAACGCCTTCTTCCTGCTCACCGACCGGCCGGAGGTCTACAACCTGCCGGCCGCGCCGACCCGGCCCGCCAACCGGGTCGCCCCGAGCCTCGCGACCGGGCTCACCGCGGTGGCGGGCCTCGCCCTCGCGGCGGCGCTCCTGCTCGGCGGGGCCGGATCCCGGGGCGGCCGGCGCGGTCCCGATCAGCGCGGTGCCGGCCGCCAGGAGCGCGCCTGATGGCCGAATATCCCGTCGTCGCGCGCGGCCCCGAGGCCCCGCTCCCCCGCCCGGACCGCGCCTCGGGCGCGCGCCGGCCGGAACCCGGGGAGGCCTGGGCGGGGCCGACCTATTACGGCCGCGCGCAGCTCAAGCCGGCGCCGTTCGAGAACGCGGTGGTGGGCGGCTACATCTTCCTCGCCGGCCTCTCGGGCTCCTCGGCGATCCTGGCGGCCCTCGCCGAGGCGACCCGGGGCGTCGAGGCCGGCCCGATGATCCGCCGCGCCCGCTACACGGCCCTGCTCGCGCCGACCCTCGGCAGCGCGCTCCTGATCTACGACCTGCACACCCCGAGCCGCTTCTACAACATGCTGCGGGTGGCCAAGGCCACCTCGCCGATGTCGATCGGGACCTGGATCCTGATGGGCTTCTCCGCCTGCGCGGGCGTGAGCGCCGCGGCGCAGGTCGCCGCCGATCTCGGGATCGCCCCGAGGACCATGCGGGGGGCCGCCCGCGCGGCGGGCGTGCCGGCGGCCCTGCTCGGGGCGGGGTTGTCGACCTACACGGCCGCCCTCCTCTCGGCGACCTCGACGCCGCTCTGGGCGGCGGCACCCCGCGCGCTGGCAGTGCGCTTCGGCGCTTCCTCGGTGGCGTCGGGGGCGGCGGCCCTGGCGATGGCCGAGCCCGCCGGGCCGCAGCGGGACGCGCTGCACGGCATCGCGGCCGCGGCGCTCGCGGTCGAGCTCGCCGGGGACGCGGCCGCGGCGCTCGCCTATCGGCGGACGGGGGTCGAGCCCGCCACGCGCGGGCGGGCCGGGACGGCCGAGAAGGTCGGCGCCGTCGGCCTGGGCGTGCTGCTGCCGCTCGGGCTCTACGCGGCCGAGCGCGCGATGCGCGCCCGCGGGCGGCGGCCGCCCGCGGAGCTGTCCGTGGCGGCGGGCCTCGCGGTGCTGGCCGGCAGCGCGCTGCTGCGCATCTCCGTGATGGGAGCGGGCGACAAATCCGCGGCGCGGCCGGATGTCAGCTTCCGCTTCGCGCAGCCCGAGAATTTGCCCGAGAGTTCGCCCGAGAATTTGCCCGAGACCTCGCCCGAGAGCTCCCCCGAACATGGCCCGCCGCCGCGCACCGGCCGCCTCCGCGCCGCTCACCGGTCCGTCCCGCTCCGACGCTCCGCCTGACCGTGCAGATCTTCCGTCCCGGCGCCGACACGATCATCCGCCTGGTGATGGCCGGGATGGCCGCGGCCCCGGTGCTGGCGGTCGGGCTGACCTACCGGCTCTGGGCCGCGCCCTACGCCACCGGGCAGAACGTGGTCCGCGCGCAGCCGGTGCCCTTCAGCCACCAGCACCATGTCGGCGGGCTCGGGATCGCCTGCCGCTACTGCCACACCTCCGTGGAGAAGGCCCGCTTCGCCGGCCTCCCCCCGACCCACACCTGCATGTCCTGCCACTCGCAGATCTGGACCAATGCCGAGATGCTGGCGCCGGTGCGGGCGAGCCTCGCCACCGGCACGCCGATCCGCTGGCGGCGCGTCCACACCCTGCCGGACTACGTCTACTTCGACCACAGCGTGCACGTCGCCAAGGGCGTCGGCTGCTCGACCTGCCACGGCGCCGTCCAGGGCATGCCGCTGATGCGCCAGGCCGCCCCGCTCACGATGAGCTGGTGCCTCGACTGCCACCGCAACCCCGAGCCGAATCTCCGCCCCCGCGAGGAGGTCTACGACATGGCCTGGACCCCTCCCCCCGACCAGGAGACCCGCGGCAGGGCGCTGAGGGCGGCCTACCACATCCGGTCCGCCGACCGCCTCAGCGAGTGCTCGATATGCCACCGCTGAGCGGGCCCCGGACGGTCTCGCGCCGCGAGGCGCTGCGGGCCTTCGCGGCCGGCATCACGCTGGCGGCCGGCGCCTGCGCCAAGCCGGACGAGGAGATCGTCCCCTACGTGGTCCAGCCCGAGCGGGTCACCGGGGGCGTGCCGCTCGTCTTCGCCAGCACCCTGCCGCTCGCCGGCTACGGCCGCGGCTGCCGGGTGCGCTCCGTGGACGGTCGCCCGATCAAGGTCGAGGGCAACCCGCGCCACCCGGGGAGCCTCGGGGCGACGGACGTCTTCGCCGAGGCGGCGGTGCTGTCCCTCTACGATCCCGACCGCTCGAAGACCCTGCGCCAGGGCGGCGACATCGGCACCTGGAGCGCGCTGCAGCGGGCGCTCGTCGCCAAGGTCGCGGCCTGGCGGGAGACGCGCGGCGAGGGGATGCGGCTGCTCACCGGCCGGGTGACCTCGCCGACGCTCCAGCGCCAGATCGCCCGCCTGCTCGACGCCTATCCGCGGGCGGCCTGGCACGCGCACGAGCCGACCGAGGACGCCTCCGCCCGGGCCGGCGCCGCCCTCGCCTTCGGCCGCCCGCTCTGGCCCGTGCCGCATCTCGACCGCGCCGCCGTGATCGTCAGCCTCGACGCCGACCCGCTCGGCCCGGGTCCCGACCAGATCCGCAACGGCCGCGGCTTCGGCAGCCGCCGCGTCCCGGCGGCGGGCGAGGGCTTCTCGCGGCTCTACGCGGTCGAGGCGGCGCCGACCCTGACCGGCGCCAAGGCCGACCACCGCCTCGCCCTGCCGCCGCACCGGATCGGTGAGGTGGCGGTGGCGCTGGCCCGCGCCCTCGGGGCGGACCTGCGCGCGCCGACCCTGCCGGAGGAGGCCGCCCGCCTCGCGGCGCGGGCCGCGCAGGACCTGCGCGCGCGCCGCGGCGCCGCCCTCGTCCTCGCCGGGCCGACCCTGCCGCCCGAGATCCACGCCCTCGCGCACTGGATCAACGGCGTGCTCGGCGCGCCCCTCGACTGGATCGAGCCGCCGGACCTGATCGGCGGCCGGGCGCCCGGCACGCTCTCCGACCTCGCCCGCGACCTCGCGGCGGGCGGCGTGCAGGACCTCGTGATGCTCGGGGTCAACCCGGTCTACGACGCGCCCGCCGACCTCGCCCTCGCGGAGAGGCTGGGCCGGGCCCCGTTCCGGCTCCATCTCGGCCCCGCCGTGGACGAGACGGCCGTGCTCGCCACCTGGCACGTGCCCGAGACCCACCCGCTCGAGGCCTGGGGCGACCTGCGGGCCGTCGACGGCACCGCCTCGCTGGTGCAGCCCCTGATCCGCCCCCTCTACGCCACCCGCACGGCCGAGGAGGTCGTCTGCGCCCTCCTCGGCGAGGGCGACGCCGCGTCCTACGACCTCGTGCGCGAGACCTGGAGGCCGGGGCGCGAGGCCGGGTTCGAGGAATGGTGGCGGCGCGCCCTGCACGAGGGCGTGGTGCAGGACAGCGCCGCCGCGCCGGTGGCGACCGGCAGCCCGCGCCTGCCCGATCCCGGGCCGCCCGCCGCCGCGCAGGACCTCACCCTGGTGCTGCGGCCCGATCCCGGGACCTGGGACGGGCGCATGGCCAACAATGCCTGGCTGCAGGAATGCCCGGCGCCCCTGACCAAGCAGGTCTGGGGCAACGCCCTCGCCCTCGCCCCCGACGAGGCGGCCCGGCGCGGCCTCGCCCAGGGCGACCTCGTCCGCGTCGCCGCCGGCGGGCGCAGCATCGAGGTGCCGGTCGCGACCGTGCCGGGCCACGCGGCGGGCGTGGCGAGCCTGACCCTCGGCCACGGCCGCTCCCGGGCCGGCGCCATCGGCAACGGCATCGGCGCCAGCGCCTACGCGCTGCGCCGCGAGGACGCCCTCTGGCGCGTCGACGGCGTCGCCCTCGCCCCGACCGGGCAGCATCCCGGGATCCTGACGACCCAGCGCGTGGTGCGCGAGCGGGAGGCGCGGGAGAACTACCCGCTCCTGACGCTCGCCGCCCTGGCCGAGGGCCGAACCGCCATCGGCGAGGCGCCCGGGACCGATCCCGGCCCCCATCCGAGCCTGATCGCGCCCTGGACGGGCGACGCGGACGGCCACGCCTGGGCCATGGTGATCGACGCCTCGCTCTGCATCGGCTGCAACGCCTGCGTGGTCGCCTGCCAGACCGAGAACAACGTGCCGGTGGTGGGGCCGGAGGAGGTCGCGCGCGGGCGGCTGATGCACTGGCTGCGCGTCGACACCTACGATCGCGGCGGGCCGGACCATCCCCGTCCGGGCTTCCAGCCCGTGCCCTGCATGCATTGCGAGCACGCGCCCTGCGAGCCGGTCTGCCCGGTCGCGGCCTCGGTCCACGACGGCGAGGGCCTGAACCTCCAGGTCTACAACCGCTGCATCGGCACCCGCTTCTGCGAGGCCAACTGCCCCTACAAGGTGCGCCGCTTCAACTTCCTCGGCTACGCGGACGGCCAGGAATACGCCAATCTCGGCCTCGATCCGCTGCCGGCCCAGCGCAACCCGGAGGTGACGGTCCGCCAGCGCGGCGTGATGGAGAAGTGCACCTACTGCATCCAGCGGATCAGCGGCGCGCGCCGCGCCGCGGAGCGGGACGGGCGCCCGCTCGGGCCGGGCGAGGTCACCACCGCCTGCCAGGATGCCTGCCCGAGCCGGGCGATCGCCTTCGGCGACCTCGCCGAGGCGGGGTCCGACGTCGCCCGCCTGAGGGCGGAGCCGCGCCACTACGCGCTGCTCGGCCATCTCGGGACGCGCCCGCGCACCACCTACCTGGCGGACCTGCGCAACCCCGCCCCCGACCTGCCGGGAGACGGCTCGTGAGCGCGGAGCCCCGGCCGGCCCATCGCTGGATCGCCGCCGCGCGCGAGAGCGACGCGGCCATCACGGACGCGGTGGTCGCCCCGATCCTGGTCGGGGTCGGCCGGGGCTGGTGGATCGCCCTCGCGCTCACCCTGCCCTTCGTGCTCCTGACGCTCGTCGCCGTCGCGTGGCTGTTCTGGCGGGGCGTCGGCGTCTGGGGCATCAACACCACGGTGGTGTGGGGCTTCGCCATCGCCAACTACGTCTGGTGGATCGGCATCGGCAATGCCGGCACGCTGATCTCCTCGATGCTGCTCCTGACCCGGCAGCACTGGCGGGCCTCGATCAACCGCTTCGCCGAGGCGATGACCCTGTTCGCGGTCTCGATCGCCGGGCTGTTCCCGATCCTCCACCTCGGGCGGCCGATCTACGCCTACTGGCTCGCCCCCTACCCGAACACGATGGGGCTGTGGCCGCAATGGCGCAGCGCCCTGGTGTGGGATTTCTGGGCCATCGTCAGCTACCTGCTGTTCTCGCTGCTGTTCTGGTACGTCGGGCTGATCCCCGACCTCGCGACGATGCGCGACCGGGCGGATTCGCGGGGCGCCCGGCTCTTCTACGGCAGCCTGGCGCTCGGCTGGCGCGGCTCGGCCCGGCACTGGCGCCGCCTCGGGACCCTGCACACGACGCTGGCGGCGCTCGCCGTGCCCCTGGTCTGCTCGGTCCACTCGATCGTCGGCCTCGACTTCGCGGCGAGCCTGATGCCGGGCTGGCAGGAGAGCCTCTTCCCGCCCTATTTCGTGGTCGGCGCGATGTATTCGGGCTTCGCCATGGTGGTGGTGCTGGCGGCCCTGGTGCGCTGGGGCCTGCGGCTCCAGGCCCTGATCACCGTCAACCACTTCGAGGTGATGGGGCGGGTGATGCTGATGGCCTCGCTGGTCATGGGCCTGTCCTACGCCACCGAATGGTTCATGGCCTGGTACGGCGGCAAGCCCGACGAGCGCCGCCTCGTCGCCTACGAGTTCCTGGGCGACTACGCGCTCCTCTACTGGGCGATGCTCGCCTGCAACGTGGTGGTGCCGCAGGCCCTCTGGCTGGGCCGCCTGCGGCGCAGCATCCCGGCCATGCTGGCGATCTCGCTCGTCATCAATGTCGGGATGTGGCTGGAGCGCATCCTGATCACCTGGACGACGCTGTCGCACGGCTATGCCGCGAGCCTGTGGCGGGTGTTCCGCCCGACCTTCTGGGACTGGTCCTTCCTGATCGGTCCGCTCGGATTGTTCGCCTTCTTCTTCCTTCTGTTCGTGCGCGTGGTGCCGGCGGTGTCGATGCACGAGCTGCGCGAACTCGCCCACCGGGAGGGGGCCGCCTGATGGGAGAGATGCTGGCCTGCTTCGCGGATCCCCACAGCCTGGTCCGGGCGGCCCGCACGTTGCGCGCGCGGGGCCACCGGCCCCTCGACACTTTCACGCCCTACCCGGTGGAGGCGGTCGAGGGCGTGCTGGACCCGCGCCCGAGCCGCCTGCGCTGGGCGATGCTGGCCGGGGGCGTCGGCGCGGCGGCCTTCGCGTATCTCCTGCAATGGTACGCCGCGGTGATCGACTACCCGCTCAATTCCGGCGGGCGCCCGCTGCACAGCTGGCCGGTCTTCCTGCTGGTGCCGTTCGAGGTGGGGGTGTTCGCGGCGGCGCTGGCGGGGCTCCTCGCCTTCCTGTGGGGCACCGGCCTGCCGCGCCTGCACCACCCGCTCTTCGCGGTCCCGGGCTTCGAGCGGGCGAGCCAGGACCGGTTCTTCCTGCTCGCCGCCGCGGCGGCGCCGGGCGACGGCACCGCCCTGCGCCACCTCCTGGAGGAGACCGGGGCCCTCGTGGTGTTCGAGGTGCGGCCATGAGGAGGGCGCGCCCGTCATCCCCGCCCGCCCCCTCCGTCGGGGGCGCCCGGCGCCGCGGCGCGCCCGCCCGGTCCTCCTCCTCGCCGGCCTGCTGGTGGCCGGCTGCCAGGACCAGAACCTCTTCCAGCAGAAGCGCTTAGACACCTACGCGGCCTCCCGGATCTGGCCGGACGGCACCTCGGCCCGGCCGCTGCCGGAGGGCGCGGTCGCGCAGGGCGACCTCGCCCGCGACGCCGCCCTCGCCGCCCCGCCGGAGGTGACGCCCGCCCTCCTCGGGCTCGGCCGCGACCGCTACGACGTGTTCTGCTCGCCCTGCCACGGCTACGACGGCGACGGGCACGGGATGATCGTGCAGCGCGGCTTCCCGCCGCCGCCCTCCTACCATTCCGAGCGCCTGCGCGCGGCCCCGGCCTCCCACTTCGTCGACGTCATCACGCACGGCTACGGCGTGATGTACGCCTACGCGGCCCGCGTCCCGCCCGCCGAGCGCTGGGCCGTGGCCGCGTATATCCGGGCCCTGCAGCTCTCGCACCACGCCACCCTGGCCGAGGCGCCCGAAGCCGCCGGGAGGCTGCGGTGATCGCGCAGGCCGCCCGCGGCTGGCTCGCCGCCTACGCCGCCTGGAGCGGCATCCCGATCGGCAGCCTCGCGCTGCTCCTGATCCACGGCCTCACCGGCGGGCGCTGGGGCGAGGCGCTCGCCCCCGTGCTGCGCCCGGCCGCCTCGCTCACCCCGCTCGCGGCCCTGGCCTTCCTGCCGATCGCGCTCGGCCTCGCGGCGATCTATCCGTGGGCGGCCGATCCGGCGCAGGCCCCGCCGCAGGTCGCTCCCCTCTACCTGCACCCGACCTTCTTCCTCGCCCGCTCGGTCCTCGCCCTGGTGATCTGGTCGGTGATCGGCCTCGTGGTCGCGGCGGGACGGGGCGGCGGCCTGTTCGCGGCCGTGGCGCTCCTGCTGCACGCGGTCCTGATCAGCGTGATCGCGGTCGATTGGGTGCTCTCCGTCGAGCCCGGCTTCACCTCCTCGGCCTTCGCAGCGGGCTTCGCCATCGAGCAGATGCTCTCCGCCCTCGCCTTCGCGGCCCTGCTGGCGCCGCCGGACCTCGCGGGGCGCGACGCCAGCGACCTCGCCGGCCTGCTCCTCGCCACCCTGACCGGCACCGTCTACATCGCGCTGATGTCCTTCATCGTGGCGTGGTACGGCGACCTGCCCGACAAGGCCGCCTGGTACCTGCGCCGCGGCCAGCACGGTCTCGTCTGGCTCATCGTCGCCGCCGTCGCGGCCGGCGCGGTCCTCCCCTTCGGGCTGCTGCTGAACGGGCACCTGCGGCGCAGCCGCGCCGCCCTGCGCCTGGTGGGCGGGCTCGTGCTCCTCGGGATCGGCCTGCACCGGCTCTGGCTCGTCGCGCCGGCCTACGACCCGCCCGGCCCGCCCCTCCTCCTGGGCGCGCTCGGCCTCCTCGCCGCCGTCGCGGTCACGGTCGGCCTCGTGCGCCTCTCGGGGCGCCTCCTGGCCCGCCTGTTCCCGGCGCGCCGCCTGCCCGGAGGGCTCGGCCATGCCGGCTGACGCCTCCCCGGAGATCCCCGCCCCCCGGAGGCCCCGGGCGTCCCGGTCCGGACGGTGCTCGCCGCCGTCGCGGGCTTCGCGCTCTTCGTCGCCGCCGCCATGGGCGGGCTCAAGCTCTCCTACGACCGCGGCGCCCCGCGGCGCGAGCGGCCGCCGCCGCGGGCGATGCCGCAGCCCGGCCTGCAGATCGACCCGGCCGGCGACCTCAAGCGCCTCCTCGACGCGCAGGGCGAGGCCCTGTCCGGCTATGCCTGGGTCGACCGGGAGCGCGGCATCGTCCGGATCCCGGTCGCGCGCGCCATGGAGATCCTCGCGGGCCGGGGCGCCGCGGCCCTCGACCCGGTCGGCGCCCCGGCGGCGGCGCCCGGCCCGATCAAGGAGAGCCGGCGGCCGTGACGCGCCTCCTCCTCGCCCTGCTGATCGCGCTCGCGCCCTGCGCCGCCCGGGCGGGCCTCGCCGCCTCCGAGCTCGCGGCGGCGGGCCTCGCGCCGCCGGCCGGCGCCCGCCTGCCCCTCGGCGCCCGCGTCACGGACGAGAGCGGCCGCTCCCTCGCCCTCGGGGAGGCGCTCGGGGGCCGCCCGGCGCTCCTCGTCCCGGTCGACTTCACCTGCCGCACCCTGTGCGGGCCGGCCTTGGCCGTGGTGGCGGGCGCGCTCGGCGAGACGGGGCTGCGGCCGGGCGCCGATTACCGGCTGATCGTGCTCGGCCTCGACCCGAAGGACGGCCTCGCCGAGGGCCGGGCGCTCCTCGGCGCGCAGGTGGCCGATCCGGCCCTGCGCGCGGCGACGGTGCTCCTGCGCGCCGACCCGGCCGCCCTCGCGGACCTCACCCGCTCGCTGGGCTACCGCACCGCCTACGATGCCGAGCACGACCAGTACGCCCACCCGTCCGCCGCCCTCGCCCTGACGCTGGACGGACACCTCGCCCGCGCCCTCTCGACCCTCGCCCTCGACGGGCCGAGCCTGCGCCTCGCGCTGCTGGAGGCCGGGCGCGGGGCGATCGGGGGCGTCGCGGGGCGGCTCGCGGTGCTGTGCTACGGCTTCGACGCGGCGCGGGGGATCTACACGCCCGCGATCTCGCGGCTCCTCACGCTCGCCGGAGCGCTGACGGTGGCCGGGCTGGGTCTGGCCCTGTGGCGGCTCGGCCGCGGCGGCGGGCCGGCCCGGAGGGTTCCGTGATGGCCTTCTGGCCCGAGACCGCCTCGACCCTCGCGCAGCGCATCGACGCGATCTTCGCCGGCCTGCTCGTCCTGTCGGGCGCGATCCTGCTCCTCGTCGTCTGCCTGCTCCTCGGCTTCTCGGTCCGCTACCGGCGCGGCTCCGCCGCCCCGCGCGGGCCGATGCCCGAGGTGGTGAGCCGCGAATTCGAGATCGGCTGGACCAGCGCGACCCTGTTCCTGTTCGTCTTCCTGTTCTGGTGGGGCACCTCGATCGAGATCAGGTCCTTCACGCCGCCCGGGGACGCGATCGAGGTGCAGGTCGTCGCCAAGCAGTGGATGTGGAAGGCGCTGCACGCCAACGGCGCCCGCGAGATCGACGCGCTGCACGTGCCGATCGGCGTGCCGGTGCGCCTCGAGATGCGCTCGCAGGACGTGATCCACTCCTTCTTCGTGCCGGCCTTCCGGCTCAAGCAGGACGTGGTGCCGGGCCAGACCCACGTGGCGTGGTTCGAGGCCACCAAGCTCGGGGTGTTCCACCTCCTCTGCGCCGAGTATTGCGGCACCGACCATTCCCGCATGCGCGGCAAGATCGTGGTGATGCGGCCGGACGCCTACGCGGCGTGGCTCGCCGCCCAGCCGGAGGGCGACGACCTCGCCAAGGCGGGCGCGGCGCTGTTCGTGGAGCGCGGCTGCTCGGGCTGCCACGCCGCCTCCGCCCGGGTGCACGCGCCGAGCCTCGCCGGCCTCTACGGCCGCACCGTGGCGCTGGCGGACGGGCGCGTGGTCGCGGCCGACGAGGCCTATCTGCGCGACTCGATCCTGCAGCCGAACAAGGACGTGGTGGCCGGCTTCGCGCCGATCATGCCGAGCTTCGCCGGCCGGCTCTCGGAGGGGGAGATCCAGAGCCTCGTCGCCTACATCCGCTCCCTCGCGAAGGAGGACCGGTCATGAGCGAGTCCGCGGCGCTCGGCGAATTGCCGCTGCCGACCGAGCCGGACTACCTGCGGTTCAGCCGCTCGGTCGGGTCCTGGCTCACCACCACCGACCACAAGCGCCTCGCGATCCTGTTCGCGGTCGTGATCACCGTGTTCTTCTTCATGGGCGGCGCGGCGATCACCCTGGTGCGCCTCGAACTCGTCTCGCCGGAGGGCCACCTCCTCACCTCGGACACCTACAACAAGCTGTTCTCGTTCCACGGCATCGTGATGGTGTGGTTCTTCCTGGTGCCCTCCATCCCCAACACGCTCGGCCTCTTCCTGGTGCCGCTGATGATCGGGGCGTCGGACCTCGCCTTCCCGCGGCTCAACCTGTTCAGCTGGTACCTCACGGTGGCGGCCGGGGCCTGCACGGTCTACGCGCTGATCGCCGGCGGGGTCGATACCGGCTGGACCTTCTACACGCCCTTCTCGACGATGTTCTCGAACACGCACGTCTTCGCGGCGGCGCTCGGCGTGTTCCTGGTCGGCTTCTCCACCATCGCCACCGGCGTCAACATCATCGCCAGCGTGCACATGCTGCGCTGTCCCGGCATGACGTGGTTCCGCCTGCCGCTCTTCGTCTGGTCGATCTACGCCACCAGCATCGTGATCGTGCTGGCGACGCCGGTCCTGGCGATCTCGCTGCTCCTCGTCATGGCCGAGCGCTGGCTCGGCCTGCCGATCTTCGACCCGAACCGCGGCGGCGACCCGATCCTGTTCCAGCACCTGTTCTGGTTCTACTCGCACCCGGCCGTCTACATCATGGTGCTGCCGGCGATGGGGGTGGTCTCGGAGATCATTCCGGCCTTCGCGCGCCGCCGCATCTTCGGCTACACGTTCATGGTCTACGCCATCCTGGCGATCGCCGGGATCGGCTTCTTCGTCTGGGGTCACCACATGTTCGTGTCGGGCATGTCGCCCTACGCGGCCCTGATCTTCTCGTTCTTGTCCTTCATCATCGCGGTGCCGTCCGCCATCAAGGTCTTCAACTGGATCTTCTCGCTCTACCGCGGGCAGATCGGGTTCGGCGCGCCGATGCTCTACGCGCTCGGCTTCGTCGGGCTGTTCACGACCGGCGGCCTGTCGGGGCTCTTCCTCGCCGCCATCCCGGTCGACGTCCACGTCACGGACACCTACTTCGTGGTCGCGCACTTCCACTACATCATGGTGGGCGGCTCGGTCTCGGCCTTCTTCGGCGGTCTGCACTTCTGGTGGCCGAAGGTGACGGGAAAGATGTACCCGGAATCCTGGGCCCGGTTCGCCGCCATCCTGATGTATTTCGGGTTCAACCTGACCTTCGCGCCGCAATTCATCGCCGGCTATCTCGGGATGCCGCGGCGCTACCACACCTATCCGCCGGAATTCCAGATCTACAACGTGATGTCGTCGTCGGGCGCGGCGATCCTGGCGGCGGCCTACCTGCTGCCGCTCGCCTACCTGACCTGGTCGCTGGTCTACGGGGCGCGGGCGTCGAGCAACCCCTGGGACGCGACCGGCCTCGAATGGAGCACGACCTCGCCGCCGCCGCACAAGAACTTCGTCCGGCAGCCGCGGGTGGTGCGCGCGCCCTACGACTACCATCCGGAGGGCCACTCGGCGACGATCGGCCCGCCGAGCTACCAGCGCGAGCAGGAGCTCCTGCCGTGAGCGGCGCGGCCGAGGGGGGCGTCGCCGGGGGCGAGCCGGCCGCGCGGCTGATCCGCGAGCCCTGGTCCGATCTCGGGCGCCAGCGGCGCGGGGCGACCTTCGGGATCTGGCTCTTCCTGGCGAGCGAGACGCTGTTCTTCGGGGCGCTGCTCCTCACCTACGCGGTGATGCGGATCGCCCACCCGGAGGCCTTCGCGGCGGCGGGCCGCGAGACCAACCTCGCCCTCGGCACCGCCAACACGGCGATCCTGCTCACCAGCAGCCTGACCATGGCGGTGGCCTCCCAGGCCGCCAAGGCCGAGGAGGACCTGCGCCGCCTCGTGGTCGCCTGCCTCGCCGTGACGGCCGCGCTCGGCCTCGCCTTCGTGGCGGTGAAGGGGGTCGAGTACCGCGAGGACATCGAGAAGAGCCTGGTGCCCGGGCCGCACTTCCCGCTCGCGGCGGCGCCGGCCCAGATCTTCTTCGCCCTCTACTGGCTGATGACGGGGGTGCACGCTTTGCACCTGTCGGTCGGGATCGCGCTGGTCGGGCGGCTCGCGCTCCTCGGCTGGCGCGGCCGGCTGGAGCTGCGCGGCAGCCCCGAGGTCGAGGTGACGGCCCTCTACTGGCACCTCGTCGACGTCGTCTGGATCGTCCTCTACCCGGTCTTCTACCTGCCGGGGCGGTCCGGATGAGCGCGACGGTCCGCTCCCTCTGGCTGCGCAACCTCGCGATCTGGGCGGCCCTGCTCGGCCTCCTGGCGCTGACCTGCGCGGCGGCCTTCTGGAAGCTCGGGGCGGCGACGGCGGCGATCGGCTTCGCCATCGCGGCCGCGAAGGCGCTCCTGGTGCTGGTCTTCTACATGGAATTGCGGGAGGCGCGCGGCCTCGTGCGCCTCGCCGCCCTGGCCGGGTTCCTGTGGGCGGGGGTGCTGTTCGCGCTGACGCTCAGCGACGTGCTGACCCGGCCGTGAGGGGAGCGCTCCGCGGCCCCGCCGCTCCTCCCGCGCGCGCAGCCGGGCCTCCTCCCGGGCGACGTAGTCCCGCGTGAGCGGCACCACGTCGTTGCGCCGCGCGAGCTGGATCTGGAACACCACCAGGTCCTCGTACCGGAAGGCCGCCTCGGAGGCCGCGAGGTACCAGTCCCACATCCGGCAGAAGCGCTCGTCGTAGAGCGCGCGCGCCGCCTCCCGCCTCGCGGCGAAGCGGGCGCGCCACGCGGCCAGCGTGCGGGCGTAGTGCAGGCGCAGCACCTCCACGTCCGTGACGATCAGGCCCGAGCGCTCGATCGCCGGCGTGATCTGGGACAGGGTCGGCAGGTGGCCGCCCGGGAAGATGTAGCGGGTGATCCAGGCATTCGTCGGGTAGGGCGCCCCCGTGCGCCCGATCGTGTGCAGGAGCATCACCCCGTCCGGCGCCAGGCGCTCCCGGACGAGGCGGAAGAAGCCGGGGTAATCGGCCGGCCCGACATGTTCGAACATGCCGACCGAGACGATCCGGTCGAAGCTGCCCGACGCCCGGCGGAAATCCTCCAGGGCGAAGTGCGCGCGGGCGGAGAGGCCGCGCGCCTGCGCCTGCGCCCGCGCCCGGGCGAGCTGCCCCTCCGCCAGCGTGATGCCCCGCACCTCCGCGCAGCCCGCGACCCCGGCGAGGTAGAGCGCGAGGCCGCCCCAGCCGCAGCCGATGTCGAGGACCCGCTGCCCGGGCCCGGCCAGGAGCTTGGCGGCGATGTGGCGCATCTTGGCCCGCTGCGCGGCCGCGAGGTCGTCCTCCTCCGCCGTGAAGTAGGCGCAGGAATACTGCCACGTCGGGTCGAGGAAGAGCCCGTAGAGGCGCTCGTCGAGCGCGTAATGGTGGGCGACGTTGCGGCGGGCCCGCCGCGGCGTGTTGCGCCGGCCGAGCCGCCGGCCGAGGCGGCGCAGCAGCGCCATCGCGGTCGCGGAGGGCAGCGGCACCTCGCCGCGGCTGCGGGCGAGGAGCACGCGCATCAGGTCGGGCAGCGTCCCCTCCTCGAGAACGAGGCCGCCCTCCACGTAGAGTTCGCCGAAGGCGAGGTCGGGATCGAGGAGGAGGCGGCGCGCCGCCGACGGGTCGCGGAGCCGCACGCGGACCGGCGGACCGTCCCGGGGCCCGGCCGTGAGGCGCCGCCCGTCCGTGCCCAGCACCGTCAGCGGCCCGGCCAGCGGCAGAGCCGCCAGCACGCGGCCGAGCACCCGTTCCATCAGCGTCGTCATCCGACGGCTCCGCCGTCAGCCCGGCCCGAACCGCCGGAAGCCGGCGCCGGACCGGGTTCGATGCGTCTCGTCGGACAAGAACGCCGTTCAGCCGCCCGCGCTCCCGGGCGAGCCCTGCAGCGGATGCCTGCGGGTCATGCCCGCCGCGCATCCTCGGCGAAGAGGCCGCGCACGACGCCGAAACTCTCCCGGTCGCCGAGCAGGCGCCGGGCCGACATGATCAGCTGGAGCTCCTCGCGGTCGTTCATGCGCTGCCGCGACAGGCTCTCCAGCTGCCGCAGCCGCTGCACCATGCGCCGCCGCTCGACGTCGCCCCGCCCGCCGAGAACGAGATCCTCGATCTCCGCCACGGTGCCGCGATCCAGAAGATCGTGCTGCCTGTTGGTCATGCAACCCTCGGAGGATGGACCCCTCATCGCAACGGCCCAGGACGCTGGCGCACCGGGCCTCCAACCCCCTCGAATCCTCGGCGCGAGCCGGTGGCTCGACGAGGCTTCGAGAACGGACCCGGCGGTCATCGGACACGCCCGCTGGGATCGTCCCAGGGTAGCGAACGGCGCCCGGTCCCGCGGCAACCCACGTTAAGATCGGGGCCCACCGCGCGGCGGGGCCGCCGCGGCCGCTCAGCCGCCGCGCCCGCGCACGAGGTAGGGGCGCCGCTCGGCCTCGGCGCGGATCACCGCGGCGCGCACGCGCAGCAGGTCCTTGCGGGAGACGAGGCCGACGAGGGCGCCCGTCCGCGGATCGGTCACCGGGATGCGGCCCTGGTCGCTCTCCATCATGACGTCGATGGCCCGCGCCACCACGTCCCGCGGATGCACCACCGCCAGGGAGGCGTCGGAGACCCGCTCCTCCAGGCGTTCCCCCGGATGCGCTGCGCCCCGCCCCTCCTCCACCGCCCAGCGCAGGGCATCGGCGCGGGTCACGAGCCCGACCGGGCGCCGGGCGGCGTCGACGACCGGGTAGGCCCGGTGGCGCCCCGCCTCGATCGCCGCCAGCGCCTCGGCCACCGGCAGGTCCGCCGGCAGCACGTCCACCTCGCGCACCATCACCTCGGCGACGCGGGTCAGTTCGTAGGGATCGACGCCGTACTCGCGGGTGACGTGCTGCCCGCGCCGCGCGATCTTCTCGGTGAGGATCGAGCGCTTCAGCAGCAGCACCGTCACCGCGTAGGCCGCCACCGTGGCGGCGAGCAGCGGCGCGAGGGCGCGCACCTCGCCGGTCAGTTCCACGGCGAAGAGCGCCCCCGTGAGCGGGGCCCGCATGGTGCCGCCCAGCATCGCCGCCATGCCGAGGAGCGCCCAGAATCCCGCCTCCCCCGGCAGGCCGGCGGCGTGGCCGAGGAGCCAGCCCATCGCCCCGCCGAGGATCAGGAGCGGGGCGAGCACGCCGCCGGAGGTCCCCGAGGACAGGGCGACGAGCCAGATCAGCGCCTTGACGGCGAGGAGGGTGAGGACGGCCCCCGCCCCCGGGCGGCCGCCGAGCAGGTCGGCGATGACGTCGTAGCCGATTCCGAGGGCGCGGGGCTCGACGAGGCCGCCCGCCCCGACGACGAGGCCCCCGAGGGCCGGCCACCACATCCAGTGGACCGGCAGGCGCTCGAAGGCGTCCTCCAGGCCGTAGAGCAGCTTGGTGAGCAGGCCGGAGAGCAGGCCCGCCGCGACCCCGAGCCCGGCGCAGGAGAGCAGCCCCCAGCCGGGCAGGTCCGGCACCGCCGCGAAGGGGAAGAGCGGCCCCGCGCCGAACAGCAGGGGCCGCCAGCCGGTCGCCACCGCGGCGGCCGCCGCGACCGGGATGAAGCTGCGCGGGCGCCACTCGAACAGCAGCAGCTCCACCGCGAGGAGCAGGGCGGCGACCGGCGTGCCGAAGATCGCCGTCATGCCGGCGGCGGCGCCGGAGACGAGCAGCGTCTTGCGCTCGGCCGCGCTCAGGTGGAACAGCTGCGCGAAGAGCGAGCCGATCGCCCCGCCCGTCATGATGATCGGTCCCTCGGCGCCGAAGGGGCCGCCGGTGCCGATCGAGATGGCCGAGGAGAGCGGCTTCAGCAGCGCCACCTTGGCGGACATCCGGCTGCCGCCGATCAGGATCGCCTCGATCGCCTCCGGGATGCCGTGGCCGCGGATCTTCTCCGAGCCGAACCGGGCCATCAGCCCGATCACGAGGCCGCCCAGCGCCGGCGCCAGCACCATCCAGGCGCCGCGGGGCGCGCCCGCGAGGCCGGCGGGCTCCGCGTCGAGGCGCCCGAACCACGCGAGGTTCGTGACGAGGCCGATCAGCTTGACCAGCGCCAGGGCCGCGAAGGCCCCGCCCGTCCCCACCACGAGCGCCATGGCGAGCAGGATCACGACCCGATGGTCGGCGCTGAAATCCGCGAGCGGACGCCGGGCCCGGACGGGTATGGCGTGCCGCCCGGCGGACTGGGCCGGCCTGCCGTCGGCTTGGGCCGGCCTCCCGGCGGACTGGGCCGGCCTGCCGGCGGCTTGGGCCGGCCTGCCGGCGGCCTGGGCCGGAGCCCTCTGCTGATCCATGTTCCCTCCGCGTCGCGGGGCGGAAATATATCGTGTCACGATATATTTCCAGCGCGCGGACCGACGAGGAGGCATGCCTTGGCCGAAGAGCCGATTGCGCCGGAGGGCCTGTCGCGCGCGGAATACGCGGCGCTGGCGGCGTTCCGGTTCCGCCTGAGGCAGTTCCTGGCCTTCAGCGAGGCGGCGGCGCTCGCCGAGGGGCTGCCGCCCCAGCAGCACCAGGCGCTGCTCGCCGTGGCGGGTCACGCGGGGGAGCGGCCGCCGACGGTCGGGCTGCTGGCCGAGCAGCTGCTGATCGCGCCCCACAGCGCCGCGGAGCTGGTGGCGCGGATGGTCGAGGGCGGGTTGCTGGCCAAGACCCGCGGGCGCGCGGACCGGCGGCGGATGGAACTCGCCCTGACGCCGCGGGCCGAGGCGCTGCTGGCGCGGCTCACGGCGGCGCATCTGCGGGAGCTGAGGAGCCTCGAACCGGCGCTGGTCCGGGCGCTGGGACGCCTCGCCCGGCCGCAGGCCGGCCCGCAGGCCGGCCCGCAGGCCGGCGGCTGACCGGGAACAGGCCCGGCGCGAAGGCGCGGGGCTGGAACGCCGGGACACCGCGTCGCGCCCCAGGGGCGGACGAGCCGTTCCCGGCCCCCGATCCTGCCGCCCGGGGCGGTCGCGGGCGCGGGGCTGAGCGGAGTTGCGCCGGGCAACTCTGCCTAGCTCTTGTTCTCGCATCAATTTCCGCTGACGCGGTCCTTCGGGCCGCCGCCGAAAAGGTGACCCCTTCGGCGAATGATGCTTAGCGCCGGCCCGCCTGGCGGAGCAGCAGGTTCATCACCAGGGCGGTCCAGCCGGTCTGGTGCGAGGCGCCGAGGCCGCGGCCGCTGTCCCCGTCGAAGAACTCGTGGAACAGGAGCGGCTCCCCGTCGCCGAAGACCGGCGGCGGGCGGGCGCCGAAGGCGGGCCGGCGGCCCTCCGCGTCCTTCGTGAACAGGGCGATGAGCCGGTCCTCCAGCGCGTCCGCGATGGCGCTCAGCGTGCGCAGGTCCCCGGAGCCGGTCGGGTACTCGACCAGGAAATCGTCGCCGTAATAGGCGTGGAAGCGGCGCAGGGATTCGACGATCAGGTAGTTCATCGGCATCCAGACCGGCCCGCGCCAGTTCGAGTTGCCGCCGAACATGTTGGAGGTCGAGTCGGCCGGGTCGTACCGGACCGTGAAGGAGGCCCCGAAGGCGTCGAGGGCGTAGGGCTGCGCCTCGTGCACCTTCGAGAGGGAGCGCACGCCGAAGGGCGACAGGAACTCGCTCTCGTCGAGCATGCGCCGCAGCAGCGCCTTCATGCGGTGGCCGCGCAGCAGCGAGAGCAGCTTGCGGTCGCCGACGCCGCCTTCCGTCCAGCGCGAGACGAGCCGCGCGAGGTGGGGCCGGTGCTCCAGCACCCAGTTGAGGCGCCGGGCGAAGTCCGGCAGGCGCTGGAGCATGCCGGGCTCGATCACCTCGACGGCGAAGAGCGGCACCAGCCCGACCATCGAGCGCACCCGCAGCGGGATCATGCCGCCGTCCGGCATGTCGACCTCGTCGTAGTAGAACTGATCCTCCTCGTCCCAGAGCCCGAATCCCTCGCCGCCCATGTCGGTCATCGCCTCGGCGATGAGCAGGAAATGCTCGAAGAACTTCGAGGCCGTGCTCTCGTAGACGTCGTTGTGGAGCGCCAGTTCGAGGGCGATGCGCATCATGTTGAGGGCGTACATCGCCATCCAGGCGGTGCCGTCGGCCTGGTGAACGATGCCGAAGCCCGGGGGCGGCCGGGAGCGGTCGAAGACGCCGACGTTGTCGAGCCCGAGGAAGCCGCCCTGGAAGACGTTGCGGCCGGTGGCGTCCTTGCGGTTCACCCACCAGGTGAAGTTGATCAGGAGCTTGTGGAACACGCCCTCCAGGAAGGCGAGGTCGCCGCGCCCGCCCCGGCGCTCCCGGTCGATCTCGAAGACCCGGAAGGTCGCCCAGGCATGGACCGGCGGGTTGGTGTCGCCGAACTCCCACTCGTAGGCCGGCAGCTGCCCGTTCGGGTGCATGTACCATTCGCGGGTGAGCAGCAGCAGCTGGCCCTTGGCGAAGCCCGGATCGAGGAGGGCGAGGGGCAGGCAGTGGAAGGCGAGGTCCCAGGCCGCGAACCAGGGATATTCCCACTTGTCCGGCATCGAGAGCACGTCGGCGGCGGCGAGGTGGCGCCAGGCGGCGTTGCGGCCGCAGGCCCGCTCCCGCGGCGGCTCGGGCTGGAGCGGGTCGCCGGCGAGCCAGCGGCGGACGTCGTAGCGGTAGAGCTGCTTCGTCCAGATCAGGCCCGCGGCGGCCTGCCGGAAGATCGCCCGCCGGTCGGGATCCTCGATCCCGTCCTGGAGATCCTCGTAGAAGGCGTCGGCCTCCGCGACGCGCTGGGCGAGCACGGCATCCTCCCGGTCGACGGGGCGCGGGCGCGGGCCTGCCGCGAGGCGCAGGCGGACCGTCGCGCGCTCGCCGGGGCGCAGGCGGAACCGGTAGTGCAGGCCGAGCTTGGTGCCGCCCTCCTCCGACACGGCGGCGCGGTCGCCCTCGATCAGGGCCGCGTGGATGCCGTCCTTGAACGGCCCGGGCGCGTCGGGCCGGCCGGCGTGGCGGCGCAGGTTGGTGTCGTTCTCGCAGAACAGCAGGCGCGGCGCGCCCTCGTAGCTGAGCCGGTAGGCGCCGAGCCGCGGATGCGCGCAGGCGACGGAGCCGTCCGGCAGCGCCGCGAGGCGCGGCCTCGCCTCGGATCCCTGCGCCTCCCAGGACCAGGTGTTGCGGTACCAGACCTGCGGCACGAGGTGGAGGTCGGCCGGGTCCGGCCCGCGATTGACCGCGGTGACGCGCAGGTGGATGTCGGCGATGTCGGCCTTGGCGTACTCGACGGCGACGTCGAAGAAGCGGTCATCCGCGAAGAGGCCGGTCTCCTCGATCTCGAATTCGGGCCGGTCGCGCCCGCGCCGCAGGCTCTCGGCGAGGAGGGCCTCGTAGGGGTACGGATCCTGCGGGTAGCGGTAGAGGAACTTGAGGTAGGCGTGGCTCGGCACGGCGTCGAGGTAGTGGTAGATCTCCTTGACATCCTCGCCGTGATTGCCCTCCTGGTTGGTCAGGCCGAACAGGCGCTCCTTGAGGATGCGGTCGCGGCCGTTCCAGAGGGCGAGCGCGACGCAGAGGAAGCCGCGGTCGTCGCAGATCCCGGCGAGGCCGTCCTCGCCCCAGCGATAGGCGCGCGAGCGCGCCTCCTCGTGGGTGAGGGCGCGCCACGCATCGCCGTCGCGGCTGTAATCCTCGCGGACGGTGCCCCACTGCCTCTCGCTGAGATACGGTCCCCAGAGGGACCACGCCCGCTCGCCCCGGCCCTGCTCGGCGATGCGCCGCCGCTCGGCCCAACGATCCACCCCGTCCACGGCGCTCCATCCGGCTTGCGGGACGGGGCGCGGGCCTCCGGCGCCCGCCCCTCCCGGGCCGCCGCCGATGCATTTTCAACGCCAAGGCTTCCGGAGCGCCAAGGCTTCCGGAGCGCCAAGGCTTCCGGAGCGCCAAGGCTTCTGGAGCGCCAAGGCTTCTGGAGCGCCAAGGCTTCTGGAGCGCCAAGGCTTCTTCGCCGCCAAGGCTCCGGGGTGGAGGCGCCCGCGCCCGGCGAACGAGGCTCAGCGGGCCGCCTGCCGGTGGTGGCGGACGGCGTGGCGGCGGGCCGGCGGCGCGGCGGCGCGCATGCGGCGCGGGCGCAGCGCCGGGGCCTCGGTCCCGGGCGTCACGCCGGCCTGGACGCCCTCGTAGACGCCCCGGCCCGTGCGCGCCCGGTAGGCGGCGCCCGCGTAGTCGCCGGGGGTCGGCGGGGTGCCGGGCTGCGAGAAGCTGGTCTCGGGCCGGTAGGCCGGCCCCCAGCCGATCTCGTCGCCGCCCGCCGGATCGGGGCCGGGAATGCCCGTGACGTAGCCGACGCTCTGGGCCGAGGCCGGACCCGCCAACCCGCCGAGGGCGAGGGCGGCGGCGAGGACGAGGATGGGACGCAGCATGGCGGGATCCTGACGCTCAGTAAGGCACGCTGCCGAGGACGTAGGCGGCCGGGCGGGGCCGGCGGTTGAGCGGCCCCTCGCTGATCTGGTCGTCGTAGTAGCCGAACCCGGTCGGCCCGAAGGCGCCGCCGTTCTGGACATGCGCGACCGGAACCGCCCGCACCGCCACCAGCGGCGCGCCGCTCGGGACGGCGAAGGGGTCGACGCGCAGCACCACGGGACCGCGCGCCGCCGCGCGGGCGTAGACGTCCTGGCGCGCGGCCGCCTCGGGCCGCACGCGCAGGGTCAGCGGAGCCTCCCGGGCCGTCTGGGCCGCGGCGGGGCCGGCGAGGCCGGCGGCGACGAGGAGGAGAAGGGGGCGAGGCACGGGCCGGTCCTTGACGCGAGGGGGGGCCAACTCCTCAACGCGCCGGAACCGCAAGGGTTGCCGGGACGTGTTGCCGGGACGTGTTGCCGGGACGTGTTGCCGGGAGAGCGCGCCGGGGGACGCGCCGCCGGGGCCGATCAGCCCTTGCTGCGGACCACCACCGCCTGCTCGCGCAGGGCCGGCTCGCAATCGGTCCAGAAGCCGTTCAGCACGGTCGGCCGGGAATGGCAGCGATAGGCCTCCTCCGGCCCCGGGGCCGGCACCGGATCGCGGGCGACGATCGGGTTCGGCGCGCAGGCGGCCGGCGCGAGGGCCGCGAGGACCAGGCCGGCGAGGGTCAGCGAACGACGCATGGAAGAACCCGGGGGGTTGAGGAACGGCAGCGTGGCCGCAACCCTGCCGCTCCGCCCCGCTCCGATCAAGGCGCGCCCGGGACCGGCGCGGCCCGAGCCGGGCTTTCACCCCGCCCTGTCACCGCGCGGCCACAAGGCCCCGCCCGGCTCATCCGCCATCCGGTTGCTTGCGTCGCCATCTCCCATTGCGGCCATGCGGATGTCGGCTTCGCTCAGGCGCCGCGCAGGCTTGGGATCCGGGATCCGCTTCGATCAAGCGGATCCCGGCTCAGACCGCCTTCTGCAGGGGGACCACGTTGTGCAGGGTGCGCTCCGCCCCCTCGAAGAAGCGGCGGATGTTGCGGGCGGCCTGGCGGATGCGCTGCTCGTTCTCGACCAGGGCGATGCGCACGAACTCGTCCCCGTGCTCCCCGAAGCCGATGCCCGGCGCCACCGCCACGTCCGCCTTCTCGACCAGCAGCTTGGAGAATTCGAGGCTGCCGAGGCCGCGGAACTTCTCCGGGATCGGCACCCAGGCGAACATCGAGGCGGAGGGGGCGGGAATCGCCCAGCCGCATTTCTGGAACGAATCGACCAGCGCGTCGCGCCGCCGCCGGTAGGTGGCGCGCATCTCGTGGATGCAGGCGTCCGGCCCGTTCAGGGCGGCGGTCGCGGCGACCTGGATCGGCGTGAAGGCGCCGTAATCGAGGTAGGACTTCACGCGCGTCAGGGCCGCGAGCAGCCGCTCGTTGCCGACCGCGAAGCCCATCCGCCAGCCCGCCATCGAGAAGGTCTTCGACAGGGAGGTGAACTCCACCGTCACGTCGATGGCGCCCGGCACCTGCAGCACGGAGGGCGGCGGGTTGGCGTCGTCGAAATAGACCTCCGCGTAGGCGAGGTCGGAGAGCAGGATCAGGTCGTGCTTCTTGGCGAAGGCGACGAGGTCCCGGTAGAAGTCGAGGGAGGCGACGTAGGCGGTCGGGTTCGAGGGGTAGCAGACCACCAGCGCCACCGGCTTGGGGATCGAGTGCTGCACCGCCCGCTCGACGGCCGGGAAGAAGGCCGGCGTCGGCTCCGCCGGGACCGAGCGGATCACGCCCCCCGCCATCAGGAAGCCGAAGGCGTGGATCGGGTAGCTCGGATTGGGCACCAGCACCACGTCGCCCGGCGCCGTGATGGCCTGGGCCATGTTGGCGAAGCCCTCCTTCGAGCCGAGGGTCGCCACGACCTGGGTCTCGGGGTTCAGGCTCACGCCGAAGCGGCGCTGGTAGTAGCCGGCCTGGGCCCGGCGCAGGCCGGCGATGCCCTTCGAGGCCGAGTAGCGGTCGGTGCGCGGCTTGCCGGCGGTCTCGATCAGCTTCTCGATCACGTGGCGCGGCGCGTCGAGGTCCGGATTGCCCATGCCGAGATCGATGATGTCGGCGCCGTTGGCGCGGGCGGCGGCCTTGATCCGGTTGACCTGCTCGAAGACGTAGGGGGGCAGTCGCTTGATGCGGTGAAAATCGGTCATCGGCCGGATCCTGATCGGCGCCGCCTCCCGGGGCGCCCGTCGCGGGGTCGTTCGTCCGGCGGGTGCAGCGCCGCCGGAGCCGTCCTGATTAGCGGTGTTCCGGCCGCGGCGGAACTGTCATTCCCTCCGACCGAGGTCGAATTCCGCGCGGGTGTGGTTCGCGGACCTGTCGCAGATCTCTGCCAGAAGGCCGGCAAGACACCCGCAGGAGCCGCCAAGCGACCCGGACGCCCCGCGCCTCCCGGCCTCACGGGGCCGGCTTCGCCGCCGCCCCGGCCCCGGCCGCGTCCCTGCCCTTGGCCTCGTTGCGGCGGCGGCTGGCGTCGAGCTCGGCCTCCAGGTCCTTCACGCCCGCGGCCGACTTCGCCCGCACCGGGCGCGGCGGGGCCGAGGTGCCGACCGGCACGTAGTCGATGTCCGGGCGCCGGGACCGGGCGACGAAGTCGGGCGCCTCGACCGGCTTCGGGGCCGGGACGATCGCCCGCGCGGCGTCGCGCACGGGATTCGACCCGTCGAGGACGCAGGCCGAGAGCGCCGGGGCGAGGGTGAGGAGGAGGGCACGACGCAGCGGGAAGCGCATGGGAACCTGGACGGTGGGATCGCGGCGGTGGAACCTGGGCAGTGCAGCGCGGGCAGGGTATGGGCAGGGTATGGGCAGGGTATGGGCAGGGTACTTGGGAAACCCGGTTCGGCATCTGGCAGAATCCGGTTGTGAGGCGTTAGTTTGTCCGAAAGGCGGCTTGACCCGGCAGGGGCGGCCGAGTGGGAGGGAGTAGCGCGTGACGGTCGAGAAGGTCGCGACGCCGGTCGTGGACGTGGAGTCGATGTCCTGCAACGCGGGGCAGCTGGTCGAGGAGTTCCGGCGGGCGGTGGTGGCCTACGCCAAGCCCTTCGAGCAGGGCAAGCCCGACGCGGCGCTGGCCGAGGGCGTCACCGAAGTGGTCAGGACCCTCGGGACGGTGGCGGAGCGCTGGCTCGCCGACCCCCAGAAGGCGACGGAGGCGCAGACGCTGATCGGGGGCCAGATGCTGGCCCTGTGGGGCTCGACGCTGCAGCGGATGCAGGGCGAGGCGGTGACCCCCGTGGCGATGCCCGATCCCCGCGACAAGCGCTTCGCGGCCCCCGAATGGTCGACGAACCCGATGTTCGACTTCCTGAAGCAGGGCTACCTCATCACCACCCGCTGGGCCGAGATCCTGGTCGACGAGGCCGAGGGGCTCGACGACCACACCCGCGCCAAGGCGCGCTTCTACGTGCGGCAATTGTCGAGCGCGCTGTCGCCGTCGAACTTCCTGGCGACCAACCCGGAGCTGATCCGCGACACGATGCGCGAGAGCGGCGCCAACCTCGTGCGCGGCATGCGGATGCTCGCCGAGGACGTCGAGGCCGGGCGGGGCGAGCTGCGCGTGCGCCAGACCGATCCCGGCCGCTTCGAGATCGGCGTCAACATGGCGAGCACCCCCGGCGAGGTCGTCTTCCGCAACGACCTCATCGAGCTGATCCAGTACGCCCCGCAGACCGAGACGGTGCTGAAGCGCCCGCTCCTGATCGTGCCGCCCTGGATCAACAAGTTCTACATCCTCGACCTCAACAAGGAGAAGAGCTTCATCGGCTGGGCGGTGTCGCAGGGGCTCACCGTCTTCGTGATCTCCTGGGTCAACCCGGACGAGCGGCACGCGGAGAAGGATTTCGAGAGCTACATGCGGGAGGGCATCTTCGCGGCCCTCGACGCGGTCGAGGCGGCGAGCGGCGAGCGCGAGGTCTCGGCGGTGGGCTACTGCGTCGGCGGCACCCTGCTGGGCGTCACCCTGGCCTCCATGGCCGCGACGGGCGACGACCGCATCGCCAGCGCGACCTTCCTGACCACCCAGGTCGACTTCACCCATGCCGGCGACCTGAAGGTCTTCGTCGACGAGCCGCAGATCCGCGCCGTCGAGGCCAGCATGCAGAGCCGCGGCTACCTCGACGGCTCCAAGATGGCCAACGCCTTCAACATGCTGCGGCCGAACGACCTGATCTGGCCCTACGTCGTCAACACCTATCTCAAGGGCAAGGCGCCGCTGCCCTTCGACCTGCTCTACTGGAACTCCGACGCGACCCGGATGCCGGCCGCCAACCACTCCTTCTACCTGCGCAACTGCTACCTGGAGAACAGGCTGTCGCGCGGCGAGATGGTGCTGGCGGGCACGCGCCTCGACCTCGGCAAGGTGACGATCCCGATCTTCAACCTCGCCACCCGCGAGGACCACATCGCCCCGGCCCTCTCGGTCTTCGAGGGATGCCGCTGCTTCGGGGGGCCGGTCGATTACGTGCTGGCCGGCTCCGGCCACATCGCGGGCGTCGTCAACCCGCCCGCCAATCCGAAGTACCAGTTCTGGACCGGCGGCCCGGCCCACGGCTCGCTCGGCGAGTGGATCGCCGCGGCGACCGAGCATCCCGGCTCGTGGTGGCCCTACTGGTTCGCGTGGATCGAGCGCCAGGCGCCCGAGCGCGTCCCGGCCCGCGAGCCGGGCGGCGGCAGGCTCCCCTCGCTGGCCCCGGCACCCGGGACCTACGTGCGCGTGAAGGCGTGACCGACCTGCGCGGGCCGCCGGGCACGCGGCCGGGCGGCCCCACAGGGTTAGTACTTGCGGATGATCGGCGCCGGGCTGAGCGGGGCCGCCGGCGTATCCCAGCGGTACTTGATGCCCACCGACACGACGTCGGCGCTCGTGTCCGTCGTCGCCAGATAGGCGAGCGGCGCCACGTAGAGCGGATCGCCCGGCACGATCCGGACCGGGTTGCGGCCCGCCGCGAACAGGTGCGAGTAGGCGACGTCGAACTGGATCTTGTCGCTGTAGCGGTAGCTCGCGCCGATCGAGCCCCAGTAGCGGTCGCCGTCCGGCAGCCGCGTCGAGCGGTTGGCGTCGGTGATCGGCGAGACCTCGTAGGCGAAGCCCGCCCGCAGCGTCCATTGCGGGCTGACGTCGTACTCGCCGCCGACCGAGTAGTGGAACCCGTCCCGGTAGCGCAGCGGCAGGGCCGAGACCGGGATGTTGAGGCTCTGCGAGACGATGGCCGGCGTGCCGAGGCGGGACCAGTTGTCCCACTCGAAGCCCAGATTGATGCGGAATTCCGGGGTGATGCCCTGGGTCAGGCCGACCGAGAGCTTCTCGGGCGTGTTGAGGTTCGAGCGCACCCGGCCCGGCACCACGGAGAGCACCCCGTCGAGCTCGTGGTGGATCGAGGAGCGGAAGCCGACGCCGAGGGTCGTGGTGGCGGTCGGCTGGATCAGCAGGCCGGCCGTGAAGCCCACGCCCCAATCGTCGCCCTTGAGGAGCGCGCTCGGGGCGAGCGGCGAGATGCCGACCGCTTGGCGCAGCTTGAGCTTGAAGTACTCGATGGTCGGGCCGGCCGCCACCGACAGCCAGTCGGTGACCCGGTAGCCGATCACCGGGTTGAAGTTGAGCGAGAAGATCCGCGACGAGCGGCTGTAGGTCTGGCCGGCCCAGACCTGGTTCGGCTTGGTGACGAGGCCGAACGGCGCGGCGCCCGCGAGGCCCAGGAACAGGCGCTCGCCGAGCTGGTAGTTGGTGTAGGTCGCCGGCAGCACGGCGGCCTGGCCGATGTCGCCCGATTCGCCGAGGGTGCGCAGCGGCGCGAAGGTCCCGGGCTGCGTCGTGAAGGTCGCCTGCGGCACGATCACGGTGGCGTTGTAGTCCGAGTTCCAGCCCGGCTTCATCGTGACGGCGGCCGGGTTCCAGAACATCGAGGACAGGCCGCCCGAACCGGCGGCCGCGCCCGCGAAGGCCAGGCCCTGGGCCTCGGCGCTCTGTTCCCGCAGGCCGAAGGCGCCCGCCCGCGCCCGGTCCGCCCCCGCGACGCCCGCCCCGAAGGCGAGCGCGGCCAGCAGCGCAGCCCTGCTCGTTGAGCTCAGCACGTTCCACTCCCCATTATCCCGCGAGGCTCCGTCGCAGCAGCTTCGGCCGGCGGCTCAGCTTGACTCTGCCTCAGGCGGCGGCGGCGGCGCAACGCGGCCCGCCGGCCGCCACGGGCGCTGGCTATATTTGAGTAAACCTCGTTCGATGGGAGTTTCGTGCGATAGTACGAGCAGAGCGGCCGGATCCACTATTGGCATCAGTTGCAATAACTGGCGCACGCCCGCAGCGGTTGGCTGCCGCTCCGGCATTTCGCCGGCCTCTGTGATACAATTGCCACGAACTTCCGCGAGCCCGCGGGCGTTTTCGCGCCGGGGCCCGGCCGCGGCCGGGCGCGACAGGGGAGCTTTGAGCATGAGGCTGGTACGCTACGGCGAGAGCGGCGCGGAGAAGCCCGGCCTCGTCGGCCCCGACGGGACCATCCGCGACCTCTCGGGCGTGATCCGCGACATCGCCGGACCGGTGCTCGGGGCCGAGAGCCTCGGGCGCCTGCGGGCGCTCGACCCGGCGAGGCTGCCGGCGGTGCCGGCGGGCACGCGCCTCGGGCCCTGCGTGGGCGGCGTGCGCAACTTCATCGCGATCGGGCTCAACTACGCGGACCATGCGGCGGAGACGAACGCGCCGATCCCCTCCGAGCCGATCATCTTCAACAAGGCGCCGTCCTGCATCGTCGGCCCGAACGACGACGTGATCCTGCCGAAGGCCTCGGCGAAGACCGACTGGGAGGTGGAGCTCGCGATCGTGATCGGCAAGCGCGCCTCCTACGTCCACGCCAACGAGGCCCTCGACTACGTGGCGGGGTACTGCGTCTGCAACGACGTCTCGGAGCGGGAATTCCAGCTGGAGCGCGGCGGCACCTGGACCAAGGGCAAGGGCTGCCCGACCTTCGGCCCCCTCGGCCCCTGGCTGGTGACGCCGGACGAGATCCCGGACGTCCAGAACCTGGGCATGTGGCTCGACGTGAACGGCGCGCGGATGCAGACCGGCTCGACGCGCACGATGATCTTCGACTGCCGCCAGATCGTCTCCTACCTGTCGCACTTCATGCTGCTGGAGCCGGGCGACGTCATCACCACCGGCACGCCGCCGGGGGTCGGGCTCGGGATGAAGCCGCCGCGCTACCTGAAGGCGGGCGACGTGGTGAGCCTCGGCATCGAGGGATTGGGCGAGCAGCGCCAGACCGTGATCGCCTTCGACGACTGGACCGCCAAGGTGGCGGCGGGCGAGCCGACGAACTGAGCGGGATCGCCGCGGCCCCGCCCGGGGCCGCGGCGCGCCCCGGCCGCATCAATCCTTGAGGTCGTCCGGCACCTTGCCGCCGTTCTCCTCGAGCTTCCGGATCACCTGCTTGTGCAGCCAGACGTTCATCGTGGCGGTGTCGTCGGTGTCGCCGCCGTAATGCAGCTCGGCCGCGAGCTGCTTGCGGGCCGTCAGGCTGCTGTCGAGGTGCAGGAGCTTCATCAGGTCGACGATCGAGGTGCGCCAGTTCAGCGGCTGGCCGGCCTTGGCGGCGAGGCCGTTCAGGACCGCCTCGACGTCGACCTTGCCGTCGACGGTGGGGACCGTGCCGGTGGCGGCCGGCTCGGCGGAGCCGCCCGCGGAGGGGGCGGAGGAGGCCGAGGCCGGGGCGTTCGGCGTCGCCGCCTGGGCCTCGCCGCCGAAGGGATGGAGGATCTTGCTGACGATAGATCCGAGCAGGCTCATCGCGGTCTCTCCTTGTGATGTGGGCCGGCGAGCGGGGCCGGCCCGGCCCAGCGCCGCCGTTAACGAAACGCCGCGTCCCGCGTTCCGGCTGCCGCGGCGGCGATGACGCGCGGCCGACTTTGCCCTAAGCAGCCGGCGCGCGCATGACATCATGGGGCCCGGCCCCGACCCGCAGGACAGCATGACAGGGGATCCCATCCGCCGCCCGCTCGACGACGTCTGGTACTGCGTCGGCGAGAGCCGCCGCTTCCGCGAGGGGCGGCTCTGTGCCGTCACGCTCGGCGAGGAGGCGATCGTGGTCGGGCGGGCGGCGGGCGGCGGCCTCTTCGCCCTGCGCGACCGCTGCCCGCACCGGGGCATGGCGCTCTCGGCCGGGCGCCTGGTCGAGGGCCGCCTCGTCTGCCCGTTCCACGGCTGGGAGTTCCGGCCGGACGGGCAATGCGCGGCGATCCCCGCCCTCGCGGCCCGGGACGAATCCGACTTCCGCACCGTGCGGCTGCCGCGCTTCTCCGTGAGGGAGGCGTCCGGCCTCGTCTGGATCGCGGCGGGCGAGCCGCGGCCGGACGCGCCGCCGATTCCGGAGGTGGAGTTCCCCTACGCGGGCATGCTGGTCGAGACGCTGGAGGTCGAGGCGAGCTTCGACCTCGTGGCGTTGAGCTTCGTCGATCCGGCCCATGTCGCCTACGTGCACGATCTGTGGTGGTGGCGGACCTCCAAGACCCTGCGGGAGAAGGAGAAGCACTTCGCCCCCTCCCCGTTCGGCTTCACCATGACGAGCCACAGGGCGAAGAGCGCCTCGGCGGTCTACCGCCTGCTCGGGGCGGTGCCGGAGGTCGAGATCGAGTTCCGCCTGCCGGGCGTGCGGCTGGAGCGGATCAGGGCCGGGGAGAAGCGCATCGCGAACTACACCTTCGCGACGCCGCTCGGCCCGGGCCGCACGGCGCTCGTCAACGCGATGTACTGGAACCTGCCGCTGCTGAACCTCCTGCGGCCGCTGGCGCGGCCGCTGATGCGGCAATTCCTCGGCCAGGACCGCGACGTGCTGCAGGTCGCCCAGAAGGGCCTCGACCGGAAGCCCGCGATGGTGCTGATCGGGGAGAGCGACGTGCAGTCGCAATGGTATTTCAGCCTCAAGCGCGAGTTCCTGCGCGCCCGTGAGGCGGGCGCGGCCTTCGCCAACCCGCTCGCGCCGCGGCTCCTGCGCTGGCGCAGCTGAGCCGCGCCGCCGCTCAGTCGCCGCGGCGGCCCTCGCTCATCCGGTCCTTGCAGCGATAGCCGAGGAAGCACCTCCCGGCATCCGCCGAGGGACCGAAGAAGGGTTCGGTCGTCTGCTCGATCGGGCAGAAGCCGATGTCGCGCACCAGGCGCTCGTAGGTGAAGGGCCCGGTGTCGACGATGGCCTCCCCGCGCTGGTTCAGCAGGGCCAGGACCTGGCCGCAGCGCAGGGCGGGGGCCGGCACGCGGTGCGGCAGGTCCCGGGCCAGGGCGGTGCCGGGAAGCAGCAGGAGACCGAGGATGCGGGCGAGCTTGAGCATGGCCGCGGTATAGCGCGTCGCGGCCCGAGAGTCCCGGCTTCCGACGCGCGGCGCGCCGCCGGCCCCCCGCCCGATCGGCGCGCGCTCCTCAGATCAGCGGGGCGACCAGGAAGGCCAGGCCGACGCCGAGGCCGAAGCTGCCGGCGATCAGGAGCGCCTCGTGCAGACGCCGCGTCATCGCCGCGCCAGGCCCGCGACGCGGGCGACGCCCGGCTCCGGCGCCTCGGCGACGCAGCGGGCGCCCTCGTAGGGCCAGGTGCTGCAGGGCCGCGCGGCCGTCCGCTGCGCGCCCGCGAGGGAGAACAGGGCGATATCCTGCGGCTCGGGCCGGAAGGACGCCACCGGCAGCCGCTCGGTGAAGCGCTTGTCTGTGAAGCGCTTGGCCGCAGGGGCGACGTGCGCCTCGGCGCCCGTCCCGGACGGGACCAGGGCGTAGGAGGCCAGGGCGGCCAGGGCGGTGATCAGCGTGGCGGTCCGGATCATGGTGCGCTCCCCTCGCGGCCCTGCGGCCGTCTCTGGGGCGCTGTGTAGGCGCGCGGCGTTGCGCGCGATTTGCGCCGGCGCACATCGCGGATTGCGTCGCGCGGCGGGGGACGCAACACTTCGCGCCCTGCCCTTCGGGAACGAAGCCTTCAGCTGGACCGTTGAGACTCGGGATGGCCGGGCGGGACCCGGCGGAGCGGGACGATGACGATGGCTGGGCTGATCCGGATCCTCTGCCTCGGCGCCGCGGGGCTGCTGCCGCTCTCCGCGCAGGCGGGGCCCCGGCGCCTCCCGCCCGACATCGACGCGACCGGGACGGTGGGCGGGCGCGCGCCCTGGTCGCAGCCCTGGGAGTACGATTCGGGCAGCGACAACGACCACCACCCCGAGCGGCCCTACTACCAGCAGGGCCGCGGCCAGCAGACCGGCGGACCGGCCCGCAACCTCCTGCCCGACGACGGGCTTCACATCGTCCCGCGCTGAGCCGCCGCGAGCCGCCGGTGGGCGGCCCGCTCGCCGGCCTCGGCCGCGCACTTGCCGACATGGGCGGCGCGGTTGACGACCTGGAGGTTCGGCACGCCCCAGTAGCCGAGCAGGCGCGGCCAGGGCGCGTCCCGGTGCTCGCGCCAGACCTGGTAGAGGGGCACCCGGTGATCGACCTCGGCGCTGCGCAGCAGGCGCTTGCCGGTCTCCGGGCAGCGGTGGCGCTGGCGCGCCTTCAGCACCTTCGCGTGGTCGCTCGCGGCGATCCAGAACTTCCAGGCGGTGACGCAGGCGGCGTGCCAGCCGGCATTCCGGTTGGGCGCGCCGGCGCCCCAGAGATCCGCGTGCCAGCCGAAGCGGAAGACCGGCTGGCCGCAGATGCAGCAATGGCCGCGCCCGCGGGCGAAGGCCGGCTCGCGGAAGGGGGCGGGCGGCAGGCGGAAGCTCGCGCCGAGCCCCTCCTCCTTGCCGAGCCGCCACGTCCAGCCCTCGGGATGGCCGCTGCGGGCGGCCAGGGCCCGGGCGAGACGGTCGGCCCGGATCACGTGGCCGCGCCAGTAGCTCTCGACGGCGAGGCGCGGGGTCGGGGGCACGAAGGGCCGCGAGAGCGCGTGGCGCAGCACCAGCGGCGGGAAGATGGCGGGCAGCGCCTTCTCCAGGCGGGCGCGGGAGACGGCGTTGCGCGCCTCCCGCCACTCCGCCGCCTTGCTCCTGCGCTCCCCCGCCATCCGCTCGCTCCTCCGGGCACACTCATCCCGGCGGCCCGGGATGCCGACGCATCGGGCCGCCGACCCTCTCGAATGGGCGACACCAAGCCCGAGGCTTGGCGCCGATTCGAGAACGGAACCCACGGTCGTGAGCAACGACCGTGGGTGTCACCGGATGGTTATCGCAGGCGGGACGTGAAGACGGGGTTGCGCGGCGGGGTCGGTCGCCTCAGGCGCCGCCGATCGGCTCGGTGACCTTGCCGGTCCCGGCGCAGTCCGGGCAGGACGTGCCCTCGACGCGGCCGGAGCCGTGGCAGCGGGGACAGATGTTCTCGCCGGTGCCGGGGGTACCGGGCGGGGCCTTGTCGCCGGGTTTGGCGGAATCCTTGGCGGGATCGGTGGCCGTCATGGTGCGCTCCTCCTGACGACACATCCGCCGAGCGGGCCGGAGGGTTCCCGTCAGCCGGTGAGGCCGAGCAGCGTCGCGGCCCCGAAGAGCAGGACCGAGAGGACCGCGGCGGCGAGCAGGATGAGGGCGCCGCGGGATTCGCGCAGGTCGTCGTTCATGAGGCGCCGTTCTCGAGTCGGCCGATCCGGCGCGGGCGCCTGCGGGCGCCCGCCGGGGCCGATCCAAGCACAGCCGGAAGCCGGTTGCGAGCCGGCTCGGCCGCGCCGGCTCAGCCGCGGCACGGCTCAGCCGCGGCACGGCTCAGCCGCGGGACGGCTTGGCCTCTGCCGGGGCCGCCGCGACTCCCTCGGGCGTGGGCGCGGGCGCGCCGACGCCGAAGGTGCTCACGGCCACGTGGAGGCCGATGGCCGGTGCGAAGACGAGGGCGAGGAGAAGGATCAGCGCGACGGCGATGCTCTGATCACGGCGATCGGCCACCGCGGCCGCGCGGGCGGTTCCGGAAAACAGGGTCATGGCTCACCTCATGCGACCAGCCGCCTCTCGACTGGTCGCGGGCGAGCCCGATCACACGATCAGGCGCGGCTCACGCACCAAGCGCAGGCGGCGTGGTCCTTCGACTACTGTCGCTGGACATGGAGTTCGTGGTTCCGGTGGAGCCGCGCGAACGGCCGAGGCGAGGACGCGCGGACGCCCCCAATTGCGCTCGGAGGCGGCCGGCGTCAAGCGCGCAGCGGTGGTTCGGCGGCGTTTTTCACTGCGGTGCGGCCCGCTGGGGACAGGGACCGCCTCACCCCTCGGAAATGCCCGGGACGGGTGCCGGGTTCCGGGCCTTCGGCACCGGTCCGGGAGGCGCACGAACCCGGATTCCGCCCGGGCCCCGGGCAGCAGGCGTGGGCGGGCCGAGGCGTCCTCCGCTCAGGCCTCGGGTTCAGGCTCCGGACTCGCCGGGGGGCGCGTCGCCGGGGGCCGCCTCGCCGGGGGCCGCCTCGCAGCGCCGGCGGCCATGTCCGCCGCACCGGCTCGGGCGCGCGCCGCCGCCTCCAGGCGGGCGGCGACGAGGGCCTGGAGGCGCTCCAGGTGGCGATCGCGCAGGCCGAGCGCCGCGCAGGAGGCGGCGGTGTTGAGGAGGTACTCCGCGTTCGGCCCGAGATGGCCGCAGGCCGCCGCGATGCGCGCGGCGATCGCCTCCTCGCCGAGGCGGCCGGCGTAGCGCTCGCCCGCGCGGTTCGCCACGAAGGCGAGCGCCGGGACGGTCCCGGCCTCGGTCCGGGCCGCCAGCCAGCGCGCCGCGTAGCCGCGCCCGCGCATCTCCCGGTGCCAGACCGGGCGCAAAGCCGCGAGCGGGTCCGGCCCGGCGAGCCGGTAGGCGAGGCCGCGGCAGCGCCCGCCGCGGTCGAGGGCGAGCATCACCCCGGGATTGTCGCGCGTGCCGCGGAAGCGCCATTGCCAGAGGCAGAACCGCCGGTGCCACCCGGGCAGGCCGGCCGCGCGCCGCTCCGCGAACGGGAATTCGGGCCGCCACATCAGGGCTCCGTAGGCGAAGAGCCAGATCTCGTCCGGCGGGCCGGGCTTGGCGGCGAGGGCGGCGGCGAGCAGCGCCTCGGTCTCGGCCTCGGACAGGAGCGGCATCGCCGCGGCGTCGTCGGGCACCGGATCGGGATGCGCCCGGGCGATCAGGGCGGCGGTCAGGACGGGGCGGTCCGTCACGGCGCGGGACCCCGCCCGCGCCCGCGCGATCGGCGCAACCCTTCGTTCATTCCACCCTTCCCGCCCCGGCGCGCGCGCCGCGCCGGCGCTGGCGACCGGCCGGCCCGTCTGGTAACCGAATAGGACTAAACACCCAAGCTCCCCGGCCGCGCCCCCGTGACAGCTCCCGTGCCGCCCACCCGCGCCGACGGCGCCGGCGCGCCTCGCCCGCCTCCCACGGGGGCCGAGCGGTCGCTCCGGATCGTCGTGGTGGCCGCCGTGCTGCTGCCGGCGCTGGTGCTCGCCACGGGCGCTTGGCTCTCCTACCAGAGCCATTGGCGGGACGCGCGGCTGCGCCTCGCCCAGACCCTGGACCTCGTGCGCGAGCACGCGGTCAAGGTGTTCGAGACGGCGGACCTCGTGACCCGGCAGGCCAACCAGATCCTGGACGGCCTGCCGGACGAGGCGATCCGGGCCCGCGGCCCCGACCTCTCCCGCCAGCTCCGGGAGCTCAGCGACACGCTGGCGCAGGTGAGCGACATCTGGGTCCTCGACGCGCGGGCGAGGCCCCTGGTCAGCGCCGGCGCACCGCCCGAGGGGCGCGAGCCGGAATTCCTGGAGCGCCCCTTCTTCCGCCTGCACCGGGACGGGGGCCTGCCGCCGGGCCGGGACTACGTCGGCGAGGTGATGACCGGGGTGGACGGGGCCGCGGTCTTCCAGGTGAGCACCGCCCGGCGCGGCCAGGGCTTCCGGGGCATCGTCGCGGTGGCGATCGACCCGGCCTATTTCCGGGACTTCTACGCGCAGGTGCGCGAGAGCGGCCTCGACACCGTCTCGCTGCTGCGGGAGGACGGGGCGATCCTGGCGCGGGTGCCCGAGCAGCCGGGGCGCGTCGCGCGCGTGCCGCCCGACAGCGGCTTCCTCGCGGCCCTGTCCCGGGCGCCCGGACAGGGCTTCTACGTGACCCGCTCGGCGGTGGACGGGCAGGAGCGGCTCTACGGCTACCGGCGGCTCCCGACCTACCCGGTCTACGTCACCGCCGGGATCGACCGCGCGCGCATCCTGGCGGAGTGGCGCGACACGATGGCGAGCCACCTCGTCTTCGGCATCCCGGCGACGGCCGGGCTGGTGGCGCTGACGCTCGTGGCCCTGCGGCGGACCCGGCGCGAGGGCGAGGCCCTGGCGCAGCTGCGCGCCGAGATCCTGCGCCGGGAGGCGAGCGAGGAGCAGCTGCGCCAGTCGCAGAAGATGGAGGCGGTCGGGCGCCTCACGGGCGGGCTCGCGCACGACTTCAACAACCTCCTCACCGTCGTGCTGGGCTCCCTCGAATTGCTGCAGCGGCGCATGGGCGAGACCGATGCCCGCCAGCTGCGCCTCCTGGAGAACGCGGTGGGCGGGGCCCAGCGCGCCGCGGCGCTGACGCAGCGCCTCCTCGCCTTCGCGCGCCGCCAGCCCCTCGACCCCAGGCCCGTCGACGCCAACGCCCTCGTCTCGGGCATGGCCGAGCTCCTGCGCCAGACCCTCGGCGAGACGGTGCGGCTCGAGACGGTGCTGGCCGGCGGGCTCTGGCGGACCTTCGCGGATCCCAACCAGCTCGAGAACGCGCTCCTCAACCTCGCGGTGAATGCCCGCGACGCCCTGCCGGAGACCGGCGGGCGCCTGACCATCGAGACCGCCAACGCCGACCTGGACGACGCCTACGCGGCGGCCCGGACGGAGGTCGCGGCCGGGCAGTACGTCCTCGTCGCGGTGACCGACAACGGCAGCGGCATGCCCCGGGAGGTGCTGGCGCGGGCCTTCGAGCCCTTCTTCACCACCAAGGAGCAGGGCCGCGGGACGGGCCTCGGCCTGTCCCAGGTCTACGGCTTCGTGCGCCAGTCGGGCGGGCACGTCGCGGTCTATTCGGAGCTCGGCCAGGGCACGACGGTCAAGATCTACCTGCCCCGCCACGCGGGGCCCGAGGAGCGCCCCCTCCCCCCGTCCCCGACGCCCTGGCCCTCGCGCAGGAGGACACGACCGTGCTGGTCGTCGAGGACGAGGCGGCGGTGCGCCAGTTCACCGTCGAGGCGCTCGCGGATCTCGGCTACCGGGTGCTGGCCGCGGACGGGGCCGCCGCCGCCCTCAACCTGCTGGCGCTCCACCCGGAGGTGGGGCTCCTCCTCACCGACGTCGTGATGCCGGAGGTCAACGGCCGCAGGCTCGCCGACGAGGCCCTGCGCCGCCGCCCCGACCTCAAGGTCGTGTTCATGACCGGCTATACCCGCAACGCCATCGTGCACAACGGCATGCTCGATCCCGGCACGCAGCTGATCACCAAGCCCTTCACGGTGGCGCAGCTCGCCGCCAAGCTGCGCGCCGTGCTCGGGGCGGCGCGCCCGGCCCCGTGACGGGGTGCGGCGACGCACCGCCGCCGGAGCGCGGCTCGGGAAGGATGCCCGCCTCACGACGGAGATCGGGCGATGCGCTTCATCCGGACCCTGCGGGCGATGTGGCTCCTGCGCAAGGCGAACAGGGACCTCGAGGAAGCCCGGACCCTGCGGGAGGCCGCCGAGGCCTGCCGGGCCAGGGCGGATCAGCGGCTGGCCCGGGCCGGCCGGCTGCTGGCGGGCACGCCCCTGCGGCAGGACTCCCAGGGGCACCCGCTGGTCGTCGCCCTCGTGCGGCGCTGCATTGCAGCATGACGGCCGCAGGATCAACTTGCCCGCTCAACGAGCGCTGTTCCTCTCGGTCAATCCGCCGCACTGCCTGATTTTTACGGCTGACGTGACCTAGGGGGACGGAATAGATAATCTTTCCGCAACGAGTCCGGCCGCATCTGGAGAGATGGCGCGCCGGGATCCGGCGTCGGGCCAGCTGGGGCAGGTGTCGGGGACGTCGGCTCCGGCCGGTACGCGGGAGGTGTGTGTGCAGGCCAGGACGACAGACGGCGCCACCAGCCTCAGCCGCCGCCTCTGGATCGCGATCCTCCTCATCGGCGCGGGCCTCGCGGCCCTGAGCGCGACGCTGGTCGCCCCGGCCGTGACGGCCTTCCTCCGGTCCCGGCACAACCTCGCCGAGATCGCGCAGTTCGCGCGCGTGCTCGAGGCCGCCAACCGCATCTCGGCCGAGCGCGGGCCGGCCAACGTCGCCATGTCCCAGGATCCCGCCGGCAACGCGGCGGCCCTGACGCGGCTGCGGGAGTTCCGCGAGGCCACCGACCGGGCGCTCGCGCAGCTCCACGGCCCGGACGATCCCGACGGGCTCACCGGCCCGGCCCGGCGCCTCCCGGCCGACCTCATCGACGCCGCGCAGGCGAGGCTGCGCGCGGCGCGCCGGGAGGTCGACGAGATCGCCCGGATGCCGGCCGCCGCCCGCGGCGCGGACCAGATCCGCGCGGCCGTCGGGGCGATGATCGCGGTCGTCGACCAGTTCCAGGACGTCGTGACCTGGGAGGTCCGGACGCTGCGCGAGCTCGACCCGGCGCTCGCCGGCCAAGCCATGGTGGCACGGGCGGTGAGCGACCTGAGGGAGCATGGCGGGCGCATCGCCTCCTTCATCGTCCCGGCGCTGGCCGTGCGCGCGCCGCTCGGCGAGGTCCACCTCGCCGAAGCCGTCGAGACCCGCGGGCGCCTGCGCGAGATCTGGCAGCTCCTGCAGGGCCAGATCCCCGCCGCCCTCGATCCGCTGATGCGGGAGGTCGAGAGCCGCTTCCTGGGCGAGGGGCTCGGCACGGTCGAGGCGGTGATCGCCGAGGGGCGCGGACCTTCGGGGCGCTACTCGCTCGATGCGCAGACGCTGACCGCCCGCTACGTCCCGACCCTGAAGCCGCTCGAGGACTTGCGCACGGCCTTTCTCGCCCGGATGAATGCGGCCTCCGCCCGGGAGCGCGACGGGGCGCGCGACGCGCTCGCCGCGGCCGGCCTCGTGACGCTCGCCGCCCTCGCCCTGATCGGCGGCCTCCTCGGCTCCCTGCGCGCCTCGATCCTGCGGCCGCTCCTCGACGCGCGGGAGGCGATCGTCGCCCTGGCGGGAGGCGTCGATCCCGCCCCCGTCCGGGCGCCCATGCGCGTCCGCGAGATCGCCCTCCTGTTCGACGCCCTCCTGGTTCTGCAGAAGCGGCTGCAGGAGCGCGCGAACCTGATGCAGACGCTGCGCCGGCAGGCGGAGACGGACGGGCTGACCGGATTGTACAATCGCCGCGCCCTGACGCGCGACCTCGCGACCCTCGACGCCCGGCCGGCGGGGGGCCTCGCCGGGCTGCTGCTGATCGACGTCGACGGCTTCAAGCGGGTCAACGACAGCTTCGGCCACGCCGTCGGGGACGTCCTCCTGCGCCTCGTCGGCCAGCGCCTGCAGGGGGACGTGGGCGGGTCGGGGCTGGTGGCGCGCATCGGCGCGGACGAGTTCGCGGTCCTGCTCCCCGATCTGGCGGAGCCCGCCGAGGGGGAGCGGACCGCCGACAGGATCCTCGGCGGCCTCGCGGAGCCCTTCCGGGTGGCCGAGCAGATCTTCCACCTCGACGCCAGCATCGGCGTGGCGGTCGCGCCGCACGGCCAGCGCGGGGCGGACGACCTCCTGGCCCGCGCCGACATGGCGCTGCACGAGGCGAAGCGGGCGGGGCAGCATTGCCGGCGGGTTTTCCGGCCCGAGATGCGGCGCAGCCTCCTCGCCTGGACGGCGTGCCAGCAGGAGATGCCCCGCGCCCTCGCCGAGGGGGAGTTCGTCCTGTTCTACCAGCCCCAGCTGCGCCTGCGCGACCGCACCATCGCGGGGGCGGAGGCGCTGATCCGCTGGCGGCATCCGGAGCGCGGCCTCCTCGCCCCGGCGGATTTCCTGGCCCCGCTGGAGAGCAGCCGCGCCGCGGAGGATGTCGGGCGCTTCGTGCTGCGCACCGCCTGCGCCGAGGCCGCCGGCTGGCGCCGCCGCGGCCTCGGGGAACTGCGCGTCGCGGTCAACCTGTTCAGCCGGCAGTTCCTGTCCCGGGACCTCGTCGAGGAGGTGCGCGCGGCCCTCGCCGAGGCGGCGCTCCCGGCCTCGGCCCTGGAACTGGAGATCACCGAGACCATCATCCTCCAGCACGACGACGCGCTGATCCCGCCGCTCCGGGCGCTGCGGGACATGGGCGTGGGCCTCGCCTTCGACGATTACGGCACCGGCTACGCGTCCCTGAGCCTCCTGAAGCGCTTTCCCCTCACCCGCCTGAAGATCGACCGCTCCTTCGTCCGCGGCATCCCGGATTCCGCCCAGGACCTGGCGATCGTGCGCTCGGTGGTGGCGCTCGGGCGCAGCTTCGGCCTGGAGGTCACGGCCGAGGGGATCGAGACCCCCGCGATGCTGCGCTGCGTGACCGCGGAGGGCTGCCAGGAGGGCCAGGGCTACCTGTTCGGGCAGCCGATGGCGGCCGACCTCTTCGCCGCGCAGTGCTGGGCCGAGGGCCGCCGGACCGCCTGATCCGACGGCTTGCGTCGCCATGCGAAACTCGGCTTCGCTCACGCGCCGCGCGGGCTTGCCATACGAAATCCGATGGATTGCTTCGCAATGCGGATTTCGGTTTCGCTCACGCGCCGCGCGGGCTTGTCATCCGCTGTCCGGACGATCACGGCCGGGCAGGGGATGACGGGCGGCCCCGCTCAGCCGGCCGGCCGCGCCAGCCACGCCACCGCGACCGCCGGCCCGCAGGTCGAGGCCCAGGCCTCGGCGCCCGCCGCGAGGTGCGGGGCGATCAGGTCGGCGAGGTCCCGAACCGGGCGCCCGAGCCGGGCGGCGAGGCGCGTCGCGACGAAGCGGCCCGCCCCGCAGGCGATCACCGGCGCCCGCGCCGGCAGGTCGCCGCGCGAGAGGATCACGGCGGCCGCGTCGTGCAGGAGGCGCAGCTGCGCCTCCGCGAAGTGGCCGGCGAGGCGGCTCCAATCGGCGGGGCTGCCCTCGTGGCGGTCGCGCCCGATCATGCGGGCGAGCCGCGTCTCGGTCTCGGGCCGCGACTTGCCCTTGAGGTCCATCGTGTCCTGCTGGTCCTCCTCGGCGGGCAGGTCGCCGAGCAGCCGGTGCACGTCGCCGGTCGCCGCGAAGGTCTCGGCCATCAGGGCGGTGCGGCGGCCGCGGAAGGGCGCCCAGGGGCTCAGGGCGAGGAGCGGCGTGCGCACGACGCCGGTATAGACCAGCTCGCCGGTCTCCAGCCGCTCCGCGTCGCTGTAGCCGCGCGCGGCGGGCTGCCCGGCCGCGACCGGGATCAGGTCGGCCGTGGTCGAGCCGATATCGACGAGCAGCGCCTCCGGGACGAGGCGGCCGACCAGGGCGGCGGTGGCGTACCAATTGGCGCTGGCGATCTCCGCCGCGGCCGGGGCCGCCGCCTCGGGCGCGACGAAGCCCGACCGCCCGGCATAGATCGCGACCGGGCCGGAGAGCGACCGGTCCGCCCAGGCGGCGAGCTGCGCCACCCCGTCGGCCCGGTCGGCGAAGCAGTCGGTGAGTTCGCCCGTCATGGTGACGGCGTGGTGCGCGGGGCCCCGCGCCCAGTCCGGCAGGCCGGCGAGCGCCGCGTCGAGGGCGGAGAGCCCGCGCCAGAGCGGGCACGGCGCCTGGACCACCGCCCGCACGGCGCCCTCCTCCACCAGCGCCGCCTTGACATGCACCCCGCCGAGGTCCCAGCCGATGATGCGGGCGGCGGAGGCGGAATCATGCGGCAGGGACACGGGCAGGTCTCGCGGCGGGTGGGAACCGGGGCCGGGGTGGCATGAGCGGGGGCGCGGGCGCAAGCCCGATCGCGGGCCGGGAGCCGGTCGCGATCATCCCGGTCCTCGACCTGCGGCGCGGGCAGGTGGTGCGGGCGCGGGCCGGCGAGCGCCACGCCTATGCGCCGATCCGCACGCCGCTGAGCGCGAGCGCGGATCCGGGCGCGGTGGCGGCCGGGCTCCTCGCCGCCTGGCCGGCGCGCCGGCTCTACGTGGCGGATCTCGACGCGATCATGGAGGGCGCGCCGCCCGACCGCGCGGCGCTGCGCGCCGTCGCGGCGGCCGCGCCCGGGGTGGAATTGTGGGTCGATGCCGGCTTCGCCGGCGAGGCGGCGGTCGCCGCCTTCCTGGAGGCGGGGCTCGGCCGGCCGGTGCTCGGCAGCGAGAGCCAGGGCGATCCGGACCTCGTGCGCCGCCTCGGCGACGCGGCGATCCTGTCCCTCGACAGTCGGGACGGCGCGCCGCTCGGCCCGGCCGCCCTGCACGAGGATCCGTCCCTGTGGCCGTCCGAGATCATCGTGATGGCGCTCGGGCGGGTCGGGAGCGGGGCGGGGCCGGACCTCGCCGGGATCGCGGCGGTGCGGGCGCGGGCGCCCGCGGCCCGGCTCTACGCCGCCGGGGGTCTGCGCGGCCCGGAGGATCTGGCGGGTCTGCGCGCGGCGGGCGCCGCCGGGATCCTGGTCGCGAGCGCGCTCCACGACGGCCGCCTGCGGCCGGAGCATCTCTCCTGACGGGTCGGAGATCTTTCGGTCTCCGGCACGACCACTCCGCTCGACCGAATGGCGAGGACCTGTCCGGCTCGGATCTGCTTCCAGGAACCGACCGCGAGGCGGGACGGATGGGGATGCCGCGCGTGACGTGCGGTGATCTTCTGAAATTGTGATCGGCACAAGACTTGAACGGTAAGATTGTCGATTGATCCGTAGCGGTGCGGGCACACGGACGCTTCGCGGCCGCCTGCGCCGAGTCCCGGCCCCCCTCCCCTCCGGTCCGGTCGTGCGGGACAGGGGAGAGCCTTGGCCGGAGGTCTCGCCGAGCCGAAGGTCGGGCCGGACCGCCCACCGGGACTCCGTCCGGCACCCATCCCGCGCAGATCGGAACCAAGCCCCCCGAGGCCGAGAGAACGCCCGAGCGCGGCGCACCGCTCCCGCACGACCGAAGCCGGACGATCCCGCCCGGCCCGCGCGCGGCCCGGCCGAGCCGGTCCCGCCGGGCGCCGCCGCGGATCGCCCCGCGGGCGCCGCCGGGTCCTCGCAACCGCGCGGGGTGTGTTCGCGAAGCCGCACCCGGCGCCTTTGCGGCGATCCCGCCGGGCTCCGGCCGCGCTTGACGTTAAGGAATCTTGCGTAGAGTAAGAAGCTATGAGAACCCTGCTTTCGACGCGGCTCGCATCGCAGGCGAGTGCCTCTCGGTCCGGATATTCGGTCAAGAATTACGATAATGACAGGAATATTTCCCCGCTTGCTCCGGTCTGATCGGGCCGATCGCGAGATAATCCAAGGCGGTGCACCGATCGGAAACGCTGGTCGGCCGGACAATCTACTCGGGGTGGGCATCATGATGCAGGATTCGACGGCGCGCGGGCGGGCAGCGGTCGCCGGTCGGGCCGGGCCGTGGCCGGCGATGGCGATCGGGGCGCTCGCGGCCGCGGCGGCGGGCCTCGTCCCGGCCCGCGCCCAGACCGCCTCGCAGATCACGCCGCCGTCCTTCCGCCCCGCCCCCCAGGCCCGCGGGGCGGGCCTCGTCATCCCGGAAGGGGCCGGGCCCGAGGCGCCGCCGGGCGCCGAGCGCGTCTCGGTCCGCCTCGGCGCCGTCGCGGCCGAGGGCACCCTGCCGGCCCTGGAGGGCGCCACCCGCGCCCTCGCCGACCGGCTCGCCGCCGGCCCCGTCACCCTGGCGCAGATCTTCGCGGCCGCCCGCGACCTCGAACAGGCCTACGCCGCCGAGGGATACGCCCTGGTGCGGGTGGTGCTGCCCGCCCAGGCGCTCCGCGACGGCGGCGCGCTGCGGCTCGTCGTGATCGACGGCACCCTGGAGCGGATCGACACCGCCGCCCTCCCGCCCGAGATCCGCGACCGCGTCGCCGCCCTCCTCGCCCCCCTGGCCGGGCGCCGCGGCCTGCGCCTCGCCGAGATCGAGCGCGGGCTGATGCTGGCCGGCGACACCCCCGGCACGGTGCTGCGCTCCACCCTCGCCCCCGGCACCGCCCCGGGCTCCAGCATCCTGGTGGTCGAGGCGCGCTACAAGCCCGTCACCGGGATGGTCGGCGTCGACAACACCCTCTCGGACGCGCTCGGGCGGAACCCGGCGAGCCTCGGCCTGGAGATGAACTCGCCCACCGGCCACGGCGAGCAGCTCTACCTGCGCGCCGGCGGCGCCGCGATCCCGGCCGGCCAGGCCAGCCTGTTCTCGCCGCGGCCGCTCAACCGGTCGCTGGCCGCCGGCCTGATCCTGCCCCTCGGCGGCGACGGCCTCACCCTCAACCTGGAGGCCACGGATGCGCGCACCACCGCCAAGCCGCGCCCCGGCAACCCGGCCTTCACCTCGGACTTCTCGCGCTACTCCGCGCGGCTGCGCTACCCGCTGATCCGCGCGCGCGACCTCACCCTCGCCGCCGAGGCGAGCTTCGACGCGCAGGAGGAGCGCCTCACGGTCATCCGGCCGATCGAGGCCCCGTTCAGCCTCGACCGGCTGCGGGTCGCCCGGGCGAGCGGCGACGCGCTCTGGGTCCTGCCCACGGACGGCGTCCTGACGGCGCGCCTGACCGGCTCCTTCGGCCTCGACGGGCTCGGCGCCCGGGCGGCGCCCCTGCCCGGGCCGGGCGTGGTGCCGCTCTCGCGCCAGGGCGCGCGGCCGGACTTCCAGAAGCTGGAGGCGAGCCTCGGCCTCGCGCAGCCCCTGGCCGAGCACCTCGCCCTCGACCTCAGGGCCCGGGCCCAGACCTCGTTCAACCAGGCCCTGCCGCGGGCCGAGCAATTCGGCATCGCCAGCCTGTCGGGCCTGTCCTCGTTCGATTCCGGCCTGTTCCAGGGCGACGAGGGCTACGTGCTGCGCGGGGAGGTGCAATTCCCCTTCGTGGCCTCGGTCCCGATGCCGTTCCGCCTGCCCTCGCTGCCGGCCCAGCTCGGCACGGGCTTCCAGGAGGCGGAGAGCGCCGCGGCGGGGCTGGTCGCGACGCCCTACGGCTTCGGGGCCTTCGGGCTGGTGCGCCAGCAGCGCCCGACCTCCCTGGAGCGGCCGATGGTGCGGGGCGCCTCCTACGGGCTGGGGCTCCGGCTCGCGGCCTCGCCGCAGGCGAGCTTCACCAACCTGAGCGCCAGCCTCGAATACGGCCGCTCCGCGCGCTCCGACCGGCTGCCCGCCGAGGACCGCGTCACCTTCAGCGTCACCCTGCAATTCTGATCGAACGAGCCCGCCGATGCCCGTGCGCTCCCTCGCCCCCCGCCTCCTCGCCGCGCTGCTGGCCACCACGGCCCTGACCCGGACGGCCCCGGCCCAGACCCTGCCGAGCGGCGGGCAGGTCGTCGCCGGCAGCGTCAGCATCGGCGCGCCGCGGAACGGCGCCCTCACCGTCACCCAGGCCAGCCCGAACGCCATCGTGAACTGGCAGGGTTTCTCGATCGGCCAGGGCGGCCGGGTCGAGTTCCGGCAGCCGGACGCGCAGGCGGCGATCCTCAACCGGGTGACGGGGACGACGCCCTCGACCATCGCCGGGCAGCTCACCGCCAACGGGCAGGTCTACCTCGTCAACCCGAACGGCATCGCGATCACCCCGACCGGCCGGGTCGAGGCGGGGGCCTTCGTGGCCTCCTCGCTGGGCATCACGGACGGCGACTTCCTGGCCGGGCGGCGGTCGTTCCGGGGCTCGGGCGCCTCGGCGCCGGTGACCCAAGCGGGGACGCTGACCATCGCCCGCGGCGGCTACGCGGCGCTGATCGGCGGGGAGGTGGCGAATTCCGGCGTGATCACGGTGCCGGCCGGCAAGGTCGGGCTGGGCTCGGGCGAGGAGGCGACTTTGGACCTCGCCGGGGACGGGTTCCTGCAGGTGGCGGTGCCGACGCGGCGGGCGGGCGCGGGCGCGCTGGTGGCCCATTCGGGGGTGATCTCGGCCGAGGGCGGCACCGTGACCCTGCGGGCGGCGGCGGCGCGGGAGATGGCGCGGCAGGCCGTGAACCTGTCCGGCGTGGTGGAGGCGCGCAGCTTCACGACCCGGGGCGGCACCATCCTGCTCTCGGGCGGGGACGGGCAGGTCGAGGTCGGGGCGGCGGCGCGGCTCGACGCCTCGGGCGGCCCGCAAGGGGGCCGGGTGCGGATCCGCGGCCGGGAGGTTTCGGTGGCGGGCCGGATCGAGGCCTCGGGGGCGCGGGGCGGCCGGGTCGGGATCCGGGCGGGCGAGAGCCTGGCGCTGAGCGGCGTCCTCGCGGCGGCGGGCCGGTCGGGTGCGGGCGGGAGCGTGGTGGCGACGGCGCCCGCCATGGCGCTGAGCCTGGCGCGGATCGACGTGTCGGGGGCGGCCGGGGGCGGGCGGGTGCGGCTCGGGGGCGGGCGCCAGGGCCAGGGCGGGCTGGCGCACGCCACGACGCTGAGCGTGGATGCGGGCAGCGAGATCCGGGCGGAGGCGACGGCGCGCGGCGCGGGCGGCGACGTGGTGCTGTGGTCGGACGGGCGGACCGACTTTTCCGGGACGATCGTGGCGACGGGCGGCCGCCTGGGCGGGGATGGCGGCGCGGCGGAGGTGTCGTCGAAGGGGGTGCTGGCCTATCGGGGCCGCACCGACCTGACGGCGCCGGCGGGTGCGGCGGGGACGCTGCTGCTCGACCCCTACGACCTGACGATCTCGGGCGCCGCCGATTCGGGCCTGTCGGGCTTCGCCGCGGCGGCGAACGACAGCGTGCTGAGCGTGGGCACGCTGCAGACCGCGCTGGGCAGCGCGAACGTGACGGTGACGACCGGGACGGGCGGGAGCCAGGCGGGCGACATCACGGTGGCCGACCCGGTGACGTGGAGCGGCGGCACGACGCTGACGCTGGCGGCGGCGCGCCACGTGGCGGTCAACGCGAACCTCACCGGGGGGACGGGCGCGCAGATCGTGCTGCGGGCGGATGCGGCCGGCAGCGGCACCGGCACGGTGACCTTCGGGTCCGGCGTGCAGGCGACGGCGTCGGGCGGCGTGGCGCTGTACTACAACCCGGCCGATTATGCGACGCCGACGAATTACGGGCCGAATGTCGGGACGGGGACGGTTCTGAGCGCCTGGATGCTGGTGAATACGGCGCAGAACCTGCAGGACATCAGCAAGAACCTGTCGGGCGGCTACGCGCTCGGCCGGGACATCGATGCGAGCGAGACGGCGGGCTGGAACAACGGGAGCGGGTTCGCGCCGCTTGGGAGCGACACCCGTCGGTTCAAGGGCCTGTTCGACGGCCAGGGTCACGTGATCACCGGCCTCCTGATCAACCGCGGGGGCACGTCCAATATCGGTCTGTTCGGTGTCGTGGATGGGAGCGCGGCGGTCCGCAACGTCGGGCTCGTCGGCGGCAGCATGACCGGCATCGGCAATGTCGGCGGGCTGGTCGGGACCAATTACGGCAGCATCAGCCAAGCCTCTGCCAGCGTCAGCGTGACGGGCGGCAGCGCTCTCGGCGGTCTGGTCGGGGCGAATTCGGGCAGCATCACCCAGGCCTACGCCACCGGCAGCGTGACGGGCGCCAACACACTCGGCGGCCTCGTCGGCAACAATGCCGGCAGCATCAGCCAAGCCTACGCGACCGGCAGCGTGACGGGCGCAAGCACGGTCGGCGGCCTCGTCGGGAACGTCACTTCCGGCACCATCACCCAGGCCTACGCGACCGGCAGCGTGACGGGCGCAAGCACGGTCGGCGGCCTCGTCGGGAACGTCACTTCCGGGAGCATCGGCCAGGCCTACGCCAGCGGCCGCGTGATGGGCACGGACACCGTCGGCGGCCTGGTCGGCAGCCTGCAATCCGGCGTCACCGTCACCGCCTCCTACTGGACCACGCAGACCACCGGCCAGGGAACCAGCGCCGGGGGCATGGGCACCGGCCTGACCACTGTGGGGGCGCGCCAAACGTCGAGCTACACCGGCTGGAACTTCACGACGGATTGGTACCAGGCCGGTGACCTGCGGCCGATCGGGCGCTGGGAGGCGGCGCAGCCGGGGGCGGACGGGGTGATCCCGATCGCCACCCTGCACCAGCTGCAACTGATGGGGGCGAATCTCGCCGGCCGCTACCGGCTCACCGCCGACATCGATGCCGGCGCGACGATGAGGGCGGCGGCGGGGGCCGACGCGAGCGGGGTGTTCGGCCCCGGCGGCTTCGTGCCGGTGGGCGATTACACCGCGCCGTTCAGCGGCAGCCTCGACGGCGCGGGCCACGTCATCACCGGGCTGACCATCGCCCGGTCGAGCCAGAGTTACGTCGGCCTGATCGGCCAGCTCGCGCCGGGCGGCGGTCTCACGCGGATCGGGCTGGTCGGCGGCAGCGTGTCGGGCTCCTCCAATGTCGGCGGCCTCGCGGGTTCCAACGCCGGGACGATCAGCCAAGCCTACTCCACGGCGTCCGTCTCCGCCTCCCGCAGCGCGGCCGGTGGCCTCGTGGGTTACAATTCCGGGATGATCAGCCAAGCCTACGCGACGGGCAGCGTGTCGGGCTGGACCCAGATCGGCGGCCTCGTGGGTTACAATTCCGGGCCGATCAGCCAAGCCTACGCGACGGGCAGCGTGACGGGCTCGAACCAGATCGGCGGCTTGGTGGCTTATAACGGCGGGACGGTCAGCGAAAGCTATGCCTCGGGCCCTCTGAGCGGCACAAGCGACATCGGCGGCCTGATCGGGACCGGCACCGGCAGCGTGACCTCCTCCTATTGGGACACGAACACGACCCTGCAGGCGAGCAGCGCCGGAGGAGGCACCGGCCTGACCACCGCGCAGGCGCGCGCCCAGGGCGGCTACGCGGGCTGGAACTTCACGACGGATTGGTACCAGACCGCGGACCTGCGGCCGATCGGGCGCTGGGAGGCGGCGCCGGCGGGCGCGGACGGGGCGATCCCGATCGCCACCCTGCACCAGCTGCAGCTGGTGGCGACGAATCCCGCCGGCCGCTACCGGCTCGCCGCCGACCTCGACGCGCGCGCCACCGCGGGCACCAACGCCGCCGACCTCTGGGGCGGGGGCGGCTTCGTGCCGATCGGGGACGCCTCGACCGGGTTCGCCGGCACCTTCGACGGCGGCGGCCATGCGATCGCCGGGCTCACGATCAACCGGCCCACCCTCGACAACGTCGGCCTGTTCGGCGTCACCGGCGCAGGCAGTCTCGTGCGCGGCATCGGCCTCGATGGCGGCAGCGTGACGGGCGGGAGCACGGTCGGCGGCCTCGTCGGAGCCAATTCCGGCCGCATCACCCAGGCCTCCGCGACCGTCAGCGTGACGGGCACCCGCACTGTCGGCGGCCTCGTTGGGTACAATAGCGGCAGCATCACCCAGGCCTCCGCGACCGGCGGCGTGACGGGCACCCGCACTGTCGGCGGCCTCGTTGGGACCAATGGCGGCAGCATCACCCAGGCCTACGCGACCGGCGGCGTGACGGGCACCCGCACTGTCGGCGGCCTCGTTGGGACCAATGGCGGCAGCATCACCCAGGCCTACGCGACCGGCGGCGTGACGGGCACCAGCACTGTCGGCGGCCTCGTCGGGGCCAGCGCCGGCAGCATCCTCCAGACCTACGCCAGCGGCCACGTGACGGGCACGGACGGTGTCGGCGGCCTCGTCGGGTCCAGCAATGGCACCGTCCTCGCGTCGTTCTGGGACACGGAGACCACCGGTCAGGCGGCCAGCGCCGGAGGAAGCGGCGCGACGGGTCTGACCACCGCGTCGGCGCGCCAGGCGGCGAGCTACGCGGACTGGAACTTCACGACGGATTGGTACCAGGCCGGTGACCTGCGGCCGATCGGGCGCTGGGAGGCGGCGCAGCCGGGGGCGGACGGCACCGCCCTCATCACCAACCTGCACCAGCTGCAGCTCGTCGCCGCGAACCTTGCCGGGTCCTACGTCCTGGCCGCCGATCTCGACGCGAGTGCCACGGCGGGCGCGGGTGCCGCCGACATCTGGGGCCCGGGCGGCTTCGTGCCGATCGGGACCCCGTCGGCGCGGTTCACGGGCCTGTTCGACGGCCGCGGCGGCGTGATCCGGGGGCTGACGATCAACCGGCCCAGCATCAACGTAGTCGGCCTGTTCACCGCCACCGGCGCGGGCAGCCTCGTGCGCGGCATCGGCCTCGTCGGCGGCAGCGTGACGGGCGGCCTCACCGTCGGCGGCCTCGTCGGGACCAATTCCGGCAGCATCACCCAGGCCTACGCGACCGTCAGCGTGACGGGCACCCGCAATGTCGGCGGCCTCGTTGGGTACAATAGCGGCAGCATCACCCAGGCCTCCGCGACCGGCCGCGTGACGGGCGGCGTCAATGTCGGCGGCCTGGTCGGCTTCAACTCCGGCGCCATCCGGCAGACCTACGCGAGCGGCCGCGTGACGGGCACGGGCGGTGTCGGCGGCCTCGTCGGGTCCAGCAATGGCACCGTCCTCGCGTCGTTCTGGGACACGGAGACCACCGGTCAGGCGGCCAGCGCCGGAGGAAGCGGCGCGGCGGGTCTGACCCCCGCGTCGGCGCGCCAGGCGGCGAGCTACGCGGGCTGGAACTTCACGATGGATTGGTACCAGGCCGGTGACCTGCGGCCGATCGGGCGCTGGGAGGCGGCGCAGCCGGGCGCGGACGGGGTGATCCCGATCTCCACCCTGCATCAGCTGCAGCTGATGGGGACGAATCTCGCCGGCCGCTACCGGCTCACCGCCGACATCGATGCCGGCGCGACGATGAAGGCGGCGGCGGGGGCCGACGCGAGCGAGGTGTTCGGCCCCGGCGGCTTCGTGCCGGTGGGCGATGAGACCGCGCCGTTCAGCGGCAGCCTCGACGGCGCGGGCCACGTCGTCACCGGGCTGACCATCGCCCGGCCGAGCCAGGATGCTGTCGGCCTGATCGGCAAGCTCGCGTCGGGGGGCGGTCTCACGCGGATCGGGCTGGTCGGCGGCAGCGTCTCGGGCTCCTCGCAAGTCGGCAGCCTCGTGGGCACCAACTCCGGGACGATCAGCCAAGCCTACTCCACGGCGTCCGTCTCCGGCAGCCAGACCGGCAGCCAAGTCGGCGGCCTGGTCGGGTTCAGCCGCGGCTGGATCAGCCAAGCCTACGCGACGGGCAGCGTGTCGGGGACGAGCAAGGTTGGCGGCCTCGTCGGGTACAATTCCGCGACGATCAGCCAAGCCTACGCCAGCGGCAGCGTGACGGGCGACAGCTTTGTCGGCGGCCTCGTCGGGGGCAACGCTGGCGGCAGCATCCAGCAGACCTACGCCAGCGGCCGCGTGACAGGCGGAGTCGGCGTGGGCGGTCTGCTGGGCTTCAGCATGGGCAACGTCTCGTCATCCTTCTGGGACACGGAGAGCACCGGTCAGGCGACCAGCGCCGGAGGAAGCGGCGCTTCGGGTCTGACCACCGCGTCGGCGCGCCAGGCGGCGAGCTACGCGGGCTGGAACTTCACGACGGATTGGTACCAGGCCGGTGACCTGCGGCCGATCGGGCGCTGGGAGGCGGCGCAGCCGGGGGCGGACGGCCCCGCCCTCATCACCACCCTGCACCAGCTGCAGCTCGTCGCCGCGAACCTCGCCGGGTCCTACGCCCTGGCCGCCGATCTCGACGCGGGCGCCACGGCGGGCGCGGATGCCGCCGACATCTGGGGCCCGGGCGGCTTCGTGCCGCTCGGCGGCAGCGCCGCGGGCTTCTCCGGTCGCTTCGACGGCCGGGGGCGCGCGATCTCCGGCCTGACCATCAACACGCCGACCTCGGACTTCGTCGGCCTGTTCGGCGCGGTGAGCGCGGCCGGCCGCGTCGCCCGGATCGGCCTCGCCGGCAGCCGCATCATCGGCCGTGACAAGGTCGGCGCCCTCGCCGGGTCCAGCGACGGGACGATCTTCCAGGCCTCCGCGACCGGCCGCGTCTCGGGCGGCACCGGCGTCGGCGGGCTGGTGGGCAGCAGTTCCGGCCGCATCGCCCAGGCCTCCGCGACCGGGAGCGTCTACGGGTCGGGCACCTCGGTCGGCGGGCTCGTCGGCGCGGTGACCGCCGGCACCCTCAGCCAGGCCTACGCGACCGGGGAGGTCACTGGCGGCGCCGATGTCGGCGGGCTCGTCGGCAGCAACGGCGGCAGCATCGCCCAATCCTACGCGTCGGGGCTCGTGGTCGCGCTCGCGGACCCGTCCAAGGCCGGCGGCCTGGTCGGGACCGGCACCGGCAGCGTGACCTCCTCCTATTGGGACACGAACACGACCCTGCAGGCGAGCAGCGCCGGAGGAGGCACCGGCCTGACCACCGCGCAGGCGCGCGACCAGGGCGGCTACGCGGGCTGGAACTTCACGAGCGACTGGTACCAGGCCGCGGACCTGCGTCCGATCGGGCGCTGGGAGGCGGCGCAGCCGGGGGCGGACGGCCCCGCCCTCATCACCAACCTGCACCAGCTGCAGCTCGTCGCCGCGAACCTCGCCGGGTCCTACGCGCTGGCCGCCGATCTCGACGCGAGTGCCACGGCGGGCGCGGTCGCCGCCGACATCTGGGGTCCGGGCGGCTTCGTGCCGATCGGGACCCCGTCGGCGCGGTTCTCGGGCCTGTTCGACGGCCGCGGCGGCGTGATCCGGGGGCTGACGATCAACCGGCCCACCCTCGACAACGTCAGCCTGTTCGGCGTGACCGGCCCAGGCAGCCTCGTGCGCGGGATCGGCCTCGACGGCGGCAGCGTGACGGGCAGGAGCAATGTCGGCGGCCTTGCCGGGAAAAATGTGGCCGGTACCATCACCCAGGTCTACGCCAGTGGCAGCGTGACGGGCGACACTTTCGTCGGCGGCCTCGTCGGGACCACTTCCGGCAGCATCACCCAGGTTTTCGCGACCGGCAGCGTGACGGGCGCCAGCTATGTCGGCGGCCTCGTCGGGTACACCTCCGGCGGCGGCATCACCCAGGCCTATGCCACCGGTAGCGTGACGGGCAGCAAGAATGTCGGCGGCCTCGTCGGGTACGCTGGCGGTAGCATCACTCAGGCCTACGCCAGCGGCCGAGTGACGGGCGACAGCGCGGTCGGCGGCCTCGTCGGGGCTGGCAGTGGCGCCCCCATCACCGCGTCGTTCTGGGACACGGAGACCACCGGTCAGGCGACCAGCATCGGAGGAAGCGGCGCGACGGGTCTGACCACCGCGCAGGCGCGCGACCAGGGCAGCTACGCGGGCTGGAACTTCACGACGGATTGGTACCAGACCGCGGACCTGCGGCCGATCGGGCTCTGGGAGGCGGCGCAGCCGGGGGCGGACGGGGCGATCCCGATCGCCACCCTGCACCAGCTGCAGCTGGTGGCGACGAATCCCGCCGGCCGCTACCGGCTCGCCGCCGACCTCGACGCGCGCGCCACCGCGGGCACCAACGCCGCCGACCTCTGGGGCGGGGGCGGCTTCGTGCCGATCTGGGGCGGCTCGACCGGGTTCGCCGGCACCTTCGACGGCCGCGGCCATGTGATCGCCGGGCTCACGATCAACCGGCCGACCATGGAGGCTGTCGGTCTGTTCAGTGTTGTGCAGAGCGGCGCGACGGTCTCCAATGTCGGCCTCGTCGGCGGCAGCGTAACGGGCGGCGACACTGTCGGCGGCCTCGTCGGGGCCAATTCCGGCCGCATCACCCAGGCCTACGTCACCGCCAGCGTAACGGGCGGCCGCACCGTCGGCGGCTTCGTCGGGAGCAATTCCGGCACCATCGCTCAGGCCTACGCCGCCGGCAGCGTGACGGGCAGCAGCGCTGTCGGCGGCTTCGTCGGGAATAACTGGAATGGTCTCGTCACCCAGGCCTACGCCGCCGGCAGCGTGACGGGCAACACCACTGTCGGCGGCTTCGCTGGAAGCAACAGGAGGACCCTCACCCAAGTCTATGCCACCGGCCGCGTGACGGCCAACAACCTTTCCGGCGGCCTCGTCGGGTCCAGCGGTGGCACCGTCCTCGCGTCGTTCTGGGACACGGAGACCACCGGTCAGGCGATCAGCGCCGGAGGAAGCGGCGCGAGGGGTCTGACCACCGCGCAGGCGCGCGACCAGGGCAGCTACGCCGGCTGGAACTTCACGCGCGACTGGTACCAGGCCGGCGACCTGCGGCCGATCGGGCGCTGGGAGGCGGCGCAGCCGGGGGCGGACGGCATCGCGACCGTCACCAACCTGCACCAGCTCCAGCTCGTCAACGTGAATCTCGCCGGGTCCTACGCCCTGGCCGGCGATCTCGACGCGGGCGCCACGGCGGGCGCGACCGCCTCCGACATCTGGGGCAGCGGCGGCTTCGTGCCGCTCGGCAATGGCATGGGCCCGTTCACCGGGCGCTTCGACGGCCGCGACCACCGCATCGCCGGCCTGACGATCAACGCGCCCTCGACCAGCTCGGCGGGCCTGTTCGGGATCATCGGTCCCACGGGCGAGGTCCGCAGCGTCGGGCTGGCCGGCGGCGGTGTCAGCGCGGCCGGCGATGCCGGGGGCTTGGCCGGAACCAACAAGGGCTTCGTCACCAAGGTCTTCGCCGACATCACTGCGCGCGCATCGACCTACGGCCGAGCGGGCGGTCTGGTCGGTTCCAACGCTGGGTCGGGGGCGCTGCGCGCCGTCTACGCCACCGGCGCCGTGTCCGGCAGCGACTTGATCGGCGGCTTGGTCGGCAGCAATGCCGGGATCATCATCCAGGCCTACGCCACCGGTCGGGTGTCCGCCAGGAGCGCGGCCGGCGGTCTGGTCGGCATCAACTCCGGCACCATCCAGCAGGCCTACGCGACCGGGAGCGTCACGGGCGGCACGACTCCCGACGCTCCCGTCGGCGGTCTGGTCGGCACCAACGCCGGCGCCATCCGGCAGACCTACGCGACCGGCAGCGTGACGGGCACCAGCACTGTCGGCGGCCTGGTCGGCAGCCTGCGATCCGGCGCCACCGTCACCGCCTCCTACTGGGACACGGAGGCCACCGGCCAGGCGACCAGCGCCGGGGGCATGGGCACCGGCCTGACCACCGCGCAGATGCTCGACACCCCCGGCACCGCCGGCGGGTTCACCGCCACCGCCACGGCGGTCGGATGGGATTTCACGACCGTCTGGGCGCGGCCGAACGCCTCCGCGGCCCAGTCGAGCGACGGCAAGACGCACACCGCCGAACTCTACGCCACCTCGGGCGTGGTGGCGCTCGATGCCTCGGCCAGCATGACCTACGGCGACACGCCGCCGACCCTCGCGCCGACCGTGTACGGCTCGGGGAGCGTCTTCGGCAACGTCGTGTCCGCGCTCCCGAGCGTGACCTCGAGCGTGACCGCACAGAGCAATGCGGGAACCTACGCGATCGGTCTGTCCGGGGGCAGCGGCACCTCCTGGGGCGGGCGGACCACCCGGTTCGTTTCGCCCGGCTCGGTCACGGTGGACCCCAAGACGCTGACGGTGTCCCTGACCGGCAGCGTCACCAAGACCTATGACGGGAGCGCGAGCGCCAGCCTGACGGGGCTCGGCCTCAACATCGTCAGCGGCCGCATCGGCCAGGACGACGTCCAGGTCGCGGGGGCGAGCGCCTCCTACGCGGATGCCAAGGCGGGCGCGGGCAAGTCCGTGACGGTCTCGGGCCTGACCCTGTCGGGGGCCGCGGCGGGCAATTACACGCTGGGCACCACGAACCAGGTCTCGGCGGCGATCGGCTCGATCGACAAAGCGACGCTGGCGGTCTCTCTGACCGGCGTGGCGCGCAAGACCTACGATGGCAGCGCGAGCGCCGGCCTGACGGGGCTCGGCTTCGACCTCGGCAGCAGCCGCATCGGCCAGGACGATGTCCAGGTCGCGGGGGCGAGCGCGGTCTACGCGGACGCCAAAGCCGGGACGGGCAAGTCCGTGACGGTGTCGGGCCTGACCCTGTCGGGGGTGGACGCGGACAACTACACGCTCGCCGCGCCCACGGCCTCGGCGGCGATCGGGACGATCGACAGGGCGACGCTGGCGGTCTCGCTGACCGGCTCGGCCAGCAAGACCTACGACGGCCGCACGAGCGCCGGCCTGACGGGGCTCGGCCTCAACATCGTCAGCGGCCGCATCGGCCAGGACGACGTCCAGGTCGCGGGGGCGAGCGCCTCCTACGCGGATGCCAAGGCGGGCGCGGGCAAGTCCGTGACGGTGTCGGGCCTGACCCTGTCGGGGGCGGACGCGGACAACTACACGCTCGCCGCGCCCACGGCTTCGGCGGCGATCGGTACCATCGACAAGGCGACGCTGACGGTGTCGCTGACCGGCGTGGCGCGCAAGACCTACGACGGCCGCGCGAGCGCCGGCCTGACGGGGCTCGGCTTCGACCTCGGCAGCAGCCGCCTCGGCCAGGACGACGTCCAGGTCGCGGGGGCGAGCGCGGTCTACGCGGACGCCAAGGCCGGGACGGGCAAGTCCGTGACGGTCTCGGGCCTGACCCTGTCGGGGGCGGATGCCGCCAACTACACGCTGGGCAGCACGAGCCAGGTCCAGGGTACGGTCGGCACGATCGACAAGGCGACGCTGGCGGTGTCGCTGACCGGCGTGGCGCGCAAGACCTACGACGGCCGCACGAGCGCCGGCCTGACGGGGCTCGGCTTCGACCTCGGCAGCAGCCGCTTCGGCCAGGACGATGTCCAGGTCGCGGGGGCGAGCGCCTCCTACGCGGATGCCAAGGCCGGGACGGGCAAGTCCGTGACGGTGTCGGGCCTGACCCTGTCGGGGGCGGACGCGGACAACTACACGCTCGCCGCGCCCACGGCCTCGGCGGCGATCGGCACCATCGACAGGGCGACGCTGGCGGTCTCGCTCGGCGGCGCGGTGCGCAAGGTCTATGACGGGACGGTCGCGGCGACGGTGGCGCCGGGCCAGCTGAGCCTCGGCGGCGTGGTGGGCCAGGACGTCGTGCAGGCGTCGGGCCGCGCGGTCTACGCGGACGCGAAGGCCGGGACGGGCAAGTCCGTGACGGTGTCGGGCCTGACCCTGTCGGGGGCGGACGCGGACAACTACACGCTCGCCGCGCCCACGGTCTCGGCGGCGATCGGCACCATCGACAGGGCGACGCTGGCGGTCTCGCTGACCGGCGCGGCCCGCAAGACCTACGACGGCAGCACGGCCGCGACGCTGAGCGCCGCGAACTACGCGCTCACGGGCCTCGTCCCCGGCGACGCGGTCTCGGTCGCGGGCAGCGCGGTCTACGCGGATGCCAAGGCCGGGACGGGCAAGCTGGTGACGGCGTCGGGCCTGACCCTGTCGGGCGCGGATGCGGGCAACTACACGCTGGGCTCCGCGACCGAGATCTCGGCGGCCCTCGGCACCATCGACAGGGCGACGCTGGCGGTCGCGCTCACCGGCGCGGTGCGCAAGACCTACGACGGCAGCGCGCTCGCGATGCTGGGCGCCGGGAACTTCGCGCTCGCGGGCGTCGTCGCAGGCGATGCCGTCACGGTCTCGGGCGCGGGTGGCACCTACGACACCGGGAATGCCGGGACGAACAAGCTGGTGCGCGCGAGCGGCCTCTCGCTCGCGGGCGCCGATGCGGGCAATTACGTCCTGGAGCGGACCTCCCTGTCCGGCGGGATCGGCACGATCGACCCGGCCACGCTGACGGCCTCCCTCCGGGGCAGCGTGAGCAAGACCTATGATGGCTCGACCGCCGCGATCCTGGCCGCCGGCAATTATGCCCTGGGGGGTGTGGTCGGGGCCGACGAGGTCAACTTGGTGTGGCCGGCGAACGGTGTTTACGACACCAAGGACGCCGGCACGGGCAAGACCGTGAGCGTGTCCGGCATCGCGCTCGCGGGCTCGGCGGCGGGCAATTACGTCCTGGCGCAGACCTCGCTGTCGGCCGCGATCGGCAGGATCCTGCCCGCTCCGTTGACGGTCACGGCCGGCAACGCCGCCAAGACCTACGACGGGCGGGTCTATTCGGGCGGGAACGGCGTGTCGTACGCGGGCCTGGTCGGTGGCGAGGATGCCTCCGTGCTCGGCGGCAGCCTGACCTATGGCGGGTCTGCCCAGGGGGCGCGGAACGCCGGCAGCTACGCGATCACGCCGGCCGGCCTGACCTCCGGCAACTACGCCATCACCTACGCACCCGGCACCCTCACGGTGACCAAGGCTCCGCTGACGGTGACGGCCGGCAATGCCGCCAAGACCTATGACGGGCGGGCCTACTCGGGCGGGAACGGCGTGTCGTACGCGGGCCTGGTCGGTGGTGAGGATGCCTCCTTGCTCGGCGGCAGCCTGACCTATGGCGGGTCGGCTCAGGGGGCGCGGAATGCCGGCACTTACGCGATCACGCCGGCCGGCCTCACCTCCGGCAACTACGCCATCAGCTACGCGGATGGCACCCTGACCGTGACCAAGGCTGCCCTCCTCGTCACGGCCGGCAACGCCGCCAAGACCTACGACGGGCGGGCCTACTCGGGCGGGAACGGCGTATCGTACGCGGGCCTGATCGGTGGTGAGGACGCCTCGGTGCTCGGCGGCAGCCTGACCTATGGCGGGTCTGCCCAGGGGGCGCGGAATGCCGGCACTTACGCGATCACGCCGGCCGGCCTGACCTCCGGCAACTACGCCATCACCTACGCACCCGGCACCCTGACCGTGACCAAGGCCCCGCTGACGGTGACGGCCAACGGCCTGAGCAAGACCTACGACGGGCAGGCCTTCTCGGGCGGGAACGGCGTGTCATACGCGGGCCTGGTCGGTGGTGAGGAGGCCTCGGTGCTCGGCGGCAGCCTGACCTATGGCGGGTCTGCCCAGGGGGCGCGGAACGCCGGCAGCTACGCGATCACGCCCGCCGGCCTGACCTCCGGCAACTACGCCATCACCTACGCACCCGGCACCCTCACGGTGACCAAGACCCCGCTGACGGTGACGGCCAACGGCCTGAGCAAGACCTACGACGGGCAGGCCTTCTCGGGCGGGAACGGCGTGTCGTACGCGGGCCTGGTCGGTGGCGAGGATGCCTCCGTGCTCGGCGGCAGCCTGACCTATGGCGGGTCGGCTCAGGGGGCGCGGAACGCCGGCAGCTACGCGATCACGCCGGCCGGCCTGACCTCCGGCAACTACGCCATCACCTACGCACCCGGCACCCTCACGGTGACCAAGGCTCCGCTGACGGTGACGGCCGGCAATGACGCCAAGACCTATGACGGGCGGGCCTATTCGGGCGGGAACGGCGTGTCGTACGCGGGCCTGGTCGGTGGTGAGGACGCCTCGGTGCTCGGCGGCAGCCTGACCTATGGCGGGTCTGCCCAGGGCGCCCGGAATGCCGGCAGCTACGCGATCACGGCCGCCGGCCTCACCTCCGGCAACTATGGCATCACCTTCGTCGAGGGCATCCTCACGGTCGCGCCGCGGCCGCTGACCGTCGCCGCCGATGCCCAGAGCCGAGCCTCCGGCCAGCCCAACCCCGTCCTCACCTACGCGGTGTCGGGACTCGGGCTGGTGGGCGGCGATGGCCTGGCGGGCCAGCTCGCCACCCCGGCGACGCCGGACAGCGCACCCGGCTCCTATCCGATCACCCAAGGTACGCTGGCCGCATCACCCGACTACGCGCTCACCTTCCTGAATGGCACCCTGACCGTGACGGAAGCGGTCGCGGCGGCCGGGTCCGCGCCGCCGGTCGGTTCGCCCGTCACCGCCAGCACCGTGACCCAGGTTCTGACCCTCAATCAGAGCCTGACGCCCTACACTCCGCCGGTCTTCCAGGGGGCGGGCCTGACCAGCTCCCAGGGAAGCCCGCTCAGCGATCCGCGCTTCGACACGCCCGTCGCCTGCCTGAGCCAGGCCGCCTGCTACATCACCCCGGCGGCCCCCCAGACCGGCTCCCCCTCCGCCGGCCGATGAGGATCCGGCGGAGTTAGGCCCGGAGAGGCCGCCGCCGCGTGCGGCGGCCTGGCGCCTCCTCCGCGACGGAGGAAGCGGCCGGTGAGCCTGCCCCGCTCCGGGGGCGGGCTCCCGTCATCCTTCACCGCGTCGGCCGACGAGTCGCCCACGCGGTCGATCGCGTCGCCTCGCCGAGCGCGGGGCGGCTCCCTGCGCCCTTGGAGCATTGCCCGATGTCGTTCCTGTCCTCCCTGCCGTCGCGCGGCATGGTTCTGCTGGCCCTCGCATTGTCCTCCGGCCCGATCTCCGGCGGGGCCGCCGCGCAGCCGGCGCAAGGCAAGGCCGCCGCCCCGGCCCAAGCGGCGCCCGCCTCCGTGCCGGCGGAGCCGGGCCTGACCACCGCCACCTTCGCCGACTGGGTGCTGCGCTGCCAGCGCCTCGTGGACGGGGAGAAGACGACGCGGCTGTGCGAGGTCGCGCAAGCGGTCCAGATCCAGGGCCAGGCCGCGCCGGTCGCCCAGGTGGCGATCGGCCGCGTGCCCGGCGAGGACGGCCTGCACGTGACGGCCGTGCTGCCGGTCAATGCGAGCTTCGCCTCCGGAGTCCGCCTGGCCGGGGAGGACAAGGACGGGAAGGACGGGGGAGCGCTGGACATGGCCTGGCGGCGCTGCCTGCCCGGCGCCTGCGCGGCGGAGGGGCCGGCCAAGGACGACGTCCTGAAGCGGTGGCGGGGGCCGATCGAGGCGAGCCGGCTGACGTTCAAGGATGCGGCCGGGCGGGAGGTCGCGGTGCCGATCTCCCTGCGCGGCCTGAGCCAGGCCCTCGACGCGCTGGCCAAGGAGCGCTCCTGAGCATCATTCGCCGAAGCGGTCACCGGTTCGGCGGCAAAAATCATGCGAAAACAAGAATCTCAGCAGAATTGCGCCATGCAGTTCTGCTGAGCGCCGAGCGGGCCGCTCGCACCGGGCCGCAGCCGGACGCGGTCCGCCTCGTCCCTCCTCGCGCGGGGGCGTCGGGCCGGGGACGCGGCCCGCCAAACGGAACGGGAGGGCCGAAGCCCTCCCGCGATCGTGTCAGCGTCCGAGGAAAATGGAGGCCAGTCGCTGGAACAGCCCCTTCGGCGGAGGCGGTGGGGGCGGCGGAGGTGCCGCTGGCTGCTCCGGACGGTTTCCTGTCTAGGAAACGTTGGCGGCGAAGGGGTGCTGCGCCGTCTTGTACTGCTGCGTGACCTCGGCGGCCGTCGGCTTGCCCTGGATGGCGCGCTGGATCGACAGCTTCGTGGCCTCGTAGTTGTACTTCTCGATCTTCGCGTCGTCCGCCGCTTCCCAGTGGATGAACACGCCGACCAGGATGTACAGGTCGTCGGCCTCGCTCGCCGGGATGATGCCCTCGGCCACGCAATCCTGCACGGCCTTGGCCACCGCGTGCTGCGCGGGGCCGAACATCTGCACCGCCTGGCGGGCGTCGTTGATCGTCACCTTGTTGAACAGCAGCGTGTTCGGCTTGCACGGCAGGTTCGGAGCCACCACCGCGAGCAGGCTGGTGAAGCCGTGCTTGTTGTTGGTGAGGCTGTTGCAGAAGGCCGTCTCGGCGGCGCTGCCGCGCGGGCCGATGATGAGGTCGATGTGGGCGACCTCGTTGCCGTCGCCGACGAGGGCTTCGCCCACCAGCACCTTGTTGATCGTCGCCATGCGGGGTTTCTCCCAGGAGTCAAAACGATGAGCCGCCCACGAAACAGGCGCGGCTGGAAGCGCGCCATCCTTGTTACGGCGTCCGGCCCTGCGGCCGAACCGGTTCCCGGATAGCGGGGCGGACCCTACAGCGGTGCCGGATCGCGAACAAGCCGCCAACCTCGCCGGGTGCGGCCATTTTCGACGATAAAAAAGGCATTGGCAGGTAAGGGCTTTCGACTTTTTGGCAGGTTGCCTTCCCCTGCGGTCAACCTGCCGAAACTTGGTCGCCTCTGAGCTGCATCAGCGCATCAAGGAACAGGGTCGCGACTGTCAGGTCGGCGCTCGTGCCCGGGTTGAGACCATCCTGCTTCAGGCGCCGATCATGGGCGAGGAGCACCGGGACGGCGGATTCTCCGAGGATGACGGTTCCGAGGGCGGCCTGCGCCTCCCGCCGCACGCGCTCGGCGCGCTCCGGCCCGAACTTGCGGGCGATGTGGCTGTCGGGAAAGCCCGTCAGGAAGGCGAGGTGGACGGCCGTGGCGGTCCAGGGCGGGGCGAGGCCCTCCGCGCGCGCGCGGGCGAGGGCCGGGAGCCCCGTCCCGAACAGGTCCTCGAACCCCGTCACGTAGGCGCGGGCGATGCGGTCGCGCCCCGCCGCCTCTGCCATGGCGGCGAGGAGCGGCGGCGGATCGCCCCCGCCCGCGACGTCGTGGCGGGCGGCGCGCCCGAGGCCGCCCGGATTGGCGCGCCGGATCGCCGCGAAGACGCCCGCCGCGTCGCGCCCGTCGAGCTCCGCCAGCACCGCCGCGAGGGCGTCGCGCAGCGGGCCGGTCCGCTCGGCCGCGGCGGCGAGGGGCGCGCAGAGCAGGACGATGCCCAGGTTGGTGTTCTGGCCGACCGCCGCGACCGTCGCCGCGACCGCCGCCTCGACCCGCTCCCCGACCCGCCGGCCGGGCGCCGCGAGGGGGCCGGCGGAGAAGGCGGCGCTGCGCTCGAAATCGGCCAGCGTCATGCGGTGGCCCTCGGCGAAGACGTGGACGTTGCCGGGCTTCAGCGCCGCGAGCTCCGCCCGGCAGGCGCCGCGATAGGCGGCGGCGATCGCATCCGGCTGCAGGGCCGGCTCCATCAGCCCTGCGCCACCAGGCGCGGCGGCGGGGCGGTCCGCGCCCGCACGGCCGCCAGGAAGCCGCGCGCGACCGTCTCGGCGATGTCGATCCCGGTGACCTGCTGCAGCCCCGACCAGGCCGGCATGCTGTTGACCTCCAGCACCAGGAAGCCGCCCTCCCCGTCCTCGACCAGGTCGACGCCCGTATAGGCCACGCCGACCGCGCCGGCGGCGGCCTCCGCCAGCTCCGCGGCGCGGGGCGGGACGGTCCAGGGCAGCGGCCGCCCGCCCCGGTGGACGTTGGTGATCCAGCCGTCGCCCTGCCGGATCATGCCCGCGACGGCGCGTCCGTCGCAGACGAAGACCCGGTAATCCTGCCACGCCCCGTCCCGCCGGGCGATGTAGCGCTGCAGGTAGTAGACGCGCCCGACCAGCTCCTCGGGGGGCAGCTCGTCCGGGGCGGCGATCAGTTGCAGGCCCTCGCCCTGCGAGCCGAACAGGGGCTTGAGCACGAGGGGGCGGCCGGGGCCGGCCTCGCGGGCGACGAGGGCGGCGGCGGCCTCGCGGCGCGACAGCACGAAGGTCTCGGGCGTCGGCACGCCGTGGCGGGCGAGCAGCAGGCTCGTCATCGCCTTGTCGACGGAGCGCTCGATGGCGGCGGGGCTGTTCCAGACCACGGTCCCGGCGGCGACGAGGGCGTGGAGCGCGCCGAGGCGCATCGTGGTGGCCTCGAAGGTGCCCCCCGCGATGGTGCGCAGCAGGACCCCGTCCGGGAGGCGGTCGCCGAAGCCCGGCACGTGCAGGGGCTCGGGACGGCCCGTCTCCACGGTGACGTCGGCGAGGGAGAACAGCACCGGCTCGGCGCCGAGCCGCGTCAGCGCCGCCAGCAGGCGCCCCTTGTGCCAAGCGCCGTTATCGGCCGCGAGCCCGATGCGCATCCGAGACGTCTCCAGGTTGACGGGGCCGGGACCGGCGCCCGACCCGGCGGCCCGCTCGATCCGACATCCGGCGGATTGCTGCGCCATGCGGATGTCGACTTCGCTCAAGCGCCGCGCGGGCGTGTCGGACGCTGTCCGGGCGTGATCGTCCGGACAGCGTCTGAGGCGCCCGGGCCGTGCAGGGCGAGGGCCGCCTCAGGCGAAGGACCGCTCCACCAGCTCCGGCACCAGCCTCCCGGCGCGGTGGCTGGTGCCGCTGAGGAGCGAGGTCACCACCACCTCGGCCGGGCTGAACAGGTGCTTGTCGATCGCGTAGAAGTCGCCGTTGAAGCGCGCGAAGATCTCCGCGAAGGGCGCGCCGTGGTCGCGCGAGGTGGTGCTCGGCAGGGCCTCGGCGAGGCCCCTGGCCTCGGCGTCGTCGGCCTCGACGAAGAGCTGCACCCGGCCGCCATAGATGATAGCGTCGTTGGTGCGGCCCATCGCCTGGATGAAGTCCGGGTGGGGCGGGCTCAGGGGCGCGGCCCCGATGCCGTCGACGACCTTCGCGAGGTCGAACCCCACCGAATGCGCCTTGTGCAGGGCGACCTCGAGCACCCGGGCGACGACCTGGGTGGCACCCGCGAGGCTCTGGGTCGGCGCGTAGATGAAGGTCACGGCGTCCGGCGTCACGCCCGCGGCCTCGGCCACCTTGGCGACGACGGAGGCGGGCGGCGCGCTCGCCGATTCGAGCACGAGGGCGATCTGCGCGGCGTGGTCCCTGTAGTGCAGCTCCTCGAACAGGTGCTCCGCTGCCGCCGCGGCCCGGCCGGGCCCGGAGCCGAGTGCGAAGAAGCCCGAGGAGCCGCCCTCGTCCGCGAGGCTCCAGCCTGCATATTGGCTGCCGAGGCAGGCGAGGACCGGATCGGCGCTGTGCACCGTGACCGTGACGGGCCAGGCCGCGACCGGGCCGGCGGGCGCGATCGTCACCGTGCCGAGACCCCCGAGGCAGATCTCGGCGATGCGCCGGCCGGCCTCGATCGAGCCGCGCGCCTGCGCGCCCGCGTCGACGAGGCGGGCCTCGCCGCTCTTCGCCGAGACGGACAGGCGCAGCTTGGCGGCGTCGGCGACCAGGGCCTCGACGAGCGGCGTCGCCAGGGCGTTCACGCTCGGGCGGACGGTGGTGGAACTCATGAACGATCTCCCTCGGGGGCGATGAGCGCCCGCACGGCATCGGCTCGGAATCGGACCTCGCTCAGGGCCGCCCGGGCGTCGGCCCCCTCGGCCCGCACCGTGCAGATCGGCGCCCCGGCGGGGATCCGGCTGCCGGCCGGCGGCCGGTCCATCACGAAATCCGGCCAGGCCACGGACGGCACCAGCGGGATCGGCCATGGGGCGTAACAGATCTGCGTGGCGGCCGCATCTACCGGAAGGGCCAGGGTCCCGCCGAGGCGGCCCGCCCAGGCCTCGACGTGCCGGGCGAGGAGCGGCTCCTCCCGCCGGTCGAGGATGTCGAGGGTGGCGCCCGGGCGCGGATTCACCTCGACCAGCCACCAGTCGGACCCCTCCACCACCAGGTCGGCGCTGGCGAGGCCGCGCAGGCCCGTCTCGGCCACGAGCGCCGCGAGCGCCGCCGCGGCCGCCTCGCGCACGCCCGCCGGCATGCCGCCCGGATCGACGGCGCCCGCGTAGCGGAACGGGCGCGCGGGCGTCGGGTCGGCCCATTGGGCGGTGTCGGCGACGACGCGCAGGTCGCGCCCGTCGGCCAGCACGGTCAGGGAGCGCGCCGTGCCGGGCACGAGGCGCTGCAGGTAGGCGCCCCGCGGCAGGGGGCCGGCCGGCGCCGGGCGGACGTGGCCGCCGCCCGAGGCGCCGCGGCGCTTGAGCAGCCAGCCGCGCGGGTCGTCCACCGGCGCGAGGGCGATCTCCGGGTGCGGGATGCCGCAGCGGGCGCAGAGGGCGGCGAGCCGCGCCGGGTGCTTGAGGGCCGCGACGGTGTCGGGCGCGGCGCCGATCAGGCGGTGGCGCAAGGCGAGGTCGCGCATCAGGGCGGGCGAGCCCTCGAAGCCGCTGCCGAGGACGAGGCCGAGGGGATCGCCGGCCTCGGCCGCGAGGGCCGCGAGGGCCTCGACGAGGGCGGCGCCGCGCGGACCCGTGCCGAACCGGCCGGGGACGCGCCGGTAGCCGGCGGCGAGGTCGCGCGTATCCGCGTCCCCGAACAGGTCGGCCACGTAGGGAAGCAGCCCGGCCCGCCGCGCCGCCGCCGCGAGCGCCCGGCCGGACTGGGCGGCGATCAGGATCGCGCCGCCGGCGCGGGGAAGAGGGGGAGCGGGATCGGTGGGCAAGGAAACGGGGCAATAAAACGGGGCAAGGAAACGGGGGTTCTCTGGAAGCCCCACCCCGCGGGCCGTGGTGGGTGCGCCGGCGACGCTCGCAGCACCCCGCCCGGTCCGGGCGACCGACGCCGCGGATCCCCGTTCGGCGTGTTCGAGCCTCGCCAGGGCGCCGACCTCAGCACGAGGCGGTCGAGACTTCCAGTCCACGGCGCGCGGGAGCGCCCCTCAGCCGGCGATCTCCACCGCCAGCCGGTACGCGTCGCGGAAATCGAGGCAGAGCGGCTCGGAGGAGGCCAGCATGCGGCGGAACAGGCCGGCCTGGGTCTTGTACTTCACGTCCCCGACCGCGAGCGCCCCGATCCCGACGCCCCGCCCGGAGGGGAGCGGCGCGCAGGCGGCGTTGACGTCGATGCCGGCGATTCCGGCGGGCGGCACGGCGTTCACGTCGGAGGCGACTTTCAGCTGCGGGGCGTGGTCCAGATCCTCCGCCGACAGGATCGCGACGCCGGCCGGCCCCGCCGAGAGGATCACGTCGGCCTGCGCGATAGCGGCGCGGCGGGCCTCGCCGCCGGCCCCGTCCACCGCCTCGACGTCGATGTCGAAGCGCCACTTCATGGTCGCGGCGATCTTGCTCACCCGCTCCTGCCCGTCATGGCCGACCAGGACCGGGCGGGCGCCCTCGATGGCGCCGATCACCGCCGCCACGTAGGCCACCACGCCGGCCCCGCCGAAGATCACGATGCGCTGGCCCGGCAGGCCCTCGCCGAACCGGTCGCGCAGGGCCTTGTTCACCTGCGCCACCATCGCGGCGCCCGTGGTGAAGGAGCCGGCCGGATCCGCGAAGACGTGGTTGACGAAGGGCGGCACGAAGGCCTTGCGGGCCCGGTCGACCATGTCGAGGGCGTCCTCGGCGTTCTTGCCGGCGATGAAGAGGCCGGTGCGCGCCCCGTCCTGCGGCGCCCGCGAGAAGATCGAATCCTGCACCAGCGGCCCGACCTCGGTCAGCGTCACGCCCGTGTAGGCCGTCACCACCTCGAACCCCGCATCGACCGCCATGTTCACGTCGAACGGGCTCATGTGCTTCAGCGGCGTCAGCATGTGAAGGATCGAACGGGCCATGGCGCGGATCTCCTCCGTGGTCTGTCCTAGGGTCGTCTCGGCCATTCCCAACAGGCCGAGCCGGCCACGACGGCCTCTGCCGGGGCCTGTGCCGCCCCCGTGCCGGGAACGACTGCTAGTTTGCCCCGCCCCCCGTTGATAGACCTTTTCTGACCGGAGCGGACCCCGACCATCGTCCGCCCTCATCGGTACCGGCGCTCACGCCTGCGCGGGGGCCGGCTCCCGCGTGACCGCGGCGCCGCGGTTGCGTCCGCGCGCGACGAGCAGCGTCAGGCCCGGGTGGCTCCGCCGCAGCCGGGCGGCCAGCGCCTCCGCCTCGGCGGCCGAGCCCAGGAGGGCGAAGCCGGTCGGCCCCCAGGAGCTCTGGCCGAAGCCGGGGATGCCGAGCGCCTCGATCTCCGCGAGGGCGGCGGCGACCGCGCGGCTGGCGAAGCGCCCGCCCTGATGGGGGGCGAAGTAGTCGCCGATGCGCCGCTGGATCTCGGTGATGCCGCGGCCGAAGGGCTCGATCGTGCCGGCGACGGCGGCGGGCAGCACCTGCATCAGCACGATGCGGCAGATCTCGGCCGCCTCCCCGGCCGGGAAGCGCGGCAGGGCCTGGAACGCGTGCCGCTCCTGCGCCCCGTGCACCCCGGTCTCGGCCGGATCGAGCAGGAGCAGGATCCGCCACGCCTCCGGGTAGGGCAGGCGCGCCACGATCGGCGGCGGGGCGCCGCCCGCGTCGCGCCCGCCATCCACGATCAGCCCGCCGGTGACGAAGGCCGCGAGGCCCACGCCCGAGCGGTTGCCCCGGTCGAGCGCGTCGGCGAACGCGGCCGGCGCGAAGGCCGCCCCGTGCAGGGCGGCGAGGCCGGCCGCGACGCTGAGCGCGAGCTGGGTGCCCGAGCCGAAGCCCGCATGGGCCGGGATGCCCGCGCGGAGCCGGAAGGCGCCCGCCGCCGGCACGCCGATCTGCCGGGCCGCCGCCTCGGCGTAGCGGCGGATGCGCTCGCGCTCCGGGGCGAGGGCGGCCCCGTCGGCCTCGACCGCGAGGTCGGGCGCGGCGGCGACGGTCAGGTCGATGGACGGCGCGTCCACGGCGACGCCGATGCTGCCGAAGCGCCGGCCGAGGCCGCCGTGGAGATCAAGGAAGCCGAAATGCAGCCGGGCCGGCGCGTGCACCCGCACCATCTCCCGCCCTGTGCCCGCCCGATCCGCCAACCCGAACCCCTGCCTGATCCCGCAGCCCGCCGAACCGGCCGGTCCCGCGAAGGGCCGGCGCGCGCGAGGGCGAATCCGGGACTCTGCAGCGCAGTGTCCCATACCGCGCCCCTGGAGGGCAACGCAGCTGCGCATGTGAAATTCGGCGGCCGCGCCGCCCGGACTTTCGGGGGGTCTTGCCTGCGCCGAGGGCGGGATGCAAACGTCGGCCGCGGCGCGGGGCAGACCGTGCCGCGGCATCCGCGCGAGGCGGCGACCGCGCGAGGCGGCGACCGACGCCCCCGCGGATCCCTGCAGAGCCGGCGCGAGGCCGGCCAATCGGGCGAGGGCGGATGACGGCCTGGGTGAAAGGGCAAGCGACGGATCCCGACGCGGCGCTCGCCGCGGCGGCCGATCTGCTGAGAGGCGCCCGGGCGCCCGTGGTGGCGGGCCTCGCGGCCGACGTGGCGGCGGTGCAGGCGGCGTTCCGTCTCGCGCGAGTCCTCGGCGCCTCCCTGGATCCGGCGGCCTCGGACGACCTCTACGCCGATCTCGGGGCGCTGGCCGCCGCCGGCACCATGGCGACCACGCCCGCCGAGGCGGTGGCGCGGGCCGACCTCGTGCTGGTGGTCGGCGACCGGGCCGCGGAGGCGCCGCTCCTCGCCGACCTCGCCGCCTCCGGCCCCAGCCGCGGCCGGGCCGCGGGGGCGGGCCGCAGCATCCTCTCGCTCGCCTCCGGCCAGGGGGCCGACTTCGCGTCCGGCGCGGCGGGGCTGCCCGCCGCGATCGGGCTGCTGCGCGCCCTGGTGGCCGGGCGGATCGGCGCCGCGGCGCCCCTCGCCGACCTCGCCGCCCGCCTGCGCGGCGCCCACTACGCCGTGCTCCTCTACGATCCCGGCGAGGTCGGGGCACTCGGGTCCGAGATGCTGAGCGGCCTCGCCAAGGACCTCAACGAGGCGACCCGGGCCTTCGCCCTGCCCGTCGCGGGCGCGGATCAGGGCCGCGCGGTGACGCAGGTCGCCGCCTGGACCACCGCCCAGGGGCCGCGGGTCGGCTTCGGCCGCGCCCGCCCCGAGCACGATCCCTGGCGCTTCGACGCCGCCCGGCAGGCCCGCTCCGGCGAGATCGACGCGGCCCTCTGGCTCGCCGCCCTGCCGGCTCCCCGGCCCGCCTGGACCGCCGCCGTGCCGACCGTGGCCCTGCTCGGCGCCCCGCGCGGCGACGAGGCCGAGATCGTGCTCGCGGTGGGCGTGCCCGGGCAGAGCCACGGCGGCGCCCTCTGGCACCCGCGCCGGGCGGCGATCGCCTGGCACCCCGCCGCCGCGCCCGGTCCGGCGCCCTCCGCCGCCGCGGTGATCGGCGCCCTGCACGACCGCCTCGCGCCCGCCCCACCGCCCGTCACCCTGGAGCGCTCCGCCTCATGCTGACCCGTATCAGTGGCGGCCGGGTCGTCGATCCGACCGCCGGGCGCGACGCCGTCGGCGACGTCTGGATCGAGGACGGCCGCATCGTCGAGGCGCCCGACCGCGCCCCCGACGAGATCCTCGACGCCTCCGGCTGCGTGGTGATGGCCGGCGGCATCGAGGTGCACTCGCACATCGCGGGCGGCAACGTGGTGCTCTCCCGCCTGCTGCTGCCGGAACTCGGCGTCGCCGAGGCCGGCGGGGCCGGGAGCCCGCACGGCTCGGGATCGGAGATCGGCGCCCTGTACGCCCGGATGGGCTACACCACCGCCGTCGAGCCGGCGATGCCGCCCGTCAACGCCCTCGCGACCCAGCTCGAACTCGCCGACATCCCGCTCCTCGACCGGGGCGGGCTCTGCGTGATGGGCAACGACGACCACCTGCTCCAGCTCCTGCGCGACGGGGCCGGGCCGCAGGCGGTGCGCGACCTCGTGGCGCTCAACCTCGCCACGACGCGGGCGCTCGGCGTGAAGGTGATCAATGCGGGCGGGGCCGACGCCTTCAAGGACGGCGCCGTGCGCTTCGGCCTCGACGACGAGGTGCCGGCCTACGGGCTGACCTCGCGGCGGATCCTGACCGGGCTCCTCGACGCGGTCGAGGCGATCGGGGTGCCGCACCCGCTCCACGTCCATTGCAGCAATCTCGGCCTGCCGGGCGCCGACGACAGCTTCGTCGAGACCCTCGCGGCCGCCGAGGGGCGGCGCATCCACTTCGCGCACGCCCAGTTCTACGCCTACGCGGCGGTCGATCCCCAGAACCCCCTCGGGGGCGGCTTCACCTCGGCGGCGCCGCGCCTCGCCGAGGCGATGACCCACCACCCCAACGCCACGCTGGACGTCGGCCAGGTGGTGTTCGGGCAGACCTGCACGATCTCCCTCGACATCCTGCGCCAGTTCGCGGGCCGCAAGGGCGCGAGCCCGAGGAAGTGGATCGTCACCGCGGGCGACGCGGAGGGCGGCGGCATCATCCCGTTCCGCTACCGCGACCGCGGCCCGACCTCCTCGCTGCAATTCGCCATCGGGCTCGAACTGATGCTGCTCTCGCCCGATCCCGAGCGCACGATCCTGACCACCGATCACCCGAATGGCGGGCCCTTCACGGCCTATCCGCGCATCCTCCACCTGCTGATGGACAAGGAGGAGCGCGACCGCGAGCTGGCGAGCCACCCCAAGGTCGCGGCGGAGCGCTCGGGCCTGCACGCGCTCACGCGCGAGTACGACCTCCTCGACGTGGCCAAGCTCACCCGCTCGGGGCCCGCCAAGCTCCTCGGCCTCACCGACCGCGGCCACCTGCGCCCCGGCGCGCGGGCCGACATCGCGGTCTACCGCGACGGGCGCGACCGGACGGCGATGTTCGGCAGGGCCCACCGGGTGTTCAAGGACGGGGTGGTGATCGTGGAGGACGGGGCCGTGGTGGCGGCGCGCGCGGGCCGCACGCTCAGCGTCGCGGTCGAGGCGGATCCCGGCATGGCGCGGCGGACCGACGCCTACCTGCAGGGGCGGTTCGGCGCCGGGCTCGACAGCTTCTCGGTGCCGGACGAGGCCTTCGCGGCGCGCGAGACCTTCGAGAGCGTGGGGCTGCGGGGCTGACCATGGCGGACCTCACACTCCACGGCATCCGGGTCGAGGACACCTTCGCGGAGGCGTTCGACATGGCGGGCACGGCCCTCGTGCTCACCGCCGACACGCCCGAATGGGCGATGATCGCCGCCACCACCATGACGGGCTTCGCCACCTCGGTGATCGGCTGCGGGGCCGAGGCCGGGATCGACGCGGTGCTCGCCCCCGAGGCGACGCCCGACGGGCGGCCCGGCGTGCGGGTGCTGCTCTTCGGCTTCGACGCGGGGGGCCTGAAGAGCCAGCTCCTCAAGCGGGTCGGGCAATGCGTGCTGACCTCGCCGGGCAGCGCGGCCTATGCGGGGATCGCCTGGGACGATCCGCACCGGGGCAAGGCGATCAAGCTCGGCGGCGCGATCCAGATGTTCGGCGACGGCTTCTCGGTCGCCAAGCGCGTCGGCGGCCGGCGCTTCTGGCGCACGCCGGTGATGGACGGCGAGTTCCTCTGCGAGCACTCCGTCCCGACCATCGAGGGGGCGGTCGGCGGCGGCAACCTGCTGTTCCTCGGCCGCGCCCACGCGGACACGCTGAGGGTGGCGGAGATCGCGGTGGCGGCGGCGCGCGGCGTCCCGGACGTGATCCTGCCCTTCCCGGGCGGCATCGTGCGCTCGGGCTCCAAGGTCGGCGCGCGCACCAAGGGCATGATGGCCTCCACCAACGACGCCTATTGCCCGACCCTGAAGGGGCGCGCGGGCTCGGCCCTGCCGCCCGAGGTCAACGTGGTGCTGGAGATCGTGATCGACGGGCTCTCGGCGGGGGCGATCGCGCGCGCGATGCGGGCCGCGCTCCACGCGGCGACGGCGGCGGGCCGCGACCTCGGCCTCGTGGCGGTCACGGCGGGCAATTACGGCGGCAATCTCGGCCGCCACCACTTCCATCTCCGGGACCTTCTCGAGGCGGCGGCATGAGCGTCCTCACCCTCCGCCAGGCGCCGCCGGAGCGGCTCGACCTCTCGGGCCTCACGCCCGCCCGCCTCGCGGGCCTCGGCGAGGCCGAGGCGGCGCGGCTGCCGATCGGCACGAGCCGGCTCGGCCTCAGCCTCGGCGACTGCTTCGCGCTCGCCCTCGACGGGACCGACACGCTGCGGATCGTCGGCGGCTCGGAGCGGCTCGACCAGGTCGGCGCCGGCCTGAGCGCGGGCGCGATCGAGGTCGAGGGCGATGTCGGGCAGCGCCTCGGCGCCGGCATGACCGGCGGCGCGATCCGGGTCTCCGGTTCGGCGGGTCCCTTCGCCGGGACGGGCGCCAGGGGCGGCACGATCACGATCGCGGGCGACGCGGGCGAGAGCGCGGGCGGCGCCCTGCACGGGGCGATGGGCGGCCTCGACGGGGCGACCCTGGTGATCGGCGGCCGGGCGGGCGACCGCCTCGGCGACCGGATGCGGGCCGGGCTGATCGTGGCCGAGTCCGCCGGAGCGCTGGCGGGGTCGCGGATGATCGCCGGCACGATCGTGGCGGGCGCGATCGGCGACCATCCGGGCTACGGCATGCGCCGGGGCACGCTCCTGGTCGAGCGCCACGGCGCCCTGCTGCCGACCTTCGTCGACACGGGCGCCCAGGACCTCGTCTTCGTGCGGCTGCTCGCCCGGGCGCTGGAGCCGGTCTCGGCGCGCTTCGCGGCCCTCGCCCGCGCGCGGCTCGGGCGGCGCGCCGGGGACCTCGCGACGCTCGGCAAGGGCGAGTTGCTGACGCCGCTCGGGTGACGCGCGCCGGGCCCGCGCGGCGCTAAGGCGGCGCCGCCTCCCCGGCGCAATACGCCTCCAGCCCCTCGGCCAGCGCGTCGAAGGCGACGCGGTAGCGCCGGAGGGCGCGCAGATCCTCGTGCATGACCACGAAGGTCGGCAGATCCCAGCCGATCTCCGGCAGGACCGGGACGAGATCGGGCTCGCGGGCGGCGAGCCCCGCCTGGCAGACCCCGATGCCGAACCCGGCCCGGACCGCCGCGAGCTGCGCGAGCGCGCTGTCGCTGCGCCACGCGAACCGGCTCCGGTCGAGGGGCATTCCCCCGATCCGGACGTCGCGCAGGAAGGCGGTCTCGGCGTCGAAGCCGATCAGGCTGTGGCCCGCGAGGGCGGCGACGGAGGCGGGCGCGCCCCGCCGTGCCAGGTAGCGGCGATGGGCGTGCAGGCCGAGGCGCACGGTCCCGACCTTCCGGGCGAGCAGCGCCCCCTGCGCCGGCGGGGTCATCCGCACGGCGATGTCGGCGTCGCGGCGCAGGAGATCCTGCACCCGGTCGGACAGGACGAGTTCGAGGATGAGCGCGGGGTGCGCCTCGTGCAGGCGGGCGAGGATCGGCGGCAGCACCGCCCCGCCCACCACCTCGGAGGCGGTGATCCGCACCGTCCCGGCCACCCCCTCCCCCGCCGCCGTCACGGTGCGCGCCAGGGCGGCCGCCGCGGCCCGCAGGGCCTGGGCGTGCGGGCGCAGGGCCAGCCCCGCCTCGGTCGGGAGCAGCCCCGCCGGCGAGCGGGTGAACAGCACCACGCCGAGCGCCGCCTCCAGGGCCGCGATCTGCCGGCCGACCGTCGGCTGCGTCAGGCCGAGCGCCCGGGCCGCGCCCGAGAGGGAGCCCTCCTCCAGCACCGCCAGCGCCGCGCGGCAATGGTCCCAGCTCGGCTCCGCCATACGATTTCGTATAGCGGCCCGCCGTCTTTCCGCAATTCCCGGATGCGTCCGGCTCTGCCATCGTGCCCCCGTCGGCGATGAGGAGCGGATGATGGGCGGGACGAGGGAAGCCCTGGTGCTGGGGGCGACCGGCGGCGTCGGCGGGGCGGTGGCGCGGCGGCTCCTGGCCGGCGGCTGGCGGGTGCGGGCCCTGCACCGGGATCCGGAGCGGGTGCGGCGCGCGGGCGACGGCCTCGCCTGGATCCCGGGCGATGCCCGCGACGCCGCGCGCGTGACCGAGGCGGCGCGCGGCACCGCCCTCGTCGTCCACGCGGTGAACCCGCCCGGCTACCGCGACTGGGACCGGCTCGTCCTGCCGATGCTGGAGGCGAGCCTCGCGGCCACCCGGGCGGCGGGCGCGCGCCTGCTGCTTCCGGGCAACGTCTACAATTACGGCCCCGACGCCTTCCCGCACCCGGACGAGGACGCGCCCCAGCACCCGCTCACCCGCAAGGGCGCGATCCGGGTCGCGATGGAGCGCCGGCTCGCCGAGGCGGCGGCGGCGGGGGTGCGCAGCCTCGTCGTGCGGGCGGGCGACGTGTTCGGCCCCGGCATGACCGGCAATTCCTGGTTCGCGCTGTTCGCGCAGCGGGACCGGCCGGTGCGGCGGCTGTGGTATCCCGGCCCGGGCGGCATCGGCCACCAATGGGCCTACCTGCCCGACCTCGCCGAGACCATGGTGCGGCTCGCCGAGCGGGAGGCGGACCTGCCCGCCTTCGCGCGCTTCCACACGCGGGGGCATTGGGACGCAGACGGCACCCGGATGGTGGCGGCGATCGCCCGCGCGCTCGGGCGCGAGCGGCTGCCGGTCCACCGGGTGCCCTGGGCGCTCACCCGTCCCGCCGCGCCCTTCGTGCCCTTCCTGCGGGAGGTGCGGGAGATGCTGTATCTCTGGAACGTGCCCCTGCGGCTCGACAATGCCCGCTTGGCGGCGGCGCTCGGGGCGGAGCCGCACACGCCGCTCGACCGGGCCGTGGCGGCGACGCTCGCGGATCTCGGCGCCGCGGGCGCCGGGCAGGGTCTGAAACCGACCCGTCCGCTCCCCGTCTCCCGGATGCCCTTGCGCTGAGGCTCCGCGCGTCCGGGACGGCGGGGACCCCGGACCCGTCCCTCAGTTCACGCTGGCCCGGTAGCAGCGGATCTCGGCCTCGGCCTGGGCGCGGCGCAGCTCCGCGACCTTGTCGTCGAACAGCTTGGTCGAGCGGAACTCGTTGGCGCGCTGGCCGATGCCCTGGCGCATCGACAGGATCGTCGAGGCCTGCACGTACTTGTCGTAGGGCAGGATGGCGGCGATCGCGTCGATCGAGCAGGCGCATTTCTGCAGCGCGTCGCGGGTCTGCCCGTTCGCCGCCATGCAGCCGAAGACGTAATCGGCCCGCGCCTCGGTCGGGTAATCGTTGTCGTCGGCCAGGGCCGGCACCAGCCCCGCCAGCAGGGCGCCCGCGCCGAGCGCCCCCTTAACCCACGCTCGGTTCATACGTCACCGTCTCCTGCAGGAGCTTGCCGCCCTCCGGGCCCGGCGCCTCGACGTCGATCGAGACGATCTCGCCCGGCACCGCGGGCGACAGCACGAACGTGTAGGTGAGGCTATCGAAGCCGCGCAGCTTGTCCTTCACGGGGTCGTTCACGAAGGGCCGCAGCACCACCCGCCAGCCGGGCCGCTTCTCGCCCCCGACCTCGACCTCGGTCGGGGTCGCCGGGCCGCCCTCGCGCATCGCCTTGCGCAGCCCGTTCTTCAGGTAGCGGGGATTGCCCTGCAGCGCCTTGGCGATGTCGAGGACGTGGTATTCGAGGAACTGCGCCAGGAGCGGGTTCCCGGTCATGTTCTCGTAATGGGCGGTCGGCAGCCGGCGCTCGCCCGTGAAGGCCTCGATGGTCAGGTTGCGGCTGTCGGGCCCCGACCCGGCCGCCACCGTCTCGACGATCCGGTCCTCGATCGGCGCGCCGAAGGGGCCGTCCTTGATGCCGCTGAAGCGGGTGTAGCGGTAGGTGATGCGGCTGCCCGCCGGCGCGGCGGCGAAGTGCTTGCCCTCGAACAGCAGGTCGACGGCGCTCGGCGCGGCCTCCCGCGCCGCCGCGGCCGCTGCGGGCGGCGGCGCCGGCTGCGCCAGCGCGGGCGTCGCGGCCAGGAGCAGGCCGCAGAGGAAAGCGGGTCTCACGCGGACACTCCCTCGGGTTGGGGCACGACGGGCGCGCCGCCGATCGTGCGGTACTGGTAGTCGGGCGCGGTCTCCAGGGCCGATTCGGCGACCGCGAGGGCCTGGACCTTGGCGTGGAGCGGCGAGAGCGAGCAGGCCGGGTCGGTCGCGGCGGCGTCGCCCGCCAGCGCCAGGGCCTGGCAGCGGCAGCCGCCCCAATCCTTCTCCCGCCGGTCGCAGGAGCGGCAGGGCTCCTTCATCCAGGACGTGCCCCGATAGGCCTGGAAGGCGGGGGAATTCGCCCAGATGTCGCCGAGCGCGCGCTCCTGCACGTTCCAGAATGCGAGGCCCGGGATCGTCTCGGCGGCGTGGCAGGGCAGCACCTTGCCGCTCGGCGTGACGTTCATCAGCCGCCGGCCCCAGCCGCCCGCGCAGGCCTTCGGGTACTTGGCGTAGTAGTCCGGCACCACGAGGTCGATCACGAGCCGGCCCTTGAGGCGCTCGCGCGCCTCCTCGACCACCCGGATCGAGCGGTCGACGTCGGGCTTGGCCGGCATCAGGGCGGCGCGGTTGACGTAGGCCCAGCCGTAATACTGGGTGTGGGCGACTTCGAGCCGCTTGGCGCCGAGCCTGACCGCGAGGTCGATCAGGGCCGGCACCTCGTCGATGTTGCCGCGGTGGATCACAGCGTTGAGCGTGAGCGGCAGGCCCAAGGCCACGACCCGCTCGGCGAAGGCGAATTTCTGCGGCTGGGCGTTCCGCAGCCCGCCGATCCGCTCCGCGTTGCCGGCCTCGGCGGCCTGGATCGAGAGCTGCACGTGGTCGAGGCCGGCCTCGGAGAGCGCGTCGAGCTTGGCGAGCGCGCCGCCCACCCCGGAGGTGATCAGGTTCGAGTAGAGGCCGAGATCGGCGCAGGCCCCGGTGATCTCGACGATGTCCTGCCGGGCGGTGGGCTCGCCGCCCGACAGGTGGACGTGCAGGACGCCGAGCGCCGCCGCCTCCCCCAGCACCCGCTGCCACGTCGCCGTGTCGAGCTCCGCCGAGCGCTTGTCGAGCTCGAGCGGGTTCGAGCAGTAGGGGCAGCGCAGCGGGCAGCGATGGGTGAGCTCCGCGAGGAGCCCGATCGGGGCCGGCAGGGTGGGGGTGACGGCGGTCATGGTCTCGTCCTCGGCCGCCCTCGGGCGGCGGGCTTTGGGCCGCCTCAGCGGCAGGCTTGGGGCCGCCTCAGCGGCGGGCTTGGGGCCGCCTCAGGCGGCGGGCTTGGCTTCCAGCACGCGCTTCTCCGCGAGGCCGTTGAGCATGGTGATGACGTCGGGCTCGATCACGCCGACCGGCGCGTCGTACTGCGCCGAGAGCGCCTCCGCGATGGCCCGGATGCTGCGCTCCCCGTCGACCAGCGACAGCACCGCCACGGCGTTCTGGTCGAGGTCGAAGGTGCGCTCGGGCGCGAGCAGCACGTGGGCGCCGCGCACGCCGTCGAAGCGCATCCGCACGCCGCGCGGCAGGCGCGGCACGTCGCCGGGGGTCAGGCTCACGCGCGCCCCTCCACCAGACCCTCGCCCGGGCGCCACGCGTCCGGCGGGATCATGCCCGGCGCCACGTAGGCGAAGTACAGGGCGTCGAGCTGCGACCACAGCACGTTGCACTTGAAGGTGAGCGCGTCGAGCGCCTGCCGCTGCAGGGCCGGCGTGGTCGCGTGCTCCTTGACGTAGGCCAGGGCGAAGTCGGCGTCGCGCGGCGCCTGGGTGAGGCGCTTGTCGAAATAGGCCAGCGTCTCCTTGGTGATGAAGTCGTAGTTCTTGAGCATGCCGGCGACGCGCTCGGAGATGATGGTCGGCGAGAACATCTCGGTGAGCGAGGAGGCGATCGCCTCCAGGAGCGAGCGCTCGGCCACGAAGTGGACGTAGGCCTCGACCGCGAAGCGGGTGGTCGGCAGGATGCCGCGCGTCGAGAGCACGTAGGCGCGGTCGAAGCCGACGCCCTCGGCGAGCTTCAGCCAGCGCTCGATGCCGCCGTCGCCCTCGTGGTCGCCGTCGTGGTCGACGATGCGCTGGCGCCAGATCCGACGGAGATTGGCGTCGGGCATCCGCGCCAGGATGGCGGAATCCTTCACCGGGATCATCGCCTGATAATAGTAGCGGTTGAGCGCCCAGGCCCGCACCTGATCCTTGTCGAGCTTCCCGTCGTGCAGGAGGCGGTGGAAGGGGTGCAGGTTGTGGTAGCGGCGGGCGCCGATGTCGCGCAGGGCCGCTTCGAGCGCGGCGGGCGAGAGCAGGCTCGCGTCGTTCGCGGCGGGCGCGGCCGGGAGGGTGAGGGACAGGGCTGCGGTCATGGCGTGATCGTGGGCCTTCGGTTGGTCGTTCGGGGCGCTGCTGGCTCCGTTCCTCCCGGAGCCGAGGTGGCGGCTCGGGCCGCTGCGGTCAAGGGTCGTGCCCTTCACATTCCTGGCAATCCGGCCTGCCTTCTGGGTGTCGGATCGGCTGATCCTCCGCGCCGGATCAGCGCTCGTCGCATCAGGAGGCGCCGGATTTCTTTGAGATGGATCAACAAGCCGTATCGATGCACATCTATGTCTGGGATGTACTTATGTTTGACTTAAAGATGACTTGGCCGGGACGGTGCGGAGGTGGTGGTCGGGAGGGATTTCCGACGATCGACCCGGCACGGTGCCATCGGGCGCTGCTCCCGGTCGTTGATCGTGCCGCATGTCCGACGCCGAATCGGCGCCCGCTTCAGCGGGACATGCGCTAGAGGGTCAGCGTCAGCCCGTCATGCGCCACCGTCCAGCCCTCGGCCTCGACGGCGCGGCGGGCCTCGGACTCCTCCACCAGGACCGGGTTGGTGTTGTTGATGTGCACGAAGATCCGTCGGCCGATCGGCACCTCGGCCAGGGCCGCGATCGCGCCCCCCTCCCCGGTCATCGGCACGTGGCCCATGCGCCAGCCGGTCTTGGTGCCGACCCCGGCCCGGATCATGTCGTCGTCGAGGTAGACCGTGCCGTCGAAGAGCAGGACGTCCACGCCCGACAGGCGCCGCCGCAGGTCGTCGGTGACGCGGGCGCAGCCCGGCACGTAGGCGAGCCGCTTGCCCCCCGCCTCGATCAGGGCGCCGACCGTGGTCTCGGTCTCCTGGCCGATCTCGGGCGTGCCCTCCTCCAGCCAGAGCGGCACCTTGCCGGGCACGGCGAAGAGCGTGACCGCGAGGCCCGGCACCGGCGCGAAGGACTCGTCCAGCGCCACCTCGCGCCGCGCCACGTGCTCGGGCGCCAGCACGTCGAAGACGCGGTTCGCCGAGACCGAATCGAGGATGTTGCGGGTGGCGTGGAGCCGGAAGGGCTGGCTCTCGCGCAGGGTCAGCAGCCCCGCCACGTGGTCCACGTCGCCGTTGGTCAGCAGCACCGCCGCGATCGGCGAGTGCCGCAGGCCGCGGGCCGGGTGCAGGGCGGGCGTCGCGAAGAGCTGCTGGCGGATGTCCGGCGAGGCGTTCACCAGGAGCCACGTCTCCCCGTCCGGGGAGACCGCGAGGCTCGACTGGGTGCGGGGCTTGACCCGGGCATCGCCCGCCCAGGCCATCGTGCAGTGGGGGCAGCGGCAGTTCCACTGCGGAACCCCGCCACCGGCCGCAGAACCGAGGATGATCGCCTGCATGATCCTCTCACGTCGGCGCGCAGACACCCTCCGGGCCGAGAGACCGCCTCAGTTGAAGGGATCGATCTCGGCCGATTCGTAGCTGGTGACTTCCATGCCGACGCAGATCTCGGCGACGACCGGCAGAGCCCACTTCATGGTGCGTTTCCTCTCGATGATCGGTGATGGTCAAGGCCCCCGGCGGCGGGACCGCCGGAGGCGGAGTCCGAGCCCTCAGTTGAAGGGATCGATCTCGGCCGACTCGTAGCTGGTGACTTCCATGCCGACGCAGACTTCGGCGACAACCGGCAGAGCCCACTTCATGATGCGTCTCCTGAGACTTCCCGGATCCTCATAAGAGGATCCTAAGATGTTGAGATGACAGTGTTTTCTGTCACGCGGGATATATCGGCAATCCCGACCGGGAGCGCAAGAGGTATTTTTCCGGTCCACCGCCCCCAAAGGGCTGGGTGCTCTCAAACCGGTCTTATTGTGCCGGTCCCGCGAGGGTTTAGCGGAGACCCCTCGTGCCCTAAAAAATTTCGTGAGCGGCAAACCGAAGGTTACTGGCGGAAGCTCGGCTCGTGCAGGTCGAGCATGAAGCCCTTGCCCCGCACGGTCACGATGGCGGGGCCCCCGGCCCGGGCGACGTCGCCGAGCTTGGTGCGCAGGTACCCGACATAGACGTCCACCACGTTGAGGGAGAGGCCGCCCTGGTTGGCCCAGAGCCGGTCGAAGATGTCGCCCCGGGTCACCGGCCGGTTGGCGTGCTCCATCAGCACGGTGAGGAGTTCGGCCTCGCGCTGGGTGAGGCGCGCGGTGGTCTCGCCGAAGCGGACCTGGCGGGTGGCGAGGTCGAGGGAGAGGCGCCCGGCGCTGAGCAGGGTGCGCGGCTCGCCCGCCGCGCGGCGGCGCTGCAGGTGGGTGCGCAGGCGCGCGAGCAATTCGTCGAAGGCGAAGGGCTTGACGATGTAGTCGTCGGCCCCGACCGCGAGGCCGTCGACGCGGTCGCTGACCTCGTCCTTGGCGCTGAGGAACAGGATCGCCCCCGGATAGCCGCCCTCGCGCAGGGAGCGGCAGACCTCGTGGCCCGAGCCGTCCGGCAGCATGATGTCGAGGAGCACCGCCTCGGGCACCCGCTCGCGGGCGGCGGCCAGGGCCTCGTCGACGCTGCCGGCGAGGTTGACCGAGAAGCCCTCCGCGCTGAGGCCGCGGGCGAGCATCCCGCGGATGTCGCCGTCGTCCTCCACCACCAGCACGCTCGTCATCGGGGCCCCATCCTCGCGGCGCGGGCCGGATCCCGGCGCCCGCTCACGCCGCGTCCTCCCTGGCATCGGCGGGCAGCACCAGGGTGACCCGTGCGCCGCGCGCCTCGTCCCCGCCCGAACCGAGGCGGATCACGCCATCATGGCGTTCGACGACCCAGCGCGCCAGGGCCAATCCGATGCCGAACCCCTGCGCGGGCGAGGAGTTCCCGCCGCGGCGGAAGCGCTCGAACAGGGTCTCGGCCTCGGCGGGGAAGCCCGGCCCGTCATCCGCCACCGTCACCTCGGCCCCGTCGCGGCGCGCCCGCAGCACGACCCAGACCCGGGTCGCCCCGGCGGCGTGGCGCAGGGCGTTGTCGATCAGGCCCTCGACGATCTGGCGCAGCCACTCGGGGTCGGCCTGGATCTCCACGTCGGTCTCGCTCGGCTCGAAGGCGAGGGCGATGCGGCGGCGCCGGGCCTCCGAGGCGCAGTTCTCCACCGCCTCGGTGAGGACGGCGGCGAGGCTGACGGGCTTGCGCTCCAGCTCGATCTGGCCGGATTCCGAGCGGGCGATCCGCAGCATGTCGCCGACGCGGCGGTGCAGGCGCAGCGCCCGCTTGCGGATCGTCGCGATCACCGGGCGGAAGGCCTCGGGCGTGTCGGGCGAGCGGGCGGCGAGGTCGCATTCCCCCAGGATGACCGTGAGGGGCGTGCGCAGCTCGTGGCTGACATCGGCGAAGAAGCGGCGGCGGGAGCGGTCGATCTCCTCCAGGCGGGTGTTGGCGGCGCGCAGCTCCGCGGTGGCCTGCGCGACCGTCTCCTCGAGAGCGGCGCGGGCGGCGGCGACGCGGCTCTCGCGGCGCTTGAGCCGGGCCGCCATGCGGTTGAAGCTCGCGACCAGCAGGCCGAGCTCGTCGTGGGCCGCGACGGGCAGGCGGGTGTCGAGCTCGCCCCGGCCGATGGCGGCGGCGCCGGCCCGGATGTCGTCGATGCGCCGCAGGAGCGGCCGCGTCAGGGTGCGGTGGACGAGGAGCAGCACCACCACGGCGAGCCCCGCCACCGCGAGGGCGAGGGCGCGCAGCCGCACCGCGAGGGCGCGCACCTCGCCCGCCGCGCTCTCGACGCCGCGGCGCTCGGCCTCGACCAGGAAGGTGAGCGGCGGGCCGGTCACCGCCCCGAAGGCGTTGAGGGCGCCGCGGATCGCGTCCGAGCGCTTCACCGGGTCGGGCTCGCGCTGGATCTGGGCCACCTGCCGGTCGAGCATGACGCGGGCGGCGCGCAGCCGCGCCAGGGGCCGCGAGCGGGCCGCGTACTGGGTGCGGTCCACGATGGCGTCGCTGCGAGCGATGGCCCGGTTGAGGCCCTCGTCGACGGCGTTGAGGGCCCGGTCGACCTCGTCGCGGGCCGTGGCGAGGCGCTCCGGCCGGCTCGGCGTCTCGCCCACCGCCTCGACCGCGGCGAGGCCGTACTCGGTGAGGCGCCCGGAGAGCTCGGCGATGAGTTCGAGCCGCACCTGGGCCTCCAGGGTGCTGTCGAGGGTGCGCTCGGCCGCCGCGAGCGACCAGAACAGCCCGCCCGCGGCCAGCAGCACCAGCGCCGCCGCGCTCCCGACCAGCAACCCGAACCGCACCCGCAACGAGCCCATGCCGCACCTCCCCGCCCGCCGAACCTCCCCGCCCGCCGAGTGTGCCATAGATGCCGGCGCCCGGCGCCGGGGCGAGGGCCCGCGCCGGTTGCCCCGCGGTTGCCCCGACGCCACTCTCGCGCCGATACCGCCGGAGGCATGATGATGACAGGACGTTTCTGGGCCGCAGCGCTCGCCCTCGCGCTCGCGGCCCCGGCCCGCGCCGAGGACACCTCCCTGTGGAGGCTCTACGAGCAGACCCTCAAGCGCGCCAAGTACATCGACCTCACCCACGCGTTCGCGCCGACCCAGCCGGTCTGGCCGGGCTTCGCCGCCGCGACCGTCCGGGCCGCGCGGGCGGGGCGGACCATCGAGGGCTTCGTCGAGAAGGGCGAGGCCTTCACCTACGCCCGGCACGGCTTCGTGGTGACGGCCTACGACCTTCCCACCGACCAGTACGGCACCCAGCTCGACCCGCCGGCCCACTGGAACCCCCTCGGCGCCACGATCAGCGACCTGCCGGCCACCTACGCGCTGCGCCCCCTGGTGGTGATCGACATCTCCCCGCAGGTCGCCCGGGACGAGGGCTACCACCTGCAGGTCGCCGACATCGCCGCCTGGGAGGCGCGGCACGGCCGCATCCCCGAGGGCGCCGTGGTGATGGTCCGCTCCGACTGGTCGAAGCGCTGGGCCGAGACCGAGCGCTTCCGCGCCAAGCCCTTCCCGGGCGTGAGCCTCGCGGCGCTGCAGGTCCTGCACCTGGAGCGCCGGATCCTGTTCCACGGCCACGAGCCCCTCGACACCGACACGACGCCGAACCTGGAGGGCGAGGCGTGGCTGATGCACCACAACTTCGCCCAGGCCGAGGGGGTGGCGAATCTCGACAAGGTGCCGGAGGCGGGCGCGCTCGTCGCCATCGGCTTCGCCAAGCCGCTCGGCGGCACCGGGGGCTTCGCCCGCTACGTGGCGATCGCCCCGCCCGGCTGGCCCGAGGGGGTCAGCGTCGAGGAGGCGCCGGGCGCGCCGCTGCCGACCCAGCCCGCCCCGCTCGTGCGCGGGCCGGACGGGGTGATGCGCCCGACTCCGCCGTGACGCGGCTCAGGAGCCCGAGGCCGGGAAGCTCTGCGTGAAGGTGCGGCCCTCCGTGTCCTTGGCCACCACCGTCACGGGCTCGCCGTTGCCCGCGAAGGTGAACCGGAAGGTGGGGTCCTCGCTCACCGAGATGCCGCCGGTCAGGGTGAAGAGCGGCGTCTCGCCCTGGCGCACGCTCAGGGTTTCGACGAACCACGCGGGCGTGTAGAGGCGGGTGACCTGGTCCATCTGCAGGCCCGAATAGTTCGGGTGCCGGACCTGGACCTGGGCCTCGCCGCGCTCCGCGAAGGCGCGGAAGCGCATCTTGCCGAGATTGGCCTTGGCCTCGGCCGGGTCCTTGACGGCGGGGGCCGAGCAGCCGCCCGCGGCCTTGACGTAGGCCTTGGTCATGTAGAGGGCGCCGTCCTCGGTCTCGGCGATGGCGCGGACGTAGGAGTAGGAATTCACCCGGATGCGGGTGGAGAGCTCGAAGCGGTGCTGGGGGGTCGGGAAGGTGAAGGTGCCGACGACCGGCGAGGGGTTCTCGTCCACCACCAGGGTGAGCCGCTTGACCGCCCGCCCGTCGCCCTCGGGCAGCGCGATGCGGATGCCCACCGGCACGATGGCGGCATCCTCGGCGCGCCGGGGGGTGTCGAGGCTCAGCACGCCGGCCCCGTCCTGGATCGGCCGGTCGCCGGTGACGTTGGGGCGCAGCTCCGTCCAGGCCGCCTCGGCCCTGGCGTCCTCCTGGGCGGCGGGCTGGGCCGCGACGGCCGTCGCCGCCAGGACCGACAGGGCCGCGCCGGCGAGCGCCGGTCTCCAGAACGCACGGATCATCGGGTGCTCCTCATCGTCTCCCCCGCGGCGGCGCGCCCGCCCCTTGCTGTTTGCCGATCAATGTAGTGACGGATCCGGTCTCGTGCCATGCTCCCGTGCCACGCCCCGCTTCGGGCGAGCCATCGCGGTCCGGGGCGGTGGCCTGACTCACGGTCGGGCCGCGGCGCGCGAACCCCGAGCGCCCAGCCCTGCCGGCACAGGTTCGCGCGGGCGCAACCTTTTGAACGAGCTGATGATTTGGAAGGTATGCGGCAAGGCGCCGCATGCGGGCGGGCGCGGATGAGCGGGGTTCGAGCACGCGCCGTCGTTTTGTCCGCCGAGGCCGGGGGTTATCGTGGCGGGGTTCACCCCCCTCACGGGGGTGCGGATTGAAACGCCGACACCGCGTGGCGCGCGACGGGCGCGGGCGGGTTCACCCCCCTCACGGGGGTGCGGATTGAAACAACACGCACATGGTGTCGCTGCTGCTGCTGCAGGGTTCACCCCCTTCACGGGGGTGCGGATTGAAACCTCGGTCAGGGCGCGCCAGCCGGGCGGCAGGGCGCGTTCACCCCCCTCACGGGGGTGCGGATTGAAACACAGCTTGACATCACGGTGTCGCCGGCCGGCAACGGGTTCACCCCCCTCACGGGGGTGCGGATTGAAACTGGAGCACAAGACCGAGACCGTGCACCGCAGTGGTTCACCCCCCTCACGGGGGTGCGAATTGAAACATGAACATCATCAAGTACACCGAGCGGCTCGGCCCGGTTCACCCCCCCCCTCACGGGGGTGCGGATTGAAACAGGTTGGCGGTGTCCCGGGAGAGCCCGGCCCCGTGTTCACCCCCCTCACGGGGGTGCGGATTGAAACTCCACCGCGGCCACCACGTAGACGAGCGGCGGGCGGTTCACCCCCCTCACGGGGGTGCGGATTGAAACGTGATCGATGAGCTGAAAGAGCACTGCTACCGGGGGGTCACCCCCTCACGAGGGTGCGGATTGAAACTTGAGGAAGAGCAGCGCGCCGCCCTGGCCGTCCTGGTTCACCCCCTCACGGGGGTGCGGATTGAAACCCTAACGAGATGGGTGCGGGCACCGTCACCGTCCGGGTTCACCCCCTCACGGGGGTGCGGATTGAAACTCCTGCGACGCGTGCTGGCCGAGGGGCCATCCCCGTTCACCCCCTCGCGGGGGTGCGGATTGAAACCTGGTCGAGGCGGATCTGTTCGGGGACCCGACCGCGTTCACCCCCTCACGGGGGTGCGGATTGAAACGGCTCTGACGGCTGCAATCGCGAGTTGACGACCGGGGTTCACCCCCTCACGGGGGTGCGGATTGAAACTCCGGCGCGCGCGGCACCCCGACATCACGGCTCAGGTTCACCCCCTCACGGGGGTGCGGATTGAAACTGTCAGGCGCTAAAGGACGGCAAGGCCGGCGCCGAGTTCACCCCCTCCCGGAGGTCCGGATTGAAACCACGCCCCGATCCGGCATAACCGCGACACGCTCCCCTCCCCCGCCGCCGAGGTGCCCGTGACCGCGTCGCCTTCCGCCCTCGCCGCCCTGCTGCCGGATCTCGGCCGGCGCACCCTCGTGATGGGCATCCTCAACGTCACGCCGGATTCCTTCTCGGACGGCGGGCGGTTCCAGGCCCGCGAGGCCGCCGAGCGGCAGGCCGCCAGCCTCGTCCAGGAGGGCGCCGCCATCCTCGACATCGGCGGCGAATCGACCCGGCCCGGCCACGTCCCGGTCTCGGCCGAGGAGGAGCAGGCCAGGATCCTCCCGGTGCTCGCCGCCGTCGCGCCCGCCTGCCCGGTGCCGATCTCCATCGACACCTACAAGGCCTCCACCGCCGAGGTCGCCCTCAAGGCCGGCGCCCGCATCGTCAACGACGTCTGGGGCCTCCAGCGCGAGCCCGACATCGCCCGCGTCGCCGCCGCCCACGGCGCCCCGGTGATCGTGATGCACAACCGCGAGAGCCCGGATCCGAGCCTCGACATCGTCGAGGAGATGAAGCGCTTCTTCGACCGCTCCCTCGCCATCGCCGCCAAGGCCGGCATCCCCGAGCGCGACATCGTGCTCGATCCCGGAATCGGCTTCGGCAAGAGCTGGGAGCAGCACCTCGACGCCGTCCGGCGCCTGCCCGAACTGCGCGCGCTCGGCTTCCCGCTCCTGGTCGGCATCTCGCGCAAGTCCCTGCTCGGGCGCATCCACAACACCGGCACCGCCCCGGCCGACCGGCTGTTCGGCTCCATCGCCGCCCACGTCGTCGCCGCCACCCTGGGCGCCGACATCGTGCGCGCCCACGACGTGCGCCCCCACGTCGAGGCCTGCCAGGTCGTCGACGCCCTCATGCGCCGCGACGGCGGCGTGCGCCGCGACGGCGATCCGCGCCGCGACGCGGCGGCCGGAGCCCCCTGATGGCCGACCGCATCCTCGTCCACCGGCTCGCCGTCTTCGCCCATCACGGAGTGCTGGAGGAGGAGAACCGGCTCGGCCAGCGCTTCTATCTCTCCCTCGACGCGCACCTCGACCTGCGCGAGGCCGGGCGCCGGGACGACATCGCCGCCTCGGTGAGCTACGCCGACCTCGCCGCCCTCGCCGGCGAGATCGCCACGACCCGGCGCTTCCGCCTGATCGAGGCCCTCGCCGAGGCCGTGGCCGCCGCCTGCCTCGCCCGCTTCCCCGCCCTGACGGCGATCACCGTGCGGGTCGACAAGCCGGGGGCGCCCGTCCCGGCGATCCTCGACGGCGTCGCGGTCGAGGTCACGAGAACCCGCCAAGACCGAAGCCCATCATGACCGAAGCCCCTCATGACTGACGCCTATCTGGGTCTCGGCAGCAACCTCGGCGACAAGGCCGCCATGCTGGAGGCGGCCATCGCCGGCCTCGACGCCGCGCCGGGCCTGCGCGTCACCGCCCGCTCGCGCTTCTACCGCACGCCCCCCTGGGGCGACACCGACCAGGACTGGTTCCTGAACGCCGCCGTCGCGGTGGCGACCGACCTGACCCCGCACGCGCTGCTCGACGCCTGCCTCGCCCTCGAGGCGCGGCTCGGCCGCGTGCGCGCGCGGCGCTGGGGGCCCCGCGTCATCGACATCGACGTGCTGCACTATGCCGGCGCCGCGGTCGAGGACGAGCGGCTGGTCCTGCCCCACCGCTTCGTGCGCGCGCGCGCCTTCGTCCTGGTGCCCCTCGCGGAGATCGCCCCCGACCTCGTCATCGGCGGCGAGACCGTGACCGCGGCGCTGGCCAAGCTCGACCGCACCGGGATCGAGCCGGTGGAATGAGCGGGGCGCGCGACTCCCCCGCGTCGGAGGCGCGCGAGTCCCCCGCGCCAGAGGCGCGCGAGCGCCCGTCGTTCCCCGTCAGGGCGTGACCGGCTGCAGCCGCTCCAGCGGCAGGGCCGCGTCGCTCCAGCCGTCGGTCCCGTCCGGGAACCAGATCACCTGGCCGTAGCCGTAGGACAGGGCGCGCTTGGCCGCGTTCCACGACATCCAGCAATTCCGCAGGCAGAAGAAGACCAGCGGCTTCCCGCGGTCGCCCCCGGTGAGGCGGTCGAGCTCGCGCCGGAAATAGGCCTCGGTCTCGGGCGCCAGCGCCCCGAACCCCGTATTGGCGAGCCAGTGCGCGCCCGGGATGCTCTCGTGGGGCGGGTCCCGCCAGATCGTGCCCGGCGGCAAAGCGGCCGGCCGCGGCGGCTGGGGCATCACGTCCACGAAGGCCACGCCCGCCCGCCACAGGGCCTCCGCCTCCTCGGTCGTCACCACCCGCGCGCCCCGGAGCGTGGCGGGGGTCGGCGTGCGGAACGCGTCCTCCCGGTAGCCCGGCGGCTCGGGCACCGGCGCCGCCCCCGCCGGCCCCGCCGCCGCGAGCAGGGCGAGGACGAGGAGCGCCCTCACGGCGCCCTGGGGTCGAGGAGCCGGTTCTCCTCCTCGTCGAGGAGCGGCACCGCGTAGTCGCGCAGCACCTGCTCGATCTCGGCCCGGCGCTTGCGCAGGGCCGTGTTGAGCGTGCGCTTCCAGTCGTTCTCGTTGAGCCGCACCCCCATGGCGATGCGGTAGGTCAGCGCCGGCCGGTCCGGCTCCTTGAGGAGCGGGACCACCTCCATCGGCACCCCGCTCTGGCGGGCGAGCCAGCCCGCCGCCGGACCCCACAGGATGGCGGCGTCGAGCCGCTTCTCGGCGAGGTCGGCGACGATCTGGGCCGAGACGGTCTGGTGCGCGTTCGAGGGGTCGAACTGGTAGGGCGGATAGGGCCGCATCGACGAGACCAGCCCCACCTCCCCCATCCGGTTCACCGGCGGGGTGCCCGCCACGACCCCGATCACCTTGCCCTTGAGCCGGGGATCGTCGAGCGCCGCCACGCCCGACAGGTCACCCCGGCGCGACACCAGCACGTAGGCCGAGCGGTAATACGGGTTGGTGTTCTGGACGAGGTCGGTCCCGAGCGCCGAGCCGACGATCACGTCGCAGAGCCCGGATCCGAGCGTGTTGCGCACGAAGCCCGGCCCCTGCGTGAGCCAGTAGGTCCGCAGCTTGACCTTCAGCTCGTCGGCCAGGATCGCCGCGATCCTGTTCTCGAAGCCTTCCCCCTTGCGGTCGGAGAAGGGCATGTTGGCCGGATCGCCGCAGACCCGCAGCGCGTCCGTGGTGACGAGGTCCGGGAGCTGCTGCGCGCCCGCCGGGCCGGGCCCCGCCGCGAGCAGCAGGGCCGCCAAGCTTGCCGCGAGCCAGCCGGCCGGGCGAAAGCCGGCCAGGAGGCCGCCCGCGGACGAGAGCCTTGCCCGCGCCATCAGCCGCCCAGGCACTCCTTCTCGGCCTTCTTGGCGGCCTCGGGCTTCTCCTCCTTGTCGCCCGGGCGCACCCGGCCCATGGCGCCCGCGGCCCGCGCCCGCAGGTAGACGTAGAGGTCGTCCGCGTAGCACATCACGTTCTTGTTGTCGCCGAAGGCCGGCATCACCTTCTGCTGGGCGGCGTTCACGTCCTGCTTGCCGCCCACCAGGATGCCGATGAACTCCTCGTAGGAGAGGTTCTTCAGCGAATCCTTGAGGGCCGGGGCGTAGGTCGAGCCCATCCCGTCGGGGCCGTGGCAGACGTGGCACTCGGCGTGGTAGCGCCGGTAGCCCGAATAGGAGTACCAGTCGAATTTCTTGCCGTTGTCGGTGACGTGGAAGGTCGGATGCCCGTCCGCATCGAGGTACTTGCCGTCCTCGACCTTCACGGCCTTGGCCTTGTCGAGCACCGGCTGGTCGATCTCGGCGGTCTTGTCGTTCGGGTTGAGCGAATTGGCGAGGGCCGGGTCGGCGGATTTCGCTTCCTCAGCATATACGGCAACCACGGAAACGGTTGCTAGGGCGAGGCCGGCCAGAACGGGCCGCAGAGCGGTCGTGCTGAGGTGACGCAACGGACGTTTCTCCCTGTATCCGGTCAGAGACCCGGGCCTTGCGGGTGGCCGGTTCTCTCCGAGGGCCACTTGATCATAAGGAAGCCGGCGCGGAAACCCGCGCCGGCCTGACTTAAGTACGGTTCAAGCTGCGACCGATTAGTTCGGCAGCGTGAAGACGGTGAGCTGGCCGCCCAGGTTGGTGTAGTTCGAGAGGGCCGCGTAGCCGCCCACCGCGCCGAGGCCGGCATTCGGGTCGGTCAGGCCGGCCGCGAGGCCGATGCCCGCCCAGCCGCCGACGCCCGACAGGACCGCGACGTTCTGCTTGCCCTTGTGCTCGTAGGTCATCACGTTGCCGATGATGCCCGACGGGGTCTTGAACTTGTAGAGTTCCTTACCCGACTTGGCGTCGACGGCCTTCAGGTAGCCCTCGAGGGTGCCGTAGAACACCACGTCGCCGGCGGTGGCGAGAGCGCCCGACCACACCGAGAACTGCTCGGGGACCGACCACTTGATCTTGCCGTTGACGCCGTCCCAGGCGATGAAGTTGCCCATGCCGCCGTGGCTGTTCGGGGCCGGGTACATCGACAGGGTCGCACCGACATAGGGCTGGCCCGGGGTGTAGCTCACCCGGAACGGCTCGTAGTCCATGCAGACGTGGTTGGTCGGCACGTAGAACAGGTTGGTCTTGGGCGAGTAGGCCGCCGGCTGCTGGTCCTTGGAGCCCAGAGCCGCCGGGCAGATGCCCTTCGAGTTCACGTCCTCGCCGTTCTGCTCGGTCGAGTACTTGGCCTGCACCAGCGGACGGCCGTAGGTCTTGGACGACTTGTCCATGTCGACCTTGGAGGCCCAGTTCACCACCGGATCGTACTTCTCGGCGACGAGCAGCTCGCCGGTCGCGCGGTCGAGGGTGTAGCCGAAGCCGTTGCGGTCGAAGTGGGTCAGGAGCGGACGCTCCTTGTCACCAACCTTCTGATCCGTGAGGATCATCTCGTTGATGCCGTCGTAGTCCCACTCGTCGTGGGGGGTCATCTGGTAGACCCACTTGGCCTCGCCGCTGTCGACGTCACGCGCCCAAACGGTCATCGACCACTTGTTGTCGCCGGGGCGCTGCTTCGGGTTCCAGGTCGAGGGATTGCCCGAACCGTAATACATCAGGTTCAGCTTGGGGTCGTAGGAGTACCAGCCCCAGGTGCAGCCGCCGCCCTGCTTCCACTGATCGCCTTCCCAGGTCTTCAGCGAAGAGTCCTTGCCGACCGGCTTGCCGAGGGAGGTGGTCTTCTCCGGGTTGACGAGCATCTCGTCATCCGGGCCCATCGAGTAGCCGCGCCAGATCTTCTTGCCGTCCTTCAGGCTGTAGGCCGTCACGTGGCAGCGCACGCCGTACTCACCGCCCGAGATGCCGACGATGACCTTGTCCTTGACCGGAAGAACGGTCGCCGTGTTGGTCTCGCCCTTCTTGGGGTCGCCGTTGACGACCGACCACGCGACCTTGCCGGTCTTGGCGTCGAGGGCGACGACCGTCGTGTCGGCTTGGTGCAGGATGATCTTGCCGTCGGCGTAGGCCAGGCCACGGTTGACCGTGTCGCAGCACATCACCGGGATCACGTTCGGATCCTGCTTCGGCTCGTACTTCCAGACGATCTTGCCGTCCTGGTTCAGGTCGAGCGCGTACACGATGTTCGGGAACGGCGTGTGCACGTACATCATGTCGCCGACGACCAGCGGCGCGCCCTCGTGACCGCGCAGCACGCCGGTCGAGAACGTCCAGGCCACCTGCAGCTTGTTGACGTTGCCGGTGTTGATCTGGTCGAGCTTCGAGAACCGGGTGTTGGCGTAGTCGACGGTTTGCAGAACCTGCTGTGCCGGGTTGTTGATCTCCTTCTGGAGATCATCGGCCAGGGCGGGCGTCACGCCCAGGATACCCGCGCTCAACGCTAGGAGATGGACCGCTCTCATGGATTCCTCCGACAGGTGCTTGCGTGCGTCCCGCCCTCGGAACGAGGGGCCGGCAGCACTGACCTGCTGTTTGCGCATGGGGACGTCGTTGAGCTCCGGCAGCGTGTCACAACAGGCTTGATTGCTTGCCCGGGCTTATTTTGCCGTTAGGGCACGCCGTGTTTGCGAACCGAACACCACCCTCCCCTGGCGGCGCCGTTGGAAACCGAAGCTGAACGAACTCTAAGAGAAAAATGGGCGGCGTCAACAACGATCGGCGCCCGGCGGGGCGCGTTTCGGCGCCCAATCAGGTGACTTAAGTACGATTTCCCCTGTGCGCCGCATTGCACAACGGCGCTACCGCAGCGCAGCATCAACTACTTGTGTAGGGCAGGAGCGGCCTCGCGGGGCTGCGGCGCGATGGATGAGCCGGCTCACCTGTCAGTCGACCGGCCGCTTGTGGATAATGACGATCAGTCCCATTCGAGTTCCTGGTAGGCGGTGGTGGCATTACGGGCGTTGAAATCACGAAAGAGTGACCACTCCGACGCCTCGCCGGCGGCGGCGGTGCCGGCCTCCCCGATCGGGCGGCCGTCCCGGACCATGGCCCGCACCTCGGTCTCGAGGGTGGTCAGGTAGCGCTCGATCGGCCCGGACGCGGCCGGCCAGGACACCGAGGCCGGGCCGTGGCCGGGCACCACGCGGGCGGCGGGCTCGGCCCGCAGGCGCCGCAGCACCGCGATCCATCCCTCCAGCCGCCCGTCCAGGGCCGGCACGTGGCCGACGAACAGGAGGTCGCCGAGGAACCACGTGTCGGTCGCGAGGTCGCGCACGGTGAGGTCGCTGTTGGTGTGGGCGGTGGGCCAGGCATCGAGGCGCAGCACCCGCCCGCCGAGGTCGAGTTCGCGGCGCTCCTCCACCAGGAGGGTCGGGGGCACGATGCGGGTGCCCGCGAAGCCCGGGCCGACGAGGTCGGCGTTGGATTGCAGGTAGCTCCCGGCCCGGGCGGCGAGCGCCTCGGGCAGGTTGCGGTGTCCGACGAAGGTGGCGCCCTCGCCCGCGAAGGCGGCGTTGCCCAGCACGTGGTCCGGGTGGACGTGGGTGTTGATCACGTAGCGGATCGGCAGCGCCGTCCGGGCCCGCACGGCGGCGAGGAGCCGGCGGCCGGCGAGCAGGCTGCCGCCGGTGTCGATCACCGCCACCGCGTCGCGCCCGACCACGAAGCCGACATTGGCGATCGCCCCTTCATTGTCGCGGGAGGCGAGCGCGTAGGGCGCGGCGTAGACGAGGATCCCCGGCGCCACCTCCCGCATCGGCAGGGGCGCGGCCTCGGCGGGGCCGGGCGGGGCCGGCGCCTCGGCGCGCGCGGCGGGGGCGTCGGCAGGGCGGCGGTCGCCGAGAGGGTGGCGGCGAGGAGCCAGCGCGGGATCGCGCGCATCGAGAATCCTCCGGGATCAGGCCGCCACCGCCTCCGGGTAGCGGGCCGCGAGGTCGCGGCGGGTCGCCTCCTGCCAGGCGCGGCCGCGCTCCGCCCGCGGCGTGGTCAGGGGAATCGTCGCGGCGAGCCGCGCCGGCCGGGGCGTGAGCAGGAGGAGCCGGTCGGCCACCTCCAGCGCCTCGGGCACGTTGTGGGTCACCATCAGCACGGCGGCGCGGCGGCGCCGCGCGGCGCCGAACACGGCCGCGCGCAGGGCGGCGGCGGCCGCGTCGTCGAGGGACACGAAGGGCTCGTCGAGGACGAGGAGGCGCGGCTCCAGGGCCAGCGCCCGCGCGAGGGCGACGCGCCGCGCCATGCCGAGGGAGAGCTCGCCCGGGAACCGGTCCCGCCACGGCGTCAGGCCGAGCTCCTCGAACAGCCCGTCGAGCGGGCGCCCCCGCTCCGCCCGCGGCAGGGCGAGGCGGACATTCTGCTCGACGCTGCGCCAGGGCAGCAGCCGCGGCTCCTGGAACACGATGCCGATGCGCAGGGTGGCGGGATCGGGGCTGACGCGTCCCTCGAAATCCCGGTCGAGGCCGAGCAGGATGCGCAGCGTGGTGGTCTTGCCCGCGCCCGAGGGGCCGATCAGGCAGAGCGTCTCGCCGGGCTCGACCGCGAAGGCGAGGTCGCGCACCGCCTCGACGCGCTCGCCGCGGGCCGCGTAGGTCTTGCGGCGGATCGCGACGGAGAGGGCCGGGTCAGCGCCAGCGGCGGACATGGGCTCAGCGCCAGCGGCGGACATGGGCATCGAGGGGCTGGAGCAGCAGGAGGTCGACCGCGAGCATGACCGCGCTGAAGACGAGGCTGTAGCCGATCAGGGCCGCCACGTCGAAGAGCTGGAAATAGTAGGAGATGGCGTAGCCGACGCCGTTCGGCCGCCCGAGCAGTTCCACCACCAGCACGATCTTCCAGGCCAGCGAGAGCCCCGAGCGGGCGGCCGCGACCGCGAAGGGTTCGAGCTGCGGCAGCAGCACGTGGCGGATCCAGGTGCGGCGGTCGAAGCGGAAGGCCTGCGCCATCTCCTGCAGGCCGGGATCGAGGCCCCGCGCCCCCTCGCGCATGATCACGGCGACGTTCGGCATCTTGTTGAGCGCCACCGCCAGGATCGCCGCCGTCTCGGTGAGGCCGAGCCAGATATAGGCGAGCACGGTGATCACCAGGGCCGGGGTGTTGAGGAGGACGATGAGGGGCGTGTCGAGCAGCCGGTCGGCGGCCCGGGAGCGCCCGAGCAGGATGCCGAGCACCGCCCCGGTCGTCATGGCGAGGAGGAAGGACGCCGCCACCCGCAGCAGCGTGATGCCGACGTTGCGCGGCAGGTCGCCGCCCTGCGCCTCGCGCCACACGAAGGCCGTCACCGCCTCCGGCGAGGGCAGCGTGCGCAGGTCGGTGAAGCGGCTCGCCAGGAACCACGCGATCAGGAGGAGCAGCGCCGAGGCGAGGCGCGTCGCGAGGGCCATGCCGCCTCACCCGGCCGCGGGGGGCGCGGCCGCCGCGCCCGGCCGGGGCGCCCGGCCGGGCTCAGCCATGCGGGGCGTCCCAGTAGAGGCCCTCGGGCAGGGTGGTGGCGCTGCCGACCAGGCGCTCGCCGCCGAGCCGCGCCAGCACCGCGTAGAGGCGCTCGGCATCGGCGCGCTCGGCGGCGACCGGGCGCCGCGGGATGCCGGCCAGGAAGTCGCGCCGCAGCGCCCCGAAGGTCGCCTCGTCCTCCGCCGCCATCAGCGGGCGGACGCTGGCCCAGGCGGAGTCGTCCGCGGCGAGGGCCTGCTTGGCCTCGCGCGAGGCCCGGGCGAAGGCGGCCAGCGCCGCGGGCTTGCGCCGGAGCAGCCCCTCGTCGAAGACGTAGCCGAGGAGCGCGATCGGCCCCTCGATCCCGAAGGCGCGGGCGATCTCGTCCGCGCCGATCAGCCGCCGGAAGCCCCTGGCCTCCAGCCGCGCGCAGAAGGTCCAGTAGAGGAGCGCGGCGTCGAGCTCGCCCGCTTCGAGCTTCTGCATCAGGAGCGGCGGCGCCCCGAAGGCGGGCCGGGCCGCCCGCTCCAGGTCGATCCCGTCCTTCTCCTGCGCGCGGGCCTTGAGGAGGAGCCAGTTCTTGTCGAGGGCGCCGCCCGCCACGCCGATCCGCTTGCCGGCGAGGTCCGCGACCGCGCGGATCGGGCTTCCGGCCGGCACCATCAGGGCGCCCTCGGTGGAGGAATAGGGCAGGAACTTCACCGGCTTGCCCTCGGCGCGCAGGCGCGCCGCCCAGAGCAGGTCCGACACGATCGTGTCGACCTGGTCGCCCTGGAAGGCGATGCGGGCGGCGTCGTTGCCGGCGAGTTTCAGGCTCTCGAGGGAGAAGCCCAGGGCGGCGTCGAGCCGGCGCTCCTTGATGACGGCCGCCTCCCAGGAGACGGTGCCGAAGGGCAAAACCCCGACCCGGAGCGCGCTCTCCTCCGCCGCGCCGAGCGGCAGCGGCCAGAGGGCGGCCGCCGCCAGGAACCCGCGCCGTGAGAGCATCCCGCTCCTCCCCTCTCCGTCCGGCCGGCCCGGCCGCCGCGTCGGCGCACTGGTAAGGATGCGGGCCGTCCCCGTCCACCGCGCGCGCTTGCGCCGGGGCGCGGCGCGGTTCACCTTTTCGCCATCGCCCCGCCGACCTTGGGACGGCGCCGGTCCCCCGGTCACCTGGACTTTCGTCAACCGGATGAGGAGACCCCCATGGCCGTGACCCGCGACACCGTGCTGGAGGCCGCCGCCGTCACCGAACGCCTCGCCCGCGACCTGCCCGCGTGGCGCTACGAGGACGGCTGGATCAAGCGGACCTACAAGACGCATTCCTGGAAGGGCACCCTGATGGTGATCAACACGGTCGGCCACCTCGCGGAGGCCGCCTGGCACCATCCGGACCTCACCGCCTCCTACGCCTGGGTCGAGGTGCGGCTCACCACCCACTCGGCGAAGGGCGTCACCGAGAAGGACCTCGCCCTGGCGCGCAAGATCGAGGAGGTGGTGGGCTGGCAGCCGGGCCTGGAGGGCGGCGCCCTCGAAGGCACCCCCGCCGACCCGCGCTTCGCCTACGTCAAGCACGAGCGCTGAGCCCCGCTCGCCGCCACGGCCGCCGGTTCGGCGGACGAGGCGGGATCGGGATCCGCGGCGCGATCCCGCTCCGCCGGCCGGGCGCGGGGCCTCAGCCCCCGGCGCGCAGGCGCCGGCACTGCGTCTTCAGGTAGGCGGTCTGGCCGATGCCCTCCCGCACGTCCGAGCGCGCGATGATCTCCTGCCAGCCGGTGGCGCAGCCCATCTCGTTGGCGACCCGGGTCTTGAAGACGTCGGTGGCGGTCGCCTCCTCGCAATCCTGCACCGCGACCGCGTTGGCGCAGATCAGCACGACTGCCAGGAAGCCGTTCATCGCGGGCGCTCCATCGATCCCTCCGAACAGGATGGGGCGCCGCGGGACGCCGCCAAGCCTCGCTCCGACCTTGGTCCGGGGTCGCCGCGCCGGCCTCAGCCCGGCCGCGCGACCTCCAGGCTGCGCAGCGTCGCCCCCTTCCAGAGGATCAGGACGCGGTCGTAGGTGGCGTAGGATTCGACCTTCTTGAACGCGAGCGGGCGCAGCTCCGGCGCCCGCCCGCCCCGCGGGGGCGCGGCGTCCCTCAGGGTGAGGACGAGCGTCGCCGCGCCGCAATCGGCGGTGCAGACCTGGTCGAGATAGGGCGCGGCGCACCCGCCCTCGACTTCGACGAGGCCGGCGATCTTCAGGCAGGGAACCGCACCGTCGCCGCGCCGGCCCAATTCGGTGACGGACCAGTCGCGGGTGCGGGGAAATTCGGTGCTCATGGGGCGAAGGCCTGGACCATGCTCGGTCACCCGGCGGATGTGGTGAGCCCGCCGCCGCACCAAGGTGCGCGCGCGCACGCGCCATGAAGAGCTGCGCCGGGCGCGGCATATCATCCCATTTCCCTCGTCCGTATCGAGGATCGCGCCGCCCACCCGGCCCGATCGACAAGTCGTACGAAATCCGACGGATTGCGTCGCCATCTCCCATTTCGGCAATGCGGATTTCGGCTTCGCTCAAGCGCCGCGCGGGCTTGGCATACCCAATCCGCTCGATCTCTTCGGGATGGCGGATTGGGGCTTCGCTCACGCGCCGCGCGGGCTTGGCATACCCAATCCGCTCGATCCCTTCGGGATGGCGGATTGGGGCTTCGCTCAAGCGCCGCGCGGGCTTGGCATCCGCTGTCCGGACGATCACGTCCGGACAGCGCATCATGGTGCGCGGGAATGCCGGAAGCGGCCGGCGGGAAATCGATTAACCACCGCCCGGCTTTCCACGATGCGGGCGCCTGAGCCTTGCCGCCGACGCTTGTTCTTTACGGCTGGCCGGTATGTCTGCGGGGCGTGGCGGTCTCGGGAGGAGTCACCGGGTGGACATCGATTTCGGCGGCAATCCGGTGGTCGGACAGGTGCACCAGGTCGGCGGCGCGCAGGCCGGGATCCGGCTCGCGCCCGCCGCGCACCACGCCCAGGCGACCACGGTCGGCAACCTGATCGGCCTGCGCACGCCCGAAGCCCTGGTGATCGGCGTGATGACCTCGGCCGGCGGGGCCGGGCCCGCGGCGCAGGGCGTCGCGGCGCAGGGCAGCACGGCACAGGGCATCACGGCGACCATCGACCTGCTCGGCGAGATCGGCCCGGGCGGGCGCGGCGCCCCGCGCTACCGCCGCGGCGTCACCGCCTATCCGGAGATCGGCGACCCGGTCGTGCTGCTGACCCCGCGGGATCTCGACGTCATCTTCAGCCTGCCGGGCGAGGAGGCGGTCAGCATCGGCGAGTTGCGGCAGAACAGGGGCATCCCGGCCAACGTCAAGGTCGACGACCTGCTCACCAAGCACTTCGCGGTCCTCGGCTCGACCGGAGTCGGCAAGTCGAGCGGCGTGTCGGTCCTGGTCGGCGCGATCATCGAGCGCAAGCCCGACCTGCGGATCCTGTTCATCGATCCGCACAACGAGTACGGATCCTGCTTCGGGCCGCACGCGGACGTGGTGCGGCCGAAGTCCCTCCGGCTGCCGTTCTGGCTGTTCAACTTCGAGGAATTCGTCGACGTCCTGTTCCGCGGGCGGCCGGGCGTCGAGGAGGAGGTCGGCATCCTGGCGGAGCTGATCCCCCTCGCCAAGGCGATGTACGCGGGCGGGCGGCATGGCGCGGACCGGTCGCTGCTGAAGCGGGCGGAGGCGCGCGGGGCGGGCTTCAGCGCCGACGCGCCGGTGCCCTACCGCCTCCCCGACCTGATCGCCCTGATCGAGGAGCGCCGCGGCAAGCTGGAGAACCGGGCGCTGGTGTTCAATTACACGCGGCTGCTCGGCCGCATCGAGGCGGTGCGGGCGGACCCGCGCTACGCCTTCATGTTCGAGAACGCGACCCTCGGCGGCGACCCGATGGTCGAGGTCATCAGCGACCTGTTCAAGTATCCGGGGAACGGCCGGACCGTGACGGTGCTGCAGCTGGCCGGCTTCCCGGCCGAGGTGGTCGATTCCCTCGTCTCCGTGGTCTGCCGGATGGCCTTCGAGATCGGGCTGTGGAGCGACGGCACCCTGCCGCTGCTGCTGGTCTGCGAGGAGGCGCACCGCTACGCGCCGGCCGACCGCAGCATGGGCTTCGGCCCGACCCGCAAGGCGCTGTCGCGGATCGCCAAGGAGGGGCGGAAATACGGGATCTACCTGGGGATCGTGACGCAGCGGGCGGCGGAGCTCGATTCGACCATCATCTCCCAGTGCAGCACCGTGTTCGCGATGCGGATGACCAACGACCGCGACCAGGCGATCCTGCGCGCCGCGGTCTCGGACGGCGCCTCCAGCCTCCTGGGCTTCGTCCCGTCGCTCGGCACCCGCGAGGCCCTCGCCTTCGGGGAGGGCACGCCGCTCCCGACCCGGATCCGCTTCTCCGAATTGCCGCCTCACCGGCTCCCGCGCAGCGAGGCGGCCGGTCCCGCCGCCTTCCGGGCCGCCGCGACGGATCGCGGCTACGTGGCCTCGATCGTCGAGCGCTGGCGCGGCCCCGGACCCGCTTTCGCCCTCGCGGATGACGGGCCCCTCGCGGCCTCGCCGATCACCTCCCCGCCCCAGGCCGCCCCGCAGGCGCCCACCCCTACCCGCCGGTGCGGCTCGCGCAGGCGCAGCCGCGTTTCGGGCTGCGCTAGAGCGGCGCCCGATCACGGTGCGATCGGGCGCCGCCCTCGGTCGCGGATTTCGCCGCATCGTCCGCGACGCACCGGCATCCGCTTCGTCGGAGCAGGCTCCGGGCAGGATCGCGGCGCGCGATTCTGCTCGGCCTCTCGCTCTCGCGCCATTCTCGCCGCCGAAGCGGCCGGCGCTGCGGCGACCGATGCTCGGCGCCGCGGCGGCCGCGGCCCGCGCCGCGGCGGCCGGCCGGGGCGCGCCTGCCCCTTTAGGCCAGGGCGCGGACCGGGTCGGCGCTGTTGGCTTGCCGTCTGGTTTCTGGTTCACTGTCGACCACCGTGCAACGGAGGCGGCCGAGCACCATCACATCTGAGCCCGCGCGACCACGTCCGAGTCCGCGGCGCCCGGGCGCCCCCGGATCCGGCGCGCCCGCGCCCCTGCGGACGCGCGGCCCTCGGATCACCGACATTCCCGCTTCCGCCGCGCGGGCGTCGGCCGCCATGATCGCCGGCCGCGACCCCGCCACCCGGTTCCCGCTTCGCCTTCGCGACTGAAGACCAGCAAGTTCATCCCTGGGAGAGACGCATGCCGCGCAACATCCTGATCCTGGGCGCCTCCTACGGCTCCCTGCTCGCCACCAAGCTCCTGATGGCGGGCCACAACGTGACCCTGGTCTGCCGCCGGAACACCGCCGACCTGATCAACCGCGAGGGTACCGAGGTCCGCATCAAGCTGCGCGACGAGCCGAGCCACCGGGCGATCCGCTCGCGCGACCTGCCCGGGCGCCTGGACGCGCGGCTGCCCGAGGAGGTGGACGTGTCGGGCTACGACCTGGTCGGGCTCGCCATGCAGGAGCCGCAATACAACAACCACACGATCCGCGTCCTGATGATCAAGATCGCCGAGGCGAGGTTGCCCTGCCTCTCGATCATGAACATGCCGCCCCTGCCCTACCTCAAGCGGATCCCGGCGCTGGCGGACATGGACCTGGAACAGGCCTACACCAATGCCGGGGTGTGGGACCGGTTCGTGCCGGGCCTCGTGTCGCTCTGCTCGCCCGATCCGCAGGCCTACCGCCCGCCGGACGAGGGCGCGAACGTGCTCCACGTCGGGCTGCCGACCAATTTCAAGGCGGCGCCCTTCGAGGACGAGGCCCATACCGGGCTGCTCCGGGAGCTGGAGGCGGATATCGACGCCGTGCGGCTCGACGGCCAGGACGTCCCGGTGAAGCTCAAGGTGTTCGACTCGCTGTTCGTCCCGCTGGCGAAGTGGTCGATGCTGCTGACCGGCAATTACCGCTGCATCACGCCGACGGAGCCGCAATCGATCCGCGACGCCGTGCACGGCGACCTCGCCCGCTCGCGGATGATCTACGAGCACGTCGACGCCGTGGCCCGGCGGCTGGGCGCCGACCCGCAGGATCAGGTGCCGTTCGAGAAATACGCCAAGGCGGCGGAGAGCCTGCTCAACCCCTCCTCGGCCGCCCGGGCGGTGGCGAAGGGGGCGCCCTCCATCGAGCGGGTCGACCTCCTGGTCAAGCTGATCTCGCACCAGCTCGGCGCGCCGAACGAGGAGATCGACCGCACGGTCCAGACCGTCGACCGCAAGCTCGACGAGCGGGTCATCGTCGGCGGATCCGACGCCGGCTGAGTCCGGCAACCATCCGCCCCCCCTCATCCCTTGTTGGCGAAGGCCGATCGCAACGGCCGGCAAGGGAGACGCGCTCGTGGCCACCCGCACCCTCCGCAGCCGCGAACCCGCCACGGAATCCCCGGTCGGGGAGGCGCGCCGCGAGGGCGCGCTCGCCCGCCTCGGCATCCGCTTCACCAACTGGGCCGAGCGCTGGTTCCCGGACGCCTTCATCTTCGTGGCCATCGCGGTCGTGAGCGTGGCGCTCGGGGCGATGGCGCACGGCGCCCCGGCGGAGGCCGTCGCCAGGAGCTTCGGCGACGGCTTCTGGAGCCTGATCCCCTTCACCATGCAGAGGGCCCTCGTGACCATCGGCGGCTACGTCGTGGCCACCTCGCCCCCGGTGCAGGCCCTGATCGACCGCCTCGCCCGGCTGCCGCGGACCGGCCGCGGTGCGGTCGGCTTCGTGGCGGCCGCCACCATGCCGTCGTCCTGGCGGCGGATCTCGGCATCGACGTCTCGCCCGACGGCCAGGACCTCGCGCCCGCCCGCCAGCCGGGCGAGTGGCTGGAGCACTCGCCGATCCTCACCCTGCTCCTGGTGCTGCTGGCCGGCGGCCGGATCGTGCAGGAATTCGCCCGCCAATCCTGGATGGTGGCGATCTCGAACCTCGACACCTACAACCGGCTGCTCCTCACCCTGGGTCTGCTGCTGCACCGGCGGCCCAAGCGCTTCCTCGTCGCGGTGGCCCGCGCGGTTGCCGGCGACCGCCGGCATCCTGATCCAGGACCCGCTCTACGCGGCGATCAGCGCCATGCTGACCCTGCCCAAGAACCCCGCCGGGGCGAGCGCCTCGGACGCGATCACCCCCGCCTTCGTGAGCGTGAACACCACCGGCAGCTTTCCCCGCGCGATGGGCGTCGACTCGGCCGTGCTCGGCTTCTTCGTGCCCTCCGGCGGCAAGTGGCTGCTGGAGGCACCCAACGTGATGCAGGCCGCCAACGAGCTGAAGGTCCATCTGGGCGGGGCCGTGACGGTCTACAACGCGGCCGAGGCCTGCCGAATCTGATCAACCCGTTCTGGATGCTGCCCCTCGTCGGCATCCTGGGGCTCAAGGCGCGCGACATCGTCGGGTCCAGCTTCCTGCAGCTTCTGGTCCACCTGCCCGTCGTGCTGTTCCTGCTCTGGGCCTGGCCTTCACCCTGACCTATCATCCGCCCGTCATGCCCTGACCGGCCGCGACCTCGGCGCGGGGCGCCCGACCCCGCGTCATCGTGCCTCGACCGAACGGCTTAAGCCAGCCGGCGGGGTTGCGGCTTTTGCTGCGTTGCAGCAAATGTGGTGCGCCGCACAAAAGCGGTGCGATCCAAACGCCGAGAGACGCCCATGACCGTTCAGAACCCCTTCGAAGTCCCCGCCGAGCTGCGCGACTTCGCCGAGAAGAGCGTCGAGCAGGCCCACAAGGCCGTGACCGCGTTCTTCGGCAACGCCCGCAAGATCAACGAGACCATGCAGTCCTCGCTGAAGGCGTACCCGCTTCCGGCCGGCGCCGCCTACACCCGCGGCCTCGCCTTCGCCGAGCAGAACGCCAACGCGGCCTTCGACGTCGCCCACAAGATCATCCGCGCCCGCGACCTCCAGGAAGCCGGCCAGATCCAGGCGGAGTACATCCGCGCCCAGTTCGACGCGCTCCAGGCCCAGGCCAAGGAGATCTACTCGGTCGCCAAGGCCGCGTAACGCGATCCGCAAGGCGAGCCCACGCCTCTTCGGACGCGCGGGCCAGCCTCCGACGTGAAGGAGCGGCGCCATGGCGGCGAGACGCGGTAGGCGTTCACCATCGGCCCAGAGGGGGAGTGCGATGAACGAGGCAGTGATATCCGGCGACCAGACCACCGAGGCGGGCGAGCAGCAGGCCGCGTGGTCGCCCTCCGGCGATCAGCAGGCCGCCCTCGACACCTTCGCCGCCGACGGGTCCGCGGGCTATGACGGCCAGGAGGCGCCCCAGGTCCTCGCGCCGGAGGCGGCGCCCTTCGCGGACGCGGCCTCCTTCCAGGAGGTGCCCTTCCAGGAGGCGTCCTTCCAGGAGGCGGTGCCTTCCGAGCCGGTCGCGGTCCAGGCCGACCAGGCCGGGCCCGAGATTCAGGGCGAGGTCGCCGCGCCGGTCGCGAGCGAGCCCGTCCGCTCCGACGCGGCCGCCCCCGATTCCGGCGGCGATCCCGCTCCGGCCGCCTCCGATCTCCTCGGCAAGCTGGCCGCGCAGAACGGCCTCTGGCTCTCCTACGTCGAGGCCGAACTGAAGGCGAAGCTGACCTATGGCCGCGTCCTGGCGAAGGCGCGGACCCCGGTCGACGTCGTCCTGGCCAGCAACGCCGAGGCCATCCGCGCCCTGACGGCGGCGAGCAGGCTGTTCGGCGCCCTCGTGACCGGCGGCCTGCGAGCCGCCTGATCCGGGATCCGGTTGATCCCAAGCGGATCCCGGATCACGCGCCCGCGCGGCGCGTGAGCGAAGCCCCCATCCGCCATCCCGAAGGGATCAGGCGGATGTGGTGACAGACCCGCCGCCGCTCCGATCCCCCGATCCGCTCCGAGGACCTGCCGTGATCAAGTCCTGCCTCGACGCCGCCCTGCTCCTCGTGGAGGCCCAGAGCGTCGTCGAGCTGCGGCTGATGAGGCTGGTCCTGGGCGGCCTCGACGGCTGCCTCGAAGCGCAGCTGATGGTGAGCGAGAAGGTGAACGCGGCGCTCGAAGCCGCCGGCACGCTGATGGCGGGCGGCAGCTGCGGCGACGTCATCGTGCGATACCGCGAGCAGGTCGCCGACAACCGGCGCCGGCTCGCGGCGTGAGCCGCCCGCCTCAGGCGAGGCGGTCGGGCGCGGCCCGCGCATCCTCCGCACCGGGCTTCATCGTCTCGGCCTGGCTCCCGCCGTCCCGCTCGGCCCCGCTCCCGATCGGGGTGGTGCCGTCCATCCGCCGGTCGGTGCCGTCCCCGACCCGGGCCGTGTTGCTGACGAGGCCGTGCTCGAGATCCGCGCCCTGGACGGAGGTGAGCCGCTCCCGCTGCTCGTGGGCGCCGGCCGCCGTCGCCTGGGAGGGCACGGTCGCGGCGTGACCCCCCGCCGCCGGGCGGGCCTGCGCGGCCCGCTGCGCCCCGGACCCGAGGGCGGCCCAGGCGTGATCCGGCACGCGCGGGCCGAGGACGAACAGCGCCAGGAGCGGCAGCCCGCAGGCGATCACCAGGAAGAGGAGGAAACCGAATCCCATCGCGTGGGCCTCCCGAGCGGGCCGTTGAAGATGGCGGTTAACGAATCGTCGCCGCCGGTCGTTCCGCGCCGCCGTCGCGGCGCGCCGGACGGCCCGGCCAGGGGGACTCGCCCAGAGGGGGGGACTCGGCCAGAGGGGGACTCGGCCAGAGGGGGACTCGGCTCAGGCTCCCAGGATTTTCCAGGTGCCCTGCGCGACCGCGCAGACCCGGGCCTCCACGCTCAGGCTCCCGTGCATGAACATGATCGCGCGGGTGGCCCGCACGACGCGGCACTCGGCCACCAGGAACTCGCCCGCTCGGACGGGAGCGAGGAACTGCACGTCGAGATTGATCGTGGCCTGCTTGCGGCCGCCCTGGGCCTGCGCGGAGGCGCGGCCGAGGGCCATGTCGAGGAGCGTCGCCATCACGCCGCCGTGCACGACCCCGTTGCGGTTGCGGTGCTTCTCCGCGGTGAGCAGGCCGTAGAGGAGGCCCGTCCCGCCGGGCCGCTGCCAGATCGGCCCGATCAGGTCCATGAACTCGGACAGGTCGACTCGCTCCCAGCCGGCCGCGGCCGGATCGAACGGGGCTGCCACCGCGTCTCCTCCCTGAACGTCCCGGCCCCTTGTCTCATCGCCCGGACCGGCCCGCCAGGGCCCGGGGATGCGGGCGCGCCGATCACGACCGCGTGTGCGCCGGCGGCGGGCGGGCGACGCGCCGCGCGAGGGGGCCGGCAACGCGCCGCCGCCGCCCCGTCGCGCCCCCGGGCCGCCAAGCAAGCGCCGACCTCGGCGCCGGGAACCGGCCGCATCCGCGCGAAGAAGCGGCCGGCCGGGCAGGATGAGGGCAGCTCACGGCGCGCACAGGACTCGGCTGGATGGTTGGGCGCGGCCGCGCCGGCCGCCCGGAACCGCGCTCCACCGGCCGCACACGGTGACGGTCGCCCATTCACGGCCGGATCGGACCGGCGGGGGCGCCGCTCCGCCGGATCCACTCCCCCCGCTTCATTGCGGCGGCCCGTCGCAATCCTGGCGGAACTGGCCGAATCTCGCGCTCGTCTGCCGACCGCTCGCGCTCATTCGGCGCGCGGCGGGGCACTCTGCTTGCCAGAACTCCGCCTCTGCTCTCCTGTATCCCGTCTGTCTTTAAGGTACGCTCGCCCGTTGGTTGACCGGCAAGCTCGACAATAACACAGATTTCATTGCCGGCCATGCCTCCTTTCGACCTTGCGACGATGCCACGATTGGCCTTTTATGGCGCCGCCGGACTGTTCTGACGGGAAGGGGGACCGCCCAGATGGCAATAGATCAGGTTCAGGGTGCGCCGCCCTCCTCCGGGCCGCTCGAGCGCGACGCCCGCCTGGTGTCCAGCGACCACAAGGTCTCGCCGAACGAGATCGCGATCGGCGTCATCATCGGCCGGGCCGCCGAGTATTTCGATTTCTTCGTGTTCGCGATCGCCTCGGTGGTGGTCTTCCCCAAGGTCTTCTTCCCCTTCGCGGAGCCGCTGACGGCGACGCTCTACGCCTTCGCGATGTTCTCGCTGGCCTTCATCGCGCGACCGATCGGCTCGGTGATCTTCACCGCCATCGACCGGCGCCACGGCCGCGGCGTCAAGCTGACGGCCGCGCTGTTCCTGCTCGGCTTCTCCACGATGGCGATCTCGTTCCTGCCGAGCTACGAGCAAATCGGCCCCTGGTCCCTCTACCTCCTCGGGATCCTGCGGTTCGGGCAGGGCCTCGCCCTCGGCGGCGCCTGGGACGGGCTCGCCTCGCTCCTCGCCCTCAACGCCCCGATCGAGCGCCGCGGCTTCTACGCGGCGCTGCCCCAGCTCGGCGCGCCGATCGGCTTCATCGTGGCGAGCGTGCTGTTCGCCTTCTTCCTGCTCAACCTCTCGGAGGGCGACTTCATCGACTGGGGCTGGCGCTACCCGTTCTTCTGCGCCTTCGCCATCAACGTGGTGGCGCTGTTCTCGCGGCTGCGGCTGGTGGCGACCGAGGAATTCGCGAACCTGTTGGAGCGGCGCAGGCTCGAACCCTCGCCGATCCTCCCGCTGATCCGCAGCCACGCGCGCGAATTGCTCATCGGCGCGCTGATCCCGCTCGCGAGCTTCGCGCTGTTCCACCTCGTCACGGTCTTTCCGATCAGCTGGATCACGCTGTTCACCCAGCGCTCGGCGGGCGAGTTCCTGATGGTGCAGTGCTCGGGCGCCTTCATCTGCGCCGGCGCGGTGCTGGCCTCGGGCCTGATCGCCGACCAGATCGGCCGGCGCAGGCTCCTGATCCTCTCGGCCGGCCTGATCGCGATCTTCGCCATCGGCAGCACCATCGCGCCCCTGCTCGTCGAGGAGAACGCGATCGGCCAGACCATCTACGTGAATGCCGGCTTCGCCCTGCTCGGCCTGTCCTACGGGCAATCCTCCGGCGCCGTGACCGCGCGGCTGGAGCAGCGCTACCGCTACACGGGCGCGGCGCTCACCAACGACCTCGCCTGGCTGCTCGGGGCCGGCTTCGCGCCGCTGATCGTCCTGTTCCTGTCGGCGCGCTACGGGCTCGCCTGCGTCGGCCTCTACCTCCTGTCGGGGGCGGTCACCACCCTGCTGGTGCTCACCCTCTCCCGGTCGGAGATCCGGCAGGTCTGAGCCGCGGATGCCGACAGCCCCCACCCATCCGGTGCCGGTTCGCCGCCTCGGGCGGCGACGGAGAATGGAGTGACCGCCCTCGCCATGCCGTCCGTCCCCGCTCCCGCCGCCCCCTCCCCCGCCGCCCGCGCGGCCCCGCCCGCCGGGCTGGGCGCGGCCCTGCGCGCGGGGCTGCGCGCGGGCGCGCTCCTCGCCGTCGCGGGATCGCTCGCGGGCTGCAACCTCGTCGTCATGAATCCGTCCGGCGACGTGGCGATCCAGCAGCGCAACCTCATCCTGGCCTCCACCGCGCTGATGCTGCTCGTCATCGTGCCGGTGATCGCGCTCACCTTCGTGTTCGCGTGGCGCTACCGCGCCTCGAACCACGACGCGCCCTACGATCCGGACTGGCACCACTCGACCCAGCTCGAAGTGGTGATCTGGACCGTGCCGCTCCTGATCATCATCGCGCTCGGCGCCATGACCTGGGTGAGCACGCACACCCTGGATCCCTACCGCCCGCTGGCCCGGATCGGGCCCAACAAGCCCGTCCCGCCCGGCATCGACCACCTCAACGTCCAGGTCGTCGCCCTCGACTGGAAGTGGCTGTTCCTCTACCCGGACCTCGGCATCGCCACGGTCAACGAGATGGCGGCGCCCGCGAACGTGCCGATCGCCTTCAAGATCACCTCCTCGTCGGTCTGGAACACCTTCTACGTCCCGGCGCTGGCCGGGATGATCTACGCCATGCCGGGCATGCAGACGAACCTGCACGCGGTGATGAACCACGAGGGCGACTTCCGCGGCCAGTCGGCGCATTACAGCGGGTCCGGGTTCTCGCGGATGAACTTCGACTTCCGCAGCCTGAGCCAGCAGGGCTTCGACGCCTGGGTGGCGAAGGTGAAGGCGTCCGGGACGGCGCTCGACCGCGCCGCCTACCTGGCGCTGGAGAAGCCGAGCGAGGCGGATCCGGTCCGCTATTACGGCCGCGTCGAGAGCGGCCTCTACGACGCGATCCTGGGGCTCTGCGTCGAGCCCGGCCGGATGTGCGTCGCCGAGATGCACCACATCGACAAGGCGGGCGGCGCCGGCCGCGACAGCGAGGCGAACCGCGACAGGCTCGACTACGACAACCGCCGGCTCGAGAGCGGCCACGAGCCGCCCGGGGCCACGGCGCCCGCCTCCGGGCGCCCGCCGCTCGGCTCCGTCCAGCCCGAGGGCATGAAGCCCCGCGACCAGGAGCTCAGCCGCGGCGGCATCAACCCACCCCGGGGCGAGCCCGGACCGGGCGGCGGCGTCGCCCCGCCCGGCAGCGGGGAGCCGGCACCGGCCCAGCTGAACGACCGGCCCGCCCAACCCCACCAGCACTGATTCCGACGAGCGTCCGCATGGTCTCGAACCTCGATCTCCAGCAACTGATCTTCGGGCGCCTGACGCTCGACGCGATCCCGTACCACGAGCCGATCCTGGTCGGGACCTTCCTGGCGGTGGCGGCCGGCGGCGTGCTGCTGCTCGGCGCCATCACCTGGCTCGGCCAGTGGGGCTACCTCTGGCGGGAATGGTTCACCAGCGTCGATCACAAGAAGATCGGCATCATGTACGTCGTGCTCGCCATCATCATGCTGCTGCGCGGCTTCGCGGACGCGCTGATGATGGTCACCCAGAAGGCGCTCTCGGTCGGCGCCTCCGAGGGCTACCTGCCGCCGCACCATTACGACCAGGTCTTCACCGCCCACGGCATGATCATGATCTTCTTCATGGCGATGCCGTTCGTCACCGGCATCATGAACTACGTGATGCCGCTGCAGATCGGGGCGCGCGACGTCGCCTTCCCGTTCCTCAACAATTTCAGCTTCTGGATGACGGCCGGCGGCGCCGCGCTCACGATGCTGTCCCTGTTCGTCGGCGAGTTCGCCCGCACCGGGTGGCTCGCCTACCCGCCGCTCTCCGGCGCCGCCTACTCGCCCGGGGTCGGGGTCGACTACTACATCTGGGGCCTGCAGGTCGCGGGCGTCGGCACCACCCTGTCGGGGATCAACCTCATCGTCACGATCGTGAAGATGCGGGCGCCCGGCATGAGCATGATGAAGATGCCGGTCTTCTGCTGGACGACGCTCGCCAGCAACGCCATCATCGTCACGATCTTCCCGGTCCTGACCGCGACCCTGGCCCTGCTCGCCCTCGATCGTTACGTGGGAACGCACTTCTTCACGAACGATTTCGGCGGCAACTCGATGCTCTACATGAACCTGATCTGGATCTGGGGGCATCCGGAGGTGTACGTGCTGGTCCTGCCGGCCTTCGGGATCTTCTCGGAGGTGGTCTCGACCTTCTGCGGCAAGCGGCTGTTCGGCTACACCTCGATGGTCTACGCCACGATGGTGATCGCGCTGGTGTCCTGGCTGGTCTGGCTGCACCACTTCTTCACCATGGGGTCGGGCGCCAACGTCAATGCCTTCTTCGGCATCACCACCATGATCATCTCGATCCCGACCGGCGCGAAGGTGTTCAACTGGCTGTTCACCATGTATCGCGGGCGGATCCGGTTCGAGACGCCGATGATCTGGGTGATCGGCTTCATCCCGACCTTCGTGCTCGGCGGGCTGACCGGCGTGCTCCTGGCGGTGCCGCCGGCGGACTTCGTGCTGCACAACAGCCTGTTCCTGGTCGCCCACTTCCACAACGTGATCATCGGGGGCGTGGTGTTCGGGCTGCTCGCCGGGGTGAACTACTGGCATCCCAAGGCCTTCGGCTACAAGCTCGATCCGTTCTGGGGCAAGGTCTCGTTCTGGTGCTGGCTCATCGGCTTCTGGACGGTCTTCGCGCCGATCTACGCGCTCGGCCTGATGGGCGTGACGCGCCGCACCCAGCACTTCGAGGACCCGGCCGTGCAGCCCTACCTGACCGTGGCGGCGGTCGGGGTCTTCATCATCCTGGCCGGGATCCTGGCCTTCGTGGTCCAGATCGTGGTCAGCTATCTCCGGCGCGAGCAGCTGCGCGACCTCACCGGCGATCCCTGGGGCGGGCGGACGCTCGAATGGTCGACCACCTCGCCGCCGCCGCCCTACAACTTCGCCTTCACGCCCATCATCCACGACCACGACGCCTGGTGGGACATGAAGCGGCGCGGCCACGACCGGCCCATGCAGGGCTTCCGGCCCATCCACATGCCCAGGAACACGGCGGCCGGCGTGGTCCTGGCCGGCCTGAGCACGGTGCTGGGCTTCGCGCTGATCTGGTACATCTGGTGGCTGGCGGCCTTGTCCTTCGTGGCGCTGATCGCCACCGCGATCCGGCACACGTTCGACCACGACCGGGACTTCTACATCCCGGCCGAGGACGTCGTCCGGCTCGAGAGCAGCCGGCCGGCGCAGCTGGCCGAGGGGGCGTGACCATGCACGAGACCACCGCTCCGCCCGGCGCCACCGCGCCGGTCTTCTACGAGACCGAGGAGCACGCCCACGGCGACGGCGGCACGCTGCTCGGCTTCTGGGTCTACCTGATGGGGGATTGCCTCATCTTCGCGGTCCTGTTCGCCACCTTCGGCGTGCTGGGCCGCAACTACGCGGCGGGCCCGTCCGGGGCCGACCTGTTCGACCTGCGGCTCGTCGCGCTGAACACCAGCCTGCTGCTGCTGTCCTCCATCACCTACGGCTTCGCCATGCTGGAGATGGACAAGGACCGGCTCGACATGACCCGGCGCTGGCTGATCATCACCGGCCTGTTCGGGGCGGGCTTCCTGATGATCGAACTCTACGAGTTCGGCCACCTGATCCACGAGGGCGCCACGCCCCAGCGCAGCGCCTTCCTGTCCGCCTTCTTCACGCTGGTCGGGACGCACGGGCTGCACGTGACCTTCGGCATCGTCTGGCTCCTCACCCTGCTGGCGCAGCTGCGGCGCTACGGGCTGGTCGCCGAGACCCGGCGCGGGCTCCTCTGCCTGTCGATGTTCTGGCACTTCCTCGACGTGGTCTGGATCGGCGTCTTCACCTTCGTGTACCTGATGGGAGCCATGCGATGAGCGCGGTGGCGCAGGCGGACCTTCCGCGCAAGGCCCACGACGCGGGGGCCGGGGACGGCGCGCACGGGAGCGCCCACCATCCCGGGGGGGCGCATGGCAGCTTCCGCGGCTACGTGACCGGCTTCGTGCTGTCGGTGATCCTCACCGCCATCCCGTTCTGGCTGGTGATGGCCAACACCCTCGACGACACGCTGGTCACCAGCATCGTGATCATGGCGCTCGCGGCGGTGCAGATCGTGGTCCACATGATCTACTTCCTGCACATGAACACGAAGTCGGAGGGCGGCTGGACCTTCATGGCGCTGGTCTTCACGCTCACGCTGGTCGTGATCACGCTGGCCGGGTCGATATGGGTGATGTACCACATGGACCAGAACATGATGCCGATGTCGCCGCACGAGGCGCTGCAGCGGCCCTGACCGGCCGGCGCCCGACGGGGCGGCGGATCGCCGCCCTGCTCGCCTTCGACGCGGCGGCGCTCCTCGTCGTGGCCGGGCTCGTCGCCCTCGCGGCCTGGCAGGTCCATCGCCGCGCCTGGAAGCTCGACCTGATCGCCCGCGTGGAGGCACGGGTCCACGCGCCCCCGGTCCCGGCGCCCGGTCCGGCGCGCTGGGCGCAGGTCACGGCCGCCTCGGACGAGTACCGCCGCGTCGCCGCGACGGGCCGGTGGCTGCCGGACCGCGCGACGCTGGTCCAGGCCGTGACGGAGCTCGGCGGCGGCGCCTGGGTCCTCGCGCCGCTCGCGCGCGACGACGGGACGGTGATCCTCGTCAACCGCGGCTTCGTCCCGGCGGACCGGCGCGACCCGGCCGGCTGGCGGCCCCTCGCGCCCGGCCCCGTCACGGTCGAGGGGCTGCTGCGCCTCTCCGAGCCGCACGGCGCCTTCCTCCAGGCGAACGACCCGGCCGCCGGGCGCTGGGTGTCCCGGGACGTCGCCGCCATCGCGGCGGCGCGCGGCCTGTCGCGGGTCGCCCCCTACTTCGTCGACGCGGCGCGCGCGCCGGGCGAGACCGGGCTGCCGGTCGGCGGGCTGACGGTGATCGCCTTCCCCAACAACCACCTGGTCTACGCGATCACCTGGGGCACCCTCGCGCTGATGGCCGCGGCCGGGGCGCTCACCGTGACCCTCGACATCCTGCGGCCCGGCCTGCTCCCGCGGCGGCTCGGCCTGCGGGAGAGCTGATCCGGGATCCGGTCGATCAACGCGGATCCCGGATCGCGAGCCCGCGCGGCGCCTGAGCGACGCCCACATCCGCCATCCCGAAGGGATCGAGCGGATGTGGGATCAGTCGCCCGAGCGGACCCGGGTGCGGCGGTTCCGCTTGGGGCCGGCACCCCGGCCACGTCGCTGCGCCGGACCGGCGACGCCCTCGGCGACGGGGCTCAGTAGCCCGCGCCGCCCGCCCCGCCGCGCCCGCCGACGCCGCCGCCGATGCCCGCACCCCCAGCCCCGCCGGCTCCGCCGCCCGGTCCGGCCCCGGCCGCCCCGCCGCGGCCGCCGATCCCGCCCGAGCGGCTCGGCCCGTCGGCGCCCGCCCGCCGGCTCGCGGACCCGTCGCGCCGGGAGCCGCTCCCGTCGGGCGGGGCGAGGTCGTCCCGGCACTCGGTCGGCATTCCCTCGCCCGGGGGCAGGCCCTCCTCGGGCGGCGGGAGCAGGTCCCGGCAGGATCCCGCCGGCGACTCCGCCAAGTCCGAGGGCGCGACCGCGCCGCTCTGGCCGCCGCGGCCGCCGGGCAGGCCCGGGAAGCCGGCACCGTTGCCGCCCCGCCCCGGCTGGCCGGGCTCGGCCGCGGTGCCGAACAGCACGGCGCATTCCTCGGGCCGGTGCGGCGAGCGCGCCTCGGTCGGCTGCCCGGTGAGCAGCGCCGCGCAGTAGCGCCGCAGGGCGAGACGCTCGGGCTCGCCCGCGTCCCGGCCCGGCGCGCCGATCCGGCCCGGCGCGCCGCCGCGGCCGCCCGGCAGTCCGGGGAGGCCGGCACCGTCGCTCGATCCGGCCGGCGTCGCGGCGGGCTCGCGCGGCGGCGAGGAGACCGGCGCGGCCTGGGCCAGCGCGGCCGCCCCGAGGAGGCCGGCGAGCCCGACGGCTCCGAGCGTCGCGGTCAGGGCAGAGATCATCCTCATCGGTGTGCCTCCCATGCGATGACGAGGCCCGTGATCGGGCCCGCGAGGCGGTCATCGCGTCCGCTCGCGGACCCGGATTCGCTCGGCCGCGGCGGCGTCCGACGCCGCCGCGGCCTGTACCGAGGATATCGGCAGGGCTCAGTAGGAGTTGCCGCCCTGGCCGCCGGCCCCGCCGACGCCGCCGTAGCTGCCGTTGCCGCCGGCCCCGCCGCTGCCGCCCCGGTTGCCGTAGCCCGCGGCCGAGCCGCCGCCGCCGCCCGAGCCGCCGACGCCGCCATGGCTGCCCATGCCGCCGCGCCCGCCATTGCCGCCCTGGCCCCCGTAGGCGCCCGAGCCGCCGCCGCCGCCGCCGCCGCCGGCCCCGCCGTAGTAGCCGCCGCCGCCGGCCCCGCCACCGCCGCCGCGCCCGCCGTAGGAGCCCGAGCCGCCCCAGCCGCCGCCGCCGCCGGCCCCGCCATAGGCCCCGGTGCCGCCGCGCCCGCCATTGCCGCCGCGCCCGCCGTGGATGCCGTCGCCGCCGCCGCCGCCCATGCCGCCGTAGCCGCCGTAATAGGCGCCGCCGCCGGCCCCGCCGCTGCCGCCCTGCCCGAAGGCGAAGGCCTGGTGCGAGAGCGCGAACATGCCGACCGCCGACATGATGGTGATCATCGTCTTCTTCATGGTGCTCTCCTGTCGTGTCGCGTGTGATGGGTTGTCCGATCGAGGGGGTGCGCTCCGAAATCCCGGATTTCGGCCGCGTTTCAGCATTCGGGACGAGCGCTCTCGCCCCGTCGTTCAATCCAGACGCTGACCTGTTCTTGCCGCCGGCGCCCCACTGCGATGGGGTTAGTTCCGAGATGGCTGCATGATCTGCTTTGTTGTGTTAACCATGCTCTATTCTGACTGAATGAAGACTGAACGCTGTTTATTTATTCAGTTCAGAGATCGCGTCTGCTTGTCGGTACTGTGTCCGAGCAGGATCCGGAAGTGCCCGGCGGGGCCGGGCACCGTGACCGGCGCGCTTTGCGCCGGCCGAATCCTTCTGCGTGCTGGTCGTCGTGAGCGGTCCACCCGAAGGTTGCCCCCTGTTCGACCCGGTCCGGGTTCGCCTGCGGGAGACCGTCGGCACCGACAGCTGTAGGACCTTCGCGCGGCCCCGTGTGTGCCGGCCCGCACGCGGCACCGGGGCCGGGCGCGCGCCCTCAGGGCTGCAGGCTGAACGAGAGACGGGTGCGCAGCACGACGGCGTCGTTGTCCCGCCCGGCCGCGACGGCGCGGCCCGCGCCGGGGAGCGCGGCGCCGCTCGCCCGGAAACCGTAGTAGAGCCCCTCGACCCCCGCCGTCAGACGGTCGGTGAGGCGCGCCTGCAGGCCGGCCCCCGCGACGAAGCCGACCTGGGTGTCCGCCGCGCGCAGGGCGAGGGCCTGCCCCCCCGCGCCGCCGGCGCCCCCGGGCCCGGCGACGAGCGGGCCGCCATTGCCGCCCGGGCCGCCATTGCCGGCGAAGACCAGCCGAACCCCCTCGTCCCGCGCCAGCCCGAGGCCGGCCGTGCCGTAGAGCAGGAGGTCGCGGTCCAGCACCCAGCCGAGGCGCCCGCGCAGGCTGCCGAGGACGCGGTGGTTGGCGTCGGTGCCGGCATCGATGTCGGCCTCGGCGCCGTAGACGAGGCGGGCGCTCTGCGCGTTCGCGCCGAGATGCAGCCCGCCGAGCGCCGAGGCGCCCCGCTGCAGGGCCGCGAAGGCCACGGCGCCGCCGCCCCCGCCGCCGCCGTCGATGCCGCGGGTACCGGCCCCGCCGGCCTCGCCGTTCGCCAGGGCCGCCGCGGCGAGGCGGGTTCCCGAGGGGCTGTAGAGGGCGCCGAACTGCGCCCCGAGATAGAGGCCGGCCCAGGAAGGCGCGGCGCCCCAAGAGGGCGCGGCGCCCCAAGCGGGCGCGGCGCCGAAGGCGGGCGCGGCGCCCGGCCCCTCCGCCGGGTCCTCGGCCCCGAAATGGTAGGTCAGGCGCCCGCGCAGGGTGAGCGCCTCGCGCGGGATCCCGGGGCTGCCCTTGTCGAACAGGAAGTAGAGGGCCTCGACCCCCGCCCCGACCCGCGGGGTGAGCCTGACCTCCAGCCCGGCGCCGCCGGCGAAGCCGAGGCGCGTCGCGCCCGGCTGGGAGATTGTGAGCGTCCCGAAGCCGTTGCCGCCCGCGCCGCCCGCGCCCCCCGGCCCGGCATTGCCGCCGTTGCCGCCGTTGCCGCCGACGAAGACGCCGAGCCGTCCCCCCGGCGCGGAGAGGATCCCGAGGCCGGCCGTGCCGTAGACGAGCGCGCGCCCCGTCGCGACGCCGACGCGCCCCCGGAGGCTGGCCAGCACGTCGTCGAGCGGCCCGGCGGCGCTGAGGTCGCCCTCCACCCCGCCGACGAGGTCGCCCCGCTGCCAGTTGTAGCCGGCATGGACGCCCTCGAAGATCGTGCGCCCCTCGACGGTCCCGGCGACGATCCCGGTCCGCCCGCCGCGCCCCCCGAACACGGTCGGGGTGAGGCCGCCGCCGTCGCCGCTGACGAAGGTGCGCCGGCCCTGGCCGGTCGCGAACCCGCCCGTCTGCGCGCCGAGATAGAAGCCGGACCAGTCGAGGGCGATGGCGGGAGCGGGCGGCACCGGGCGGGGCGCGAGGTCGGCGGCGCGGGCCGCCTGCCCGCAGGCGAGCGCTGCGCCGGCCAGTGCGGCCACCCGAATACAAGTCGTCATCGCCCGTCGCGCCCCACCGAGAACTCCCGGGACAGTGTCTCCGACCCCGTCCCGGCAGGGAACAGGCGTCGGGATTTGCCGGCATCTTTGTCCGCGGCTGCGTCCCGGGAGCCACGATCCCGGGGGCGGGAGATCGGCGGTGCCCGAAAAGCGCATGCGCGAAGGAACATCTCGACGCAGCGTCAGCTTCTCCCCGGCGCACGCGCGCACGACCGGAGACGCGAACGATGTTCATGAGGCTCGATCGCCTGCAGGCCGAACTGCCCCAGCCCAAGAGGCCCGATCCGAACGCCGCCGCCGCCCTGCAGGAGCTGCTCGGCGGCAAGTACGGCGAGATGTCGACGCTCGGAAACTACATGTTTCAGAGCTTCAATTTCCGCAACAAATCGAAGCTGAGGCCGTTCTACAGCCTGGTGTCGAGCATTTTCACCGAAGAACTCGGCCATGTCGAGCTGGTCTCGACCGGCGTCGCCCTGCTCAACAACGGCCCCGGTGACCAGACCGAGCAGGTCGATATCAGCAAGGCCCCGTTCGAGGACATGAAGGACGCGCGTCTGGCCGGCTCATTCCTGTCGAATGCGGGCGGCGCCATGCCGATGAACGCCAACGCCGCGTCCTGGAACATGGACATGGTGACGACGACCGGGAACCTGATCATCGACCTCCTGCACAACTTCCATCTCGAATGCGGCGCGCGGCTCCACAAGCTGCGGGTCTACGAGACGCTGTCCGACCCGACGGGCCGCGAGGTCTGCGGCTACCTGCTGGTGCGCGGCTCCGTCCACGCCCACGCCTACGCGCTCGCCCTGAAGAAGCTGACCGGGGTCGAGATCGAGAAGATGCTGCCGACGCCCAACATCGATCTCGGCCGCGTCCCCGAGTGCCAGAAATACCTGCAGGAGGGCTCCCACCGGCGCCTCTACACGTTCGGCTCGCCGGATTACCCGGAGATGGCGGGGGTGTGGTCGAACGACGAGGTGGCACTGCCGGGCGACCCGCCCGGGCCGCTGGAGATCGTCGACGGACCGCCGCAGGGCGGCAAGATCCCGGAGCTCGACGGCAATTACGGGGCCTTCGCGCCGGATTACGCGCCGCAGGAGATTTTCGAGATCGCCAGCAAGCTCTACCAGAAGAGCCGGTGATCCGCCGCGGCGGGCCCCTCGTCCCGCCGCGCCCGTCAGGTCCAGTAGAGGAGCCGCGCCTGCGGCAGCCGCGCGGCGAGGAGCGCGCCGATCTCGGCGCGCAATTCGGCCATCTGCGGCTTTGGGAGGACGTACTTCACCGACCCGAACTTGGTCAGCTTGCGGCTGCGCTCCTCCTCGCGCATCGGCAGGTCGGAGCCCGGATACCAGCCCTCCAGCACGGTCTTGGAGCCCGGGGTGAAGCGGTGGGTGATGCATTCCGCCGTGAGGTCGAGGTCCGGCACCCCGGCCAGCGCCGCGCCGATATCGGCGAGGAGCGCGCCGTAGGCGTCGCGCCAGCCGGGCAGCGGCAGGATCGGCGCGAGGGTCAGGCCGACCGGGTAGCCGGCCAGGGCCGCCTCCCGCATCGCGGCGAGGCGGGCCGGCAACGGATCGGTGCCGCCCTCGTAGCGCGCCGCCGGCGCGGCGTTGAGGGAGAAGCGGATGCGGGTGCGCCGCGCATGCGCGAGGCCGAGCAATGGCGCGACCGCGGCGAACTTGGTGGTGAAGCGCAGCTGCACCGGGGCGTCCCAGGCGCCGAAATGCCGGATCGTCGCGGAGAGCGAGCCGGTCAGGTGCTCGATCGCGAGCGGGTCGGTGTAGCAGGAGGCCTCGAAGGTCGTGCCCTCGGCGGCCCGCGCCTCGCTCGCGGAGGTGACGCCGCCGGCCCCCGCGTAGCGCGGCAGGACGGCCAGGATCTCGTCGAGATTGGCGTAGGCGCGCGTCACCGGGGGGCCCTGGAGCGAGCCCGCGAGGTAGCAGTACTGGCAATGGGCCGGGCAGCCCTCGGCGAGGTCGAGGCGCCAATCGGCGCTGGGCGGGATCGGCTGCAGGGCCAGCCTGGAGGGCGGCGCGGCGACGACCGCCAGGGTGTTCTTGGCCTCCCGGTAGGCCCGCCGCGGATCCTCCGCGCCGAGGCCGGTGAGGCGGTTGCCGCGCAGGCGCTCGACCGGCAGGCCGAGCGCCTCGAGCCGCGCGACCATCTGGCGGCCGTGGGCGTGATCGAGGGCGGCGGGCGTGACGAGCACCCTCTGCGGGCGCCAGAGCCGGGCGCGGGGCGGAAGCCGGATGGTCATGCGGGCGAACGCCGGCCGGGCGGGCCGGGATCCCGGCGTCCCGGTCGCGGCGCCCGGCGATCGACCGGGATGCGCCGCCCCACCAAAGCGTCGTTCCGCCTGTCGGTGCCGAAGGGGTCAGCGGTTCGGCGGCGAACCGAAGCACCGCGTCGGCGAAACCTGATGCGACACCAGGAGACCGAGCAGAATGGCCCCGTGCAAGTCTGCTAAGGTGCCGCCCCGCCCCCGTCGCCCCGAGGGACCGTGCTCGAACTCGCCGTCGCGCTCCTGCTCATCCTCCTCAACGGCGTCTTCTCCCTCTCGGAACTCGCCGTGGTGTCGGCCCGCAAGGCGCGGCTGCAGGTCATGGCCGAGCAGCGCCGGGCGGGGGCGCGGGCGGCGCTCGCCCTGGCGGAGGAGCCGGGGCGCTTCCTCTCCACGGTGCAGATCGGCATCACCCTGATCGGCGTGCTCGCCGGCGCCTTCTCGGGCGCGGCGCTCGGCCAGCATCTCGCCGAGTTCCTGCAGGAGGCCGGCCTGTCGCCGGGCCTGGCCCAGCCCGCCGGCTACGGGGTGGTGATCGGCCTGATCACCTACCTCTCCGTGGTGGTGGGCGAACTCGTGCCGAAGAGCCTCGCCCTGCGCCATCCCGAGCGGATCGCCTGCCTCGTCGCCGGCCCGATGGCCGCGGTGTCGCGCGCCGCCGGCCCGGTGGTCTGGCTGCTCGACGCCTCGACCCGGCTGATCTTCGGGCTGTTCGGCGCGGCGGCGGAGCCGCCCGAGGCGGTGACCGAGGAGGAGGTCCGCGCCGTCGTGGCCGAGGCCGAGACGGCCGGCGTGATCGAGACCGACGCGCACCGGATGATCGCGGGCGTGCTGCGCCTCGCCGACCGCACCGTGCGCGGCGTGATGACCCCGCGCACCGAGGTGACGCGCCTCGACCTCACCGACAGCGAGGCGGCGATCCGCGACACCCTCCTGCGCACGTCCCATGCCCGCCTCCCGGTCGGGGAGGGCCGCCAGGACGAGATCCTGGGCATCGTCCAGGTGCGCGACCTGCTGCCGGACCTCCTCCAGGGTCGGCCCCTCGACCTGCGGGCGCATATCCGGGCGGCGCCGGTCGTGCCCGACCGGCTCGGCGCCCTCGACGCCCTCGCGGCCCTGCGCCGAGCCGAGGTGCCCATCGCCCTCGTGCACGACGAGTACGGCCATTTCGACGGGGTGGTCACCCCGGCCGACATCCTGGACGCCATCGCGGGCGCCTTCCGGGCCGACACGGACGATCCCGACCCGGAGGCGGTGCGGCGGGAGGACGGGTCCTGGCTGCTGGCCGGGAGCATGCCGGTGGACGAGATGGCCGAGCAGCTGCGCGTCCCCCTGCCCGAGCGGCGCGACTACGAGACGGTGGCGGGCCTCGTCATCGCGCACCTGCAGCGGCTGCCCCGCGCCGGCGAGGCCATCGACGTGGCCGGCTGGCGCTTCGAGGTGGTCGACATGGACGGGCGGCGCGTCGACAAGGTCCTGGCCACCGCCAAGGCCGCGGCCAAGCCGGAGCCGGACCTGGCCTGACCGCCCCCGCACGGGCCGAACCGGAGGGCCCGCATCCACCGCCCGCACGCGGAGCACGGCGAGATCCTGACGGCGATCCCGGAGGGCGGCGCCGCCGCGGCCCGGCGGATGCGCGCATGCGCGACGCCGCGAGCGCGCGCGGCCGCCACGGGGCCGGGCACACGACCGGGCGAGCCGATGTCCGGACGATCGGTTCGGAGCGTCCCCGGCGCTCAGGCCGCCCTGGCCGGGCGCGCGGAATCCGCCACGTCCTGCGAGAGCGTCCCCGCCTCGCGCTGATACTCCGACACGGCGCGGGTGACGAAGGCGAGCTGGAGCTTGAGCGCCTCGACCGGCGACTTGCACCGGCCGATCGCCGCGACGTGCTCCGACTGCGCCTGCAGCCGCCGGGCGGCGAAGCTCAGGATCTCCGCGCTCAGCCGGAACGGCAGGTCGACGCCGAACGACGTCCAGAGGGCGGCGTCCGGGATCAGGCCGGACCAGGGATCGCCGGCCCCGAACGCGCGTGAGGTCTCGCCCCTGTTGGTCTCGCTCGCCATGGTGTCCTCCCGTCTTCGCAGGTGAGTGGTGACACGGCGGACGGGCCGGGCCTTGACCCAGATCAACCCGACCGTGCGCTTCGGGCCGGTCCGCGACCCTGGCGGGCGCGATCGCCCAGCCGACCGCGCGACGGCGGCGCACCCGCGCGCGGCGCCGCATAGGCCCCTCGCCGCGCGGCCGCGACGCAGCCGCCGGGCAGGAGGGCGAGGAGCGCCGGAGCGAGCCGGGCCGAGGGCGGCCGGACGGGAAACCGGGCTGTCGGACGCGTCGTTCGGGACTCCGCGAGCCGGTCCTGTCGGCGCCTCCCGGCGCGCGGCTCTCGGTGCGGATGCTGGGCCGCGGCAGCGCAGAAAAGGAACGCATAGTTCCGATGGTGGTCAGATGAAAATCGAATGACCGCGGCGCGCGCCCTCCCGGGGCCCGGCGCCCCACGCGGCCCCGGGGCGGGCCGCGACGGCCCGCGCCCCTCCGGCGCGGTGCCGGCGAGCGGCGTGGGCGGCACCGGGACGATCGAGGCCGTTCAGGGGACGGGCGGCTTGGGCGCCGGCCCTGCGCCAGGCGGGCGTGGAAGAGACTATATTCCTATGTCAGGCGAAACCTGCGGACCATGACCACTCCGCAGGAGTCGCAGGCCTCCTTGAACTTCTCCAGGCGCTCGGCCGGGACGAAGGCGTGGTTCCAGGCCAGCTCGTCGAACACGACCTCGCCATCGTGGATCGCCAGGTCGGGCCGCAATCTGAAGTCGAGGTAGTTCACGTCCGCCAGGAAGGCCCTCAGGGCCCCCCGCTTGGCGGGCCCGACCACTTCGGCGAAGACGAAGGGCCGATCCCGCCTGATCGTCTCGCGCGCGCCGCCGAGGAAGGCGTGCTCGTGCCCCTCGATATCGACCTTGATGACGGCGATCCGCTCGCGGATGTCGAGTTCGTCGAGCGTCCTGACCGCGACCCGGACCGTCCCGTGGACGGCCTTGAAGTCGTGCTCCAGGGACGCGCTCGTCTCCAGCAGGCCGTGGCTCGGATCGGGGAGGTGGAGCGTCGCCTCCCCCGACACGTCGCTGAGGGCGAGCTCGTGGACGGTGACCCGGTCGGTGAGCCCGTTCGCCGCCAGATTGCGTCTCAGCACCGCGACCAGGGCCGCGAGCGGCTCGAACGCGAGGACCGTGCGGTCCTCCGCCAGGATGCCGGCCATCACGGAATAGACCCCGGTATTCGCGCCGACATCGACGAATATCCCCTCGCTGCGCAGGTACGTCGCCATCATCAGGAACGGAAGCGGCGGTTCGTACGCGCCGGCGCTGACCTGATGTCCAACGAGGTCCATGCCGCCCGCCGCATCGAGGTAGAAGTGCTTTCCGGCGAAATCGACCTTCGTCATGCCCATCCTGGTCTTCCTCTGCGTGAGCGAGGCGGTCGCGCGGACGCGTCGACCGGCTCCCGGCCGGTGCCGGCCGGTTCGGCGCGCCCGGACCGGGACGGGCGGAGGGACGGGCGCGAGCGACCATCCCGCTCCCCCGCGTCCCCGTCGCGGGCACGGGACGTCATCCGGTCGCGCGGCCGGCGCGATGATCACCGGCCTGCGGGCCGGCCGAAATTCACATGAGTTACAACCGCGCGCCATTCGATCGGGTATTTCACCGCCGTGTCGTGCTATGCCTGTCCGGCCTGGAGTATTCCAAATCGTTCAGATGAGGCGAATTTTCAGCAGTTTACGACTTGCGCTCGGAAAAATACGGCGTCCTTCGGCGAAGGACGGGGTGAGCGACTTTGATGAAAATTTTTACTATACGCTCTACCCCGACCTTCATCACCTCACCGGCCGGGGCGAGCTGCTCGAACATTATCTCCGGCACGGCCGCCGGGAGGGGCGGCAGAGCAGCGTCGAGGGCTATCTGGCCGATCTCAGCGCCGAGCACGGCCCGCTGCCGAAGGATTTCCGCCCGAGCCTCTACCGCGATCTCAATCCTGACCTCGCGTCGCGGTTCACGGAGGACTGGCAGTTCATCGCCCATTACCTGCGGCACGGACGCGAGGAGAAGCGGCCCTACGCCCTCGACATTGCGTCGGACGCCGACGCCTTCGCGCGCGTCGCGGTGCGGGACGGTGACCCCGAGGCCGCCGATGCCTTCGCGGCCTTCCTGCGGCAGCACGGCCTGGTGCCGGGATCCTGGCTGCTTCGGTTCGACCTCGCCCAGTTCGTCCAGCTGAATGCCGATTGGATCGGCCCCCCGCCGCGGGTGCGGGCGGAGGGACTTCGTCTCTTCGTGGAGCAGGGCATCGCGCGCCTGGCCCCGATCCACGCCGAGGCGATGTTCGATCCCGCCTTCTACCGCGCCGTGTACCCGGTCGAGGACCTCCCCGACGACGCGTCGCTCTATCGGCACTGGCTGTGCACCGGCATCGAGCGGGGCTTCGCGCCGAACGAGTCCGCCCACCTCGCCGCCCTGATCGGCGAGACGGTCTTCCCGCGCTGCTTCGATCTCGCGGGCTACCGGGCCGCGCTGCCCCGGGGCGCCGCCCTGCCGCGCACGCAGGTGCTGGAGCACTGGCTCGATTTCGGGTTCCCGGCGGGTCGTCTCGACGTGGTGTCCGGCCCCGACGAGGCCGCGTTCCTCGGCCTCGTCGGGATGCGGGAATTGCTGCGCCAGCGCTTCGCGCTCGCCCGCCGGGCCTACGACGAGGCGATCGCGCGCGGCGGCCCGACCGCCCGCCGGCTGCACGGCCGCGGCGAGGCCGCGCGGGCCCTGGGCGACCTCGCCGCCGCGGCCGCCGATTACGCGGCCGCCGCGGCCGACCCGCGGTCGAGCCTCTGGAGCCACATCCACGCCGCCGAGTGCCTGGCCGCCACCGGAGATCTGCCGGCCGCCTGCGCGCAGGTCCGGGCGTCGTCGCCGCGCTGGATCAAGGACGCGCGCTGGCGCGAGGCGGGGCTCGGCATCCTCGGCCGGGCCTTCGACGCCGCCTGCGAGGCCGCCCGCGCGGAGTACCGCCAGGGCCGCCGCGCCGAGGCCGACGCCCTCCTGGACGAGGCCCTGAACCGGCTCGCCGCCGACCTCCCCCTCGCCGCCCCCTTGCCCGTCCCCTTGCCCGTCCCCTCGCCCGTCCCCTCGCCCGTCCCCTCGCCGCGGCCGACCGTCGCCATCCTGGCCAACCTCGACCTGCCCCAGTGCGTCCACTACCGCGTCGAGCAGCGCCGCCGCCAGCTCGAGCACGCCGGATGGACCGTCCGCGTCTTCCCCCGACCAGGCCCGGGCCTTCCGCCAGGCCCTGCACACCGCCCGCGCCGCCCTCTTCTACCGCCTCCCCGCCTTCCCCGACATCCTCCACAGCATCCTCTACGCCCGCGCCCTCGGCCTGCCCACCTTCTACGACGTCGACGACCTCATCTTCGACGCGCGCTGCTACCCCGACCCCTTCGACAGCTTCGAGGGCCAGATCTCCCCCGAGGACTACGTCGGGCTGCAGTTCGGCGTGCCCCTGTTCCGCTTCGCCCTCGCCCAGTGCGACGAGGGCCTCGCCTCCACCCCGGCTCTCGCCGAGGCCATGCGCCCGCTCCTGCGCACGGGCCGCTGCCACGTCCTGCGCAACGGCCTCGACCAGCGCAACGCCCCCTTCCTCGACCGGCCGGACCCCGCCCCCGCCCGCCCGGAGGCGCCCGTGACGCTGTTCTACGGCTCGGGCACCAAGGCGCATAACCGCGACTTCAACGCCCTGGCCGGCCCGGCCCTGCTGCGCCTGCTGGAGCGCCACCCGCAGCTGCGCCTGCTGATCGCCGGCCACCTCACCCTCGATCCCGCCTTCGCGGCCCACCGGGACCGGATCCGCCGCCTCGGCTTCACCGCGCAGGTGGAGGATTACTGGGAGATCCTGTCGGGGGTCGACGTGAACCTGGCGGTGCTCGCCCCCGGCGCGGCGGCGGACGCCAAGAGCGAGATCAAGTGGCTGGAGGCGGCGGTGGCCGGGGTGCCCTCGGTGGTGAGCGGGACGCGCACCTACCGGGAGATCCTGGTCGAGGGCGAGGACGTGCTGTTTGCCGACACGCCCGAGGAGTGGGCCTCGGCGCTGGAGCGGCTGGTGGGGGATGCCGGGCTGCGGCGGCGGATCGGCCTGGCGGCGCGGCGCAAGGCGCGGCGGGATTACGGGCTGGCGGCGGGGGCGGGGCGGGTGGCGTCCGTGCTGGCGCGGCCGGCGGCGCCCGCCGTGGCGGCGGCGCGGCCGCGGATCCTGCTGGTGAACGTGTTCTTCCCGCCCCAGACGATCGGCGGGGCGACGCGGGTGGTGCGCGACAACCTCGACCACTTCCTGGCGGCGGCGGGGGAGCGCTACGCCTTCGCGGTGGCGGCGAGCGACGAGGGGGTGCAGCCGGCGGGCCGGGCGCGGCTGGACGGCTACCGGGGGGTTCCGGTGCTGCGGCTGTCGACGCCGCTGGAGCCCGGGATGGACTGGCGCCCGTTCAACCCGGCGCTGGGGGCGCTGTTCGGGGAGTTCCTGGACCGGCTGTGCCCGGACCTGGTGCACTTCCACTGCGTGCAGCGGCTGAGCGGGTCGGTGGTGGAGGCGGCGCAGGCGCGGGGCCTGCGGCACGTGGTGACGGTGCACGACGGCTGGTGGATCTCGGACCACCAGTTCCTGCTCGACCGGGACGGGCAGGTGGTGCGTCCCTCGCCGGACCTGCTGGAGGCGGCCTCGGACGCGCCGCACGGGGCGGGGGCGCAGCTCCTGCGGCGGCGGCGGCTGGGGCGGCTTCTGTGTGGGGCGGACCGGGTGCTGGCGGTGTCGGAGAGCTTCGCGGGCCTGTACCGGGCGGCGGGGTTCCCGGAGGTGCGGAGCGTGCCGAACGGTCTGTCGCTGGGGCGGGTACCGGCGCGGCGGGCGGGGCGGGGTCCGCGGGTGCGGCTGGGCCACGTGGGGGGTCTGGAGGCGCACAAGGGGGCGCCGCTGCTTGAGGTGGTGCTGCGCACGACGCCGTTCCGGTGCCTGGGCCTGACGCTGGTCGACCTGTCGCGGGAGCCGGGCTCCGCGAGCGAGGAGGTGTGGGGGACGACGCCGGTGCGGATCGTGGGCCCCGTGGCGCAGGAGGAGATCGGGGGGTTGTACGGGGAGCTTGACGTGCTGCTGGTGCCGTCGCTGTGGCCGGAGAGCTTCGGTCTCGTGTCGCGGGAGGCGCGGGCGTTCGGTCTGTGGGTCGTGGCGAGCGACCGGGGCGCGGTGGGGGAGGAGGTGCGGCCGGGGGTGGACGGGTTCGTGATCGACGTCTCGACGCCGGGCCCGCTGCGGGAGGTGCTGGGGGCGATCGACGCGGATCCGGCGCGGTTCCAGGCGCCGCCGCCGCCCGGCCCGCCGCTGCGCCGTGCGGCCGACCAGGGCGACGACCTGCTGCGGCTCTACGACGAGATCCTGGGCCGCGGCGCCGCGAGGGCTGCCGGTGCCCGCTCGCGGCGGCCGCACGGATCCGCCTCCGACCGGCTCCCGCAGGAGCCCGACGGGCTCCCGCCGGAGGTCGCGGGCCTCGCCGACCACCGGGGTGAAGGGACGTTCCGGGCGGGGTCCGCGCGCGGCCCGGGATCGTGATCCGGGAGCGGGGGCCTCCGGGCCCGGCCGCCCGATCAGTGCGGGGCCGGCCCGGCCTGCGGCATGGCCATGCCCTCCGGCATCATGTTCGCGTTCATGTGGTGCATGATCCGCCGGGCATATGGCGCCGGGCCGGTGCCCCTCCATATCGTGCCGAATCGTGCGGCAGGCGAAATCCTCGCCGGACCGAAACCCTCGCGAGATCTCGCGGGCCCGGCACGGCGAATCACCGCCGCACCGTCGACCATTCGACGGGACCCGGCCGATCGCGGCCTGATCGGATGCGGACGATGTCGGAGCCGTTCCGCGACACCGAGTTCGGGCGCAATACCGGGGACTTCATCGCCCCGGCGCTGGCGTCGATCGAGGGCGCGTCGCCGCGATGGAATCGCGGCGCGGCGATGCCGCGGAAGACCGGGTTGACCCAGGAGAGCCGTCGTCCTCCGAGCCGAGGCCGGCGGCACGACACTGGCGATTGGCTCGATCATATCGCCGCGCGGGGTGCGGAAAGGGGCGAGAGACGGCTGCGCGGCGACCGCCGCGAGCGGCTCGACCTGGATTCGCGCGAGCCGGCGCGGGTGACGGCCCGGGCCGGGGCGGGCTTCCCGCGCCGGCTCGCGCGAGACCTGCCCGCGCGCCGGAGGCCGTCAGCCGCCGGCGCGAGCGCCCGCCGGCGCGGGATCCAGCGCGGCCAGGGCGAGCGCCACGTCGCGCAGCGCCTCGCCCTGCAGATCGGGCTGCACCAGCACGCGGGGGTAGATCTGGCCGCGCGCCACGAAGGCCGCCCCGAGGCCCGCCACCTTGGCGCCGTGCGTGTCCCAGGCATGGGCGGCCACGAGGGCCGCCTCGCCGGGCGCGACGCCGGCGGCCTGCGCGGCCGAGAGGTAGACCTCGGCCCGGGGCTTCGAGCGCTGCACCTGGTCGATCGACAGCACCATCTCGACGTGGCGGTGCAGGCCGCCGCGACGGAGCAGCTGCTCGGTCGCCTCGGCCGACCCGTTGCTCAGCGCCGCCACGCGGAAGCCGGCCTCGGTCAGGAGGGCGAGCGCCTCCGCGGCATCCGGCTGGGGATCGAGCTCGGCCATGCCGTCGAGGACGGCGTCGAGACGCTCCATGCGGACCGGGAGGCCGTGCGCGGAGAGCAGGGAGGCGAGTTCCCCCCGCAGCACGAGGCGGAAGGGGGCGAACCGGTCGGTGATCGCCAGCGCGAAGGCGTCCCGCAGGGCCGAGGCGAACCAGATCTCCAGGGCCGCCGGCGGCAGGCCGAGGCCGGTCAGGAGCGGGCGCATGCGCTCCAGCGAGACCAGCGTGCCGATGACGTCGCAGGCGATCAGCTTGGGCCGGGGCATCATCGGCGCGTCTCCTGTCCGGCGCGCGATCCCGCCCGCCCTGCGCGGACCGGACGGGCCCGCTCCCCTGCCAACGCGCGGGGGAGCGGATCGCTCGGCCGGCGGCGGGATCGGGGCCGCCGGCGCGGCCGCGGGCCGTCCGGTCGGATCCCGCCGCGATCAGCAGAGAGGCATCCCACGCAGATCGGGCGGATGATCGAACCAGGAAGAGAGTCGACATCTCGCTATCGTGACGGCGCCGACCCCGCTCGTCGGTTGAAAATCATCTGCGCAGGATGTCTTATCGACCGCGCGGCGGCGATGCTGCATTGACGCCGAGGGGCCTCGGCTCGGGACCGACCGTCGAGTTTCGTTCGGATATGCTCGCGCGATGGATGTCTGGCGAGAGAGCGCGTGGGCGTGCCGCGTGACTGACGAGGGGGCAGAGGCGCGTCCCGAGGCGCTCACCACGCCGAACCTGCTGCTGGCGGCCCTGCCCGAGGCCGAGTGGGCCCTCATCCGTCCCCACCTCCAGCGGGTTCCCCTGCGCCGCAAGCAGGTGCTGGAGGAGCCGCGGACGGAGATCCAGCACGTCTACTTCATCGAGCGGGGTCTCGCCTCCGTGCAGGCCAGGACCCAGGCCGACGGTGCGCACGGGGTCGGCCTCGTCGGCCGCTTCGGCATGACCGGGCTCGGCATCCTGCTCGGGACCCGGCGCGCCACGCTGCGTGTCTCGGTCCAGGTTCCGGGCTCGGCGCTGCGCCTGGGCGCCGAGGAGGCGGCGCGGCTCATGGAGGCGAGCGCCACCCTGCGCCGGACCGGTCTCAGCTACATCCAGGCGCTGATGACCCAGTCGGCCCAGCTCAGCCTGTGCAACGCGCGCCACCCGATGAAGCACCGCGTCCGGCGCTGGCTGCTCCTGGCGCGGGACTGGCTCGGCGAGGACGAGGTCTGCGTCAGCCACCAGCTGATCGCCGACCTGCTCGGGGTGCGGCGCGCCAGCGTCAGCGAGCAGATCGAGTGCCTGGAGAGCGAGGGCATCGTCAGCCAGAGGCGGGCCTGCATCACGCTGCGCGACCGGGCCGCCCTCGAAGCGGATTGCTGCGAGTGTCACCGCCTCGTGCGCGCGGAGTACAGGCGGCTGAACCTCCTCGGGGCCGAGCGGGCGGCCGAGCGGGCGGCCGAGGACCGGTAGCGCCGCGCCCCGCGCCGCCGGCGGATCCCCGCGGGAGGCCGCCCGGCCCTCAGCCGCCCAGCTTGGACAGGACGAAGGCCGCCAGGAAGCCCGCCACGGTGATCAGGCCCGCGTAATCGTGCGCGATCGCGAAGGCCTCCGGGATCATCGTGTCGGAGATCATCGCCAGGATGGCGCCGGCCGCGACGGCCTCGGTGGCGGCGATCACCGCGGGCGAGAAGCCCGAGAAGACCGCGTAGCCCGCCAGCGAGGCGAGGCCCGAGATCGCCGCGATGCCGGTCCAGAGCCCGAACACGAAGAGGGCCGAGCGCCCGGCGCGGCGCATGCCCGCCGCGCTGGAGAGGCCCTCGGGCACGTTCGACAGGAAGATGGCGACCACCGCCACCCAGCTCACCGCCCCGCCCCCGATCATGGTCACGCCGATGACGATCGATTCCGGGATGCCGTCGAGGAGCGCCCCGACCGCGATCGCGAGACCGCTGCCGGCATCCCCGGGCTGCCGGCCGTCCTCGGTCCCGCCCGACCGCTTGCGGTGCCGGGCGCCCCGGCGGGAGAGGTAGACGTTGGCGCCCGTGTACACCGCGGCGCCGCCGAGGAAGCCGAGCGAGGTCGCGTCGAAGCCGCCGGTCCGGTAGGCCTCGTCCATCAGCTCGAACGAGAGGGCGGAGATCAGCACGCCCGATCCGAACGCCATCACGGCCGCGATGAGCCGCTGCGGGATGCGCAGGAACCACGCGAGGGCGGCCCCGAGCACCAGGGCCGAGCCGCTGAACAGGCCCCACAGGCCGGCCTGAAGCGAGACGGGCATGTCGGATCATCCTCCGATCGGAGAGGTCGAAGCGGAGGCGGGACCGGCCCGGTCCGGCGCAATCCGCAGGTCCGGCGCGCCTCGGCGCCCCTGCGACTCGACGTCGGGCTGCATCCCGCGCCGATCAAGTCGGGGGATTTCCCGACAGGCACGGCGCCGGGCACGGTTTTCCCCGACTGACGCGGGCGGATCACGGCCTCCATCTGGCAGGAGCGGGCGCCGCGGCCGCGGGCCGGGGCGCCTCATCCCACGAAGCCAAGCTGAGGAAGGCACATGACCAAGATCACAGGTGCGGCGACCGCTCTCCTGGTCGCCCTCGCCGGTCCCGCCCTCGCCGGTCCCGCCCTCGCCGGTCCCGCCCTCGCACAGGGCAACGGCGCGCAGACGCAGACCAGCCCCTCCGCCGCGCAGGCCGGCCAGCCCGGGAGCCAGCAGCACGCGAGCCTCGTGACGGCCAACAAGATCCGTCAGGACCTGCAGAATGCCGGCTTCAGCGACGTCAAGGTGGTGGCGGAATCCTTCGTCATCCAGGCCAAGTCGAAGGACGGCGACCCGGTCCTGATGACGGTCGGGCCGCACGGCATGTCGATCTTCGAGACGCTCGGCAGCAACGACCTCAAGGGTGCGGACAAGACCGGCTCGACCAACGCGGCCGGGACGAGAGCGATCAAGGTCTCGCGGCTCACCGACATGAACCTCTACAACGCCAAGGGCGAGGTGCTCGGCGACGTCGAGCAGGTCGTGCGCGGCGGCGACGGGCATGCCAGCATCGTGATCGGGCACGGCGGCGTGCTCGGTCTCGGCGAGAAGCAGGTCGCGGTCCCGCTCGACAAGGTGTCGATGAACGGCGACCGGCTGGTCGCCCGCGGGATCACCGACGACCAAATCAAGGCGATGCCGGCCTGGACCAAGGGCAGCGGCACCCCGGTCAACGCCGACCAATCCGTCAGCGTCGCCACCAGCGGCTGAGCCCCCTCGCCGCGGCGGGCCGGAGAACCGAGCGGGCGACGCGGCATCCTGCCGGGGCGCCCGCTCTCCCCGGGGCGCCCGCGCCCCCTGCCCCGGACCAGCGCCGGGATCGCCCCGTCCCGCCGCGCGACCGGCCCCGCCATCCCGCTCTCCCGCGCGGATCCGTGAGGGCGGGGCCGGTCACGGCGGGGTCTCGCGCAGCGGATCGAGCCAGCCGCGGGCCGCGCCGAAGCGCACGATGTCGGCGCGCGTGCGCAGGTGCAGCTTCTCGGCCGCGCGCGCCTTGTAGGTCTCGACGGTCTTGACGCTGACGTCGAGCCGCAGCGCGATCTCCTTGTTGCTGAAGCCCTGGGCCGTGTGCCGGAGCACCTCCGTCTCCCGCGGGCTGAGATCCGCGCCGCCGGGTTCCGCGGACCGGGCGGCGGGCGCCCCGGGGAGCGCCTTGTCGGCCACGGCCGGGTCGAGGTAGAGCCCGCCCGCCGCCACCGCCCGGATCGCCCGCAGCAGCTCGTCGGCGGCCGAGCGCTTGAGGAGGTAGCCGCGCGCCCCGGCCTGCAGCATCGGCTGCACGTAGGCCCGGCTCTCGTGCACGGTCAGGGCCAGGAGCTTCACCTGCGGGCATCGCTCGGCGAGGCGGCGCGCGAGCTCGAGTCCGTTGAGGTCCGGCAGCGACATGTCGATGATCGCGACGTCCGGCTCGGTCGCGCAGATGACCTCGAGCGCCTGCGAGCCGGTGGCGGCCTCGCCCACGAGGTGCAGGTCCGGCGCGCTCGCCAGCAGCGCCTTGATGCCGGTGACCACGATCGGGTGGTCGTCGGCCAGGGTCACGCGGATCTCGGCCATCGGGCCTCCGGCATCGGTGCGAGGGGGACGTCGATGAACAGGGTCGTGCCCGAGCCCGGCGCGGATTCGACGCGCAGGGTCCCGCCGATCAGGCTCAGGCGCTCGCGGATGCTGGAAAGGCCGAGGCGCCGCGGCCGCCCCTCCGCCGGCGGGGCGCAGGCCTCCGGGTCGAAGCCGGTGCCATCATCCTCGATCACCACGCCGAGGCGCTCGCCGCGGCGCTCCAGCACGACGCTGACATGGGTCGCGCGGGCGTGCTTGAGCACGTTCGTGAGGGCCTCCTGCGCGACGCGGTACATGGCGGTCTCCACCTCAAGCGGCAGGCGCGCGGACAACCCGAATGCCTGGACGTCAACGCCGAGCCCGTAGCGGGCGGTCCAATCGGCGCCGAGCGCCGCGAGCGCGTTGACGAGGCCGAGATCGTCGAGGGCGCTCGGGCGCAGGTCGGAGGCGGTGCGGTGGATGTCGCGCCCGATCTCGCCCGCGAGGCCCTGCAGCCAGCGGACCTGGTCGCGGGCCCGCGGCGGGCTCGGCCCGCGGGCGAGGAGATCCTCGAGTCCCTTCAGGCCGAGGGAGAGGCCGGTGACCGTCTGCCCGACCTGGTCGTGCAGCTCGCGGGCGATGCGCCGCTGCTCGTCCTCCTGGGCCTGGGCGAGGCGGCGCAGCAGGTCGTGATGCGCCGCCTCGGCGCGCTTGCGCGGCTCGATGTCGGCGATCACGCCGTGCAGCACCGCGCCCTCTCCGCGGCCCCCTCCCGCCCGCGGCAGGTCCGGGCGCTCCTCGCGGCCCATCAGGCGCCGCCAGCGCGCCTGCTGCCCGGCCGGGGTCACCCGGAACTCGATGTCGAGCCCCGCGCCCCGGCGCAGGGCCTCCTCGACCGCCGCGACCAGGCGGTCGCGGTCCTCCGGCGCGACGACGGCGAGGACGGCCCGGTCGGGCCACCCGAAGGCGTCCGGCGCCGCCGCCGTCGCGGGCAGGCCGAGGAGGTCGCGCGTCCGGGCGGAGCCGACGATGCGGCCGCCGCCCCGGTCCCAGCGCCAGGTCCCGAGCTCCGCGGCGGCGATCGCGACCGCGGCCCGCTCCTCGCTCGTCGCGAGCGCCAGCGCGGCGCGAAGCTGCTCGCCCCGCCGCCGCTCCGCGATCTCGCGGCCGGTCCGGACCGCGAGGCCCACCGCCAGGGCCAGGGCGGCCGCGAGGCCGGCCACCAGCAGGATCAGCGACCGGGCGACCGGCTGGTCGAGGGCGTCGCTCGGGATCGCGAAGTGGACCGACCAGCCGCCGGTCCCGGCGAGCGTCTGGTAGACGGTGTCGACCTCGACCCCGTCCTGCGCCTCGCTGCGGTAGAGGCCCTGCGGGGCGCGCGCCACCGCCTCCCGCATCGCCGCGTCCGGGGGCCGGCCGACCCGCTCGTCGCCCGGCACGCTGCGGGCGATGAGCCGCCCCTCCCGGTCGACGATGGTGCCGATCCACCCCGCCGGCGCGCCGGCCTGGGCCAGGATGGCGCGGATGCCCTCGGGGCTGAGCCCGACGCAGAGCACGTCGCGCAGCGCCTGATCCCGCGCGACGGGCGCGCAGACGGAGACGAGGCGCTTGCCGCTGATCGGTCCGACGGGCCCGACGCCCCCGATCGCGGGCGCGCGCGTGCGCCGCACCGCCTCGATCGTCGGCAGGTCGGCCGCCGGCCCGAGCGCGCTGCCGAGCGGGCGCAGCAGGTTGAGGATCTGCCGGCCATCCGCGCCGACGAGCGAGACCGTCTCCCAGAGCGGGCGCGCGCGGGTGATGCGCTGCGCCTCGTCGTAGAAGGCGGCGAGGTTCGGCGCGTCGAGCGCCGGCGACAGGGCGAGCGTCGTCAGCACCGCGAGTTCCTCGCCGACCGCGCTCGTCACCCGCTCGGCCACCTGCGTCACGGTCTCGGCGGCGGCCCGCCGGACCCCGGCCCGGGTCTGGGTGGCGGCCAGGTAGGCGGCCCCGGCCCCGAACAGGACGATCGGGATCGTGGTGGCGAGGAGGAGCGAGATCAGCGGACCGCGCGCGACGGGCCGGGGCGGGGCGGTCGTGCATGCCGGTGTCTCGGGGTCGAGCATGCGCGCCTCATCCACGCGTCGCGCCGGGAGAGCGGGGCCGCCGCCCCCGTCATGGCGGCAACGTCGCCGCGCCCGGGATGCTCCCGCGGGGTTCGCCGCGCGGCCCCGCGCCTCCCGGCCCCGTCCGGGAGGCCACGGACAGGGTCGCCGCATCTCCCGACCGGCGGCCGTCCCGGGCGGCCTCCCCTCAGGATCAGCCCCGCGTCGGGCGCGACCGGTCCCGCGCGGTCCGGCAGACCACCCGGGAGACCCACACCATGAGGACCATCTCGATCGGAATCGCCGCCGACCTGTCCGTCGCGGTGCTGGCCGGCCCCGCCCTGGCCGGACCCTGCACGCAGGACATCGCGCTCCTCGACGGGCAGATCTCGCGGATCGGCGTCGATCCGGCCGCGCGGGCGGGACACGAAGTGTTCATTCTCACCATTCGCGCGTTCCAGGATTAAAGTTCATCGAAATACGTGAAGTACAATAATATTAAATCGCCGTAATCTTGCTTGAACTCGTAAGTTTAGACATCAGATCGACGCGTGCGGGCGCCGCGATGCTTCTGCACCGGATCGGGATGCGGATTGGCGGCCCGGCGCGCGTCGCTGATGATCTCTCGGGTTCAGGAGCAAAGTCCCATGTCGATCCGATCTGTTGCCCCGGTTCTCGGCCTCCTCGTCCTGTCGGTCAGCCCCGCCCTGGCCATCACCGTGACCAATCAGGACAAGCGGGAGCACACGCTCACCATCGACCGCGGCGCGGAGGAGAAGGACGCGACGATCGCGCCCGGCGCCTCCCTGCGGGTCGATTGTCCGGACGGCTGCAGCCTGCGCACCCGCACGGCCGGCTACGACAGCGCCGCCGAGACCGGTGACCGCTGGGTGATCCGGCAGGACGGCCTGCTGCATCCCGCGGGCGAGGACCTGGCCACCGGCAGCCTCCGGGACAAGCCGGCCGCCGACCGGGGCGGCAAGGCCCCGACGCGGTGAGCCGGCGGGCCGGCGGGGGTGAAGCGGCCCCCGCCGGCCCCGGCTCCGCCGCGGGACGAACCCGTCCCGCCCGATCCGGTTCGCCGCCGCTCCCGCGTCCCGGGTGCGGCTCACTCCGCCGCGAGCCGCGCGGGCGCGCGCCGCCTCTCCGCCGCGTAGCGCGCGACGGCGCCGGCGAGGGGCGGCAGCGGCCGCCCGCGCTCGCTCGCCAGAGCGGTGTTGCGGTGGTCGGCCGGTGCGCGGAAGCCCGGAGCGGGGCGGGGCAGGCCGGCGGCCAGGGTCAGCCGCGTCGCGAAGCCCGCCCAGGTCGTCTCGCCCGCGTTGACGAGGTGCCAGAGGCCCGCCTCGCCCGCGGCGAGCAGGCCGAGGGCGGCGTGGACCAGGTCCGGCAGGTAGGTGGGCGAGACGATCTCGGGCCGCAGGAAGCGCCGGAGGCTGCCGGACCCGAGGCCGGCGAGGAGCAGGCCGGCCTCGTCGCTGGCGTCGGGGAGGCCGAAGACCACGCTGGTGCGCGCCACGAGCGCCCCCGGATGGGCGCCGAGGATGCCCGCCTCCCGCGCGGCCTCGCTGGCCCCGTAGGCGCCCGACGGCCGGACCGGATCGCTCTCCACGGCGGCGCTCCCGGTGCGGCCGTCGAAGACGAGGTCCGAGGAGAAGGCGAGGAGCCGCGCGCCCACCCCGGCGCAGAGCCCGGCCACCCGCTCGCCCCGGCGGATGTCGGCGCGGAACGAGCCGCCCGGATAGCGCTTGGCAGCGGCGGCGAGCGGAAGGCCGGTCGGGTCGATCACGGCCCAGGCCGGCTGCGCGGCCAGGTCGTCCGGCAGCGCCTCCGGATCCACCACGGCCGCGGACAGGCCACGGGCCTCGCAGAGCCGCGCGATGGCCCCCGTAGGCTCCCGCCCGCCCGAGGACGACGAGGCGGGCCGCCTCGGGCGGCGGCGCCGGATCTCCGGGCTCCGCCCCGGGAGGGCCGGCCGCGGCGCGGCCGGGCCTCGTGCCGCGGGCCGGCCGGTCATCGTGCCGGGACCCGTCGCGGCGGTCCGGATCGTCGGGCGCGACGGCCTTCCGCGGGAAAGCGGCCCGAAGGGCCGCGATGCCCGGCGCCGCGAGCGCGTCGCGGTCCGCGCGCCGGTTCCCGCGGCCGGTCCGCGCGAGCGGCTCCCGGCCGGTCCGCGCGAGCGGCTCCCGGCCGGTCCGCGCGAGCGGCTCCCGGAAGGCGTCCGCGAAGCGACCGATGCCGCACGCGATCCCACCCCATGCCTCAAGCATCACGTCGAATCCCGCTCGGTCCATGACAAATGCGCGCCGCTTTCAAGCCATCGCTTCGCCAAACGTTCCAGATCTTGTTCTGTATCCAACCGCGCCGGAGCAACCTGTGTTAAGCAGATTGTGCGGGACGTTGCGCGGCGACGAGGTCCTGTTTCGCTGATTAACTTATGATCAGGGCGCGCCGGGCGGACGAACAGCGCTGATCGAGCGTGGAGGCGGGCATCGGGAGCCCGGCGGTCGAACCGCTCAGCCGGCGCCCGCCGCGGCCGGATCCGGACGGGTCCGCGCCCGGGTCGGCGGCCGGGCGAGCAGGACCGGCCGGGCGCCCTCCCCGGGCGCGTCGAGGGCGCGGTCGGGCGAGGGAAGGTCGAGGGAGCCGTCCGCCCGGATCACGAGGAGGCAGGTCCCGTCCTGAGCCGGCCCCTCTCCCTGGCGGCGCGCAGCTCGCGGACATCGAGGGCGAGGCCGCCCTCGAACACCACGATCGCCACCGCCAGCCCGACCAGGGGACGCAGGCTCGGCCCGAGAGCGGCGCAGGGGCGCAGCAGGCCGAGCACGGGGCCGACCAGGACGCCGAGCGCCAGCAGCATCATGGTGGCCGGGACGCGCAGGCGGGCCGCGAGGCACTGCGCGGCCACCCCGCCCCGCCACCATGCACAGCACCGCGGTCGCTACGCCCTGCTCCATGCCCGTCCGCCGCGCCGGTGCGGCGGACGACAACGCGCCGCGAGGGGGCCGGATCGCGGCGGGCCGTCCTGCGGCGTCGGGGCGCGGCCGCGGCGGCCCCGGCCGCCGTCCCGCTACCGCGTGATCTGGTGCGGGGAGATCGGGTCGCTGCTCGGGAAGGTCTCCTCCAGGGCCTCGTCCAGGAGGCGGTCCTGCCGGTTCCGGAGATCCTCCCCGGGGACGCGGTTGCCGGGCGCGGCGGCGGCGGCCAGGTCGGCGCGCGACTTGCCCCGGCTGATCCCCTCCGGCCGGTCCGGCCGCCCGCGCCGGGGGGCACCGCCCGGTCCGCCCCGCAGGATGCCGGACCGCCACATCATTGCGGCCACGGCCGCGGCGGCGAGCCCGAGCGCGAGCGGGCCGAACAGGCCGCTCGACGGCGCCAGCGGGGGACGCCGCCGCGCTCCCTGCCGCAGGCCGCGCATCTTCGCGCGCGCGAAGGTCCGGGTGACCTCCTGCACCTCCGCGGGCGAGAGGGTTTCGCGCGCCAGGGGCAGCAGCTCGTGGGTGTGCCGGTAGAGGTGCTGGTCCACCAGGTAGGTCACGTCCTCGAAGGTGCTGAGCCAGCCCTCGCTGCCGCGGCGGTGGCGGCGGGCCAGCTGATCGAGCTGCCGCATCACCTGCCCGCGCTCCCGCCGCAAGTCGTCGAGCAGCCCGCCGGCCCGGCCATGCGCGCCGAGCGCGTCGAACAGGCTCGCCTCGAGGGCCTCCGCGTGGCCCTCCAGCTCGTCCATGAGGTCGGCCAGCAGCCGCTCGCGGCTGCGCACCACGCCCGGTCCGTTCAGCGCGTAGGGGATCTCGCGGACGAGCGCGGTGATGTTGGCGTGATCGCGTGCGGTCAGTTGCCAGATGTCCATGAGTCGCGCTCCGTCGATGGCGCCTTCCAAACTCGCGCCGATTCGGGGTGTTCCCGCATCGGCCGGCGGAAGGCCGGCGCACGGCGTGATCGGTCCCTCCCCCCGGAGGTCCTGGAGCCGAGTTCCTGGAGCCGAGTTCCTGGAGCCGAGTTCCTGGAGCCGAGTTCCTGGAGCCGGAGTTCCTGGAGCCGGAGTTCCTGGAGCCGGAGTTCCGGGAGCCTGCGGGTGACGTGAACCGTCGAGGTGCCGAGCGCGGCGCCGCGTTCGGCCCGGGGCACCGGCAGGGCGCCGGTCCCGTCCGCGACCATCGCGGCCGCTCCCAGGCGCCGCGCGCGCGAACGCCGCGGGTTCGGCCAAACCCCGCCTCTCGGCGTTACCTCCCGCGCAGCCGCACTGGGTGGCTGCCCTCGCGTGTGAGGGAGTGTGAGTATGAAGACGCTTGTTCTGACGAGCCTCGGGGCTCTCGCGCTCGGCGCCGGAGCCCTGCTGGGCTCCTCCTCCGCCCGGGCCATGGGAGACGGCTACGACGCGTTCGACGTCCCCCGGACGGTGGTGACGCGCCGCACCATCGTGGAGAGGCGGGTGATCGCGCCGCCGCCGCGGGTGGTGCGCGAGGTCGTGGTCGAGCGCCCGGTGATCCGCCCGCGCCCCGTCCTGCGCGAGGTCGTGGTGGAGCGTCCCGTTGTGTACAGGCCGCGGCCCGTCGTCGACGAGGTGGTCGTGGAGCGGTACGGCGCCTACGGGCCGCGCCGGTTCGGGCCGGGCCCGGTCGGATTCGGCCCCGCCGACGATCCGGCCGATTGGTAGCAGGCCCCGCTCCGGCCGGCTCCTCGGGTGGGAGCCGGCCGCCGGGTCGCCCCAGCCGGTCGCCCGGACACGTCCGTGCCGGCGGACGGCGCCCGAGCGGCCCCGGCCTCCGGACGGGCCGCCGCCCCGCCGGGCGCCGCGCGGGTTGCGGCGTCCCACGGTCAAGCTTTCGAGCGGAGCCGTTCCTCCTGTATTCTTCAATACTGAGCGCACGCCCTCATCTTCGGCCTACTTCCAGCCCTAGAAAGGCCTCAGTCCTCAGTGCAAAACGGCGTCACTCATTAACGTGTGACGTTTCCTCTCATGGGCCGGCAACCCTCCTCGTACAGTCGAGCTCGGCGCGCGATCGTGTCCGTCGTGGTGGCCGTGGCCGCGCTCATCGCGGCCGTGCCGAGTGGCCGGGCCGAGGCCCCGTCCGGCCGGAAGGGGCGGCCGGCGGAGAGCTTCGCCGCCCGCAGCGAGCGCGCCAATTCCGGCGTCGTCACGGTCATCTCCGGCACCGTGTCCGGGACCTTCATCCAGATCGCGAACGACCTCTCGTTCGTCCTCGACGACGGCGACGCGCTGCGCATCCTCCCGGTCATCGGCAAGGGGGCGGACCAGAACCTTCGCGACATCCTCATGCTCCGGGGGATCGACCTCGGGATCGTGCGCTCGGACGGCCTGGAGGCCCTTCGCCGGGATGCGCAACTCGGCGGCGCGGCCAAGTCGCTGACCTACATCGCGCGCCTGTTCACCGACGAGGCCCACCTCATCGCCGGGCCGGACATCACCAACATCCGTCAGCTCGCCGGCAAGACGGTGAACTTCGACCTTCAGGGCAGCGGCGCCAACTATACGGGCCGCCTGATCTTCGAGCTGCTCGGCATTCCGGTGGTGGCGACCAACTACGACCAGCTGACCTCCTACGAGATGCTGAAGAGCGGCGAGATCGCGGCGACGTTCCAGATGTCCGGCAAGCCCATCCCGGCCGTCGCGAAGCTCGACGCCGCGAACCGGTTCCACCTGCTGGAGGTCCCGTTCGACCAGAAGATCGCGGAACTCTACCTCCCGGGCGAGTTCACGCACGAGGATTACCCGAACCTCGTTCCCGGCGGGCCGGTCAAGACGGTCACGGTCAGCTCGATCCTCGCCGCCTACAACTGGCCGGAGAAGAGCGACCGGTACCAGAAGATCGCGCGGTTCACCGAGGCGTTCTTCTCCAAGATCGCGGCGTTCCAGCAGCCGGCGCGTCATCCGAAATGGGCCGAGGTCAATCTCGCGGCGGAGATTCCCGGGTGGACGCGGTTCAAGGCGGCCCAGCAATGGCTCGACAGGAACAGGCCGAGCGAGGCCGCCGGCCCCGACGCCGAGAGCCGGGCCTCGTTCAACAGGTTTCTCGACGCGAGGGGTCGGGCGGACGCCGCCGCGGAGGACCGCGAGGCGCTGTTCCGCGACTTCGTGCGGTGGCAGCGGCGAGCGCAGGGCGCCAAGGACGAGGGACGTGAGCGATGAGTGCGGTGCCGAGATCCGATCCCGCGGTGCTCAGGCTGATCGAGGGCGACGAGGCCGCCCCCGATGCCGAGGATCCGGCGGGCGAGTTCTGCCACCCTCTTCCCCGCCTGACCGAGGCCGGTCACGGCGCGGGGCCGCGCCGCGGCGTCCGCCGGAGCCTCGCCGTGGCGGCCGGCGTGCTCGTCCTCGCCCTCCTCTCGGTCGGGTCCGTCACCGCGCTGATCGCGGTGCGCGGCGGCCTGCCGGTGCGGGGCGAGCCGTCGAGCGGGCCGGACGCCCCCGCGCCGCGCGCGCATCGCGGCGCGCCGACGCCCCCGGCCCCGCCCGCCCCGGACCTGCGCGCGGCGGTGGAGGTCCTGCGCGACGAGTTGCGGCGCACGGGGGGCGAGCCGAGCCAAGCGGCATCCCCGCCCGCTTCGGCCGCCGCGACCGTCCCGACCGTCGCGACCGTCGCGGCCATCCCCCCGGCGGTGCCGGCCGTCGCGGCCGATCCCGCCCGCGCCGCGTCGGAGGCGCGGGGCCCGGTCGTCGAGGTCGCCTCCGCGGACATCGTCCCCGCCGCGCTCATCCCCGCCGCGGCCCCGGTCCCGCCCAGGGCCGCCGGCGGCGAGTTGACCCCGCAGGGCGCGGCGCTGCTGGCGCGGGCCCGCGGCGCGGTCAAGCTGGGGGACATCGCCGCGGCGCGCCGGCTCCTGGAACACGCGGCGGCGGACAACCACCCGCTCGTCCTCGAGGCGCTGGCCGAGACCTACGACCCGTCCCGGCTGTCCGCGTGGCGGGTCAAGGGCGTCAAGGCCGACGTGGCGCGGGCCCTGACCCTGTACCGGAGCGCCGCCAGCGCCGGCTCCGCGAGCGCGGCCGCGCGGCTGACGAGCCTCGAACGGGCCGATGGCGGGGCGGCCCAGCGCTGATCCGGTGGACGGCCCGCCAGGGTGCCGGCCGGCTCCTCCCGGAGGAACCCGCCTGTCCGGCGAGCCCGCCGGGCCGCGAAGTCCCGGCCCGCCGATGGAATGACCGGGGCGGCCGCGCCCCGGCCGCGTCGCCCCGCTCGCATGCGCGGGCCTCCGCGCCCATTCCGGTCGCCGCACCTGTCAGGAGGCACGGGGGTTCGCCGGTCGCGAACCCGCGCCGTCCGGTGGATGGGCCGGCGCGGTCTCGCCGCGCCTCGACCCGGGCGGGGACGCCCTCCTGCGATGGAAGGCGCCGGACTCCGCCCGCGCTGCGGCGCGTCGGCGCGGCGGCCTGAGGCCTGCCGGGGCAGGGCCCGCATCGCCTGCGCCATCGCACAGGTTCGCCCGCGGGAAGCACCGCCGGACCTCCCGGGCCGCCATCCGTCCCGGCCCAGCCCGGGACCCGCGGACCGCTGCGGACGCCGATCCCTCGCGCCCGTCACGGGCGCCCGGACGCTCCTGACGGACCCTGGCGCTCGGCACCGGACGCGGGGAGTTGCGGCGGCCCGGCCCGCGGTGCTCGGGCGGCCGCGAGGGTGTTCGGCTCTTCCCCGCCTCGGTGTCTCGGCCTCCGCTGTGCGCGCCGAGCGACGCCCGCCGCGGGAGCGTCGGCGTCATCGCCCGGAGAGGGATCCCGCGGGCGAGGAGGGGCGGACCCGCGAAGGGCACCCCCTTGCCGCCCGGGCGGCGCACCCCCATCTCCTGACCATCCGGTTGGATGGTCAGGAGATGGCGCACATGACGGGCAACCTGCACGACCCGCGGACCAGGACGCCCGACAGCGAGAAGATCACCGTTAACCTCGGCTTCGTGGATCTCGGGCGCGTCGACCTGATGGTGCGCGACGGCTTCTACGCCAACCGCGCCGACTTCATCCGCACGGCGGTGCGCAACCAGCTCGACCGGCAGGAGGAGGCGATCCGCACCTCCGTGGCGCGCAGGCAGCTCAGCCTGGGCCTGGCGCACTTCTCCCGGCGGGACCTGGAGGCGGCGCGGGACAGCGGGCGCCCCCTCCACATCCAGGTTCTCGGCCTCGCCAGCATCGCCGACGACGTCACGCCCGACCTCGCCCGCGCGGCCATCGCCTCGGTCCAGGTGCTCGGCGCCTTCCACGCGAGCGCCGCCGTCAAGGCCGCACTCGCCGACCGGACCACCTGACCGCCCCCCGCCACCAGCCCGGCGCTCCCGCCCGCTCCGGGCATCGAAGGACCATGACATGACCCAATTCAGCACGATCGACATGGCCGAGGTGACCCGCCTCACCCGGGCCGGCAAGCTCGCGGAGGCCGTGGCGATGCTCCAGGGCCGGTCGGTACCGCGCACCGCGAACGACGCCCCGGCGCAGGGGCCGGGGCGGCCGGCCTGGAGCAGCGAGCGCCCATCCCCGACCTCGTCCCCGACCTCTTCCCGCACCTCGTCCCGCACCTCGTCCCGGACCCTTTGGCCGACCATCGACATGGTGCCTCCGGCGGGACCGGAGGGGGCCTGGACGGCCCCGCGCGAGGCCGAGGAGCGCAATGCCGACGCGCCCGCGGGCGGCGACCGGCCGGCGCGCTTTCCGGACCTGTCCGAGGCGATGCGGGCGGTTCGCGATCGGCTCGGCCAGCCCGGCGCCTTCGGCCCGGCAGAGGGGCTCGGGGCCGTCCGTCCGCGCGCGGTCCCGGTGCCGGAGGGCGCCCGGTTCGAGGAGCGCAGCTTCGCGAACGCGGCGGGCAGCCGGACCTACAAGGTCTTCGTCCCGAGCGGCTATTCCGGTCAGCCGCTCCCCGTAGTGGTGATGCTGCACGGCTGCACGCAGAACCCGGATGATTTCGCCCTCGGCACGCGGATGAACGACCTCGCCGAGGAACACACCTTCCTGGTCGCCTACCCGCGCCAGCCCCAATCCGCGAACATGCAGAAGTGCTGGAACTGGTTCAACGCCGCCGATCAGGCGCGCGACGGCGGGGAGCCCGCCCTGATCGCCGGCATCGCGACCGCCGTCGTGGAGGAGTTCTCGGCCGATCCGTCCCGGGTCTACGTGGCCGGCCTGTCCGCGGGCGGCGCGGCCGCGGCGATCATGGCGGCGACCTATCCGGATCTGTTCGCCGCCGTGGGCGTGCATTCGGGGCTGGCCTGCGGCGCCGCCCGGGACATGCCGTCGGCCTTCGCCGCCATGAACGGAGGGGCGGCGGTCCAGCCGAGGCGGGGCGGGCCGGCCGTGCCGACCATCGTCTTCCACGGCGACGGCGACCGGACGGTCAATCCCGTCAACGGGGATCAGGTCATCGCGCAGGCCAAGCCCGCCGGGACGCTGGTCGCGGCCGTGACCCGCGGCGAGTCCCCGGGTGGGATCGCCTACACGCGCACGGTCCACGCCGACGAGACCGGGCGGGCGGTCCTGGAGCAGTGGCTGCTGCACGGCGCCGGCCATGCCTGGTCGGGCGGCAGCGCGGACGGCTCCTACACCGATCCGCGCGGCCCCGATGCCAGCCGGGAGCTGATGCGCTTCTTCCTGGCACACGCGCGCGCGCCGAGCCCATCCCGGCACTGAGCGCGACGGGACCGAGAGCCGATGCCCGGACCGCCCGCGTGCCGCGGGGGCGGTGCCGGGCGCCCCCGCGTGCCGCCCCGGGAGGCCCATCCCGGCGCGGGCACGGGATCCGTCGCGGCGGCACGCTCCGGCTTGCGGGGCTTCCCGCCGGCGCGACGGGCGCCGCGAGGTCCGTCGACGCGGCCGGCCTGGTTCGGAGATGGGCGGCGCGCCGCGGCCGGGAGAGGGACGGACCCGTCCAAAGATCCGACTCCCCACGCTCGGATTTCCGAACATGGGCAGATTTTCGGCCTAAACCGCCCGACGGAACACGGATATGCAGCTCAAGCTGCGCAATTGAGGGCGGATCCGGCCAAGCGTTTATTGTGACGGATTGCCCTAAATTGACTTGTGATACATCCTCTTCTCTGATTTTCTGGTCGCAATCGAGCGCTTGAGCCGCGGCTCAAGCTGTGCCGACGCGCGCGCACCCGGGCTGTCCTTGGCGGGCGGGAGCATCGGCACGGAATCAGGGAGGTGCGTCGATGCCACTGAACCTCACGCAGAAGCTCGTCCGCTCGCACCTCGTCGAGGGCACCCCGGAGCCGGGGCAGGAGATCGCCCTCAGGATCGACCAGGCGCTGCTGCAGGACGTCCTCGGCAGCCTCGTCATGCTCGAACTGGAGGCGATGGGCGTCGAGCGGGTCAAGGTCGAGCTCGCCGCGCAGTACGTCGATCACAACCTCGTCCAGAACGATCACCTCAACGCCGACGAGCACCTGTTCCTGCGCTCCGCCTGCCGCCGCTTCGGCGTCTGGTACAGCCGGCCGGGCAACGGCATCAGCCATCCCGTCCACATGCAGCATTTCGGCAAGCCCGGGCGCACGCTGGTGGGCTCCGACAGCCACACGCCCGCGGCCGGCTCCCTCGGCATGCTGGCCTTCGGGGCGGGCGGGGTCGAGGTCGCGCTCGCCATGGCGGGCGAGCCGCTTCACCTGCGCATGCCGCAGATCTGGGGCGTGCGCCTCGCCGGGACCCTGCCGGATTTCGTGAGCGCCAAGGACGTGATCCTGGAGATGCTGCGCCGCCACGGCGTCGAGGGCGGGTTCGGCCGCATCGTCGAGTATTACGGGCCGGGCCTCGACGGGCTCTCGGCCATGGACCGGCACGTCATCGCCAACATGGGCGCCGAACTCGGCGCCACCACGAGCGTGTTCCCCTCCGACGAGGCGACGCGCGGCTTCCTGCGCAGCCAGGGGCGCGAGGCGGACTGGATCCCGCTCGCCGCCGACGAGGGCGCGGCCTACGACCTGCACGAGGAGATCGACCTCTCCGCCCTCGAGCCGCTGATCGCCAAGCCCTCCAGCCCCGGCAACGTCGTGCCGGTGCGCGAGGTGGCGGGCGAGGAGATCTACCAAGCCTACATCGGCTCCTCGGCCAATCCGGGCTACCGGGACTTCGCGGTCGCGGCCGCGATGGTGAGGGGGCGCCAGGTCCACGACCGCGTGTCCTTCGACGTCAATCCGAGTTCGCGGCAGGTGCTGGAGACGCTGATCGCGACCGGCGAACTCGCCGACCTCGTCCGGGCGGGGGGGCGCGTGCACCAGGCCGGCTGCAACGGCTGCATCGGCATGGGGCAGGCGCCGGCCTCGGGGCGCAACTCGCTGCGCACGGTGCCGCGCAACTTCCCCGGCCGATCCGGCACGCGCGAGGACAGCGTGTACCTGTGCAGCCCGGAGACCGCCGCGGCCTCCGCGCTGACCGGCGTCATCACCGACCCGCGCGGCCTCGGCCTCCCCTGCCCGCGGATCGCGCCGCCCGACACCTATCCGGCCACGCTCGCGATGCTCGTGCCCCCGCTCGACGCCGAGGCGGCGCGCGCGGTGCGGCTGGAGAAGACCCCGAACATCACCACCCTGCCCGAACTCGGCCGGCTCCCGGACAGCATCCGCGTGCCGGTGCTGCTCAAGGTCGGGGACGACATCTCGACCGACGACATCATGCCGGCGGGCGCGCGCGTGATGCCCTACTGGTCGAACATCCCGAAGACGAGCGAGTTCACCTTCGAGCCGATCGACGCGACCTATCCGGACCGCGCGCGGCAGGCCGGCCGGGAGCGGGCGGGCCACGCCATCGTGGCCGGCTCGAATTACGGCCAGGGGTCGAGCCGGGAGAACGCCGCGCTCGCGCCGCGCTATCTCGGGCTGGAGACCGTGCTGGCCAAGAGCTTCGCGCGCATCCACTGGCAGAACCTGGTGAATTTCGGCGTGCTGCCGCTCACCTTCGCGGACCCGGCGGATTACGAGGGCCTCGCATGCGGCGACCTGATCGAGATCGCGGGGATCGCCGCCGCGCTGCAGGCGGGCCACGAGATCGTCGCCCGCGTCGGCGGGAGGCGGATCACCCTGCGCCACGACCTCTCGCCGCGCCAGATCGCGCTGCTGCTCGGGGGCGGGGTCATCAACTGGCTGCGCGAGCGGCTGGCGGCGCGGGGCGACGGGGGATCCGCGCAGCACGTCGCCTGACCTCCCGCTCCGAACCGGCCGAGACCGCGATGCCGACACCCGCTCCCGCCCCGTCCAGCGGCCCCCTGACGGGCCCGCGCGTCCTCGGCCCCGGGCCCCGCGTCGCCGCCCCGTTCGAAGCGCGGCGTCGCGCCGCCCCGGCGCGGCCTGCCGGCGGGGGCGTGCGGGGGATCGAGGCCTCCTGCGCGGGCCTCGGCGGCCGCCCCTTCGCGCCCGGGGCCACCGACACCGTCGCGGCCGAGGATCTCGCCGGGAGGGCCGCGCGGATGCGCGTCGCGACCGGCACCGACCTCGGCGCGTTGATCGCGCGAGAGGGTGCGGCGCTGCCGGGCGGCCTCGCCGGAGGCCGCGTGCGCGACGCGCTCACGATCCGCGGCGAGGCTCGCGCCCGCGCGCGCCGCGACCTGACTGGGCGGCGCGGCACGAGGACGGAGGGAGGAACACATGGCGGCCGGTGATGCGATCCTGCGCGAGGACGCCTCTGCTCCCTGGTACGCGGGCCTGACGGCGCGACATTGGCGCATCCTCTGGGGCAGCTACCTCGGCTGGATCTTCGACGGCTACGAGGCGGTGGCGCTGGTCTACGCGCTCCGCCCGGCGCTGAACTCCATCCTCACGCCCGAGCAGGCGCAGGCGCCCGCCTTCTACGTCGGCGCGGCGATCGGCATCACGCTGCTCGGCTGGGGGATCGGCGGCATGCTGGGCGGCATCGCGGCGGATTACATCGGCCGCAAGCGCATGATGATGCTCTCCATCCTCGGCTACGCCATCTTCACGGGGCTGACCGCCTTCGCCGGGAGCTTCGCGCAGCTCGCGCTCCTGCGCTTCATCACCGGCCTGGCGATCGGCTCGGAATGGAGCACCGGCATCGCGCTCGTCGCCGAGACCTGGCCGAACCGGGCGCGGCCGAAGGGCTGCGGCTTCCTGCAATCGGGCTTCGGCGGCGGCGCGGTGCTGGCGGCGATCGTCTGGGCGGTGCTGGCGGCGACCAACCCGCTCGGCTCCGAGAGCTGGCGCATCATGTTCGCGCTCGGCGCGCTGCCGGCCTTCGTCTGCCTCTACCTGCGCCGCGCGCTGGAGGAATCCGAGCGCTGGATGACGGCGCTCAAGGAGCAGCGCTGGGCCGCCACGACGGAGGACGCGCAGAGCGGCCGCGTGCACAAGACAGCGCAGCGCCCCTTCACGCTCACCGAGATCTTCCGCGAGCCGGAGAGCCGGCGGCGCGTGCTGCTGGCCACCGTGATGTCCTTCGCCACGACGGTGGGCTGGTGGGCGGTATCGTCCTGGCTGCCGGCCTACACCGAGGCGCTGGCCAAGGCGGCGGGCGAGCCCGCCAACGTCTGGGGCCCGCGCATGGGCATCATCTACAACATCGGGGCGATCGCCGCCTACCTGGTCTCGGGCTTCCTCGCCGACGCGATCGGGCGGCGCAAATTCCTGATCCTGACCTATGCGGGCTGCCTCGCGACCTCGGTGCTCGCCTATGTGTGGACCGGCGGTCTGACCACCTTCATGGTCATCGCCTTCCTGAACGGGGTCTTCACGCTCGGCTTCTCGTTCAGCTGGATGGCGATCTACCTCGTGGAGCTGTTCACGCCGGCCGTGCGGGCGACCGCCGCGAGCTTCGTGTTCAACGGCGCCCGCCTGATCGCCTGGATCTTCCCGATCATCGCCGGCCAGATCGTCACCTCGTTCGGCGGCGTGGCGCGGGCGGCGCTGATCATGAGCAGCGTCTACGTGCTCGGGCTGATCGTGCCCTGGTTCATGCCCGAGACCACCGGCAGGCCGCTGCCGGAATAGAGGCGCGGGCGGACCGCCGATGCCCGGTCCTCCTGCCAGCGGTCACGTCTCACGACCGCCGGTCCCGTTCTCGACGCCTCGCCGCGCGATCCTGCGTCGTGCGCGAGCTCGATTCCCAAAGGCTCCGCCCGGGCGCGGCGGGCCGACGCGCGCGAGCTTCGGTGGGCGCCGCAACGGTGAACCGCGCACGACGTTGTGCTCGCACGACGCTCGCGAGGTGCACATGGCCCGTCGGCCCCATTCCGTCCTGCCGCTCCTGGCGCGGCAGGCCGCCAAGGTCCTCGGCCTCGCGGCCCTCGGCGGCAGCGGCGCGTGGCTCGCCTACAGCCGGTTCGCCGTCGATCACCGCCGGCCGCTGCCGAGAGCCCTTCCGGGCCGTCTCGACGCACTGGACACGCGGGCCGGCGCCGTCGCCCTGTACGGCAGCGCCGGCGGGAGCGGCCCTCCCCTGCTCCTGATCCACTCGATCAACGCGGCCGCGAGCGCCTACGAGGTCCGCCCGCTCTACCTCCACTACGACGGGCGGTGCCCCGTCTACGCCCTGGACCTGCCCGGGTTCGGCCTCTCGGAGCGCGCCCGCCGCCGCTACACGCCCGACCTGATGGTCGAGGCGATCCACGCGGCCGCCGGCGAGATCCGGCGGCGGCACGACGGGGCCGCCCTCAACGCCCTCGCCCTCTCCCTCTCGGCCGAGTATCTCGCCCGCGCGGCCCTCGAACGCCCGCGAGACTACCGCGGACTCGCCCTGATCAGCCCGACCGGGTTCGATGCCCGGCTCTCCGGCCGCTCTCCGCGCGGCGGCCACCGCGGCAGGGAGCGGCTGCGCGCGACCCTCGACGCGCCCCCCTGGGGCCGTGCCTTGTTCGATGCCCTGGTCAGCCGCCCGAGCATGCGCTTCTTCCTGGAGAAGACCTGGGGCTCGCCGGATATCGACGAGGGCCTGCTCGCCTACGGGTACGCGTCGGCGCACCGGCCGGGAGCCCAGCATGCACCCTTCTGCTTCATCGCCGGCCACCTGTTTCCGACGGATGCCACCGCGCTCTACGAGGCGCTCGACCTGCCCGTCCTGGTGATCCACGGCACGCGCGGCGACTTCGTCGACTACCGCGACCTTCCTCGCTTCGCCGAGCGGCGGAATTGGACCGTGATGCGGCTGCCGACGGGCGCCTTCCCGCATTTCGAGGATCTCGCCACCGTCACGCGGGCCCTCGACGGTTTCGGGGCCGCGGTCACCGAGGTCGCGTCGGCGTAGCGAGGCCCCCCGCGGGGCGCCTCGCCGGATCGGGCCTGGCCGCCTCGACGGCGGTGACCGGGGCGGCCGCGGATGCTCCGGGCCGATCGCTGCCGGCGCCCGAGACATGCCTCATCCGACATCCGGTTGGTGGCTTCGCCATCTCCCATTTCGGCCATGCGGATGTCGGCTTCGCTCAGGCGCGGCGCTCAGGCGCCGCGCGGGCTCGTGATCCGGGATCCGCGTCGATCACGCGGATCCCGCATCAGGTCTGCAACTCGGCCATGCCGGGCGCTTGGCCGTGCGCCGCTTGGCCGTGCGCCGCGGCGATCTTCCTCATCAGGTCGACGAAGAGCTTCCGCTCCGCCGGAGAGAGGGCGGCGATCGTGTCCGCGTGGGCCTGCCGAACCGCATCCGCCATCGCGGCGTGGATCTCCCGGCCCTCGTCGGTCAGGCGGCACTGCTGCGAGCGGCGATCGACGGGGGAGATCGTCCGGCTGACGAACCCGCGCGCTTCGAGGCGCCGCAGCGCGCCCGTCGTCGTGGTCCTGTCCAGCGCGACGGCGTGCGCCAGGGTCGTCTGATCGGCCTCGCCCCGCACCATCAGTTCCGACAACAGGCTGTACTGCAGCGGCGTGACGCGGAAAGCGGCGCAGCGCTCAGAGAAGAGGCTGACGTGGATCTGATAGAGTCGCCGGACGAGGAAGCCCGGACGGTCGATCAGCGGCCAGATCCCTCCCGCCGCCTCGGGCCCGCGCGAATCTGCGCGCGCAACGGGCAGTGCTGCCTCCTTGGCCAGATCTCCGGCACCGTCCTCCATCGCTGAGCCCTCCGTTGCTCCTCGCTCCAACCTGGCACGCATCCTGCTACCAACGAATTGCGAAGCATGCTTCCTTTTTCGCATTATCCTGCATGGGCTCACTGGGGCGCGGCGAACCAACAGGTAAGGTAGAGCGATGGATGGCACCCGGTACGACCTGCTGCTGCGCGGCGGGCGCGTGATCTGCCCAAAGAACGGCATCGACGGCATCCGTGACGTCGCAGTGCGCGGCGGTCGCATCGCGAACATCGCCGAGACCATCCTGCCATCGAGCGCCGCGGAGGTGATCGACGTCTCCGGAAAGCTGGTGCTGCCGGGGCTGATCGACACGCATGCCCACGTCTACCAGTATGTCACCGGCCGCTTCGGTCTTAATCCCGACATGGTGGGCGTGCGCTCGGGAGTCACCACCGTCGTCGACCAGGGCGGTCCGTCGTGCATGACCCTGCCGGGATTCCGGCATTATATTGCAGAAACCTCCGACACGCGGGTGCTCGCCTTCCTGTCCGCCTACCTCGTCGGAGGTCTCGAAGGGCACTTCTATCCCAACCTCTACAGCCCGGACGGCGTCGACATCGACGCCACCGTCAAGGCCGCGGTGGAGAACCGCGACCTCGTGCGCGGTATCAAGGGCCATGCCGAGATCGGCGGCTTCGCCCGCTGGGGCATCAAGGTGATGGAGATGGCCGCCGAGATCAGCCGGCGCGCCGACCTGCCGCTCTACGTCCATTTCGGCCAGCTCTGGGGCCTGCCGGAATCCGGCGCCAATGGCGAGGACGCCAACACGATCATGGAGCGGGTGATCCCGCTCCTGCGCCCCGGCGACGTGCTCGCCCATCCCTTCACCCGCCACCCCGGCGGGTTCATCAACGAGCAGGGCGAGGTGCATTCCGTCATCAAGGCCGCGCTCGATGCCGGCCTCAAGGTCGATGTCGGCCACGGCAGCCACTTCTCCTACCGGGTGGCCCGGGCGGCGATCCCCGCCGGCGTGGTGCCCTACACGCTCGGCGCCGACATGCACGGCTACAACACGGAGGTGCCGCGGCCCGCGGGCACGCCCGACGCCCACCACGATGACGAGAACCACCCCTTCCTGGGCCAGGCACGGTTCAGCCTGACCCAGGCGATGTCCTCGATGATGGCGCTCGGCATCCCGCTCGAGGAGGTGGTGCCGATGGTGACCTCGCATCCGGCGCAGATGCTGGGCCTCTCCGACAGGATCGGGGCGCTCACCCCCGGCTTCGAGGCGGACGTGTCCGTGCTGCACGACGACCGCGGGTCCTTCCTGCTGCGCGACAACGAGGACACGCGGGTGGTCGTCGACCGGCTGCTGCGCCCGGCCTTCTGCCTGCGGGCGGGCAAGCGCTTCGACGCCGATTCGCCGATCCTGCCGCGGGCGATCGCGGCCTGATGGGCGCCTCCCCCTCTGCCGCGGGCGCCTCCCCCTCCGCCGCGGGCGCCCGGGAGGGCGTGGGCGCGCCGCTCCCCCGCAAGGAGGACGAGCGTCTGATGCGCGGGCGCGGCCAGTACGTCGGCGACGTCCGGCTGCCGCGCATGCAGGACGTGGCCTTCGTGCGCAGCCCCCTGGCCCATGCCCGCATCCGCGCGATCCACGTGCCGGAGGAGTCTCGCGGCCGGGTGTTCACGGCCGCCGACCTCGACGGCGTCGCGCCGATCCGCGCCGTGTCGGGCCTGCCCGGGTTCAAGGTGTCCGAGCAGCCGCCGCTCGCGGTCGGCAAAGTGCGGCAGGTCGGGGAACTCGTCGCCTTCTGCGTCGCGCCGACCCGCGCGGAGGCGGAGGACATCGCCGCCTCGGTCGTCCTCGACCTCGAGGAGCTGCCGGCGGTCCACGACATGCTCGCCGCCCGCGAGCCCGGCGCCGCCCTCGTGCACGAGCACTGGGGCGACAACGTCTTCCTGGAGACGCTCGTCGACGTGGACATCGCCTCGGCCCTCGACGCGCCGATCAAGGTCTCCCGCACCATCTCCACGGCGCGCCAGTGCATGGCGCCGATCGAGGGGCGCGGCGTGGTCGCCCACTACGACCACCGCCTGGATCAGCTCGTCGTCCACACCGCGAGCCAGATGCCGCACATCGTGCGCAACGGCCTCGCCGAGTGTCTGCGGATCGAGCAGGAGCGCGTCCGCGTCGTCTCGCCGGACGTGGGCGGGGGCTTCGGCTACAAGGCGATCCTGCTCGCGGAGGAGATCTGCCTGGGCTGGCTGGCGCTCCGGTGCGGCCATCCCGTGCGCTGGCTGGAGGACCGGCGCGAGCATCTCACCGCGAACGCGAATTGCCGCGAGCACCATTACCGCATCACGGCCTATGCCGAGCCCGACGGCACCCTGCGCGGCATCGACTGCGAGGCCACCGTCGATTCCGGCGCCTACTCGGCCTACCCGTTCTCGGCCTGCCTGGAGGCCGCGCAGGTGGCGAGCATCCTGCCCGGCCCCTACGACTTCCCGGCCTATCGCTGCCGCACCTGGTCGGTGGCGACCAACAAGTGCCCGATCCTGCCCTACCGCGGCGTCGCCCGCACGGGCGTGTGCTTCGCGATGGAGCTGATCCTCGACGCGGTGGCGGCGGAGGCGGGCCTCGCCCCGGAGGTCGTGCGCGAGAGGAACCTCGTGCGGCCCGAGCAGATGCCGTTCGACAACATCACCAACAAGCACTTCGACAGCGGCGACTACCCGCAGGCATTGGCCCGGGCGCTCACCGCCATCGGTGCCGAGGGGGTGCGGGCGCGCCAGCGCGCGGGCGAGCCCGACGGACGGCGCATCGGGCTCGGGCTCGCGATCTACTGCGAGCAGGCGGCGCACGGCACCTCCGTCTACGCGGGGTGGGGCATACCGATGGTGCCGGGCCACGAGCAGGCGAGCGCCCGGCTCACCCCGGACGGGGGGCTGGAGCTGCGCGTCGGCGCCCACTCGCACGGCCAGGGACTGGAGACGACCCTGGCGCAGGTCGCGCACGAGATCCTGGGCGTGCCGGTGGCGCGCACGCGGCTGGTGCACGGGGACACCGCCGCCACGCCCTACTCCACCGGCGCCTGGGGCTCGCGCATGATGGTGATGGTCGGCGGCGCGGTCGCGGCGGCCTGCGAGGCCCTGCGCGAGCGGGCCGTGCGGATCGGCGCGCACCTGCTCCAGGCCGAGCCGGAAGCCTGCCGCTACGAGGCCGGCCGGGTGATCGGCCCGTCGGGCGACGTGCCGGTCGAGGTGATCGCCCGCACGTGGTACCGGCGCCCGCAGGACCTCGCGCCCGCCACCGATCCGGGCGGTCTCGAAGTCACGGCCGGCTACAAGCCGGTGCGGGATTCCGGCACGTTCTCCTACGCCGCGCACGCGGCGGTCGTGGCGGTCGATCCCGACCTCGGCGCCGTCGAGATCCTCGACTACGTGGTGGTCGAGGATGGCGGCACGCTGGTGAACCCGCTCGTCGTCGACGGCCAGATCCACGGCGGCCTCGCGCAGGGCATCGGCACGGCGCTCTACGAGGAGGTGCGCTTCGACGCCCGCGGTCAGCCGCTCGCCTCGACCTTCGCCGACTACCTCCTGCCCGGCCCGGCGGAGGTGCCGGCCGCGCGCATCGCGCACATGGAGACCCCCTCCCCGTACACGCGCTTCGGCCAGAAGGGCATCGGCGAGGGCGGGGCCATCGCGCCGCCCGCGGCGCTCGCGAATGCGATCAACGACGCGCTGCGCCCGCTCGGGGTCGAGCTGCTGCACGCCCCCGTCACCCCGCGGCGGATCGTCGAGGCGGTCCTCGCCGCGCGCGGCGCGCCGCGGCGCGCGAGGGCCGCCGCATGAAGCCCGCGCCCTTCGCCTACGAGCGGCCGCGCGACCTCGCCGCCCTCCTGGCCCGGCTCGGCGAGGCGCGAGGCTCCGTGAAGCTGATGGCGGGCGGCCAGTCGCTCGGCCCGATGCTCAACCTGCGCCTCGTCGCGCCGGACCTGATCCTCGACATCACCGGCCTGCAGGAACTCCGGCGGGCGGCGGTCGAGGGCGACACGCTCGTCCTCGGCGCGTGCGTCACCCACGCCGACATCGAGGACGGGCGGGTGCCCGACGTGACCGGGGGCGCGCTCCGGCGGGTGGCCGCGGCCATCGCCTACCGGCCCGTGCGCAACCGCGGCACGGTGGGCGGCAGCCTCGTCCACGCCGATCCCGCGGCGGACTGGGTCACGGCCCTGACGGCGCTCGGCGCCGAGGTCGAGATCGCCGGGCCCCGCCGGCGTCGGCGGCTGCCGGTGGAGCGCTTGGTCACCGGGGCGCTGGAGACCGCGCTCGAACCGGGCGAGGTCCTGGTCGCCGTTCGGGTGCCGGCCCGGCCCGAGAGCGTGGCCTGGGGCTACGTCAAGCATTGTGCCAAGATCGGCGAGTTCGCGCACGCCATCGGGGCCGTGCGGCTCGATCCCGCCGCCGGCCGGGGCCGCGCGGTGATCGGGGCCATCGAGGGGCCGCCCCTCCTCTTCGCCGACGCGCGCCCGCTCTTCGGCGGCCGGATCGGCCCCGATTTCGCCCGGCACTTCGACGCCGCCGCCGCGGAGCGCGCCCTCGCCGCCGCCGGCATGTCGGACGCGGTCGAGCGACACGTCCACGTCACGGTGCTCGCCCGCGCGGTGGCGCAGGCCGCGCGGCCCACCCCGATGCCCCTCACGGAGGTCGCATGAGCGCCGGACTGGCGGAGGCGCCCGCGGCAGCGGGGCGCGTGGCGCTGGGGCTGACGGTGAACGGCCGGCCCGTCCGGGTGGAGGCCGAGCCGCGCAGCCACCTCGGCGACGTGCTGCGCGAGGACCTGACCCTCACGGGCACGCATCTCGGCTGCGAGCACGGCGTCTGCGGCGCCTGCACGGTGCTGATCGACGGCGAGCCGGCGCGCGCCTGCCTCACCTTCGCGGGAGCCTGCGCGGGCGCCGAGGTCACCACCATCGAGGGCCTCGACGACGATCCGGTCGCGGCGGAATTGCGCGCAGCCTTCAACCGCGAGCACGCGCTCCAGTGCGGCTACTGCACGCCCGGCATGCTGGTCAGCGCGCGCGACCTCGTGCTGCGGCTGCCGGAGGCGGACGCGCAGCGCATCCGGGTCGGCCTCTCGGGCAATCTCTGCCGCTGCACCGGCTACGCCGGTATCGTGCGGGCGGTGGCGAGCGTCATCGCCGACCGCCGCGCCCGCGGCATCGGACCGAGCGGGCCCGCGCCGCGCCCGCTCGGTCCGGTCGGCGCGCGGGCCGGCGAGGGCCTCGCAGCGGCCCAGCGCCCCCGGCGACCGCGGCCGCGGCCGCCCCGGGCGCCGCGCCGACGCTCGCCGGGACCTTCCGTCCGGCGCATCGTTTCACGCAGACGATCGACCTCGCCCATCCGCCGGAGGCGGTCTTCGCGCTCCTCGGCGACATCGCGGCGGTCGCCGCCTGCCTGCCCGGCGCCGTGCTCACCGGCCGGCCGGCCCCCGACGCGGTGGAGGGCGGCCTCCAGGTGCGGATCGGGCCGATCGCCGCCACGTTTCGGGGCCGCGCCCTCATCGAGCGGGACGAGGCCGCCCGCACCGGCCGCGTGCGCGGCGCGGGCAGCGACGCGGGCGGGCGCTCCGCCACCGAGGGCGAGATCCGCTACCGGGTCGAGCCCGGCGCGGAGCCCGGCACCGCGCGGGTCGCCCTCGAGGTCGGCTACAGCCTGACCGGGCCGCTGGCGCAGTTCGGCCGGCCCGGCCTCGTGCGCGACCTCGCCGGCCGCATCGCGGCCGCGTTCGCCCGCAACCTCGACGCGCAGCTCTCCGGGGCCGCGCCCCCCGCCCCCGCCGCCCTCAACCCCGTCCGCCTGCTCCTCGGCCTGATCCGCGCGCGCCTCGCGGCGTGGCTCGCCCGCGCCTGACCCCGTTCCCGCCCCCACCGGAGACCTCCATGTCGAGCAGGTTCACCCTCACCACGGCGATGCTGATGGCCCTCGCGGCGACCGGCGCCCTCGCGGACTCGATCCGCATCGGCGTCAACGAGCCGCTCACGGGGGCCTTCGCGGCCTCGGGCACCTACGTGGTGAACGGCGCCAAGATCGCCGCCGACGAGATCAACGCCAAGGGCGGCGTGCTCGGCAAGACGCTCGAACTCGTGATCGAGGACAACAAGAGCAACCCGACCGAGGCCGCCGCCGTGGCCGAGAAGCTCATCACCAGCGACAAGACGCCGGTGATGATGGGGGCCTGGGGGTCGAGCCTGACGCTCGCGGTGATGCCGAAGCTCATCGACTACGAGGTCCCGATGCTGGTCGAGACCTCCTCCTCGGGGAAGATCACCACCTCCGGCAACCCGTTCGTTTTCCGCATCTCGCCGCCCTCGGCGCTGGAGGCCGAGAACTTCGCGCCCATGGTGTCGCGCCTCGGCATCAAGAAGGTCGACTTCCTGGTCATCAACAACGATTTCGGCCGCGGCGCGGCGACCGATTTCGGCAAGATGCTGAAGGAGAAGGGCGTCCAGATCGGCCTCGTCGAGACCATGGACCAGGCCGCGCAGGACATGAGCGCCCAGCTCGCCAAGCTGAAGGCCTCCGACAGCGACACGATCATGATCACGAGCGCCGTCGACCAGCTCGTGCTGCTGTTCAAGCAGATGGCGGCGCTCGGCCTCAAGAAGCGCGTCATCACCACGGGCGGCTCGCAGAACCCCGACCAGATCATCGCTCAGGCCGGGGCCGCCGCCGACGGCACCATGCACCTGACGACGTTCCTGCCCTGGCTGCCGGAGAAGACCCCGAATCCCAAGGCGACCGCGTACTTCATCGGCGAGTGGAAGAAGCGCGGCTTCGCGTTCGCGGGCGTCACCGAGAGCTTCCGCGGGTACGACGGCATCCGCGCCATCGCGCAGGCCATCGAGAAGGCCGGCTCGGCCGAGCCGGCCGCGATCACCAAGGCGTTCTGGTCGGTCGACCTCACAGGCCTGAACGGCCCGATCCGCTTCGCGAAATCGGGCCCTGCCGGCAAGGAGAGCGGCCAGAGCAAGCCCGACGTCTACATCATCGAGATCAAGGACGGCCGCGTCGTCCAGCCGACCCTCTGACGCGGTCCGGCCGGCCCCCGGGCCGGCCGGGCACGCCGCCCGCCGAGGGAGCCCAAGGGGACCCGCATGGACCAGCTGCTCCAGCACCTCGTCAACACCCTGATCCTGGGCGGGACCTACGCGCTGCTCGGCGTCGGGCTCACGCTGATCTTCGGGATCATGAACGTCGTGAACTTCACGCACGGCGCGCTCTACACCGTCGGCGCGTACCTGATGTACCTCGCGGTCGCGGCGCTCGGGCTCAACTTCTTCCTGGCGCTGCCGGCGGCCATCCTCGGCGGCCTCGCGCTCGGCGCCGTGATCGAGCTCCTGCTGCTCCGGCCGCTGCGGGGCCAGGACATCGACACGACCATGCTGGTGATGATCGGGGCCGGCATCGTGCTGCAATCGGGCACCCTCTGGACCTTCGGCGGCGTCGCCAAGGCGGTGCCCTCGCCCTTCCCCGAGGCGCCGCTGCGGCTCGGGCCGGTCTCGGTCTCGTGGCTGAGCCTGTTCGTGCTCGGCGGCGCGCTGCTCCTGATCGGGCTCACCTACGCGCTGATCAACCGCACGAGGCTCGGCCTCGCCATGCGCGCCGCCTTCCAGGATTCCGACACGGCGGCGCTGATGGGCGTCGACGTGCGGGGGATCTACACCGCGACCTTCGCGCTCGGCTCCTCGCTCGCCGCCGCCGCCGGGGCGCTGCTCGGCCCGGTCTACGTGGTGTTCCCGCAGATGGGGCAGCTCGCCGAGCTGAAGGCCTTCGCGATCGTGATCCTGGGCGGGCTCGGCAACGTCACGGGGGCGGCGATCGGCGGCTTCATCCTGGCGCTCGCGGAGGAGCTCGGGGCCGGCTACGTCTCGTCGGGCTACCGCGACGCGATGGGCTTCCTGATCATCATCGCGGTCCTGCTCTGGCGGCCGACCGGGCTGTTCGCGAAAGCGGAGCGCATCGGATGACCCGCCTCCTCCCCTTGGCTCTCCTGGCGGCGCTCGCCGCGCTGCCGCTCGCGCTCGGCGCCGACCCCTACCTCCTCAACGCGCTGATCACGACGGGCATCCTGACCATCGGGGCGATGAGCCTGAACCTGCTCCTCGGCTACACCGGGCAGCTGAGCCTCGGCCACATCGCCTTCTTCGGCATCGGCGCCTACGTGAGCGCGCTGACCAGCCTCGGCTTCGACGTCGAGGTCGGCTTCGGCTACCGGGTGATGCACGAGCCCTGGCCAGCCGCCGCCGGCTTCCTCGTGGCGGTCGCGGCGGCGGGGGCCTGCGGCTACCTGATCGGGCGGCTCTCGTTCCGGGTGCGCGGCGCCTACTTCGTGATCGTGACCATCTCCTTCGCCGAGGTGGTGAGGCTCGTGGCGCTCAACTGGGTGGAGCTGACGCAGGGGCCGCTGGCGCTCACCGGCATCCCGGCCTTCACCCTCGGGGTGCCGGGCCTCGGCGCCTGGACGCTGCGGACCAAGCTCCAGAACTACTACCTCGTCCTCGGCGTCGGCGCGCTCTGCTACGCGATCATCGCCCGGATGGTGCGCGCGCGCTTCGGCCGCGCCATGCGCGGGCTCAAGGAGAACGAGCCGCTCGCGCTCTCGGTCGGCATCAATGCCACCCGCACCTTGACCGTTGCGGCCGTCGTCTCGGCCGCCATGGCGGGGGCCGCGGGCAGCCTCTACGCCCATTACCTGCGGATCATCGACCCCGACGTGTTCTTGTTCGCCACCACGGTGACGATGGTCATCATGGTGGTGGGCGGCGGCAAGGGCACGCTGATGGGCCCGGTGGTCGGAGGCCTGATCTTCGGCCTGCTGCCGGTGGCCCTGCGCCCCGTCATGGCCCCGGAGGCGCAGTGGATCGTCTACGGGATCGTGCTGATCCTGATCCTGTTCCTGATGCCCCGCGGCATCGTCCCGGGGGCCGCCGGGCTCCTGGCGCGCGGCCGCGGAACGGCCGCGGACGCGTCCGCGCCGATCCTGAAGTCCAACCCGGCGGTGCAGCGATGAGCGCGGCGATCCTCTCGGTCGAGCACGTCGGCGTGCGCTTCGGCGGCCTCGTCGCCATCGCCGACCTGCACTTCGAGGTGGCGCAGGGCGAGATCGTCAGCCTGATCGGCCCCAACGGCGCCGGCAAGACCACCGCCTTCAACGTGATGACGGGCTTCCTCAAGCCCAGCCAGGGCGAGGTGCGCTTCCGCGGCACGCGCCTGACGGGCCTCCAGCCGCACGAGATCACCCGGCTCGGCCTCGCCCGCACCTTCCAGCGCACCAGCGTGTTCCCGGACGACACGGTGCTCGAGAACGTGATGATCGGCCTGCACGGGCACGGCGGCGCGCGCCGGGCGCCCCTCCTCGACGCGCTGCCGGGCCGGAGCCGCGCGAGAGAGCGGGCGCTGCGCGGGCGCGCCGAGGCGCTCCTCGACTGGGTCGGCCTCGCGGCGCGCGCGCGGGAGAAGGCCGGGGCGCTGGCCTACGGCGAGCAGCGCCTCGTCGGCGTGGCGCTCGCGCTCGCGACCGAGCCCGCGATGCTCCTCCTCGACGAGCCGGTCTCCGGCATGAACGCTTCGGAGACCCGGGTCTTCGTGCGGCTGATCCGCCAGATCCGCGCGCGCGGCGTCACCATCCTGCTGGTCGAGCACGACATGCCGATGGTGATGGAGGTCTCCGACCGCATCGTCGTCCTGAACTACGGCCGCCTGATCGCCGAGGGACCGCCCGAGGCGATCCGCGCCGGCCCGGCCGTGATCGAGGCCTATCTGGGCCAGGGCAGTGCCGCGCGCCGGGCCGCCGCGGAGGCGCGGGAGGCCGCCCATGCTTGAGATCCGCGACCTCGTCTGCGGCTACGGCCACGTCACGGCCCTCAAGGGACTGAGCATCGCCGTGAGGGAGGGGCAGCTCGTCGCCCTCGTCGGGGCGAACGGCGCCGGCAAGTCGACGACGCTGCGGGCGATCTCCGGGCTCGTGCCGCCGCGCTCCGGCGCGATCTCGTTCAACGGGCGCGACATTACCGGCTCCGAGCCGCGCCGCATCCTCGCCCACGGCATCGCCCATTGCCCGGAGGGGCGGCGCGTCTTCCCGCAGATGAGCGTGGCCGAGAATCTCGCGATGGGCGCGTATCTCCGCCGCGACCGCGCGGGCGTCGCCGCCGACCTCGACCGCATCTACGGCGAGTTCCCGCGGCTCGCGGAGCGGCGGCATCAGGCGGCCGGCACCCTGTCGGGCGGCGAGCAGCAGATGCTGGCGATCGGGCGCGCCCTGATGGCGCGCCCCAAGCTCGTGCTCTTCGATGAGCCCTCGCTGGGGCTCGCCCCCAACATCGTCGAGCGCATGTTCGCGGTCATCCGGGCGATCTGCACCGCCGGCACCACGGTGCTGCTCGTCGAGCAGAACGCCTTCGCGGCCCTCGAACTCTGCGACCACGCCTACCTCCTCGAGACGGGCCGCATCGTCCGCTCGGGAACGGGCTCCGCCCTGATCGCGGATCCGCACATCCGCGAAGCCTATCTGGGCGGCTGAGACGAAATCCGATGGATTGCGTCGCCATCTCCGATTTCGGCCATGCGGATGTCGGCTTCGCGCAAGCGCCGCGCCGGCTGGTCGTCCGCCGTCCGGACGTGATCGTCCGGACGGCGGACGAGACGCGCGATGCCCTCGAGACCCGGTGAGGCTGGAGCGGGGGCGCAGCGTTGGGTGCGCGCGTGCCGCCTCGACGAGGCGGAGGCGGGGCCCATCGTCCCGGTCCTCGTGGGCGGACGTCACCTCGTCCTCGTGCGCGACGGCGCGACGATCGTCGCGGCCGAGCGCGCCTGCCCGCACGAGGGCGCGGACCTCGCGCGCGGCCGGTGCGCGAACGGGCGGCTGCTCTGCCCGCACCACCGGGCGTCGTTCGACCTGCGCGACGGGCAAGTCTCCGCCGGATGGCCGACGCGGCCGCTCCGCCTCTACCCGGTCGAGATCCGGAATGCCGAAGTCTTCGTCGACGCTTCGGACCTCGTCCAGGGCTGAGCAGAACGGCATCGGGCAGTTCTGCTTGGTCTCCTGGTGCCGCATCATTTTTGGCCGCCGAACCGGTGACCATTTCGGCGAATGATGCCGAGCCTGCCGGAGGACCGGCCCCGGCTACTCGGCGATCGTCCGGCTGGGCTCGGCCCGATACGCCTCGGCATGGACCTGCTCCGGGGCGGCCGTCCCTTTGGTGCCCGGCATGATCTCGAAGCGCGGGTCGAAATCCACCATCGTCGCGGCCAGCTGGGCCAGAACGCCCGCGTCGCCCTGAACCGTCGCGGTTCCGTCGGCGATCTGCGCCTCCAGGGTCTTGGCCCCGATCATCGTCCGCTCGAGATCCGAGCGGTTGATGGTCAGGGTCAGGTCCGGCTTCTCGGCCTGGAACCCCGCGATGTTGGTCAGCGTCGCGTTCTCCAGCTCGATGACGAACCGCTCGCCATTGTCCGGCGTGACCAGGTTGATGGTGAAGCGCATCCCCTCCGCCTTGCGGCTGTCCATGCGGATGGCGAGGAAGTTCAGGAACAGCTCGGTCGTCATCGCCCGCACCACGTCGGGGCTGCTCGAACTCGCCGTCTCGCCCTCCGGAATGCCGGTCCGAAGCTCGTACGCCCCGGCCAGGAAGCTGTTGCGCAGGCCGGGATTCTCCTGCTGGTAGCCGATCTGCTCGAAAATGTCGGCCAAGAGCTCCTTGGCGGCCCGGTTGCGCGGCTCCGCCTGGACGAGCTTGTTCACGATCTCCTGGGCCAGCAGGTACTTCCCCTCGTCGTGCAGGCGGCGGCCGCGGGCGAGGATCGCCTCCGCGCCGCCCATCATCTCGACGTAGAGGGGGGCGCTCTCGGAAGGGGCGAGCGGGATCAGCGTCGCCGGGTTGCAGTCCCAGAAGCCGAGGTAGCGCTGGACGACGCCCCGGCTGTTGTGCTCCGGAGAGCCGTGATAGCCGCGGCAATGCCACTTCTGCTGCAGGTTCCGCGGCACCTCGTAGACGGTGTGGATCTCGTTGATCGTCACGCCCTGGTTGGCGAGGTGAAGCACCTGGTTGTTCATGTGGGCGTAGAGGTCGCGCTGCGCCCGCAGCACCTCCTGGATCCGCGCGTTGCCCCAGCGCGGCCAATGGTGGGAGGCGAACATCACCTCGGCCTTCATGCCGAAGCGGTAGAGCGCCTCGTTGATGTATTTCGACCAGTTGAGGGGATCGCGCACCGGGGCGCCCCTCAGCGTGTAGATGTTGTGCAGGGATGCGATGACGTTCTCCGCCATCCAGAGCGCCTTCATGTCCGGGAGGTAGGTGTTCATCTCGCGGGGCGCTTCGGTGTTCGGCGTGTTCTGGAAGATCATACGGACGCCGTCGACCTCGAATTCCTCGATGGGATCGACGACGTGCCGGGTCGGAGCGATCAGGCCGGTGGCGCCGGCCGAGACGCGCTGGCCCAGGCCCTGCCCGACATAGCCGTGCGGTCCCGCCGGCAGGAGCAGCCCGTACTGATAGAACAGCCGCCGGTTCATGGCGTTTCCGGCGTAGACGTTCTCGGCCACCGTGTGGGCCATGAAATCGGCGGGGGCGATCACGGGCACGCGGCCGGACCGGACCTCCTCCTCATCGAGGATGCCGCGCACCCCGCCCCAATGGTCGCCGTGGGTGTGGGAGTAGATCACCGCCGAGATCGGACGCCCCTCGCCCACATGCGCCTGGAACAGCCTCCAGGCGGCGCGCGCGGTCTCCTGGCTGATGAGCGGATCGAACACGATCCACCCGCTCCTCCCCCGCACCATGGTGAGATCGGAGAGATCGAAGCCGCGCACCTGGTAGATGCCGGGGACGACCTCGTAGAGCCCGTAATTGTTGTTGAGCCGCGAGATCCGGACCAGCGACGGGTGGATGCTGTCGAACTCGTCCTGCTCGTCGAGGAAGCGGAATTGCTGCATGTCCCAGGCGACGTGGCCGGCCTCGGCCGGGATGGTCATGGCGGTCATGGGGGCGATCAGCCCCTTGCGCTGCTCCGCGAAGTCCCTGTCGTCCGCGAACGGGAGGGTTGCTCGCGCCCGGCGCAACACGTCGCGCGTGAAGGTGGAGGGCGGCTTGCCCTGCGGGTGAAAATGCCCCTCGGGGGGAGAGACGCTCTCGGCTCCCTGGGCCCGGGCGACGCTCTCCCCGGGCACGAAGGCACCCGCGACGGAGAATGCGGCGCCTGCGCCGGGCAGGGCCTTGATGAACTCGCGTCTCGTTGACATCGGCCAACTCCATCCCGGGCAGAGCGAATTCGGTTCATCGGCTTGCTTCTCGCCAGAGTGCCGGAAGGCCGGGGCTGACCGGCCGCGGCCGACGGCGCTCGCGGGACACGCGATCAGCGCCACGCACAGACGCGGCGTCCCCGCCGCCACCAGCAGACCCTGCGACGGCGGCGGCGAGGGACGACGACGACGGCCTGGGCCTTCTCGACGAGGGCGTCGTCGTTCGCGTCGCCGACGGGCCCTGCCCTGAGAAGCACGGCCTCCGCGGCGCTCGGCACCAGAGCCAGGCCGGCGGCCGTGATGACGGCGCACGAAAACTGCCTGAGCACGGCGCGACGGTGCATCGAGTCCATGGCCATTCTCCCCTCGTGTCGAACTCTGGCTTCCGATCTCCAGCCGAAGGCCGACGACGGCCTGATCGCCTTCTCTCCGCGGCGCCCCCGCTTCCGGCCGGCCCGGCGCTGCCTCGGGACCGGCCTGTCCGAGGCCGCCCGGTCGACCCGTCGGGGCGAGCCCGCGACGCGCGGCCTTCCCGCTCTGTCAGGGCATTGCCGGGGCGAATGGGATCTTCGCCCGCAGACGCCGCAGAGATGGTGCCGCCGATCCGGTGCGATTTCACTCGATTGCGGCGGACAATACGCGACGCAACTGATCGCATCAATCTATGACGAGCGATGAGATCTTGATTTGATCTGGATCAAGCTCGGCATCCCGCAATCCCCGGACCGCGCCCGGGGCGATCAGGGTCGCTCCGAGGACGAGCGATGCCTCGGGCGGCGGGCGCGTCGAGACGGGGTTCCGGCCGCCGAGGGCGCGGGCCCTGCCTCACGCTTTCGAGCCGGCGGCCCCCGGCGACCGGGCCGACCCCGCGAGGGCACGAAGCCGGGCCGGGGCGGCGAGTGCCCCCCGGGTGAGTTCGACCCTGGCGACCTCGCGCAGCGGCACCGTGCCGCCCGCCGGAAGCGGCACCTGCACCTCGTCGGCGATCGCCCGCGGGTCCGAGCGGAAGGCGCGCGGGTAGCGCACGTTCACGGTGTAACGCTCGCGGCCCTCGACCGTGTTGGTCGCGGCCTGCCCGCCCAGCGCGGTCGCGATCACGTCCTGCACGTCGCCGACCATCAGGCCGTAGCGCCCGAGCGCCTCGCGGTCCGGCGTGATGTCGAGGAAGTCGCCGCCGATGACGCGTTCCGCGTAGGCGCTCGACGTGCCCGGCATATTCCGGACGACCGCCTCGACCGGCGGGCGACCGCCTCCATCTCCTTCAGGTCGGTTCCCAGCACCTTCACGCCCACCGGGGTGCGGATGCCGGTCGAGAGCATGTCGATGCGGGCGCGGATCGGCTGCGTCCAGGCGTTCGACACGCCCGGGAATTGCAGCGCCCTGTCCATCTCGGCCCTGAGGCTCGCGAGCGTCACGCCCGGCCGCCACGCGGATCTCGGCTTCAGGGCGATGACCTTCTCGAACATCTCCATCGGCGCGGGGTCGGTCGCCGTGCTGGCGCGCCCGGCCTTGCCGTAGACCGAGGCGACCTCGGGAAACGACTTGATGATGCGGTCCTGGGTGGCGAGGAGTTCGCCGGCCCTGGTCACCGAGAGGCCCGGAAGGGTGGTCGGCATGTAGAGCAGGCTGCCCTCGTCGAGGTCCGGCATGAATTCGGAGCCGAGCTGCCGGGCGGGCCACGCGGTGGCGGCCAGCACGCATACGGCGAGCAGGATGGTGAGCCCCCGCGCCCGCAGCACGCCGGCGATGAGCGGCCGGTACAGCCAGATCAGGAGTCGGTTCAGCGGGTTGCGGTGCTCGGGGATGATGCGCCCGCGCACGCACAGCACCATGAGCGCCGGCACCAGGGTGACCGACAGGAGCGCCGCCGCCATGGCGAAGGTCTTGGTGAAGGCGAGCGGCCCGAACAGCAGCCCCTCCTGGCTCTCCAGGGTGAAGATCGGCAGGAAGCTCACCGTGATGACGAGGAGCGAGAAGAACAGCGAGGGCCCGACCTCGGCCGCGGCCTCGACCAGCACCTCGACCCGACGGCAACTCCTCCGGCTCCTCGGCCATCCCACTCTCCCTCCAGTCGCTCGGCCGCCCCACGGGCCCGGCATGATCGCTCGCGCGAGCGGCCGAACCGCGTCGGAGATGTCAGCTCCGGGATGCCGCTGAGGATGGTGACAGGAATCGCGCGCCTCAGCCTTCGTTGATTTGTCCCAAACTCATCCTTGATCTGCATCAATTACGCCGTTGATGCGCTTCGCAACACAGTCCTTCGGGCGACACACCCGCCTGAAGGGTCTTCCCATGCACGATCCCGCCGCTCCCGCGAGCCGCGACCAGGGCCGCGCGCTCTGGCTCTCCACGCTCGCCTTCACGACCTGCTTTGCGGCCTGGACCATCTTCTCGATCATCGGCGTCCAGATCAAAAAGGACCTCGGCCTGACCGACGCCCAGTTCGGCCTCCTGGCCGGGACCCCGATCCTGACCGGCTCGCTCGTCCGCCTGATCCTCGGCATCTGGGCCGACCAGTATGGCGGGCGCACCGTCACCCTCGCGGTGATGCTGCTCGCCGCGCTGGCCACCTACCTCCTCACCTACGCGCACGATTACCCGACCTTCCTGCTCGCCGCCCTCGGCGTCGGGCTTGCCGGCGGGGTCTTCTCGGTCGGCGTCGCCTACGTGTCGAAGTGGTTCCCCAAGGAGAAGCAGGGCACCGCGCTCGGCATCTTCGGCGCGGGCAATGTCGGCGCCGCGGTCACCAAGTTCCTGGCGCCCCTGGTCATGGTCGCCTTCGGCTGGAAGGCCGTGGCGCAGATCTGGGCGCTCGGCCTCGTGGTGACGGCGCTGGTCTTCTACTTCGGCACCGCGGACGACCCGGACCTCGCCGCCCGCCGGCGCGCCGGCGCGTCCCCCGAGCCCCTCTGGGCCATGCTGGCGCCGCTCGCCAACCTCCAGGTCTGGCGCTTCTCGCTCTACTACTTCTTCGTCTTCGGCGGCTTCGTCGCCCTCGCGCTCTGGCTGCCGCGCTACTACACGGGCGTCTACGGCCTCGACATCGTCACGGCCGGCTGGCTCGCCGCCGCCTACTCGATCCCGGGCTCGCTCTTCCGCATCCTGGGCGGCCGCCTGGCCGACCGGCACGGCGCCCGGAAGGTCATGGTCTGGACCTTCGCCGGCTCCTGCGCCTGCACCTTCCTGCTGTCCTACCCGGCGACCCACTACGTGGTCGCCGGCATCCGGGGCCCGATCGCCTTCGACCTCGCGCTCGGCCCGGCGGGCTTCACGGTGCTGACCTTCGCCCTCGGCTTCTTCATGAGCCTCGGCAAGGCCGCCGTGTTCAAGCACATCCCGGTCTACTACCCGGACCGGGTCGGCGCCGTGGGCGGCGTGGTCGGGCTGATCGGCGGCCTCGGCGGCTTCGTGCTGCCGATCGCCTTCGGCCTCATGAACGACCTCGTCGGCGTCTGGACCTCCTGCTTCATGCTGCTCTTCGCGATCGCCGCCGGCAGCACCGCCTGGATGCTCGCGGCGATCCGCGCCCTGGAGACGCGGGAGCATCCCGCCCTGCGCGAGCCGAAGGACCTCCCCGAGGTCGAGGCGCTGCGCGCCGAGGTCGAGCGCCTGCGCGCCGCCCGCGAGGGCGCCCCCCGGGCCGCGCCGCTGGCCGGCCTCCCGGCCGCCTGAATCCCCCTTCCGGCCGGCGCGGGGCGCCGGCCGGCCCGTCCCGATCCTGAGAGGCAACAGCCATGAGTGCTGGTACGCAAACGCTGACGGCCGGCCGGCCCGCGGGGAGCAGCTGGCTCGCCCGCTGGGAGCCGGAGAACCCGGCCTTCTGGGCCCGGGAGGGCAGCCGCCTCGCCTGGCGCACCCTGACCGTGACGACCGCCAACCTCACGATGTCCTTCATCGTCTGGTTCATGGTCTCGGCCCTGGTGGTCGCCCTGCCGGCGGTCGGCTTCAGGCTCACCACCGGCCAGCTGTTCTGGCTCGCCGCCATGCCGGGCCTCGCCGGGGGCACGCTGCGCCTCGCGCACATGTTCCTGACGCCGATGTTCGGCACGCGCCGCGTCGTGACCTTCGCCAGCCTGTCGCTGCTCGTCCCGGCCATCGGCTGGTTCTACGCGGTGCAGGACCCGTCCACGCCCTACTGGGTCCTCCTGGTGCTGGCCTTCCTGGCCGGGCTCGGGGGCGGCAACTTCTCCTCCTTCATGCCCTCGACCAGCCTGTTCTTCCCCAAGCGGCTGCAGGGCACCGCCCTCGCCATCCAGGCCGGGATCGGCAATTTCGGGGTCTCGGTGGTCCAGTTCCTGACGCCCTGGGTGATCGGCTTCGCGCTCGCGGGCGGCACGCTGCTCGGCGAGTCGCAGACCATGACCAAGGGGGCCATCGCCCGGCAGGTCTGGCTGCACAACGCCGCCGCCGTCTACATCCCGTTCATCGTGCTGTTCGCCCTGGCCGCCTGGCTCGCGCTGCGCAGCGTCCCGGTCAAGGCCAACGTCCGCGAGCAGGTCGACATCTTCCGCTCGCGCCACACCTGGGCGATGACCTCGCTCTACATCATGACCTTCGGGGCGTTCTCGGGGCTCGCCGGGACCTTCCCGCTGCTGATCAAGCAGTGCTACGGCACGCTGCCCGGCGCCCCGGACCCCCTGACCTACGCCTTCCTCGGCCCGCTGGTCGGGTCGCTCCTGCGCGTCGCGGCCGGGCCGGTCTCGGACCGGTTCGGCGGGGCCAAGGTCACCGTGGTCGCCGGCCTCGGCATGACCGCCTGCGCCGCCATCGTCCCCCTGTTCACGGCCCCCACCTCGATGGAGTGCTTCCCCTGGTTCGTCGCGGCGATGCTCGGGCTGTTCGCCTTCGCGGGCATCGGCAACGCCTCGACCTTCAAGCAGATGCCGATGATCTTCCCGCCCCGCCAGGCCGGCGGCGTCATCGGCTTCACGGGCGCGGTGGCGGCCTACGGGCCCTTCGCCTTCGGCATGCTGTTCGGCTGGGCCTTCGACCGCTTCGGCGGCCCGAACGGGGTCTTCCACGGGCTGGCGCTGTTCTTCGCCCTCAACGTCGCGATGAACTGGTGGATGTACGCCCGCCGCGGCGCCGCCACGCCCTGCTGACGGGCCGCCCTGCCGAAGGGCGACGCCGCACCGACGCTCGGACGGCCGGCGGGAGGCACACCTCCCGCCGGCCGTCCCGTTGGGGCGACATGACGGAGGTCACTTGAGCGATTGATCCAAGTCAAGGCTTGGGCCTGACCACGCGGCCAGAGTGCCCTCGAAGACCTCGAAACCGACCAGGCACCGCGCGATGTCGCACTTCCTCGACAGACTGACCTTCTTCCGGAAGACGGTCGACACCTTCTCGGATGGTCACGGCATCGTCACGGCCGAGGACCGCGCCTGGGAGGACGGCTATCGGAAGCGCTGGCAGCACGACAAGATCGTGCGCTCCACCCACGGCGTGAACTGCACCGGCTCCTGTTCCTGGAAAGTCTACGTCAAGGGCGGCATCGTCACCTGGGAAACCCAGCAGACCGATTATCCCCGCACCCGGCCCGACCTGCCCAACCACGAGCCGCGCGGCTGCGCCCGCGGCGCCAGCTATTCCTGGTACCTCTACTCGGCCAACCGCGTGAAGCACCCGCTGGTGCGCTCGCGCCTGCTCCGGCTGTGGCGCGAGGCCCGGGTGATGCGGACCCCGGTGGCGGCCTGGGCCCACATCGTCGAGAACCCGGAGCGGCGCCGCTCCTACACCTCCGTGCGCGGCCATGGCGGCTTCGTGCGCGCGACCTGGGACGAGGTCAACGAGATCATCGCGGCCGCCAACGCCTACACGGTCAGGACGCACGGCCCCGACCGCGTCTTCGGCTTCTCGCCGATCCCCGCCATGTCGATGGTCTCCTACGCGGCGGGCGCCCGCTACCTGTCGCTGCTCGGCGGCGTCTGCATGTCCTTCTACGACTGGTACTGCGACCTGCCGCCCTCCTCGCCCCAGACCTGGGGCGAGCAGACCGACGTGCCCGAGAGCGCCGATTGGTACAATGCCGGCTTCCTGATCCTGTGGGGCTCGAACGTCCCCCAGACCCGCACCCCCGACGCGCATTTCTACACCGAGGTGCGCTACCGCGGCGCCAAGAGCGTCGTGATCTGCCCCGACTACTCCGAGGCCTCGAAATTCGCCGACATGTGGGTGTCGGTGAAGCAGGGCACCGACGCCGCGCTCGGCATGGCGATGGGCCACGTGATCCTGCGCGAGTTCCACCTCGACCGGCAGGTGCCCTCCTTCATCGACTACGCCAAGCGCTACACGGACATGCCGATGCTGGTGCGCCTCGTGCGCCAGGACGGGCGGCTCGTGCCCGAGCGCTTCCTGCGCGCCTCGGACCTCGACGGCGCGCTCGGCGAGACCAACAACCCCGAGTGGAAGACCCTCGCCTATGACGACCAGACCGGCGCGCTCGTCGCGCCCCTGGGCTCGGTCGGCTTCCGCTGGGGCGAGACCGGCAAGTGGAACCTGGAGAGCCGGGCCGGGGACGGACGCGCGGTCGACCTGCGCCTGTCCCTGGCGGGCGCCGCGGACGGGTTCGAGGACGTCGCCTTCCCGTATTTCGGCAACATCGCGCACGCGCATTTCGCGTCGAGCGACCATGCCAGCGTGATCGAGCGGCGCGTGCCGGTGCGGCGCCTCGCCACCCGCGACGGCGAGGCACTCGTCGCGACCGTCTACGACCTGTTCCTGGCCAATTACGGCCTCGACCGCGGCTTCGGCGGCGGCAACGTCGCCGCCTCCTACGACGCCGACGAGCCCTACACGCCGGCCTGGGCGGAGCGGATCACCGGCGTCCCGCGCGACCAGATCGTGACCGTCGCGCGCGAATTCGCCCGGAACGCCGAGAAGACCGATGGCCGGTCGATGATCATCATCGGCGCCGCGATGAACCATTGGTACCACATGGACATGAACTATCGCAGCGCGATCAACATGCTGGTGATGTGCGGCTGCGTGGGCAAGTCCGGCGGCGGCTGGTCGCACTATGTCGGCCAGGAGAAGCTGCGCCCGCAGAGCGGCTGGGCACCGCTCGCCTTCGCCCTCGACTGGGGCCGCCCGCCGCGCCAGCAGAACTCCACCTCGGCCTTCTACGCGCATACCGACCAGTGGCGCTACGAGACGCTCGACGTGAAGGAGATCCTCTCGCCGACCGCGCCGGCCGGGCCCTGGGACGGCGCCATCATCGACTACAACGTCCGCGCCGAGCGGATGGGCTGGCTGCCCTCCGCGCCGCAGCTGGAGCAGAACCCGCTCGGGATCGCCGCCGCGGCGGCCGCCGCCGGACTCGAGCCGAAGGACTACGTCGCCCGGGCCCTCAAGTCCGGCGAGCTCAGAATGTCGTGCGAGGACCCGGACAACCCCAAGAACTGGCCGCGCAACCTGTTCGTCTGGCGCTCGAACCTGCTCGGCTCGTCGGGCAAGGGCCACGAGTACTTCCTCAAGCACCTGCTCGGCACCTCGCACGGGGTGCTCGGCAAGGATCTCGGGGCGGAGGGCCGCCGCAAGCCCGACGAGGTCGTCTGGCACGAGGACGCGCCCGAGGGGAAGCTCGACCTCCTGGTCACCCTCGACTTCCGCATGTCGACGACCTGCGTCTACTCCGACATCGTGCTGCCGACCGCGACCTGGTACGAGAAGGACGACCTCAACACCTCCGACATGCACCCCTTCATCCACCCGCTCACGGCGGCGGTGGACCCGGTCTGGGAGGCGCGCACCGACTGGAACATCTACAAGGGCCTCGCCGAGACCTTCTCGCGGGTGGCGCCCGAGGTGCTCGGGGTCGAGACGGACGTCGTGCTGACCCCGATCCTGCACGACACGCCCGGCGAGATCGCCCAGGCCCTCGACGTGAAGGACTGGAAGACGGGCGCGGTCGAGCCCGTCCCCGGCCGCACGATGCCGACGGTCACAATCGTCGAGCGCGACTACCCGAACCTGTTCAAGCGCTTCACCGCGCTCGGGCCGCTGCTGGCCCGGGTCGGCAACGGCGGCAAGGGCATGGCCTGGAACACCGGGCACGAGGTCGAGCTGCTCAAGGCGCTCAACGGCACCGTGACCGAGGAGGGGCCGACCAAGGGGCTGGCGCGCATCGAGACGGCGATCGACGCCTGCGAGGTGCTCCTGATGCTGGCGCCGGAGACCAACGGCGAGGTCGCGGTCAAGGCCTGGGAGAGCCTCGGCAAGGCGACCGGGCGCGAGCACGCCCACCTCGCCCTGTCCAAGGAGGACGAGAAGATCCGCTTCCGCGACGTGGTCGCCCAGCCGCGCAAGATCATCTCCTCGCCGATCTGGTCGGGCCTCGAATCCGAGAAGGTCTGCTACAACGCCTGCTACACGAACGTCCACGAGCTGATCCCGTGGCGGACGCTGACCGGGCGCCAGCAGCTCTACCAGGACCACCTCTGGATGCGGGCCTTCGGCGAGGGCTTCTGCGTCTACCGGCCGCCGGTCGACCTCAAGACCATCGAGCCGATCCGGGGCCGCGTCGATAACGGCCATCCCGAACTGGTGCTGAACTTCATCACCCCGCACCAGAAATGGGGCATCCACTCGACCTACTCGGACAACCTGCTGATGCTGACCCTGAACCGCGGCGGGCCCGTGGTCTGGATCAGCGAGAGCGACGCGCGCAAGGCGGGCATCGCCGACAACGACTGGATCGACGTCTACAACGTCAACGGCGCGATCGCGGCCCGGGCGGTGGTCTCCCAGCGCGTCAAGGACGGCATGTGCATGATGTACCATGCCCAGGAGAAGATCGTGAACACGCCCGGCTCCGGCATCACCGGCCAGCGCGGCGGCATCCACAACTCGGTCACCCGGGCGGTGCTGAAGCCGACCCACATGATCGGCGGCTACGCGCAGCTCTCCTACGGCTTCAACTACTACGGCACTGTCGGGGCGAACCGCGACGAGTTCGTGGTGGTGCGCAAGATGGCGCAGGTCGACTGGCTCGAGGAGCCGCGCCCCGCGGGGGCCGGGCCGGGCGCCGCGAGGCTCCACGCCGCCGAGTAGGCCCGCCGCGCCGGGGGCGCCCCGCCCCCGCCCTCCCCTCCCGAGCACCCAGTCCCGGCCGCCGGTGACGAAGGAAGTCCGCCATGAAAGTCCGCGCGCAGATCGCGATGGTTCTCAACCTCGACAAGTGCATCGGCTGCCACACCTGCTCCGTCACCTGCAAGAACGTCTGGACCAACCGCGAGGGCGTCGAGTACGCCTGGTTCAACAACGTCGAGACCAAGCCCGGCATCGGCTACCCGAAGGATTGGGAGAACCAGGAGCGCTGGAACGGCGGCTGGCGCCGCCGCCAGGACGGCCGGATCGAGCCGCGCATCGGTGCGAAGTGGCGCATCCTCGCCAACATCTTCGCCAATCCGGACCTGCCGGAGATCGACGACTACTACGAGCCGTTCGATTTCGACTACCAGCACCTGCAGAAGGCGCCCGAGCTGCAGACCTTCCCGACCGCGCGGCCGCGCTCGAAGCTCACCGGCGCCCGCATGGAGACGATCGCCTGGGGGCCGAACTGGGAGGAGATCCTCGGCGGCGAATTCGCCAAGCGCCGGCAGGACCGGAACTTCGAGGGCATCGAGGAGGAGATCTACGGCCAGTTCGAGAACACCTTCATGATGTACCTGCCGCGGCTGTGCGAGCACTGCCTCAACCCGGCCTGCGTCGCCTCCTGTCCGTCGGGCGCGATCTACAAGCGCGAGGAGGACGGCGTCGTCCTGATCGACCAGGACAAGTGCCGCGGCTGGCGGATGTGCGTGTCGGGCTGCCCCTACAAGAAGATCTACTACAATTGGTCCTCGGGTAAGTCCGAGAAGTGCACGCTGTGCTACCCGCGCCTGGAGGCCGGCCAGCCGACCGTGTGCTCGGAGACCTGCGTCGGGCGGATCCGCTACCTCGGCGTGGTGCTGTACGACGCCGACCGGATCGAGGAGGCCGCCTCGACCCGCGACGAGGGCGACCTCTACGAGGCCCAGCTCAAGGTCTTCCTCGACCCTTGCGACCCGCGCGTCCTCGCCGAGGCCCGCCGGGAGGGCATCCCGGAGGCGTGGCTGGAGGCGGCGCGCCGCTCGCCCGTCTACAAGATGGCGATGGAGTGGCGGATCGCCTTCCCGCTCCACCCCGAATACCGGACCCTGCCGATGGTCTGGTACGTGCCGCCGCTCTCGCCGATCCAGTCCGCGGCCGCGGCCGGCAAGATCGGCCTCGACGGCGAGATGCCGGACGTGAGGAACCTGCGCATCCCGGTGCGCTACCTCGCCAACCTGCTCACCGCCGGCAACGAGGCGCCGGTGGTGACCGGCCTCGAGCGGATGCTCGCGATGCGGGCCTACATGCGCGCCAAGACCGTCGACGGGGTGGTGGACGAGGCCCTGGCGGCCCGGGTCGGCCTGAGCGCCGCCCAGGTCGAGGAGATGTACCGGGTCATGGCGATCGCGAATTACGAGGACCGGTTCGTGATCCCGACCAGCCACCGCGAGATGGGCCTGGAGGACGCCTACGACCTGCGCGGCTCCTGCGGCTTCTCCTTCGGCAACGGCTGCTCGGGCGGCCGCACCGAGGCGAACCTGTTCGGCGCGCCGAAGGCCGCCAGGGTCAAGACCCCCGTGGACGTCGCCTGAGGCGGAGCACCGACATGAAGACGCTGAAGGCCCTCTCGGCCCTGCTCACCTACCCGTCGCCCGCGCTGGCGCGGGCGGTCCCGGAGATCCGCGACGTCCTGCACGACGAGGGCGTCCTCGCCCGACCGCGGCGCGACGCCCTGGAGCCGCTGCTGCGCGACCTCGCCGCCGGCGACCTCTACGACCTGCAGGAGCGCTACGGGATGCTGTTCGACCGCACCCGCTCGCTCTCGCTGCACCTGTTCGAGCACGTGCACGGCGAGAGCCGCGACCGCGGCCAGGCCATGGTCGACCTGCGCGGGGTCTACGAGGCGGCGGGCTTCGCGATCGAGGGCGGCGACCTGCCCGACTTCGTGCCGCTCTTCCTGGAATTCTGCGCGCTGCGCCCGCCCGCGGAGGCGCGCCAGCTCCTGGCCGAGCCGGCCCACGTGCTCGCCGCCCTCGGCGAGCGCCTGCGCAAGCGGGACACGGCCTACGCGGCCGTGTTCGAGGCGCTCGTCGCCCTCGCGGCCGCCGCGCCGAGCGAGGAGGCGCGCGGCGCCGTGGTCCCGGACGCGGGCGAGGACCCGACCGATCTCGGGGCGCTCGACGCCGCCTGGGAGGAGGTGGAGGTCCGCTTCGGGCTCGGGGCGGACGCCGCCTGCGGGACCGAGAGCCTCGCCGCCAAGCTGCGCCAGGCCCGGCGCCCGGCGCCCGGGGTCGAGGTGCCCGGGGCGCATCCGTCCCGCGCCGTCTTCACCCACCTGTCCTCCCGCGCCTGAGGAGAGAGGGCCATGGCAAGCAACCTCAACCACGTCCTGTTCGGCTGGTACCCCTATCTCTGCCTGACCGTGTTCCTGGTCGGCTCGCTCCTGCGCTTCGACCGCGAGCAGTACACGTGGAAGGCCGGCTCCAGCCAGCTCCTGCGCCGCAGGCAGCTGATGCTCGGCTCGGTGCTGTTCCACGTCGGCGTGCTGGCGATCCTGGCCGGCCACACGCTCGGGCTGCTGACCCCGATCGCGGTCTTCGACGCCGTGGGCGTGAGCCACGGCTTCAAGCAGGGCCTCGCCATCGTGGCGGGCGGTGTCGCGGGCACGGCCTGCTTCGTCGGCCTCAGCCTGCTGGTGCACCGGCGGCTGTTCGACCCGCGCATCCGGGCGACCTCGTCGGTCTCGGACACGGCGATCCTCCTGATGCTCTACGCCCAGCTGATCCTGGGGCTGTCGACCATCCCGGTCTCGCTCGGCCACATGGACGGCCACGAGATGGTCAAGTTCATGACCTGGGCCCAGGGCGTGCTGACGCTGCGGCCCGGCCTCGCCGAGATCGTCGCGGACGTGCACCCGGTGTTCAAGCTGCACATCGTGCTCGGCATGACGATCCTCCTGGTGTTCCCGTTCACCCGCCTCGTCCACGTCTGGTCGGCGCCGGTCTGGTACCTCGGCCGCCGCGGCTACCAGGTGGTGCGCACGAGGAGGCCGCGGCCCGTCCGCGAGGCCGCAGCGCGCCCCGCCCTCTCGGGGATCCGCCCCGTCCCCGCCCCGCAGCCGGCGGAGTGACCCCGTCCCGGGGCTCGCCCCGGGCTCCCCCTCCCCCGCGCCGAGACGCCCGACCCGAGACGCCCACCATGTCCGCCTGCTCCCTCCACCCCGTTCCCGACGCCCCCAGGCCGCCGATCCGGGTCAACGGCGTCACCATCTCCCGCGCGGCGATCTCGCGCGAGGTGCAGAACCACCCGGCCCCGACCCCGGTCGCGGCCTGGAGGGCGGCGGCGCTCGCCCTGGTGCTGCGCGAGGCGCTCGGGCAGGAGGCGAGGCGCCTGGGCATCGCGGCGCAGCCCGCGCGCGACGCGGAGGGGCGCCGCGAGACCGAGGAGGAGGCCCGCATGCGGGCGCTCGTCGAGCGCGAAGTGGCCGTGCCCGCGCCGACCGAGGAGGAGTGCCGGCGCTACTACGAGCGCAACCCCGCCCGCTTCCGCACGCCGGACCTGTTCGAGGCGTCGCACATCCTGTTCGCCGCGGCCAGGGACGACGCGGCCGCCTACGAGCTCGCCCGGCTCAACGCCCAAATGATCATCGCGATGCTCGAGGAGGATCCGGACACGTTCGAGGAACTGGCGCGGCTGCACTCGGCCTGCCCCTCGGGCGAGGTCGGCGGCAGCCTCGGCCAGGTCACGACCGGGCAGACCACGCCGGATTTCGAGGCGGCGCTGCGCGGCATGCGCCCCGGCGAGATCTCCCGCGCACCCGTCGAGACCCGCTACGGCGTCCACGTCATCCGCCTCGGGCGCCGCCTCGACGGGGGCACCCTCCCCTTCGAGGCCGCGAGCCCGCGCATCGCCGCGTACCTGTCCGAGGCGCTCCGGCGCCGCGCCCAGGCGCAGTACGTCGCCCGGCTCCTCGGGCAGGCGCGCATCGAGGGCATCGAGATCCCGGCGCCGGGCGCGCTCAACGTCAATTGAGGAGAGCGCCATGCTGCTCGGCGACATCATCGCGCGACTCGACGACGAGGCCGTCGCCGCCGAGACCCTCGTCCAGCTCGGCGACCTCGTCCTGCTCGGCCGGGTCCAGGAGGCCGCGGCCCGCGCGGGTGTGGCGCCCGGCGCCTTCGCGGCGCGGGCGGTCGGCCTGTTCTCCGACACCGCCTCCGACGAGGAGTGGGTCGGCCTGATCGGCGCGATGGGCCGGACGACCGAGCCCGGCCTCGCCTGCCTGCGCCGGATGGTCGAATTCGCGCTGAGCGCCCCGGGAGGCTCCCATGCCTGCGGACACCGCCACTGAGCCCGCCGCGAACGCGCGCGCGGGGCGCGAGGCCTTCGCCCCGCCCGACCGCGGCCTGCTCGCGCACCCGCTCGACTACCTCCTCGTCGACCACCTGCGCATGCGCCGGCTCTGCACCCTCGCCGAGCAGACCGCCGACGAGGACGCCGTCGACCGCGCCCTCGCCCTCGCGCTCGCCGGCCACCTCGTCGGCGACCTCTCCATCCACGGGCTGGACGACGAGGAGGACCTCCACCCGCTGGTGCGGCGCAGGGCGTGGCCCGAGGACCGCGTCGAGGACGTGCTCGGCGCGCTCGCCGGCGACCACGCGCTCGGGGAGCAGCTGGTCGCGGCCCTGGCGCAGGGCCTGTCGGCCGTGGCCGGCGGCGCGGCGCCGGACGACGGCCTGCGCCGGTCCCTCCGCCTGTTCGCGTCCCGCCTGCGCCGGCGCGTGGCCGTCGAGAACGCGCTCGTCATGCCGCTCGCCGGGACGCGGCTGACGGCGGCGGACTTGGCGGGCCTGTCGCGGCGGATGGCGGCGCGCCGGGGATGGCGGCTTGCGGGCGGGGTCGGCCATGCCTGACCGGACCATCGCGGACCTGTTCGACCGGAACGCCGACTGGGCCATCGCCAAGACGCGGCAGGACCCCGGCTACTTCCGCCGGCTGGCGGCGCAGCAGGCCCCCGACTTCCTGTGGATCGGCTGCTCGGATTCCCGCGTGCCGGCCAACGAGATCATCGGGCTCGACCCGGGCGAGCTGTTCGTCCACCGCAACGTCGCCAACGTGGTGCACACGGGCGACCTCAACCTGCTCTCGGTGCTCGAATACGCGGTCGGGACGCTCGGCGTGCGGCACATCATCGTGTGCGGGCATTACGGGTGCGGCGGGGTGCGCCGGGCGTTGCGGTGCGACGGCGGCTCCCTGGTCGACCACTGGCTCGCGCCGGTCGCCGCCATCCACGCGCGCCAGCGCGACCGGTTCGCCCCGATCCGCGACGCGGAGGCCCGCGTCAACCTGCTCTGCGAGCTCAACGTCGAGGCGCAGGTCGCGCGCGTGGCGCGCACGCCCATCGTCCGCGCCGCCTGGGCGGCGGGCCGCCCGCTGCATGTTCACGGCTGGATCTACGGGTTGCGGGACGGCCTGGTGCGCGACCTCTGCGTCACGCACGACGCCGCGGGGCCGCGGGCGTCGCCCGTCCCGGCGCGGCACGTCGACCCGACGCCGGCCGACGACCGCTCGGCTCAGATCAGGCTCAGCGCCGTGCACCTGCTCGACGGCGTCGAGGATGCCCCCTGCGGGGAGGCGGATGCCCGCCGGAGCATGGACCACCGAGAGGCCGCCGCACCATGACCTGCCCGGTCCCCGCCCGCTCCGGCCACCCGCTCGTCGACGGGTACGGCCGGCACGTCAGCTACCTGCGCGTGTCGGTGACGGACCGCTGCGACCTGCGCTGCACTTACTGCATGGCCGAGCGGATGACCTTCCTGCCCCGGCGCGACCTCCTCACCCTGGAGGAGCTCGACCGGCTCTGCTCGGCCTTCGTGGCGCGCGGCGTGCGCCGGATCCGGCTCACCGGCGGCGAGCCCCTGGTGCGCCGGGACGTCGTCCGGCTGCTCGACTCCCTCTCCCGGCACCTCGGGGCGGGCGGGCTCGACGAACTGACCCTGACCACGAACGGGACCCTGCTGGCGGCCCGCGCGCGCGACCTCGCCGCGTGCGGCGTGCGGCGGGTCAACGTCTCCCTCGACACGCTCGACCCGGACCGCTACCGCGCCATCACCCGCCGCGGGGATCTCGGCGCGGTCCTCGACGGGCTCGACGCCGCGCAGGCCGCCGGCCTGTCCGTGAAGCTGAACGCGGTGGCGCTCAAGGGGACCAACGAGGACGAGCTGGAGCACCTCGTGCGGTTCGCGCACGGGCGCGGCATGGACGTGACCCTGATCGAGGTCATGCCGCTCGGCGAGGTCGGACCCGACCGGGCCGACCAGTTCCTCCCCCTCGACGTCGTGCGTCGGCGCCTGGCGCGGCGCCTCACCCTTGAACCGCTGGCATACCGCTCGGCCGGCCCGGCCCGCTACGTCCGCGTCGCGGAGACGGGCGGGCGGCTCGGCTTCATCACCCCGCTGACCCACAATTTCTGCGAGGGCTGCGACCGGGTGCGGGTGACCTGCACCGGCATGCTCTACACCTGCCTCGGGCACGAGGAGGGGCGCGACCTGCGCGCCGCGCTCCGGGGCTCGGAGGGCGACGGGCTGCTGCAGGCGGCGATCGACGCCGCCGTCCTGCGCAAGCCGAAGGGCCACGACTTCGTCATCGGACGGGGCGCCGGGGCCGCGCTGGCCCGCCACATGAGCGTCACGGGAGGTTAGCCGTGGACATGGCCCGCATCGGCATCCTGACCGTCTCGGACCGCGCCTCGGCCGGCCTCTACGCCGACGAGGGCGGCCCGGCGATCTGGGCGGAACTCGCGCACCTGCTCGCCTCGCCCTGGGAGCCGGTCGCCCGGCTCGTGCCGGACGGTCTGGAGAGCGTGCGCGACGCCATCATCGACCTCGTCGATGGCGAGGGGTGCGACCTCGTTCTCACGACCGGCGGGACGGGCCCGGCACCGCGCGACCTCACGCCCGAGGGGACGCGGGCGGCCTGCGAGCGGATGATGCCGGGCTTCGGCGAGGTGCTGCGCGCGCGCAGCCTGGAGCAGGTCCCGACGGCCATCCTGTCACGCCAGACCGCCGGCATCCGCGGCCGGGCCCTCGTCATCAACCTGCCGGGACGCCCGTCCTCGATCCGCCTGTCCCTGCTCGCAATCATGCCGGCGGTGCCCTACTGCCTCGACCTGATCGGGGCGGCGCGCATCGAGACCGACCCCGCCGTGGTGCGGGCCTTCCGGCCGTCCTGAAATCTGCTCCGAGACCGGTTCCCCGCCATCGGTTCCCCGCCATCGGTTCTCCGCCATGTGCGCCTCCTCCATCTGCGTCGTCGCCTACGGGCGCGCGAGCCGCCCCGACGCGGTCCTGGCGGAAGTCGTCCGCCGGCTCGCCGGCGCCGGATACCGGGTCGGCGGCCTGCTCCAGTTCCGCCGCGGAGGCACTCCGTCGCGCTGCGCGAGCCTGTTCCTGGAGGAGATCGGGTCCGGCCGGCGGGTGGAGATCTTCGAGAGCCGCGGCGGCGCGGCGCGCGGGTGCCGCCTGACCACCTGCGGTCTCGCGGAGGGGGCCGCCTGGCTCGCGGCCGCGGTCGCGGCGGAGCCGGAGCTCCTGTTCGTCAACCGCTTCGGCCGTCAGGAGGCCGAGGGGCGGGGGCTCCGCGCCGAGACGGCGGCGATCGTGGCCGGCATCCCGTCGGTCGTGCCGGTGAGCGAGGCGCTGCTGCCCGCGTGGCGCGCCTTCGCGGGAGAGGAGGACGCCGTCATGCCCCCGGATGCGGACCGGATCGAGGCGTGGTGCCGCGGCCGGCTGCTCACGCGCCCATCGCCGTCAGGGCGCGCGGGGGCCCTGGACGGGATGGGCGGCGACGCGCCGGCCGGGCACGCCTGATCCGGGATCCGCTTGATCGAAGCGGATCACGAGCCTGCGCGGCGCCTGTGCGCGGCGCCTGAGCGAAGCCGACATCCGCGGATCGTGCGCGCAGCGGCCGCGCCGGCCGCTGCGGCCCAGCCGCCGTCACCCGAATCCTCGGCCGGGCTTCCCGGCCGCCGGCCGGCAGCGGGCTGCGCGGGGTGGCCGCTGCGTGCCGTGCAACCCGGGAGGACCCCGCTCGCCGCGATCCCTGTTCACGGTGACCGTGATCAATCCCGCAGGCGCTCCCGGAGGGAGGGGGGCTGGTGGCCGAGCGCCTCCAGGCCCTCGCCGGTGATCCGGTCGGGCGTCCAAGCCGGGCTCCAGACCAGCGTGACGACGACGTCGGGGCAGTCGCCGAAGCGCCGGCGGAGATGCTCCCGGGCGTCCTCCACCAGGAGACCGCCGAGCGGGCAGGTGCGCGTGGTGAGCGTCAGGTCGACCTCGACGCGGTCCGGCGTGCGGAGCGCCCGGTAGACGAGGCCGAGGGCGACGACGCTGACGCCCACCTCGGGGTCGAGCACGCCCTTGAGGCAATCCAGCACGTCCGGGTCGAGGGAACCGGGATCGTCCGCCGCCTCGGGCTCCTGCCGCGCCGCGCGACGTCTCAGCCAGGACAGCATCGTCACCCCCTCCCGTGGTCGCGTCCGAAAGATGTGACCTGTGCCAATCATGGCCTTGATCCAGGTCAATCAGCATCGTCGTCGGAGCCGCTATCCGGGATCGGACCGCCCGGCCGGCGCGCGCCGCCCTGGCGGGCCAGCCGAGCGAGGAGGGACGGCCATGGCTCCGATACCGCGCTTGCGCGCCTACGAGGGACCGGCGGTCCTGTCCTACGGTTTCCGGCCCTTCTTCCTGCTGGCCTCCCTCTACACGGGCCTCGCCGTGCTCGCGTGGCTGCCGATGTTCGGCGGAGACCTCGCGCTCCCGACCGCGTTCGCGGCGCGCGACTGGCACGTGCACGAGATGCTGTACGGCTTCGTCGCCGCGGTGGTGGCCGGCTTCCTGCTCACCGCGGTCCCGAACTGGACCGGCCGGCTGCCGCTGCAGGGAACCCCCCTCCTCGTCCTCGTGCTCGCCTGGGTGGTCGGACGGCTCGCGGTCGGGCTGTCGGCCCTGACCGGCTGGCTTCCCGCCGCGCTGGCCGACCTGTCCTTCCTCGCTCTCCTCACCGCCGCGGTCGCCCGCGAGATCCTGGCCGGTCGCAACTGGCGCAACCTCAAGGTGCTCGGCGTCCTCGTCCTGCTCCTCGGCGGCAACGCGCTGTTCCACGCGGAGGCGCACCTGTCCGGCATCGCCGCGCACGGCACCCGGGTCGGCATCGCCGCGTCGCTGGCGCTCGTCATGCTGATCGGCGGCCGCATCGTGCCGAGCTTCACCCGCAACTGGCTCGCCCGCGAGAACCCGGGACGCCTGCCCGCCCCGGCGGACCGCTTCGACGCGGTCGCGCTGGTGAGTGCCGCTGTCGCGCTCGCCGCCTGGGTCGCGGTGCCGGAGGGGCCCTGGACGGGCGCGGCGCTCCTCGCGGCCGGGCTGCTCCAGGCCGTGCGCCTCGCCCGCTGGGCCGGAGACCGCACCTGGCGGGACCGGCTGGTCCTGATCCTGCACGTGGCCTACGGCTTCGTCCCGCTCGGCTTCGTGCTCGTCGGCCTCGCGGCGCTCGGGACGCTGCCGGCCGGGGCCGGCATCCACGCCTGGACCGGGGGCGCCATCGGCGTGATGACCCTCGCCGTGATGTCGCGCGCAAGCCTCGGGCACACCGGCCGGCCCCTTGCGGCGTCCCCCGCCGTGCAGGCGGTCTACGCCCTCGTCGTCGCCTCGGTGCTGGCCCGGGTCTGCGCCTCGGTCCACCCGGCATGGTTCGGCGTCCTGCTTCCCATCGCCGGGACCCTGTGGGCTGCTGCCTTCCTGGGCTTCGCGGCCGCGTACTGGACCGTGCTCACCCGACCCAGGCTCAAGTGAGCGGCGTCGGCATGGGCGCGTAACGCCGTCGCGCGGCGATCCGGGCCCGAACGCGGGACCACGAAAGCTGGAGCGCCCAGCCCTCGCGGTGGGCCGGGCTCAAGGCGCTGCCGCTCCTCGTCGTGCCCGCGATCCTCCTCGGTTTCACGGCACTCCCCGCACCTCGCGGGGAGACGGGCGCGCATCGGGGGCCGACGACGGTCACGGCCGGCGCGGGGCGTTGCCTCGCGCACGCGACGCACGTCCCGAGCGGGCCCCGGCTGCCGGACGGCGGGCGTCCAGGAGATCGCCGGCCGGCCCGTCCGCGGCCGTCCCTGCGCGTGCTGCGGCCGAGCCTCGGCAGGCGGAGCCGGACAGCTCCCTTGCGTTTGCTTCGAAGCATGGGCGCGAGCCGTCGAGGGATCGGCTGCGGCCCTTCAACTCCGCGAGTCAGCGACACCGGTCAGGATCTCTTCCGCGCTGAAATCCTCAGCGGATTTCCTGTTCCTCCTCGACATTGGCCGCATGATTTGACAAAGCTATGAACGAATTTGCGATTGTCTCCAAATCATCACATAACTTCTCGCACGACTCTAAAAATACGTCGTGAGTGGCGCCATCAACGTATCTGATCCTCTCCAGATTTTCAATTTCAGCTCGCAAATTCAGGATCTTAATATTGATTTCGGTGGCAATCTTCTCAATGTGAATAGCCCGAGAACCAAGATCGTCTCCTCTTTCGAAGGCGGCCCTCAGGTCGTCTGTGAGCCTCCTGAAGTCGTCTTGCGATGCGTTCACATTCAAGAATGGGATTACATTTTCCATTGCATCCACCATTCTGGTGTTCGGCCGCTCGCATAGTCGAGACAGAATCGTCGTGCGATGCAGCCGCTTTGCTAGTCTTATAGATAAATCCAACACAGAGAACAACTTAGCCGTAGGACGAACATTGCATATGCCGTAGGAACTATATCTATAACATGTGATAAGATCTCGACGGCTGACGATTTGGTAGATCTGTGCCGTTGTAATCTAGGATTGAGTGGCTCCGTCGTATGAGGCCGCGCGAGGCGGCTTGTCGGATGACGGTCCGCATTCCCCGTTCGGAGCGTCGATGCCCCGAACGGCCCGGCGAGGTCCTGCTGCGCGGCGGCGCGCAGCTTGCCGGTGCCGGCCCGTCGCGCGGGCGGCGGGCCGGGCGCGATCGCGGGGCACGACAGGCGCCGGAAGACGCTCCTCCAGGGTGCCGCGCCATCCCGTATCATCGCAAATCCGAATGATCCCTTCGGGATGGCGGATGTGGGCTTCGCTCAAGCGCCGCGCGGGCTCCTGATCCGCTTGATCCCTTCGGGTCTCGCGGATCTGGGCTTCGCTCAGGCGCCGCGCGGGCGCGTGATCCCGGATCCGCTCTGGTCAACCGGATCCCGGATCACGGCACTCCGGCGCCGCGAGGCAAGATCGCGACAGCCCTCGGTCGCAGCCGAGTGCTGGGCCGTCAGCGCTCGGCCGAGCGGGACGGACGGCTTCGTGCCCGAACCCGCTCAGGCGGCCTGCACGTTCCGCAGATACGTCGCGACCTCGACGCCGAGCCGGTCCGACTGACGGGCGAGCGCGCCCGCGGAGGCGAGCACCGGCGCCGACGCCGCGCCCGTCTCCGACGCCGCGTCCCGCACGCCCGCGATGCTGGCGGCGACCAGCTGCGTGCCCTGGGCCGCCTGCACCACGCCGCTCACGACCGTGTAGAGCCCGAAGCCGATCGCCAGCATCGCCGCCGCGAGGCAGGCGATCAGGAGGGCCTTCGATCGGCCGGCCGTCTGCTCCGAGCGGGCGAATTCCTGGCCGGTCTCCTGGATCTGGAACGCGGTCAGCTTCTCAAGCGCCGCGTGGGTGGGTCGGACCATGGTGTCGAGCGCGTGCTGGACCATCTGGCGCAGGCCGGCCGAGTCGGTCTCCGCGGCCTGCCCGATGCCGCGCAGCAGCGAGGCGTTCTCCCGCATGCGCGTCTCGACCTCGGAGGCGATCAGCTTCTCCTCCGGAGCCAGGTAGGTGGCCCGATAGGCCGACCAGGCCGAGTTGATCTCCGCCTGCATGCCGGCGACGCGCTCGAGGCCGGTCCGGGGCGCGAGCGCGCTCTCGCGGATCTCGCGCAGGATCGCGGTGATGCGGTCGTAGCCGTCCCGGATCGAGGCGATCTGCCCGAGGCAGACGACGCGATCCTGGTAGATGGTTCGGGTGCTGGCCGTGCTCCAGGACAGCGAGAGGTAGCCCGCCGCGACCGAGACCAGGAGCAGGCTGCTGAGCAGCAGCAGGGTTCCGACAAGTCGCGCTTTGATCGACGAGAGAGCAGTCATGGTACAGATTCCGATCGGTTCGAGGGGCGGCCCCCCGCATCCCAGCGATCGGTGCTCTTTTTATCGGACAAACATCTAAAATTTGATATACGACCGGTTAGCAGATGTATAATCTCACGTTGTATGCCTCTCGATAGCACCTGCTACTCGGTCACTTGTGATTGATGGCGCGGGTGCATCAGCCGGAATATCGCGTCGGTCTTAGGTCGTAAGCGGCGGAGGTCGCCCCGATGCGCCGGGAGCGAGAGGCCGGCGCCGCTCAGCGCCAGGATGGCGAGCCACCATCCGACGGGAGCGAACGCAACGCCTCCCGGGTGCCTGAGACCCTCGAACGAGGCCACGGGCGCCCGCCCGCGGCGGGCGGGGCGTCACGGGCAGACGCCGAAGGAGACGCAGTGGTCTGCCGTCGACAACTCCGCGCCGACGCGGCCGGCAGGCGCCGAGGCCTCCGACGTCGGCGGAGAGGTCAGCATCGTGGCCCAGAATGCCGCCGTGGCGAGGGCGAGAGCGGCGGCGAATAAGCTCAGCTTGTTCATGCAAGCCTCCCACATCGTGCCATGCGGCAGCCCGGTCCACAGGCGATCACCTGCGCGACGTTGTCGGCTGGCATCATGCACGAATAAAGTTCTCGCCCAAAGCACGAATCGTGAGACTAGTGTCGAATGGCAGCGGTTGCATTGCGTGCGATCTTATATTCACGCGATCGATCATCCTCCATCTGAAGGATGTCGCGGCGAATTCTTTCTTCTTCACGAGATCGCGCGCCGCACACACGCCGGACCGCGGGCGGCACCGCGTGGCAGCCGCTGTCCTCGTGCGGCCCGACCGGCCCCGGCCGGACCGCCGCGCCTGCGAGGCGCGCGGACGGGGCGGCGTCCCGGCGCGCCGGTGTCCCGCTCGCCCCTCCCTGAGCCGGCTGACCCGATCCCGCGCTAGAGCATTTTCCGACGAAGTGGATGCCGGTTCGTCGCAGAAAATGCGGCAGGATCGAAGATCGAGAGCAGCACCCGATTGCAACGTGATCGGGTGCTGCTCTAGGCCGCCGTCGCGGGGCGCGCCTGGATGATGGGCGCGGCCGCGGCCAGGATCGCGGCGCGATCGCGGGAGAGCGGTGGGTAGATGCGGCTGCCGTTGATCGTGCGCTTGATCGCCTTCGCCGCTGCGCCCTCGGCCATCAGACGTTCGCGGTCCCAGCCCGCGGTGTAGACGGCCCCCCACTCGCCGAGATCGAGCACCGTGACGTAATCGGGCGCCGCGAACGGTCGGCAAAGATCCGGCCGCTCTGCCAGGTCGCAGACCGCGTTGTGTCCCGCGAAGCGGCCCATCGGCCGCGCGTGCTGGCACGACATGACCGTCCGGTGACCGGCATCGTCGGCGTCGGCCACGGCGACGTCGCCCGCCGCGAACACGGCCGGGACGCCGATGACGCGCATCAGCGCGTCCACGGGCAGCCTGCCGAGGTCGTCGCGGGGTACCCCGAGCTCTCCGGCAAGGGGACTCGCCCGCATCCCGGTGGCACAGACCACGGTGAGCGCCGGGATCGCGGTTGCGTCGCCGAGGGTCACGCCCGCCGCGTCGACCGCCGCAACGCCGCCGACGACGGATTCCACGCCGGCCGCCGCCAGGGCCTGCCGAATGGCCGGCATCGCCGCGCCGCCCATCGCCGACCCGACCTCGGCGGAGCGGTCGACCAGCACGGTCCGTACGGGACCTGCCTCCCCGGCCCGGTCACGGGCCGCGGCGAGGCGGGCGGGGAGTTCGCAGGCGAGTTCGAGTCCGACGAGTCCGCCGCCGACCACGACGGCGGTCCAGCGTCCGGTCCGGTCCCGACCGGCACCGCGGCCGAGCCCGTCGAGGTGGCGGGCGAGCTGGCGCGCGCCGGCGAGCGTGTCGATGCTGAGTGCCGCGTCGATCCCCGGCACCTGGGGGCGGGTCAGGACGCTGCCCGGGGCGAGGATCAGCCGGTCGTACGCGAGCGTGAACGGGCCGGGCCCGCCCCGGGGCTGCACCACGAGGCGGCGCGCGACGGCATCGATCCCCGTGACGGTCCCCTCGATCCGGTCGACGTCGACGGGGCCGAGCACGTCGTCGAGCGGCACGGCGAGGGGCGCGAGGTCGGCCTCGTAGCAGCGCACCCGAATGACGTGAAACGGGTCCGGTGCGACGAGGGTGACGGCGACCTGTCCGCTCAGCCCGAGCGCGTCGCGGGCCCGCGCGGCCGCTGCCGCGCTCCAGAGGCCGGCGAAGCCGCCGCCCACCACCAGGATCCGCTTGGCCATTGAGAGTTGCCTCCGCGCACGGACCAGACGCTCTCACCCTAAGCATCATTCGCCGAAGTGGTCACCGGTTTGGCGGCAAGAATGATGCGAAAACAAAAGTCTAAGCAGAATTGCGCCATGCAATTCTGCTGAGCAGAGCCTCGCAGGCGCTGGAGCGGTCCGCCGCGTTCGCGGCCTCGTCCGGATCCACGAGCGCTCGTGAAGGAACGCTCTCGGCGCGGTGCCGCGTGCCGCTTCGGCGGCGTCCCGCGTGTTTCGATGACATCGGCGCATCTCGGCCCCTCGGATCTCCGCCTCGCAACTTGGGGGTGCGCGGCAACTTGGGGGGCGCTGGCGCCGCGTGCGGCCCCGCCTCTCGTCTCGGCGTGGAAGCTCCGGCACGACGCGGACGGCCGCCCGTGCCGGAACCGAGGCCGGACCGGGCACGAAGCCGCTCCGTGACGCGGCCGGGAGCCTCGGCGTGCATTCCGTGAGATCGAGCATGAGATCGGGGCAGCGTCGGCACGCAGGCTTCGTCCGTCGCGGCCCGCGCAAGAACGCGCTCGACATGCTGCCGGAAACCGGCCGCACCGAAGCCGTGGTCTCGGCGATCGCCGAGATGACCAGATGGTGCGTCGCTCCGGCCGGGACGTGAACGAGCGACGGCCGGCCGTCAACGCGACGAGGACGCTGGAGGAGGGCTGGGCCGAGACCCGCCGCAACTTGTTCGTGGCGGGTGCCGGACCGCGGGGCTCGGCCTGAATTTGGCAACCGGAGGCTCTGAGAGCTTGGGATCCTCTGCTGAAACCCTGTCCGAGGCAAAGCGTTTGGGCGTCGTCATCAGCCTGGGAGAGGGATCCCCCATGACAACGCGTCTTCCTATCGGTCTGGCCCTGCTCGTGCTCACCACGAACCTCACCCTTGCGCAGACCGCGCCGACTGCACCCACGACCCCGGCGCCCGCACCCGCGGCTCCAGCCCCGCAAACGTCCCCAACGCCCGCACCTTCGGCCCGAGCCAGCGGCGATCTGAAGGAATGGGAAGCCGCAAAGGCGAGCAAGATCGGCTTGGCGCAGGCACTGGCCACCGCCGAAAGTCAGGGCGGACAGGGCGGCCGTGCCATTGACGCCGACTTCGAGAAGGCCAAGAGCAACAATCCGGCCCATTGGGAGATCAAAGTCGTCTACCCGGATGGCAAGCTGGTCGAGCATTACATCAACGCCGACACGGGCGCGCTCATCAAGTCGGAGAACCAGCCGATTGAGCGCTACTTCACGCGCCTGAAGGTCAGCGATTTCCAGAACGCCAAGACCTCGTTGAAGGACGCACTCGCGATAGCCGAGCAGAAGGCCGGTGGCGGGAAAGCATTTGAGGCCGAAGTCGAGCGCGAGGGTAGCTCGGTAGCCTACGAGATCAGTGTAGCGCTGTCCGACAGGAGCCAGAAGATCAAAGTCGGGCCAGACGGTAAGGTGATCGACTAAGCACGCGAAGAGAACGCGACCGCCGCCTTGGAACAGGCAGGGCGGCGGGTGAAGGCGTCGGCCAGCTCATCCGACATCCGGTTGATGGCTTCGCCATCTCCGATTTCGGCCATGCGGATGGCGGCGTCGCTCAGGCGCCGCGCTCAGGCGCCGCGCAGGCGCGTGATCCGGGATCCGCTTCGATCAAGCGAATCCCGGATCACTGGCCAAGGCGGTCTGGACGTCGCGGAGCCCGGCCGCCATCGCGTCGGCAAAGAGAAGCCCGCCGCGGCAGGACCGGGCGGGCTGAAACGCTGTGGTGGTTCCGGACGATCAGAACCGAAAGAAGCTCGGCAGGGTGAACGACGGCAGCACTTTGAAGGACGAGAAGCTGAACGCCTTGAAGAGTTCCTTCGGCGGCAGCGGCTGCGGGTTGAGGCCACCTGACACCTGATCGAGGTCCGCGTCGGACATGGCCGCCCGCGTGTCGAGCTTCAGCTGAGCCGGTTTCGTCCGGGTCTTGAGCATCATCGTCTCCTCTGCGTCAGCGCGTTTGCTGACCAGCATCGTGAAACGGTGCGCGGGACGCGGCTGTGCTGCGCCACACTCCGGCCGCAAGAGCCGAGGTGTCGCGGCGACGAGGACGGCCCCCACGGCGAAGGGTGCCGGGCGGGCCAGGGCAGGCTCGAACGATCGTCTGATGAGGCCCGGTTGCTCCGTTGCCATCCACAAACGGCCTGGGCGATTGGGGCGAGGGTGTGGCTGAGCACGCGCAGGACAAGATCGTTGAAACCGCCCGTCAACTCGGCATAGGCTAACCAAAGTTGGTAGTGAATTTGGCATCGTGGCGATATTCGGCAATGGGGAAGCAGGGCGCGACGATGCAGGAGATCACTCACGTGCGGCAGGCCACCCGCGGAACGGAGATGGTCACGGACAACTTCTCGCATGTCGGGCGCTCGCGCATCATGCCCATCATCGGATCCAGGACGTTCGGATCCAAGACGTTCGGATCCAAGACGTTCGGATCGAGGACGTCACGACCATCCTGACGCGTGTCGAAGCGGCGTGAGGTGCGATGGGCAAACGACCAGGGCCGGGAGCATCGGCGGTCGCGCGTTACGGGGGGGCCGCGGTCGTGCTCGCAACCATGCACGGCAAGGAGCGGGCCATCGCGCCTCCCTTTGCCGACCACCTCGGCCTCATCGTCCGGCCGGCGCTCGGCCTCGATACGGATCAGCTCGGAACCTTCTCGGGTGAGGTTCCGCGCCGGGGCACCATGCTGGAGGTTGCCCTGCGCAAGGCACGGCTCGGCATGCACATCGCGGGCCTCCCGCTCGGGCTCGCCAGCGAGGGCACCTTCGGACCGCATCCGGCCGTGCCCTTCTTCCCGGCGGGCATGGAACTGCTCGTGTTCGTCGACGAGGTGCGCGGCCTCGTCGTCCATGAGAGCCTCGTGGACGAGGCCACGAACTTCGCGCATTGCGTGAGTGCCCCAGGCGACACCCTCGCGCCTTTCCTGGAACGGGTCGGCTTTCCGTCGCACGGCCTCATCGTCCGCCCCAACGCGGGTGATCCGCTCGTGGCCCTGACCAAGGGGATCACCTCCCGGACCGACCTGGAGCGGGCCGTTCGGGACGCTGCGGCCGTCTCCGCTGACGGTGCGGCGCGCCTGGAGACCGATATGCGGGCGCACCTCAATCCGACTCGGATGAGGAGCCTCGGGGTGCTGGCAGAACGCTTGGCGCGGCGCCTGGCGACGCCCTGCCCGGCCTGCGGCGCTCCCGGCTTCGGCCGCACGGGGACGCGGAGCGGGCTGATCTGCGAGGAGTGTGGAGAGCCGACCGACATGGTCGCGGCCGAGCTATTCGGTTGTCCCGCCTGCGGTCACCGGGACGAGCGGGCGCGCGGCGACGGGCTGAGCCGCGCGCCCGCGCGCTCCTGCCCCGCGTGCAATCCGTAGCGGTCGGGTCTCCTCCCGATCACCGGCCCGTCTCGTCGGAGCCGGAGGCTCCCGACCCTGCCCGATCCCGGACGCCTCGCTCTATTCATTTCATAGAATGATGTGTCATAAACAATCAATTTTCCAGAAACCATCCGATTAGGTACGAGATCTCGCGACCACAGCAGATCCCGAGGAGATCCTCGTGCCCATTCTCGACGTGCCGCTGCTCGCGCCCGCGGCGCTGCTCGCCTGCGCCGCCGCCTGCTTCTCGAACCGGGAGCGGCGCCCGCATGTCGTCCTCCGGCTCGCCGAGGGAGCGACCCTCGTTGCCCTCGCGGTCGCAATCGTCTCGGCGGCCGTGCTGGCGATGGCGGGGCCCGGTGCGGGCTCCCTGGTCGGGCTGCACGGAATCGGCCTCTCGGTCCGACTGGATGCGGTCAGCATCACCATGCTCCTGCTGGTGACCTTCATCGGCTGGATCGTGGTGCGCTACGCGTCGCGTTACCTCGACGGCGAGGAGCGCCAGGGCCTCTTCACCGGCTGGCTCTGCCTCACGCTCGCCTCGGTGCTGCTGCTCGTCACGGCCGGCAACCTCGCCCAACTGGTCGCGGCGTGGATCGCGACCAGCCTGTTCCTGCACCGCCTCCTGCTCTTCTACGGCGAACGCCCGGCCGCTCGGCGGGCGGCGCGCAAGAAGTTCATCACCGCGCGCCTCGGCGATGCCGCCCTGATCGCCGCGGCGGGTCTGCTCGCCGCGGCCTACGGCACCGGCGACCTCGGCCGGATCCTGGGCGCGGCCCGCGCCGGAGAGGGCGGCGGGCTGGCCGTCGCGGCCGCCGGCCTGCTCGCGCTCGCCGCCATGCTCAAGTCGGCCCAGTTCCCCACGCACGGGTGGCTGACCGAGGTCATGGAGACGCCGACCCCCGTCTCGGCGCTGCTCCACGCCGGCGTGATCAACGCGGGCGGGTTCCTGCTGATCCGCTTCGCGGACGTGCTCCTCCTCGCCCCCGGGGTGCTCGCGGTTCTCGTGATGGTCGGCGGCTTCACGGCCCTGTTCGGGGGCTTGGTGATGCTGACCCAGCCCGCCGTGAAGACCTCGCTGGCGTGGTCCACCGTCGCCCAGATGGGCTTCATGACTTTCGAATGCGGGCTGGCCCTGTTCCCGCTCGCGCTGCTGCACATCGTGGCGCACTCGCTCTACAAGGCCCACGCCTTCCTGGCCTCGGGCGGCGCCGTCGAGGCGGTCGCAGCCATTCGCCGCCCGGGGCCGGTCGCCGTCCCGGGCGCCGTCGCCGTCGGCCGCGCCTTCCTGTCCGCCCTCATCATCTTCGTGCTGGTCGGCCTCGGGTTCGGGCTGGCGCACAAGTCGCCCCAGGCCCTCGCGCTCGGCGCCATCCTGATCTTCGGCGTCGCCTACATGCTCGCCCAGGGCTTCGCCGACGCCGCGCCCCGGGAGCTGACCCGGCGCACCGCGGTCTACGCGGTCGCCACCTCGGTCGCCTACTTCGCGCTGCAGCTGGCCGCCATCCGCCTCACCGCGGGCGTGCTGCCGCCGACGCCGGCGCCGGGGCCGCTGGAATGGGCGCTGATCGTGCTCGCCCTGCTCAGCTTCGGGCTGGTCGCGGTCCTGCAGGCGATGTTCCCGCTCTGGGCCTACCACCCCGCGGCCGCGGGCCTGCGGGTGCACCTCGCCAACGGGCTCTACGCCAACGCCGCCTTCGATCGGCTGATCGGTGGCTGGTCCGCGCGCGGCGCCTCCTGACCGCTTCGGAGATCCTGCGATGATCGAGATTGTCCACTCCCTGCCGACCCCGCACGACGCCGTGAGGGCCGCGGCCGATGGTGCCGGACGCCTCATTCCGCCCCTGTGGCCGCTGGCCTCCAGCGTCGCCGTCAATCCCTTCCTGGGCCATACCGGCGAGCCGCTCTGGGCCGCCGGGGCGCGCCTTGGACGGGCGAGCGGCGCGGCGGTGACCATGCCCCGGTCCTGGTACCGGGACAGGATCGCGGCGGGGTCGATCACCGACGAGGATCTCCTGGACGCCCTGGCGGACGCGCCTGCGGACCTGCGCCCGGCCGACCTCGGCGCCCTGAGAGGCGCCGCCGCGCTGGACCCTGAGCCCGTGCGGCCCCTTCCGACCGTGGCGTCCCTGTGCGCGGAGGCGTCGGGGATCGACTGGCCGGGCCTGATCGCCGACCGGCTCGGTGCCTGGGCGGCGGGGCACTTCGACGAGGGGCAGGCCCTGTGGGCGGCTCCCTCGGGCGGGAGCACCCTCGCGCTCTGGCGGGCCTGGGCCATCCACGATCTGACCCCGGAGATCGCCGGACTGGGCGGGTTCGCTCGGCACGTCTCGGAGGTCCCCGACGGGGCTCTCCCGGCCCTCGCCCGCGCGGTCTGCGGGCTCGGCCTGAGCCCGGGCGCGCTCGAGAGCTACTTTCACCAGATTCTGCTCTCCCTCGGCGGCTGGGCCCAGTACGCCCGCTACAAGCTCTGGCAGGCCGAGCTCGCCGGGGGCACCGACGGGACGCTGAGGGATCTCCTCGCCGTCCGGGTGATCTGGGACGAGGCCCTGCTCACCCGTTACGGCGAGCGGATCGCCGAGAGCTGGGCGGCGGTGGCCGCCGCGCACGCCTCGCCCGCCCGGCCGACGCGCGACCTCGTGATCGATTCCATCCTGCAGGACGCCGCGGAGCGCGCGGCGCAGCGCGCGCTCGCCGCCACGCTTGCCGCCACGCTTGCCGGCGGCTCCCCCGGGGTCGGGGAGAGCCGGCCGGCCCTGCAGGCCGCGTTCTGCATCGACGTGCGGTCGGAGGTCTTCCGCCGCGCCCTGGAATCCCTCGATCCCGGCATCCGCACCCTCGGCTTCGCGGGCTTCTTCGGCCTCGCGACCGCGCACCGGCGCTTCGCGTCCGACATCGCGGAGCGCCGCCTGCCCGTTCTCCTCAATCCGGGGCTCCGCACGTGCGCGGGCGGTCCCGCTCTCTCGGACGCGGATCATGCGTCGCGGCTCGCCGCGCGCGCGCGCCGCGCCTGGGGCCGCTTCCGGCAGGCGGCCGTGTCCTCGTTCGCCTTCGTGGAGGCGGCGGGTCCCCTCTACGCGGCGAAGCTGCTCGGCGACTCGCTCCACCTGGGCGGCCCGGCGACGCCCCACGATCCGATGCCGCGCCTCGATCCGCCGCGCGACCTCGCGTCCCGGGTCGCGACGGCGGACGCCGTCCTGCGCGCGATGTCGCTGACCTCGACCTTCGCCCCGATCGTCCTGCTCGTCGGGCACGGCGCGAACGTGGTCAACAACCCTCACGCCAGCGCGCTGCATTGCGGCGCGTGCGGCGGGTACTCGGGCGAGGTGAATGCCCGCCTGCTGGCCCAGCTTCTCAACGATGCGGATGTGCGGGCGGGGCTGCGGGAGCGCGGCCTCGAGGTGCCCGCGGACACGGTGTTCCTCGCGGGGCTGCACGACACGACGACCGACGAGGTGACGCTCTACGCCGGGGATCTTCCGGGTGGGTCGCCCCTGCAGGGTCTGGAGCCGGTGCGGGTCTGGCTCGCGCAGGCGGGCAAGCTCGCCCGCGCGGAGCGCGCGCTCCGCCTGCCCCGCGCGCGCGACAACGCGTCGGTGGTCCGCCGCAGCCGCGACTGGGCCGAGACCCGCCCCGAATGGGGCTTGGCCGGCTGCAATGCCTTCATCGCGGCGCCGCGCCACCGCACGGCGGGTCAGCCCCTGCACGGCCGCGCCTTCCTGCACGACTACGACTGGCAGCGGGACGAGGGCTTCGGCGTCCTGGAACTGATCGTGACCGCGCCGGTGGTCGTGGCGAGTTGGATCAGCCTGCAATACTACGGGTCGACCGTGGCGCCGGAGCTGTTCGGCAGCGGCAACAAGCTGCTGCACAACGTCGTGGGCGGCATCGGGGTCCTGGAGGGGAATGGCGGTCCGTTGCGGGCCGGCCTGCCTCGGCAATCGGTCCACGACGGCGAGCACCACGCGCACGAGCCTCTGCGGCTGTCGGTCCTGATCGAGGCGCCGCGGCAGGCGATCACCGACGTCCTTGAGCGTCACCGCGAGGTGCGCGCCCTGTTCGACAATCGCTGGCTGCACCTGTTCGCACTGGACCAGGATGGCCGGATGGCGTGGCGCTACGCGGGTGACCTGCGGTGGACGAGCACCGCGGCCTCCGACGGCGCCGTGCCTGGCCTGCCGCTGAGGGCCGCCGTCTGACCGCCGCGCAACGCATGGGGCTGGGCCGACGCGGATCGCGACGGCCCAGCCCCTAATCGGCCGCCGACGCGGCGCGCGGCGGGGCGCTCGCGGCGATCAGCTCCTGCAGGATCGGGTTCGGGAAGCGCCTGGTCTGCACGATCGCGTAGAAGCGTTCCGCGACGTCCGGGATGCGGCAATGCTCGATCAGGAGCCCGGCGTGCAACTCGTCCTGCACGACGATCGGGGGAACGACCGCGACGCCGGTCCCCTCCCTCGCCAGCAGGCGGAGCATGGCCATGTCGTCGACCTCCGCCTGGATGATCGGGTGGATGCCGGCCAGCGACAGCACCCGGTCGAAGGCCACCCGGATCTCGCTGTCGAGACTCGGCAGCGTCACCGGGACGGTGCGCAGCGCCTCCGGGAAACGCAGCGGCTCCTGGTGCGGCCCGGGGTGTCCGACGAGGCTGACGGGCTGCTCGGCGATGAGGTGGCTGTGGAAGTCCGAGCCCGCGTCCCGCCGAACCGCGGTGGTGGCGAGGACCACGTCGATGCTGTGCATCTCCAGCTGGGCCAGCAATTCGCGCATCGTGCCCGAACGCACCACGAGTTCGACGTCCGAACGCCCGATCACGGGCCTGAGGAACTCGAGCTGGAAGTTGCGCGAGAGCGTGGTCAGCGCTCCCACGCGCAGCACGTGCTGTGCCGCGCGAGGGCGTCCCTGCAGCACCTTGATCAACTCGTTCCCGGTCTCGAAGACGGTGTCGGCGTAGTCGAGGGCGATCCGGCCGGCCTCGGTGAGGGTCAGCTTCTTTCCCCGGCGCTCGAACAATTGGTGTCCGAGCTGCTGCTCGAGCTTCTGGAGCTGAACCGAGAGGGCAGATTGCGACAGGTTGAGGACCTCGGCGGCGCGGGTGAGGCTGCCCTCATGGGCGATGCGGTGGAACAGCCGCAGGTGGTGGTAGTTCAGGGCCGTCATGCCGGCATATCTACTTAATAGAACGATGCGTGACAATCTTTGAATTTGCCGTCCGGCATAAGGGCATGTACGATCAAATCTGTTCAGTGGCCGCTTTGCGGAGATTTGCGTAACTATACCATTGAAGATCCGCAGGTGATCGAAGCATCTGTCGTGTCGACCTGGAAAATAATGTTACATTTAATTTCGTTGATGATGAACAGCCGGACCATCCTGATTCCAGGCGGATGGAACATAATGTAATTATTGTTACGAGTTGTATTGATAAATCATGGATCTTATTGTCGAGAAAACACCTCGTACACCTGCCTGACCAATAAATCGCCGAAAAGAGAAGCGACGTTCCAGCGGAGTCGGCCATGTTCATGAAAAACAATATATACCCTTTGGCTGGCTCAGCTGCAGCGGGTTCAACGCCGAGTGTGCTGGATTTGCTGCGGCAGAACAGCATCTTGGATGCTGATATCGACGCGGCCATCGACGCGTATGTCGCCAACCCGGCGACCCGATCGTACGTGCTGCAATCGTCGTACTGCATCGACTTCGATGAGGTCGTGGCCGCGATGCGCTCGGCCGCGCGTTCGGTCCCGCTCGTGGCCGGTCAGGTCGACCGGCAGGCCCTCATGTGCGCCCTCCTGCTGCACCGGCCGCGCCTCATCAGGGCAAGCGCGTCGGTCGCGCCGAAGGACCTCTACGAGATTGGCGAGATCCCGCCGCTCGGCCATGTGCCGTCCAGGATGTACGCCTGGGCGATCCGCCGGGAGCGGCACGGCCCGCCCGAGGATTCCATGCAGGTCGAGGTCGTCCCGACCTGGACCATCGGCGACGACGAGGTGCTGGTCCTCGTGATGGCCGCGGGCGTCAACTACAACGGCGTCTGGGCGGGCCTCGGCGAGCCGATCTCGCCCTTCGACGTCCACAAGGCCCCCTTCCACGTGGCCGGCTCGGACGCGTCCGGCATCGTCTGGGCGGTCGGCGCCAAGGTGAAGCGCTGGAAGGTCGGCGACGAGGTCATCGTCCACTGCAACCAGGACGACGGGGACGACGAGGAGTGCAATGGCGGCGACCCGATGGTCTCGCCGTCGCAGCGGATCTGGGGCTACGAGACCCCGGACGGCTCCTTCGGGCAGTTCTGCCGGGTGCAGTCGCGCCAGCTGATGCGGCGGCCCCAGCACCTGACCTGGGAGGAGAGCGCCTGCTACACGCTCACCCTCGCGACCGCCTACCGGATGCTGTTCGGCCACGCGCCGCACACGGTGAGGCCCGGCCAGAACGTGCTGATCTGGGGCGCCTCGGGCGGGCTCGGCGTGTTCGGCGTGCAGCTCGCGCACCTCAAGCAGGCGGCGGCCGCGAACCAGTTCGTGATCGACCGGCGGGTGGATCCGTGCATGAGCGAGCTGTTCCCGTGGGACAAGATCCCGCACGCCCATACCAAGATGTGGCGCAACCAGCACGCGCCCGGCAACATGGCGGTGCTGGTGAACGCCCAGAAGGCGGGCCTGCGCACCTTCGACGACGTGCTGGAACTCTCTGGCTCGCGCTGAGGCGCGAACCCGGCCCGGGCGCGCCCGATCATCGTGCAACCGGACGCTGCCCTTGCTCATCGATGTTGCCGCAACGTCTTCGATGAACCGGCATCCGCCGCGTCGGAAAACGCTCTCGCCGACGCTTGCTCGCGAGACCTCGGCCTCCGTCATTCTCGAGACATGGGTTGCCACGCCATGAAGGAAATCCTGGCCCGGCTGGAGGATTGCCGCGGGCATGCGCGGCGCGGCGGCGGCGACCGGCGCATCGCCGCCCAACACGGCAAGGGCAAGCTCACGGCGCGGGAGCGCATCGAACTCCTCCTCGACACCGGCTCGTTCGAGGAATTCGACATGTTCGTCCAGCACCGCTCCATCGACTTCGGCATGGAGAGGCAGAAGATCCCGGGCGACGGCGTCGTCACCGGCTGGGGCACCATCAACGGCCGCACCGTCTTCGTCTTCTCCAAGGACTTCACGGTGTTCGGCGGCTCGCTCTCGGAGGCGCACGCCCAGAAGATCATCAAGGTCCAGGACATGGCCCTCAAGATGCGCGCCCCGATCATCGGCCTGTTCGATGCCGGCGGCGCCCGCATCCAGGAGGGCGTCGCCGCGCTCGGCGGCTACGGCGAGGTCTTCAGGCGCAACGTCCTCGCCTCGGGCGTGATCCCGCAGATCTCGGTGATCATGGGGCCGTGCGCCGGCGGCGACGTCTACTCGCCGGCCATGACCGACTTCATCTTCATGGTCCGCGACACCAGCTACATGTTCGTGACCGGCCCGGACGTGGTCAAGACCGTCACCAACGAGGTCGTCACCGCCGAGGAGCTCGGCGGCGCCAAGGTCCACACGGCCAAGTCCTCGATCGCGGACGGCGCCTACGAGAACGACGTCGAGGCGATCCTGCAGATCCGGCGCCTGATGGACTTCCTGCCGGCCAACAACCTCGAGGGCGTGCCGGAGATCGAGAGCTTCGACGACCCCTCCCGGCTCGACAAGAGCCTCGACACCCTGATCCCGGACAACCCCAACAAGCCCTACGACATGGGCGAGCTGATCCGCCGGGTGGTCGACGAGGGCGACTTCTTCGAGATCCAGGCGGCCTTCGCGCGCAACATCATCACGGGCTTCGGGCGGATCGAGGGGCGCACGGTCGGGCTGGTCGCCAACCAGCCGATGGTGCTGGCCGGCGTGCTCGACGCGGACGCCTCGCGCAAGGCGGCCCGCTTCGTGCGCTTCTGCGACGCGTTCGGCATCCCGATCGTCACCTTCGTGGACGTGCCGGGCTTCCTGCCCGGGACGGCGCAGGAATATGGCGGGCTCATCAAGCACGGCGCCAAGCTGCTCTTCGCCTACAGCCAGGCGACGGTGCCGCTCGTCACCGTCATCACCCGCAAGGCCTTCGGCGGTGCCTACGCCGTCATGGCCTCCAAGCACATCGGCGGGGACGTGAACTACGCCTGGCCGAGCGCGCAGATCGCCGTGATGGGCGCCAAGGGCGCGGTCGAGATCATCTTCCGGCAGGACATGGGCGATCCCGACAAGATCGCGGCGCGCACGGCCGAGTACGAGGAGCGCTTCATGTCGCCGTTCGTGGCGGCGGAGCGGGGCTACATCGACGAGGTGATCATGCCCCACTCGACCCGCCGCCGGGTGGCGCGGGTCCTGGCCATGCTGCGTCCCAAGAGGGTGGAGCAGCCCTGGAAGAAGCACGACACCATCCCGCTCTGAGAGGCCCGGACCCGCGCACGACCATGTACGACATCGAGAGCAGCCCGATCTCGGCGCTGATCCGCAAGCTCACGGTGCGGACCGTGCTGTCCCGGGAGGACCAGGCAGCCCTGGCGTCCCTTCCCGTCCGCGTTCGCCGTGTCGGACCGGGGGCAGAGATCGTTCGCGCTGGCGACCTGCCGTCCTCCTGCTGCGTGGTTCTCGACGGCTGGCTGTGCAGCTACCGCGAGGGCGGGTCGAGACGATCGGTGTTGTCGTTCCACCTGCCTGGAGACTTGTGCAATGCATGCAGCCTGATGCTGCCGCTCGCAGAGGAAGCGATCGGCAGCGTGACCGAGGCCACGCTCGGGTTCGTGCCGCACGACGACCTGTTCGCCGCAATGGCGAGCAGCCCCCGTCTCGCCACGGCGTTGTGGCGCGAGACGCTGATCGCCGCCCGGATCCGCTCCGAACTGGCGCACCGATCGTCCCACGACCGTCCGTCGCTCGCCTTCGCGAAACTGCTATGCGAATTCTCCCTCCGTCTCACGATGTCCCATTCAGATCGCTCCGCAAAATCAGTGATTCCTCTCGCGAAAGCGCAATTTTGCTCTGCGTTAGGTTTGAATGATGTTTCCTTCGACTCGGCAATCGAGAGACTTATTGCTGATCGAGAGATTAGGGTGAACAATAATGAACTCGAAGTCGTTGATGTGAGAAGTCTGCTCAGATATGTCGATGATGACTTCGCTTACATCTGCGCTTTTCGACAGGCATCCTAGGTTCGATCTCGGTGTGCCGGCAGGCTGATCCGCCTGAGCGATTCGCCGATCCCTCGGCTCAATCCCAAAGCAATTCTCTGGATGTGAGCCGCGGCAAAGACGTGTGAGCGAGGCTTTATTGTAGAACGATGTCGAGAATTCAATCCTGTTGTCCATGCCGGTCAGCGACGGCAGTCTTTCGCGTTCGGGCTCTCGCATGCTTAGATGCGCCACCGGCGCGTCGTCGGTCGCTCTGCCAGGACGTGAGACGTCGAGCGTGACGCCGGTCTCGCAGGACCGGCGATCGAGCGCCTTCGAGACCCAGTCAGGGCCCTTGCCGACCTTGCATGGACAGCCCGCAGAACGCCGCCACGGGTCAGCAGAAAGTTCTTGCCGATAGAGCTGTCGAGCTTGGAACGCAGCTTCCGGCGCTGGCGTTGCCACTCAACATCTTGCAACGTGCTCTCGAGGTACCGATGGGTGACGCGGGTTTGATCTACTGGCTGGCTTTCTCAACCTTCGCGCTCGTGTTCGCAGTGCTGATCTGGCAGCGAGTCCAGGTGCACCGGGCCAAGCAGACCGGCGAGCGCTCCACCTTCACCGACACGCACGGTGGAGAGCCTCGGCCTCAGGTTGGGCTGGGGCACACCCAGATGGAGGCTCAACGGCGAGGCTGAGCCTCTCCGGATGGGCGAGCAGGCCGTGGCCGTCGTCGCCCGCTGAGCGCTCCTGCGCGGAGCACCGGGTGCGACTCAGGTCGATCACGGGCCTGAGGTCGTCTCGACGTCTCGCGTCCTGGCAAGCCGACCGACAAAGCGCTGGCGGCGTCGCTCAACGGCCGCCCGCGGGACGAGTGCCTGAACGCGAACCGGTTCTCGTCGTTGGCCGATGCCCGGGCCCAGATCGGGGCGTGGCGGCGGCCCGGGAGGCCGCCTAACGAGACCCGGAGGCCCACCCTCCGGCCGGACCAGGATCCGGGGGACCGCCACCCAGCTCTTCGGGGTCGGTCCACCGGGAGCGGCCATCCGGGCTCGAGGCCCGCGGCTTCGATCCGCGGGCCTCCTCCGCGCGGACGCCCGCACCCTGAACGATCCGCGTTCTCACGCGGCCTCGACCCTGAGCGGCCAATCGCGACGCTTGACGGAAATGTCCGGTTGCGGCGAGCATCACGGATAGGCGTTGTTCATGGATGGCGCGAGACGGCGTGCTCCTATTTGCCGCACTAACCATTCTGTGATCCGCCACAATGCCGCAGCGCTATTGTGAGCAACGCGCGCGGTACTGCTAGGCTGGAACAGTGCATCTAGGTGCGAGTTGGTGGCTCACGCACTGCATGCCAGCATCAATATGCGACGAAGTGACAGCGTCCGGCCGCAATCAGGGCCCGGGAACGGCTTGGTCCCGAGATGAGGATGCTCCGAGTGGCAAGCGTGCGGATATGCTCACTCAGGAAATCGGCGGACATCCTGACGGCGGCCGCCTGAATGTGATTACAATAAGCAATTCGACGCGAGAATACCGAGCATAGCAATTTATTCTTCCAAACACAAATGCATGTCTTTCCAAGTTTCGTAAGGAAATTCGGACAAGTGTGATCTCTGCAATGATGCGTCGCGCGCAATTTATGCGGCGACGGTGAAATATAAAAGGAGAAATATGATGAATCTACACGTCACGCCGGCTCAACGCATGTATTCTCAGCTCACTCCGGAACGGGACGGAGACCGCGCCAATCCGACGCGAGGTCTACCGAGCACGGCCGCGATTGTCGGCCACCCTGTCCACCCGATGATGATCCCGTTTCCAATCGCGTTTCTGACCAGCGCGCTCCTGACCGACATCGCCGCACGTGCAACGCGCGATCCGTTCTGGGCGCGCGCGTCGAAGCTCCTGCTGGGAGCTGGGATCGCGTCCGGAGTGGCCGCCGGCGCGGTCGGCGCGATCGACTACCTCACGATCCGCCGGGCGCGACAGAAGCCGGCCGGCCGCCTGCATGCCTACGGCAACGCCGCGGCCCTGGCCCTCGCCGCTGCGAACCTCGCCCGGCGGTCTGGCCGCGATCGCGACCAGGCCGGCGATGCAACCGACGTCGCCCTGTCGGGCGCAACGGCGGCATTGCTCGGCATCACGGGCTGGGCCGGCGCGGAACTCTCCTACCGCCACATGGTCGGCGTGGATGGTCATGCCGACCAGCACACTGACGAGGAGAAGCGCGTGGTGTCCTGAGGAGCATGCCACCGTCCTGCACAGCGAAGCCGCGGGCACGCGGATCAACCGCCCAGCCCGCTCGTTGACGGGCTGATTCATGAGGATTTTCGATGCGCGCTTCTCTTGTTCTTGTTCTTGCAACCGCAGCCTCGATCCTGGCGAACGCGCCGGGCGCACAGGCCTCCTCGTGCTCTGAACAGATCGCGACGATCGAGCGGCGCCTCGACAGTGCCGGTGCCGAGCGGGTGACCGGCCGGGAGCCTCCGGGCGGCCCAACGTCCTCGAACTCACCGAAGGCCCTGGACAAGCCGCCGGAGACGAAGCCCTCGGACCGGACGCTTCAGCCCTCCGCATCGGGCGTTCAGGAGGCGCGCGAACTCGTTCGGAAAGCGCGCGCGCAGCAGCAGGCAGGTGACGAGAAGGGCTGCAACGATACGATGACTCGCGCCAAGGAGAAAGCCGGCGCCCTGCCATAAGGCACGGCGGAAATTCGCGCGATCTGGCCTTATCATCTGAGAGCGGGCCGGCCTTGTCGAGGTCGGCCCGCTGCCTGTTCGGGGCGGTTACTTGGCGGCGACTTGCTGCAGGCTCTCGGCCAGCTTGGTCGCGTACGCGTCGCCCTTGTAGATTTCCGCGGTGGCCTGCTTCAGCTTCGCCGCGTCCTCTGACTGGCCCAGCGCCTGAGCGTACGCGGCAGCCGTCCCGAACCCCGCCAGGCCGTAATGCGTCATGCGCTGGTACTGGGCGATCAGCACCACGTCGCGCAGCCTGCCATCCTGCGGCGCCTCCTGCGAGCCGTGCTTTTGCGCCTCGGCGACGAGGCCGGCCATGCCCTTGCAGTATTCAGGCTCCGCCCGCCCGCCGGCTCGCTCAATCAGGCTGCGCAGGGTCTCGGAGTGCTTGGTGATGCCCCCGACGGAATGCTCGAGCATCTGCTTCAGTTTCGGGTCGCTCGCTTGGCTCGTCAGCTGCCTGATGGCGCCTGCCATTTGGTCGTTTGCCGACCAGAGATCCTTCAGCTCGTCCAGGTATACCTCTTTGAGGCGGCTCGGTGCGGCCATGGCACGGCTCCTTCATGAGGTGAAATGCTCGATCAACCGCGCGCACGAACCCGTGTTCCGCCTCACGCGCGCGGGGCAGGATCCATTGGTCGGCGCCGCTATCGGGGAGCGACGCGGACTGTGCCCAGGGCCGCGTTCTCGGCGCGAATGCGGATCGCCAGCACAGCCGCATTGAGGATGCTGAATACGATCGCGTAGCCGATGAGGCCGAACGCGAGTGGCAGCGCCGCGATCTCGCCCGTCACGACGGCGTAGTTCGGATGCGAGAACAGGCGGTAGGGCCCGCGCCGCACCAGCGGTGCCTGCGGGAGCACGATGATCCGCGTCGTCCAGCGCTCTCCCAAGCTGGCCAGCACCCAGAGCCTGCCGGCCTGCAGCAGGATGAACACGGAGAGCCAGGTCGGATCCACGGGTTGTGACCAAGCCAGGAGCCAGAGCCCGGCGAGCCAAGCGGCGTGAAGGACGACGATCAGCCCGTAATGTTCCGGCGCCACCTCGACACCGCCCCGCGACAGGAGACGCCGCGTGTTCCGGCGCGCCAGCACGAGTTCGCCCAGCCGTTGCAGCGTGACCAGTGCAAGGACCAGGATCGCGGCCGTCACGACGGGCTCCTCAGCGAGGCGCAACTCGCCGTGAACCCTGGTCCCATCGCGGTCAGCACCGAGCGGGGCGGCAGACCGGCCTTGCGGGCGCGGTCGAGCACGAACAGCACGGTGGGGGCTGACATGTTGCCGAACTCCGACAGAACCGCGCGCTCGTGGTCGAGCGCGCCCTGGCCGATCGCGAGGCTGCGCTCAAGTGCCGTGATGACCTTGGTCCCGCCCGCGTGGCAGATGAACCGGTCGACCTGCTCGGGACCGAGCTGCCAGCGCTTGAGCAGGCCGAGGACCGCCGGGCCCACATTCGCCTCCGCGAAGGGCGGGATGGCGCGGGCGAAGATGACGCCGAAGCCGGCCTCCTCGACGTCCCAGCCCATGATGTCGAGCGTGTCCGGCCAGGTGTGATCGCCCGTCGCCTCCACCTCGGCCACGCCGGCGTCCCCGCCCGCGCGCAGGATGCACGCCGCGGCCCCGTCCCCGAACAGGGCGGTGGCGACGATGCTGGCCTTGGTGAGCTTGTCGAGGCGGAAGGCCAGCGTGCAGAGCTCGACGGTGACGAACAGCACGTTGGAGCCTGGGCGGCTCTCGGCCAACCGGCTCGCGACCGCGAGTCCCGAGACGCCGCCGCCGCACCCGAGCCCGAAGACCGGAACCCGCATGACATCGTGGCGCAGGCCGAGCCGCTGCAGGACGCGTGCCTCCAGGCTCGGCGTCGCGATGCCGGTCGACGACACTGTGACCACGGCATCGACGTCCCGGGCGAGGAGCTCCGCCTCGTCCAGCGCCTTCGTGGCGGCCTCGGCGAACAGGTCCTCCGCACCCCGCAGGTACGCGGCCGTCCGTTCCGGCCAGCCGCGCGCCTGCATGTACCAGTCGATCGGCTGAACGGAATGCCGCTTGTGGATGCCCGTGGTGGCGAACACGCGCGACAGTCGGTCGAACTCGCCGTAGCGTTCGGAGAACAGGGTGCTGGCCATCTCGGCAACGTCCGTCTGGCGAAGGACGTGGGGTGGGACCGCGGTCGCCAGCGACAGAAGCCGTGCGCGTGTGGACGTCATGCGGCGGATCCTCGGAGAGGCAGCTTGGGAGTGGAACGCTGCCCTCCGATCCGGGGCGGCCATTCCAATCGGCCAACAAGGAGGAGGGCACAATGTTTCTGCCGCGACGATTTAGCGTCGAAGACGAGATCGGGCCGGAACGGAGCCGACCTGGACCTCGGCCCGGTCGGTCGCGGCGGGCCGGAGGCCGCGCACGCTCGGCGCGTGCGCCAGGGTGATGAGGGGGTGCGTCGCCGAACGAGCCGAGAGCCGCGGGCACGGTCGTGGTCGGGCCACGGGCGGCTCGTCCATCCGACGGTCCTAGTGGTGGGGTGAGTCGCGGCACAGCGACCCGTCATCGGCGCTCGCGTCCGCGGCTGCCGGGGCGGTGGGCCCGCTTGGGGACGGCCCGACGAGCCAACGCGCAGCGTACCGCTGAAGACGCGCGAGGTCCCGGCGCTGCGCGATCAGTGCCACGTGCCGATCCGGCCGGACCAGGACGAGGCTTGCGCGTGGAAGGATCATCCTGGCGGAAGCGGGCGCGACCCGGATCCGGATGGTGTCGCTCCAGGGAGCGAGCAGGGAGCGGATCGCGGCATGCTCCGCCGCCGACGCGTCGAGCGGCAGCAGGAGTGTCCAGGAGCGGTAGTCGAGGCAGCCGTGGAGGCGGTCGGGCGTATCGCCCTCGCCGGCGTCGGGAAGACGGTCGCCCGGACGCAGTCCCCGCGGCGCTCGCGCCGGGGCGGTCGTGCCTCCGGCCAGCGGGCCGTCACGGTGATGGTCGTCGACGTCGCTCACCGCGCGCTCGACCCACCGGATCGGGGCGGAATGCGCTAGCGCCGCCCACAGGGCGCCCTCCCGCAGGAGGAGGCCGGGTCGCGAACTCGGCGTCTCGACGAGATTGTAGCGCATCAGGCTCAGGAAGCGCCTCACGCTGGCGCGCTGCTCGTCCTCGTAGCTGTCGAGCAGCAGGTCCGGGGCTCGCTTTCCGTGAACGGCGGCCAGCTTCCAGGCAAGATTGTGGGCGCCCCGCAATCCCAGGCTCATGCCGTGGCCGCCGAGCGACGACCACACGTGCGCCGCGTCGCCCGCGAGGAGCACGCGACCCCGGCGCATCCGGGCGGCGAGGCGGGTCTGGAAACGCGCGCGGTTGAACCAGGTCGCCCGTTCGAGCCGGATCTCGGGCGTCCCCGCAACCCGCGCGATCAGCGCCTCGGCCTCCGCCAGCGACGGCGGCGCGTGCGCGTCCGGATCCGGGTCGGTCGCGTAGCAGAAGAAGCGGCAGGAGCCCTCCGCAACGGGAAAGCAGCCGAGGCACGCGCCGGGGGCGAGGAAATAGTAGCCCTCGCGCGCGTTGGCCGGGTGCCGCCAGCGGGGGACGGCGTTGACCTGCAGGATCTGCAGATCAGGGACGCGGTGCCCTTCGAACGCGATCCCGAGGCGATCCCGCACGAGGCTGCGGGAGCCGTCGCAGCCGACCAGCCAGGCGCTGCGCCACGGGCGGGCCCGCCCGGCGGAATCGGCGAGCATCGTCGTCACACCGCACGGATCGGGCGAGAGGTCGCGCGCCTCGCATCCCCACGCGACCTCGGCCCCGAGCGCGCGCAAGCGGCCTTCGAGGAGGCGCTCCGTCACGTGCTGCTCGATCAGGAGCGGGGTCGGGTAGGCGCTGGCGACGGAGCCCAGCTGGGCGGCTCCGAGGCGCCGGCCCTGCCCGTAGAAGTGCACCGTGCGGAGCGCGTTGGCCGCCTCCGACACGGCGGCCCCGAGGCCCAGGTCGTCGAGCACCTCGGCCCCGCGCGGCCAGATCACGGCGGCGCGGGGTTCGTTCTTCGGGCCTCGTGCCCGGTCGACAACGCGCACCGACAGCCCGTGCAGCCGAAGACCGATCGCAAGAGCCAGCCCGACCGGGCCGGCCCCGACGATGAGGACGTCGCTGTCCAGATCGACACGGAGGTCGCGCATCGGTCGGCGCCGGGCCGGCTCAGCTGTCGGCCTTCGCGCCCGCCGTCGTGCGCTCGATGTAGGCGCGGGTCACGGACTCGATGAGGCCGTCGACGCGCTGCGCCGCCTGCTTCTCCTCCTCGAGGGACTTGCGGAACAGGGGCGCGTGCTCAGGGTGACCCGCGGCCTCAGCGATGACGATCAGCGAGCGATAGGCGGCGATCTGGTCGTACTGGTAGGCGTAGCCCGCGTAGAGGTTCTTGAGTGTCTCATCCTGGGCCAAGGCGTGCACGGCTGCGCCGATCTTGCCGGCGGTGTTGGTGACCGTCTCCTTCAGGGTCGAGGCGCTGGCGTCGAGAGCTGAGAGCGCCTGCTCGACTCTTCTGATCTGCTCGCGCGTGATGCCGACATGCGCCTGCAGGGTCTTCGCGTACTCGGGGTAGTGCTCAAGACCGGTGAGCTGATGCTCCATCTGGCTGAGGCCTTGGGTTTCGAGAGCGTGTGTATTGCGCAGAGCGGTCGTGTAGATCGAGCTGATGTCGGTAGCCATACATTTCTCCATAGATGCAGTGATGCCCGCGTTGATCGGCTGCGCGAGGCATGATTTGCTGGAAAGTCAATGCGGTGAATTGACTTTACCGCTTGAACTTGCCCTCGTATTTGAATTCCGGAGCAGATTTAAGTTGATCTTTGCTCGCGCCAACGATGGCCTTCCACTTTTTATTCTCCTCGTCGTAGCCAAGGGAGATGGAGTTCGGCTGGACGGCAACGTAGCGCTCGCCCATGCCGAGGAAGCCGCCGACCGAAACGATGTATCCTTTCAGCTGGCCACTCTCAAGGACAAGATCTTTGATCTCGCCAACTGTATTCTGCTGCCCATCGACGACGTTGAGGCCGATGAGACTGTAGCTGAGCACGGCATCCTGAGGGACGGTGATGAACTCGGGCCCGCGCGTGGGGACCTTCTGATTGTCGTCCACCGCAAAGGCCGGCGTCGCCATGGCGGCGGTTAAAGCAATGGCCAGGAATGAACGTCGCATGCGAGGCTCCTGTCGTTGAAGATTGATCGGCTCTCCAATCCATCAGACATGCTCTCGTTCCGGCCTGCGACCTTCTGTGCATCTACTTTCCGCCCAACATCATTCGCGTTTCCATTTACGTCTTAAATAGATGCTATGTAGGCACCTGCTTACCCGCATTTGCCAATAAATCTTATCATATGAGGCAAAGCGAATAACATATGCGCAACAATGGCGCATGTCTGATCCAGATCATCGACAGGAGTGCAAAGTCACGCCGAAGCGTCTCATGCAAATCATCAGCTTTGTTGCAAAATTATCCGTGCGGAAGTGGTCAGATCATGGCGTAAGCCGCGGCAGTCGGATTGCGGAAAATGTGATGCCAGTTCCATTTGGCCCGAGAGATCTCTGGGCAGCCGAAGGACAGGGCGGTCGCGATGAGCGGCGGGTTGGCGGCCAGCCTGCCGAACACGGTTCCGCCCCGTGCCGGCCGGGGTGCCTTGCCTCCGTGGCGAGGGCACGGAGACGGTTCTGAGCCGTGACGGCGCATTCGCTGTCGTGAGCCGATGGACGATCCTGGTGTGCTGCCGAGGCTGCTGCGAGCGGCAGGCGTGCCCATCCCCGGCCACGTCCGATCGTGACGACCCATCTCGTCATCGGAGGACCGGCGGTTGGCGGGAAAGCGGATGGCCGCTGCACCGGGCGACGTCGCGGACAGGGTCAGCCACGGCCAAGCCTGCACGGTCATCGAGCCATCCTTCCCGGAGAAGTCGGCCAGAGCTGCTGGCCACCCCGGCACAATTGTCTCGCGGTCCACCTGTTTCGGCGTGAGGCAATTCGCCGCCCGCCGGCATGCGCCGGGGCGCCCGCCGGCAACCTCGAGCCGAACCGTCCGGTGTGCCGGCACGAGGCTCGCGAGGCGCGCTTGGCCCGCCGGCCCGATCCCGACCCGCCGCCTCGGCTGCGGCGGGCCGCGTGCGCTCCTTGACACTCCAGCTTCGGCGCCGCATAGTTAACTAACTGGTTAGTTAGAAGAGGTTCCCGATGGGCTCGCGCTCCTCCGACGCCAGCGTCCGCGTGGCCGTCGATATCGGCGGCACCTTCACGGACATCGCCCTGCTCGACGCGGCGGGCACCGTCCATCAGAGCAAGCTCTCCTCGACCCTGGACGATCCCAGCCGGGCCGTCGTGGCCGGTGTCGCCGCGCTGCTGGCGGAGCTCGGGATCGCGCCCTCGCAAGTCGCCGAAGTCCTTCACGGCACCACGGTCGGCTCCAACACGATCCTTCAGCGCACGGGGGCGAGGACGGGGCTGATCACGACGCGAGGGTTCCGCGACGTGCTGGAGATCGGGCGCATCCGCATGCCCGACATGTTCGATCTGACCTGGGACAAGCCGAAGCCGCTGGTCTCCCGTCGCCACCGGCTGGAGGTGGACGAGCGCGTCGCCGCCGACGGCTCCATCGTGCGGCCCCTCAGCGAGGCCGACGTCGTCGCCGCCGGCCGCCAGCTCAGCGAGGCCGGGATCGAGGCGGTCGCCGTCGCCTTCATCAACAGCTACCGCAACGCCGCGCACGAGCGGCGCGCCGAGGCGATCCTGCGCGAGCAGTTCCCCCACCTGCTGGTCACCAGCTCCTGCACGGTCCTGCCCGAGATGAAGGAGTACGAGCGGACCAGCACGACGGTCGTGAACGCCTACCTGCTCGCGGCCATGCGCGCCTACCTGCACGCCCTGGAGCGCGGGCTGCGCGGGATCGGCGTCGGGGCGCCCATCCTGGTCATGACCTCGAACGGCGGGATGCTGGCCGCGCGCGCGACCCTGGAGAGGCCGGTGATGGTGGTGGCGTCGGGGCCGGCCGGCGGCGTCGCGGGCGCGGCGCGCCTCGGCCACGCGCGCGGCGACCGCGACATCATCGTGTTCGACATGGGCGGCACGACCGCCAAGGCGGTGATCGTCGAGGACGGCCGCCCGACCATGACGTCCGAGTACGAGTTTCGGGACGGGATCTCGACCTCGAGCCGCTTCATCAAGGCCGGCGGCTACATGCTCAAGGTCCCGGCGATCGACATCGCGGAGGTCGGCGCAGGCGGCGGCTCGATCGCCGCCATCGACGAGGGCGGCCTGCTCGTCGTCGGCCCCCACTCGGCGGGCGCGGTGCCCGGGCCGGCCTGCTACGGCCTCGGCAACGCGCGCCCGACCGTCACCGACGCCAACGTCGTCCTCGGGTTCATCAATGCGAGTGCGCTCGCCGGCGGCCGCCTGGCGATCAGCAGGGAACTGAGCGAGCGGGCGATCCGCGACCACGTGGGCGATCCGCTCGGCCTCGCGGTCGCCGACGCCGCGCACGGGGTGCGCGCGGTCGCCAACGCCGCCATGGCCCGCGCCGTGCGGGCCGTGACGATCGAGCGCGGCCGCGATCCCCGCGACTTCACGCTGATGGCGTTCGGCGGGAACGGCGGCGTGCACGCGCCCGACCTCGCGCGTCAGCTCGGGATCGGACGCGTGGTCGTCCCTCCCCTCTCGGGGGTGTTCTGCGCGGTCGGCATGCTGGCCTCCGACACCGAGCACACGGCCCTCGCCGTGGTCGCGCGCCGCCTCGACGCGATGGATGCCGGGGACCTCGCCGCGGCCAAGGCCGCCCTGGAGGCCGACGTCGCGGAGCGTCTTGCCCAGGACGGCTACCCGGAGGCGCGGCGGCACCTGCTCTGGGAAGCCGACCTCCGGCACGAGGGTCAGGCCACCGAGCTGACCGTCCCGTTCGAGGGCGAGGACCTCGCCGCGCTCGAGGAGCGGTTCGTGGCGGAATACGTGAAGACCTACGGCTACCGGGACGCGACGCCGATCGAGTTCATGAAGCTGCGGGTCGTCGGCCGGGGGCTGCGGGAGAAGCGCCTCGCCTTCGACGCCATGGCGATCGCCCCGCGCGCGGGCGCCGCCGGCCGGGGCACCCGCGCGGTCTCCTTCGCGCGCGGCGAGGAGCCCAGGCTCGTCGAGGTGGTCGGCCGCGATGCCCTCGGCGCGACGGCCCGGCCGGGACCGCTCGTCGTCGAGGAGTTCGACGCGACCATCGTCGTCCCGCCCGACGCCAGCATCCGCAAGGACGCGATCGGCTGCATCGTCCTGGAGTTCAGCGCATGAACGTCGACCCGATCACCTTCGCGGTCATCAAGAGCGGCCTCGACGCGATCGCCGACGACATGGCCTACACGGTCGTGCGCATCGCCCGCTCCGAGATCGTCAAGGACGTGATGGACTTCTCGGCGGCCCTGTGCGCCGCCGACGGCCAGATGGTGGCGCAGGCCAAGACGATCGCGCAGCATCTCGGCGCCATTCCGGAAGCCATGCAGGCGGTGCTGGCCAGGTTCGACGGCGACCTGCACGACGGCGACGTCGTCATCATGAACGACCCCTATCACGGGGGCATGCACCTGCCGGACATCTTCATGTTCGTGCCGATCTTCCACGGCGGCAAGCGCCGGGCCTTCGCGGTCGTGATCTGCCATCACACCGATGTCGGGGGCCGCGTTCCCGGGTCGAACGCCTCCGATTCGACCGAGATCTACCAGGAGGGCCTGCGCATCCCGCCGCTGAAGCTCTACGAGCGCGGCACCCTCAACACCACCCTCGAGGCGCTGATCAGGATCAACGTCCGCGTTCCCGACCGGGTCTGGGGGGACCTCTCGGCGCAGTTCGCGGCCGCGCAGGTCGGCAGGCGCGCCCTCGAGAAGCTGATGCAGCGCTACGGGGCGGACGAGGTCGACGCCTACATGCAGGAGCTGCTCGACTACGCCGAGCGCATGACGCGCGCCGAGATCCGGACCTGGCCGAGGGGCACCTGGCACTTCACCGACCACATCGACGACGACGGCTTCTCGGACGCGCCCATCCCGATCCGGGTCGCCATCACGGTGAGGGACGACGGCTCCCTGCTCGTCGACTACGCGGGCTCGTCGCCGCAGGTGAGGGGCGCGATCAACGCGACGCTGAGCTTCACCCACTCGCTGACCTACCTCTCCGTCCGCTGCGTCCTCGCCAAGGAGGTGCCGAACAACGTCGGCATGTTCCGCTGCGTGAGCGTCCGGGTGCCGGAGGCCTCGATCCTCAACCCCGTGATGCCTGGTCCCTGCGCGGCCCGGGCCCTCACCGGCTACCGCGTCTTCGACACCATGCTCGGCGCCCTGGCGCAGATCGTTCCGGACAAGGTTCCGGCGGCCGGCGAGGGCGGGAACAGCGTGATCTGCATCTCCGGCCTCAGGCCGAACCGGCAGCCCTTCATCATCGTCGACATGATCTGCGGAGCCTGGGGCGGACGACCGAACAAGGACGGACTGGAGGCGGTGACCAACGCGTCGCAGAACCTGTCCAACATGCCGGTCGAGATCATGGAGGCCGAGCATCCGGTCCGGATCGAGGAGTACGCGTTCGTCCCGGACAGTTGCGGGGCCGGCCGCTACCGCGGCGGCGTGGGCGTGCGGCGCAGCTACCGGATCCTCGCGGACGAGGCGCTCCTGCAGATGCGGACCGACCGGGTGAAGCACCGGCCCTACGGCCTGGCGGGGGGTGAGCCGGGCGGTCCGTCGCGCAACGCCATGGAGGTCGACGGCGAGCGCCGCCTTCTCCCCGGCAAGATCACGACGCGGGTCGGCAGGGGCACGCTCATCGTCCACGAGCAGGCCGGGGCCGGCGGATTCGGTGACCCGCTCGACCGCGACGCCGCGGCGATCCTGGAGGATTGCCTCGACGGCAAGATCTCCGCGGCCTTCGCGGAGCGGCATTTCGGCGTGGTGATCGCGCGGGGGACCGTCGACGAGGCCGCGACGCGCCACCTGCGCGCGTCGCGGCGGGCCGCGCCGCTGCCGGGGGCCGTCCCCGATGGGCGCTGAGTCCGCCCCGCCGGCCCACAGGCCGGCGCGCAATGCCGAGGAGACGCGCGCGCGCATCCTGGACACGGCGCGGCGGGAATTCGTCACGCATGGGCTCAACGGGGCCCGCGTCGACCGCATCGCCGCGCAGGCGGGCGTCAACAAGAACCTGATCTACCACTACTTCGGTTCCAAGGAGTCCCTCTACCTCGAAATTCTCGAACGCATCTATGCCGGCCTGCGCACCCGTCAGCGCGACGAATCCTTGCGGGACCTGCCGCCCGCGGCCGCGATGGCGGCCCTCGTCGCCAACACGTTCGACCACTTGGTGTCGACGCCCGATCTCATCCGCCTGATGAGCATCGAGAACATCCATTTCGGCCAGCACCTGAAGCGCTCGACCTCGGTCAAGCCGCTCTACCGCAACCTCCTCGACACGATCGATGAGATCCTCAAGCGCGGCCAGGCCGCGGGGACGTTCCGCCACAACGTCGATGCCGTCGACCTCTACCTGTCGATCTCGGGTCTCGCCTACTTCTTCCTGTCGAACCAGCACACGCTGTCCTGGCTGCTCGACCGCGACTTCATGGCCGGCGAGCGGGTGGCGGTGCGTCGGCGGCACGTGGTGGAGATGGTGCTCAGCTACCTCACGGGCGCCCGGTCGGACCTGTCCCCGGCGGCCGCGCACGAGGGACCGGAGGTCGGTCCGTGAGGGGCCTCCCGCGGGCCGGCCCCGGCCCCGGGCGGGGTCGTCCCGGCGCTCCACCGCCGAAGTTTCCTCCTCGCCCGGAAGTCCCCTCCCCGCCGGGCGTCCCTGCCGTGGGCAGGCTCCCGCGGCGGGAGACCGGCCCGGCGATCAGACCTCCTCCGCGACGAGCAGGCCGGGCCGGGGCGCCATGTTCTCCCTCGCGAACCGGAGGAAGGAGGCGAGGGACGCCCTGATCTCGGCCGGATCGAGCCCCCGAGCGATGAAGACCAGGTGCGAGCGCCGGTCGTCATCCGGCCAGCCCTCCATGTGCTCGGGCGGGTGCATGATGTGCTGGACCCCGTGGACCAGCACGGGGGCGCTCTCGTCGGTGAGGTTCAGCATCCCCTTGAAGCGCAGGACCGAGCGTCCGTGCCGGTTGAGGAGGAGGGACAGCCACGTCACGAAGCTCGACCAGTCGAGGCGCTCGTCGAGGGAGATCGAGAACGTGCTCACGGCGTGGGACGGGGCGGCGTCCGCGCTCACGGCCGAGACGCGCGACACAGGCTGCTCGCGCAGGAGCGAGGCGGGATCGAGGTCCGGCGCGCGGGCGTCGCGGACCGGCGCCAGCGCGTTGATGACCCGGATCCGCTCCGCCAAGCCGCGCGCCGCCGCCGGCGCGGCGAGGTCGGACTTCGTCACCAGCACGAGGTCCGCGACCGCGACCTGCTTGGCGAACTCGGCGTGGTCGTCGGCCGAGGCGAGGCCGTTGACGGCGTCGACCGTGGCGATCACGCCCGCCACCCGGAAGTACTCCTTCAGCACCGGATGGGTCTGGACCGTGTTGATGATCGGGGCGGGATCGGACAGTCCGGAGGTCTCGAGCACGACGCGCTCGAACCGGGGCACCTCGCCCGCCAGGGAGCGGCGCAGCAGGTCGAGCAGCGCGCGCGCCAGTTCGGGCCGGACCGAGCAGCACAGGCATCCGTTCGCCACGACGGCGCTCGCCTCCGCGACATGCGCCACGATGCGGTGGTCGAGGCCGGCCTGGCCGTACTCGTTGATGAGCACGCCGGTGCGCGCCTCCGCGTCCGCGCGCAGGATGCGGCCGAGCAGGGTCGTCTTGCCGCTGCCGAGGAACCCCGTCAGGACGAACAGCGGCATGGGCTCGGGCAGGGCTACCATCGCGGGGCTCCTCCCTCGAAGCGCGCGGTCAGGGGATCGAGGATCCGGCCGGAGAGCGCCTCCGCCGCGCCCCAGAACTCCGCGAGGCTGGCGGCGACCCGCGTGCGGCCGGCCCGGTCGGTCAGCAGGAAGGCGTCCCCGTCCCAATCCTCGCAGGCGAGCCCGGCGGGCGCGACCAGGCGGTTCATCAGCGCGATCCTCTCGCGCCGGTGGCGCCGGTGCCTCTGGATGTCGCGCGCCGGGAAGGGGCTCCGCGAGAGCTTGGCGGCATCGGTCCAATGGTCGCCGATCCCGAAGACGGCGCAGACGTCGCACATCGCGTGGGGTCTCCTGTCACGCCGCCGTCGCCAGGAGGCGACCGATCGGGCCGTCGACCAGGCTGGACGAGAGGTACTCGATCACCCGCTTGCGGGCGAGGCCCGCGTGAGAGCCGGCGACCGACTCGGCGCGCTCCGCGTCGCGGGTCTCGATCGCGTCCAGCATCTCGCCGTGCTCCCGGATGATCGACTCGATGTGAGCCTCGTACGCGTCGGCCGACCCGTAGCACTCGTACGCCATCGCGAGCCTCGCGATGCGCAGGTTCTCGCTGAGCAGCCCGATATAGGTCCGGGCCACGTTGCGATTGCCGCAGGCATGGCCGATCGCCTCGTGGAACGCGAAGTTCGTGTCGATCATGGCGGTGGGATCGCGGTCCCGCCACGCCGCCTCGAAGGCCTCGGCGCGGCGCCGGATGCCCGCGAGATCCTCCGCCGAGCAGCGGGCCGCCGCCCAGGCCGTCGCGACGCGCTGCAGGAGGTCGAAGGCCTCCAGGTGCTCCTGCGTGTAGGCGAGGTCGAGGGGGGCGACGCGCGCGCCGCGGTTCGGCATCAGCACGACCAGCCCGTCGCTCGCGAGCTGGACGAAGGCCTCGCGCAGCGGCGTGCGCGAGATCCCGAGCTCGCCGACGAGTTGCAGCTCGTCGAGCTCGGAGCCCGGCGCGCGCTGCAGCGACACGATCTGCCGCTTCAGCGTCTCGTAGGCGAATTCGCGGCCGCGGCCCTTGCTCGGGCGGCCCTTGCCCGGGTGGCTCTCGCCCGGGCGGCCCTTGGCCGGGCCGCCCTTGGCCGGCGCGCTCGCGCGCTGCCGTTTCGTCGACGTCATCGAGCCGCCTCCGCGGTCGCACCGGATGGAGCCCCGATCATAGGCGGGCGCCCGAGGAAAATACAGCTTGTATTCACCAGACCGGACATGCAGCATGCATGCGGTTCGTCGGGCGGTCGGGGTGCGGGATCATGGCTGGAGCGTGGACGCGTCGGGTCGTTCTGGGCTGCCTCGCGGCGGCGTCACTCTCGTCGCCGCTCCGGGCCCAGGAGGTGCTCAAGATCGGCGCCGCCGTCAGCCTGAGCGGCGCCTTCTCCCGCGAGGGCGGCCTGCTCCGGGATGGCTACGAGCTCTGGCGCGAGCGCGTGAACGCCGCCGGCGGCCTGAAGGCCGGGGGCAAGACCTACAAGGTCCAGGTCGTCTACTACGACGACGAGTCGAAGGCGCAGACGAGCGCCCAGCTGACCGAGAAGCTCGTGAGCGACGACGGCGTCTCGCTCGTCTTCGGGCCGTACTCATCGGGCATCGCCACCGCGACCGCGGTGATCAGCGAGCGCTACCGGGCGCTCACCCTGGCCCCGATGGCCACCGCCAACAGCCTCTACGCGCGCGGCTACAAGTACCTCTTCACGCCCTCGCCCCTCGCGGATCAGGGGCTGGTGCCGATCCTCGACCTCGCCAAGGACCTGAAGCCCGCGCCGGGGACGGTGGCGATCGTCGGGCCCGACGACCTGTTCCCCAACATCACCGGCGAGGGGGCCCGCAAGCGCGCCGAGGCCCTCGGCCTCAAGGTCGTCTACACCGGCAAGTACCCGAAGGGGGCGAACGACCTCTCGGCGGTCGCGACGCAGATCAAGGCGGCCGCCCCCGACATCCTCCTGGCGACCGGCTACGTCCAGGACTCGATCCTCCTGGTCAAGTCCCTGCGCGAACTGCAGGTCGCGCCCAAGCTCGTCGGGCTCGCGACCGCGGTCGGCGTCCAGGACTTCCGGACGGCGGTGGGTCCGGCGGCCGAGGGCATCATGGGCGTCGACTACTGGGTGCCGACCCTGACCTGGAAGGATCCGGTCTTCGGGGACAGCGCCGGCTTCGCGAAGGCGTTCGAGGCAAAGTACGCCAAGGCGCCCACCTTCCACGCGGCGAGCGGCGCCGCGGCCGGCGTGGTGCTGCAGCTCGCGATCGACAAGGCCGGGTCGGTCGATCCCACGGCAGTCCGGGACGCGCTCCTGTCGATGCAGGGCGAGACCTTCTACGGACCGTTCAAGTTCGACGCCAACGGCGTGAACACGCGGGCCGGACTCAACGTCTCGCAGATCGTCGGCGCTGAGCCCAAGGTGATCTACCCCTTCGCGGTCAAGCAGGCGGACCCGGTCTACCCGCGCGCGGTTCCCTAGGGCGTTCTCCGGCGCAGCCGATGCCGGTTGGTCGCGGGACGCGCGACCGAAGCAGAGCCGAGGGCGGGGCATGATCGCGGCGCGATCGCGCCCTGCCCCGGCACCCGACCTCACCCGAGGAGCCGGTCCAGCATGCTCGCGCAGACCTTCGTCAACGGGCTCCTCCTCGGCGGCGTCTACGGCGTCGCCACCATCGGCTTCTCGATGGTCTGGGGCGTGATGAGCATCATCAACCTCGCGCACGGCGCCTACATCATGATGGGGGCGTACCTCGCCTACCTGATGGCCGCGCGGCTCGGCATCGACCCGTTCCTGTCGATGCCGCTCGTCATGGCGGCGCTGTTCTGCGTCGGGTTCGCGGTGCAGTCCCTGCTGCTGAACCCGGTGATGCGCACGAGCGTGCTGCTCACGCTCGCGATGACGTTCGGGCTCGACCTCTTCCTCGTGGACGTGTTCGTCGCGCTGTTCACCTCGGACATCCGCTCCGTCAACACGAGCTACTCCTCCGAGGCGCTCGCGATCGGCCCGGTGCTGGTCTCGTACGTCCGGCTGGCGGCCGCCCTCCTCTCCCTCGCCCTGGCGGGCCTGCTGTACCTCGTCCTGACGCGCACCCGTCTCGGCCAGGCGATCCTGGCGACCGCCCTCGACCGGGAGGCGGCGCGCCTGATGGGCATCGTCCCGGAGCGGATCTACGGCTACACGGCCGGGATCGGGGCGGCGCTCGCGGGCGCGGCCGGCTCGCTGGCCAGCACGCTGTTCCCGATCTCGCCCGGATTGGGAAACTCCTTCATCGGCGCGGTCTTCGTCATCACCGTGCTCGGCGGCATCGGGTCCGTCACCGGCGCGGTCGCGGCCGGCTTCGTGTACGCGCTGATCCAGTCCTTCGCGGCGAGCTACCTCGGCGTGAACTACCAGGAGATCGTCGCCTTCGGGCTGTTCCTGGTCATCCTGGTCGTCCGCCCGCAGGGTCTGTTCGGCAAGCGCTTCTTCGGGGAGGTCTGAGGTGAGCGACACGCGGCAACTCGTCCTCGCGGCCGTCCTGCTCGCCGCGGCCCTGGCGGCCCCGGCCTTCGTCGGCAATTACTGGCTGCGCGTCCTCACGACCGTGTTCATGTTCGGCGTGGTCGCGCAGGGCCTGAACGTGATCGTCGGGTTCGCGGGCTATCACGCCTTCGGCAACTCGGTCTTCTTCGGCATCGGGGCCTACGCCGCGGGGGTCGGGATGACGCTCGGCCTGCCGGTCTGGATCGCGGTCCCGGTCGCCGTCCTGGTCGCGACCCTGGTCGCGGCGATCCTCGGCTGGCCGCTCCTGCGCCTGCGCGGGCACTACTTCGCCATCGCGACCGTGGCGCTGAACGCCGCCGCCACGGAGGCGATCATCAACATCGGCGGCGTGACGGGCGGCGCGCAGGGGCTGCCCCTGCCGTTCTCCGCGCTTCCCCCGACCACGCTCTACCGCATCATCTACTTCGCCATGCTGGCGGCGCTCGTCCTCGCGACCGGGGTGGTGTTCTGGCTGTCGCGGAGCCGGCTCGGCTACGCGCTGCGGGCGCTGCGCGACAGCGAGGACGGCGCGGAGGTGATGGGGGTCGACACCGTGCGGGCCAAGATCCTGGCCTGGATGATCAGCGCCGCGATGACCGGGGCGGTCGGCGGCCTGTGGGCCTACTGGCTCACCTTCATCGAGGTCGGGACGGCCTTCGACGTCTCCATCTCGGTGCGCGGCTACATCATGATGCTGCTCGGCGGCATGGGCACGGTGATCGGCCCGGTGATCGGGGCCGCCCTGTTCCAGCTCGTGGGCGACGCGATCTGGAGCCACTTCTCCGGCATCCACAACCTGCTGCTCGGGGCCCTCGTGATGGCCGTGGTGCTGATGGTGCCGCGGGGCCTGCTCGACAGCCTGTCGCGGCTGCGCCCGCCCGCGCGGCGCGGCCGCCGGCCCGCGGAGGCGTGACATGACCGAGCCGCTGCTCACCATCGAGGGGATCGGCGTCCGCTTCGGCGGCGTCCAGGCGATCAAGGACGTGAGCTTCGACGTCGCGCCCGGGGAGGTGCTGGGTCTGATCGGGCCGAACGGGGCCGGCAAGACCACGCTCCTCAACGTCGTGTCGAGCCTGGTCAAGCCCGCGGCCGGCCGCGTCACCTTCGACGGCGAGACGATCACCGGGCGCAAGGCGCACGCCATCGCGCGCGGCGGCGTCGCGCGCACGTTCCAGATCGTGCAGCCGTTCCGCAAACTCACGGTCGCGCAGAACGTCGCGGTGGGCGCCATGTTCTGCAACGCGGGACGCTCGGCCGCCGCGGTGGCGGAGGCCTGCGCGGAGGCCCTGGAGCAGGTCGGGATCGCGGGCAAGCGGGACTTCCTCCCGAGCCAGCTGACGCTGTCCGAGCGCAAGCGCCTCGAGGTCGCCCGGGCGCTCGCGACCCGCCCGCGCCTCCTCCTCCTCGACGAGGTGATGGCCGGGCTCAACCATGCCGAGATCGAACGCATCATCGCGCTGATCCACGCCATCAACCGCACCGGGCTGACCATCATCGTGGTGGAGCACGTGATGAAGGCGATCACGGCGGTCTGCCACCGGGTCGTCGTCCTGCAGTTCGGCGAGAAGATCGCGGACGGCCCGCCCGACGCGGTCCTGTCCGACGCCAAGGTGGTCAGCGCCTATCTGGGCGACCGCTACGCCAAGCGACACGCTGCCCGGGGAGCCGCCGCATGAGCCTCCTTCGCGTCGAGAGCCTCGACCTGCGCTACGGCGACAGCCAGGTCCTGTGGTCCGTCGACCTGGCGGTCGAGGAGGGCCGGATCTCCGCGCTGGTCGGGGCCAACGGCGCCGGCAAGACCACGCTCATGCGGGCCATCGCCGGACTGGCGCAGCCGAGCGCCGGCCGCGTCGTGTTCGCGGGCGAGGATCTGGCGCGCGTCCCGGCGGAGTCGCGGGTTCGCCGCGGGATCGCGCTCGTCCCCGAGGGGCGGCGCCTGTTCGCCGGCCTCTCGGTGACCGAGAACCTCATGCTCGGCGCCCACATGCGGGCCGACCGGACCGCCGTGACCCGCGACCTCGGCCGGGTCTTCGCCCTGTTCCCGGAACTCGCGCCGCTCGCGGGCCAGATCGCCGGCACGATGTCGGGCGGTCAGCAGCAGATGTGTGCGGTGGGGCGCGCGCTGATGGCCCGCCCGCGGCTGCTCCTCATCGACGAGATGTCGCTCGGCCTCGCCCCCGTCGTCGTCGACCGCATCGCCGCGGCGTTGCGCAGCGTGAACGAAGCGGAAGGCGTCACGATGCTGCTCGTCGAGCAGGACGTGGAACTGGCGCTGGAGATCGCCTCCCACGCGACCGTGCTCGACACCGGGCGCGTCGTCCTCGACGGGCCGTCCGCCACCCTGATCGACGATCCGAAGATCCGCGAAGCCTATATGGGCGTCGCGGCCTGACCCTGCCCTGTTCAAGGTCCGCCATGAAGCCGTTCGATCTCTTCGTCACCAATGGCACCGTCGTGACCGCGCACGGTGAGTACCGAGGCTCCATCGCGGTCGTGGACGGGCGGATCGCCGCGATCGTGGCGCCAGGCGTCGACCTGCCGGCCGTCCGGACCATCGACGCGCGCGGCCGGCACGTCCTGCCGGGCCTGTGGCACGTGCACTGCCATTTCCGGGAGCCGGGCCACACCTACAAGGAGGATTTCGAGAGCGGCAGCAGGGCGGCCGCGGCGGGCGGCATCGCCTTCTGCATCGACATGACCAACAACACCCCGCATCCCACCACGCTCGAAACCTTCGAGATGAAGAAAGCGGCGATCGCTCCCAAAGCCCACGTCGATTACGCGATCTACGGCGGCGGCCTCTACCCGAAGACGTGCCTCGACCTCGGCAAGGCGGGGGCGATCGGTATCAAGATCTTCAACACGCGGCACGTCAAGGAGGTCTACCCCTACATCACCGAACTCGGGGTGGTCGATCACGGCATCCTCTACGAACTCTACGAGGCGATCGCCGAGACCGGCCTCGTCGGCTCGGTGCACCACGACGATACGGAATGGTGCAAGCGCCTGACGTTTCGGGATTACATCAATCCTGGAAAGGTTGAGAACAAATACTACATGGAGTGCTACGAGCGCGGCTACATGTACGGACACGGCATGGTCGCCGGTCTCGCCAGCTCGCTCTACTACGCGCGCCTGACCAAGCTGCGCCTGCACGTGCTTCACCTGGGGGTTATGCCGGTCGGCGCGTACGAGATGCTCCGGCATGCCAAGTTCGACCTGAAGCAGGACGTCACCGCGGAGCTTGAGGCCGCCTCCTTGTTCATGTCGCGCGAGCAGGCGGAGCGGGTCGGCCCCTTCGCGTATCTCTGGGCGCACAGCCCGGAGGCGGGCTGGACCAGTCTCAGGGACGGCGTCGCCGACATGCTGGTCGGCGAGCACGCGCCCCACTCCGTCGAGGACGTCGAGCCCGGCTGGGAGGACAATTTCTCCGTCCCGCTCGGGATCACGGGTGCCCAGGAATTCGTGCCGCTGATGCTCAACGCGGTGAACGAGGGGCGGATGACGCTCCAGGACATCGCGCGGTTCTGCGCCCTCCAGCCCGCCCAGCGCTTCGGCCTCTACCCGCGCAAGGGCGCGCTCGAACTCGGTGCCGACGCCGACATCACGATCGTCGACCTCGCCCGGGAGACGGTCTTGCGCAAGGAGGACATGCACAGCCGCGCGGGCCACACCTCCTGGGAGGGGATGCGGGTCCGCGGCATGCCGGTCGCCACGATCGTCCGTGGGCAAGTGGTGATGGAGGAGGCCCGCATCGTCGGCGAGCCCGGGCTCGGCCGGTTCACGCCCGGCATCCTCGGCCGGGACGGCGGACCGGCGCCGGACGCCGCGCGGCTCCATCGGGCCGAGGCCGTCGCCCAAGCCGCCTCGCGGCAGGTAGCGGCCGGCCCGGTCCTCGAATAGGGCGCAGCACCGGCGCCTGCCGGCTGGAACGACGAGGCGGCGAGGGGAGCTGCGTCGGCCGCGGACGCCGCCTCGGTCCATCGCTGGCGCGTGGCTGGCGGGGATCGCGCAGCTGCCCTGGCCGGACGCGGCGCGGCGCCTTCGACGAGGTCCGGCGGGATTGAGCATGACGAGAGCGAGAGCGGCCGCTGCCCCGGTGCTGATCGGGGGCAGCCTGCCGGCCGAGCCGGTCAAGGCCGAGGTGACACGGTTCGAGGCCATTGCGGTGGAGCGGCCGGCGCTCCAAGGGCGCAGCTTCGGTGAGCGCGGCACGGCGGTGAAGATCACCGGGCGGGCGACCATCGCCCTCGATCCGGGCGATCCCCACAACGCCGTCATCGCCGACATTGCACTCGCGCCCCGCAGCGCCGGCCAAGGCGGACAAGACGGGCCGCTCGATCGTCCAGACCGATCCCCGCCAGGGACCTGCAGTCTGGGAGGGGCACTGGACCTCACTGGGTCGGGACCTCCTCGACAGCCACGCCTGGCGGGCTCAATCGATCAACTGCCGCCGGGTGGTCGACAGGATCCTCCTGGAGCACATCGGACACGGAGGGCTCACGAACGGCGCTTTGGCGGTCACGCACGACGACTCCAAGCGGCATGGCGTTCGGGCGAACTCCGTCCTGCCGGCCATCGAAGAAGCGATCGCCCTCGGGCTCATCCGGCGCGTGCGTGAGGGACAGCGTGCCTGGGGCGCGTTCAAAGGCCGGGCTGCTCTGTTCGGCCTGACCTGGTTCGGGATGGTCGACGGGCGCCCCCCGAGCAACGACTGGAAGCGGTTCGGCAGCCTTGAGGAGGCGGAGCAAGCCGCGAAGAACGCACGGCAGCGGGTCGAGGAGAGCGCCTCCATCCGGCCGGCTCGCCGCAACAGGCTCAACCCCGTTCCGACCGCCGCCTGACGATTTGCCCTAAGAGCATTTTCCGACGAAGTGGATGCCGGTTCGTCGCAGAAAATGCGGCAAGATCAAAGATCGAGAGCAGCACCCGATTGCAACGTGATCGGGTGCTGCTCTAGTACCAGTTCCGGTACATCTAGTACCACCACTTCCGGTACCGGAAATCTCCAGTACCACTTCCGGTACATATATGAATATCTCCGGGTGGGGTGTGGCACGTGCAGCGCCTGTCCGCCGCTAAAAACCGCCACCTTCCCGAACCTGGAATCTGCAAATCGAAAGACCACCAATCTCACACCGGCCAATTGCGCAGATCCAACCGGCCGTCCTTAGCCCTTTCCCGAAGAGGGAACGACGCATGAGGTTCGGCCACGACAGTGCCGCTACGCGCTTGGACTATGAGAATAGCAGGGGATCCCGCACGATTGCGCAACGTTGCAGCTGCCGAACTGGGAGAGCGAATGCCAGATGGCAAAATTGCGCACAGAATTGGTGTCCAGATCGAGGACTGACGAGAAATAATGAATAAACAGAGAGAGGTTCAGAAAGGGTTGGAGATGGCACGGACTGGGGCGAGGATCTCGTATCTCCCGGTGGCTATCCGAACTGACGCTGCTCAGCCTCGACAGGCCCCTTTCACAAACACGGCAACGGAAGCTTGTGACCGAGGCTGTGTGAAAACTCAGGCGGGCTCCGAAATCGTAGAATAATATTCTACAAAGCCGTTATCCGAGCATCCTGGATAGCGGCTGAGATGCCAGCTGGGTGCCTATTCCGGCGCTGCCCAGGGTTATCGAGGGAAGATCCTTCTGCCGCCTTTGCGTTTTCACACAGCCTCGACCCATAGCGGCCCCTCGCAGTGTGGGTCGGGAATGTCCGGTTACGAACGTCGTCCGGACACTCGGCATTGACCGCTCGTCGGACACGGTCAAAAAGGACAGCAAATTTATCACACGGCTCAGGAGCAGCTCTACCAGCAAGCACTCTGATCGCCATACGAAGCGAACACCGCGAGATGATGGGAGAGACCGAGCATGCCGCGAGATATCGAAGGGCAGGTCGCCTGGGTCACGGGGGCGGGCTCCGGAATCGGCCGGGCCGCCGCGGTGGCGCTCGCGAAGGCCGGGGTGCGGCTCGCGTTGACGGGGCGCGGCCGGGAGACGCTCAAATCGACGGCCGATCTTGTCCGGGAGGCTGGGGGTGAGGCGCTCGTCGCGCCCGCCGATATGGGCCGGGCCGACGAGGTCGAGCGCGCCTGGGAGACGGTTCGATCTCACTTTGGCCGCTGCGACATCCTGGTGAACTCCGCCGGCCTGAACGTGCCGAAGCGGAGTTGGAGCGAGATCGACCCGGCTGGCATCGACACGGTCATCGGGGTCGATCTCAACGGGCCCTTCTATGCCTCGCGCCTCGTGCTGCCGACCATGCGGGCCCAACGCGACGGCCTGATCATTCAAGTGTCGTCCTGGGCCGGACGCTACGTGTCCAAACTGACGGGGCCGGCCTACTCGGCCGCGAAGCACGGTCTCGTGGCCCTCTCGGAAAGCTTGAACCAGGAGGAGTGCGGCCATGGCATCCGATCCTGCTGCATCTGTCCCGGCGAGGTCGCGACGCCCATCCTCGACAAGCGTCCCGTTCCGGTCACGGCGGAAGACAAGGCGCGCATGCTGCAGGCAGACCACCTCGCGGAGACGATCCTGTTCGTGGCCCGCCTGCCCCCGTCCGTGTGCGTCAACGAGATCCTGATCAGTCCGACGTGGAACCGCGGCTACCTGGAGGGTGTCAAGCTCTGACGCGCTTGGGGTCGAATACCGGGCGCAGCCTCATGCAGCCTGCCGCTTCGTCTCGATGAATGTCCGGGCAACGTCGGCGATCCGCGGAACAGTCCACATCCGCGCCTGCCAGCTGCTGCGCGGGCACACGAAGCTGGAGAGCACGATGCGGTCCCGGTATCGAAGTCGATGATGCCCTGGTTCTATCGAAGCAGAGCGAGATCTGAGGTGGGCACCGCGGTCGCAACCGCCGCGCCGCCGTGTACCCGAAGTTGCGACGCTCACGCAGCAGTCCCCGACAGCACCTGCACAGCCTGAGCGGGGAACCTTGGCCGTTGGGCTCGATTGTATGAAGGTGCCCTGAGGCGGTGTCGCGGCCGGAGACGAAGTATGCGTGTTGCCAAGCTGCTGATCGCATCGTGCATGCTCGCCACAGCCGGCATCGACACGGCTTCCGCTCAGTTCGTTGATCCCTTGAAGGTCTTGGAAGAGGCGAGACGTGATCGCCTCGAACTGGATAAGCGCCTCGCACGCGAGACAGCGGAGCGCAGGCAGAAAGAGAAGGCCGAGCAAGCTGCGAAAGCGGCTGCGCAGCGGAAGCTTGATGAGCAAAGAGCCTCGGCAATCAGTGGCATCTCACCTGCTACGTCAGCAGAGCAGGCAGGGTCTCCGCCGAATCCTGCACCCACTTCCGACGCTCCTACGCCGCCAGTAGCATCCGGTGACGCCGGAACCGGAACGACCGGGCCTAACCAACCCGCGGCTCTGGCAACTCGCGCGACTGCTGCGGAAGCAGCTGATTCGCCGGCCTCCTCAGAAGGCAGGGCCAACGGAGCGCCCGCCCCCAGCTCTGTCACGACTTCCCAAATCCAGGCGGGTGAACCGGGGGTTCCACTCCTGCCAACTCTGACACCGGGCGCTGTCCACGACGTCCCTGCTCCTGCCCAGCCGCAGCCCACAGCAGCGCCTGCTCGGGATGCCACGGGGCTCGCTGTTGCGTCTCCCCCGCGCGTTCTAATCACGATCGACAAGGCTTCTCAGCGGATGCGGGTGACGGTGGATGGAAAGCTGCGCCATTCCTGGGCAGTCTCAACTGCCCGAGCGCCGTATAAGACGCCCGCAGGCACGTTCCACCCCTTGCGTCTGGCGAAGGAGCACTACTCCAGGGAGTGGGATGACGCTCCGATGCCCTACTCCATCTTCTTCACGGCGGCGGGCCACGCTATCCACGCCAGCACCGCCACTCGCCAGCTCGGGCGACCGGCATCGCACGGATGCGTCCGACTTGCGCCGGCCAACGCTGCCGCGCTGTTCGCGCTTGTCCGAGCTGTAGGTCCCGGTACCACCAAGGTATCCATCACGAACGGAGCGTCAGCAGGGAAGACTGCACGGAGCCGCACTGCCGATGCGCGTGCCCGCGCGCGTGGTCATCATGCCCGACGTGTACCTGCTGAGATGTGGCAGGTCGGCTCCACGGTTGGCTGGAACGAGTAGAACAGCTTCGGCCAAGTCAGCGTGGGCACCTGCCTCGCCTCGAACATTCGGCCGCTTCACCGCCTCCAAGCAGGTGCGTAACGCCGTCAGATAGGCCCGGCCAGGATAGCGGCCCATGGTCATAGCAAGTGGATTACCCGTCTTCGAGTGTCCGACCACATCAACGATCCGCTGACGGAAGATAGCAACACCATCCCCAGGCGCGACCATGGCCTTGCGGATGAACCAGCGTCGGACGGAGCGAAGATCAACGCGCGGCTGTCGCTTCCCACCAGATCGATGACCGCCGCCGAGTGCGATGCGCTTCCGAGTGAACGCTTGTGAACTCGGGTCTCCACGTCCACACGAAGCGTTGGTGTGAACGGGCAACTCGCGGGAGATCGGGGTGCACGGGCACGTCGCGCGCCGAAGTAGCGGTCTTGGCGTTCTATTTTGGTTCATCAGCGCATAATCATGAGAGATGAGGCAGTGATCCTTGACTCGATCGCCCTCATCCTGTGGTCATGCTCAGCCCATTTCTCGGCCAATCTGGAAGGTCCAGCCGCTATCCGCCGGGCGAGCGTATGCTGCGCTAACTGAGGCAGCTTTGTAGCGGGCTGCGCAAGCGGGACTGCCGAAATTTCGAGTGCCGCAACTCGCTGGGCGGAGGCGGTGGCAGTCCGCCCGTCTGTGGGTGGGGCCTTCTGGACTTTTGCCGCGACGCGCACACCTCCCGGCGCATAAATGTCCATAGGATCAACGAAGTCGCCGTTGACCAGCACCTCGAAGTGGAGATGCGGCCCCGTCGAGAGACCCGTACTGCCCACAAACCCAATCACCTGCCCCTGGCGCACCCTGGTCCCAGGCTGGATGTCCGTGCCGAAGCGAGACATGTGAGAGTAGGCAGTGACCACACCATCAGCATGCTGGATCTCCAGACGCCGGCCGTAGCCTGCAGCCCATTTCGCCAAGATCACCGTTCCCTCACCGGCTGAGAGAATCGGTGCGCCGAGCCGGGCAGCCCAATCAACACCGGTATGCATCTTGGACGAATGGAGAATGGGATGCCGCCGGATGCCGAAGCCCGACCGTAAATTCCCGTCAGCTACAGGTTTGCCAAGTATGAGCTTCTTGAGCGGAAGCTCTTCCGTAAGACTTGCGTACGTGGGCGGGTCAACGTCCGGGGGCAGAGGCAGAGTAGACAGCACCGCCTCAATATCGATCGCCGGAGTAGACCTTGCTGGGCTTGCGAGTATGCCAAGGCCTACCGTCAGAGCGCAACAGGATGACAGACCTTTCCCGGTCAGGCGGGGTACAAGCATTGCAGAGCCCTCATCCGATCCGCACAACTGGCGTTCGACGCTCGAGAGTCGCTCTGTGTCCGTACCCGACCTAGGATCGCCTGCTCCGGGTTGAGCACGTCCTCCGTGAAGGGGGCACTGAGCGTCCGTTCCCAGCGGCATGCTTGATCGAAGATGGTTGACGAACCTCTAAGCATTGCCAGCTTGCCTCGCGCTCCGGTTTCATGTCGCCCTGGGCATTCTTCCCGATGCGCTGGTGAGAGGTGGGTGGCTATGACCGGGTAGCCACTCCCGGGACACGCGCCATGTCGCAGGCTGCTCACAACCCCGCTGCTCGGCATTGACTCTGTCGAGGGACGCGTCTGATGGCACGATCGAAACGGTCCTGATCACACCGATGTGCTGCCACGTTTCGCGTTTCGTTGGCAGGCGCGTCACTGCCGGGCCATGTCGCCCGGGTGTCTGCCGGGATCGCGATCGGCGCAACTAAGCTAATGGCCGGACCGATCCAGACTGGGTGAGAATGACCCTGAGCGGCCCCTCGCGGCGGATGTCGGGAATGTGCGGTTGCGAGGGTTTTGCGGCCGTTTGAGTTCGTGATACGGTTTTCTCGAGCGAGGAAGGGGAAGAGCGCCATCAGCGAGGCTCGGTGACGCAGAGCTCGGCCCCAGATACCCACCCTAATCAGCACGCCTCTGAGCTCGGCCACCTTCCCTACCGCAGGGTACATCGTTCAATCGCCTGAACCAGCCGTTCGCACACGCGGTCGAGGTCCTTTGTCGGCGCGGTCGCGACCCCCAGCAGAAGCGCCGACCTGGCTCCGTCCAATGACGTATACCAGGGCGAAAGAGGCGTTGGGGACATGCCGAGCAGCCAGACCTCGCTCGCCACACGCAGGTCGGACGTCGAGCCGGGCAACCTCAGCAGTACGGCCAACCCGGACGTCGTGAGCTGATCGGCGGCGACAAAGCCCCTGAGGCGCTCTATCACCGCCTGCCGTTTCGTGGCGTAGGCGCGCTTGGTGCGCCTCAGATGACGCATGTAGTGCCCCTCGCGCATGAACTCGGCGATCGCAAGTTGGACCGACGGACCCGGCGGCGGCGAGAGGCACGCGGCCGTCTCAGCAAACCGCGAGACCATTTCGGCGGGCGCGACCACGAAACCGAGCCGCAGGCTAGGGCTGATCGTCTTGCTGAATGAGCCGATGTGGATGACGCGGCCCGCGCGATCGAGCGAGGCGAGCGCCGGCGCAGCCCGCCCCGACAATTGCAGCTCGCTGAGGTAGTCGTCCTCGATGATCCAGGCACGGTTCGTCGAGGCCCACTCCAAGAGACGAAGGCGTCTCTCAAGCGAAAGAGCGCCACCTAGAGGCGCCTGCTGACCGGGCGTCACCAGCACAAGTTTGGCGTCCGGATGGAGGCGCAGCCCCTGGTCGACATCCATTCCGTCTGCGTCGACCGGGATCGGCGCGAGCGACAGGCGCGCGAGCTCCAGAGCCCTTCGAGACCAAGGGAAGCCGGGGTCCTCCATCCATGCCTTGCGGCCGTCGAGGCCAAGGACGTGGAGCGTCAGGCCGAGTCCCCCACCGAACCCAGCCGTAATGATCACCTGGGAGGGCGAGCAAGCGAGCCCTCGAGCGACGGCCAGATAGCCTGCGATCTCGCGCCTGAGGTCGAGCTCGCCCCTCGGGTCTGGATAGAGCGGCGAGGCGCTCGCCTCGGCGCGTACCGCGCGCGCACGAAGGCGCGACAGGAGGGTCGCCGGGAAGGTATCGCTCCCCGGCACTCCCATCTGGAAGTGAGCCGGTCCCTGGATCATTGCCTCGTAGGCTGCAATGAACGGCCCCGCGTCTGCGGGCTCCCCGCCGCCCGCTCGGCTTCGAGGCCGCTGTGCGACGCGCGTGCCCGTGGCGCGGGAGGCCTCGATCAGCTGGGCGGCGGCGAGCTTCTCGTAGGCCGTCCGCACCGTCCCGCGGGCCACCCCGAGCTGCGCCGCGAGGTCCTGCCATGATGGCAATCGCGCGCCGGGGCTCAGCACGCCATCGTTGATGGCCTTGGAGATCCCCAGCTGGATCTGCTCGGCCAGCGAACGCTGCGCCGATCGGTCGAGGCTTAACGTCAGCGCTTTGGCCATGCGCTCATAGTACAGCGTTTTTGCGCATTCTTGGTGCTTTTCGCTGGCCCAGGCGGGGACGATCTTCAGGCCTCAAGCACCGGCCGGAGGCCACTCAGGGCACGGGCCGTGCTGACGCGATTTCAGCGCGCTGATGCGGACTTGGCGCTGGACGGTGGGCCGGTGACGCGGAGGGTTCCGCAATCGAACAGGAGCACTGTGATGATCCAGGAGATTTCGGGTGTCAGCGTTCCCGACAGCGCCCTCGCGCGGAAGGTGACCGAGTTCGTCCGCGACACCGAAGGCGACCTGCTCTTCCACCATTCGGTGCGGGTCTATTTCTGGGGCGCTCTGAAGGGCCGACGCATGGGCATGACCTTCGACGCCGAGCTGCTCTACGCGGCTGCCATGTTCCACGACATCGGCCTGACGGGCTCGTTCCGCGACAGCCAGCTTCGGTTCGAAGTCGATGGGGCGAACGCCGCGCGTGATTTCCTGCGCAGCCACGGCTTGCCGGACACCGATCTTGAGATCGTGTGGAACGCGATCGCCCTTCACACTACGCCCGGGATCCCGGAGTTCATGCGGCCAGAGATCGCATTGGTCCAGGCGGGAGCCGGCATGGACGTCGCGGGCCGCGGATACGATGAGTTCACCGTTGCGGAGCGTCAGGCGGTTGTCGCGGCGGCTCCTCGCGACCCGCATTTCGAGCATGGGATCATCGACGCCTTCTACGAAGGCATGAAGCACCGTCCCGGCAGCACCGTCGGGACATTCAACGACGACGTGCTGGCCTACAAGGATCCGCAGTTCCGCAGGATCGACATGTGCAGCGTCATCCTGTCCTCGAAGTGGGCCGCGGCAGGCCGCTGACTCACACGTCCCCAGACCCGCACGTGACGCGCCGGTTCCTACCAGGAGCAAGAGCTCGACATGATCGAACGCATCTTCCTCGTGACCGGCGCCAGCAGGGGCATAGGCCGCGGGCTGTCAGAACGCTTGGCAAAGGCTGGGCACCGCGTGGTTGGGATCGCCCGCGCCGAGGACCCGGCGTTTCCGGGCACACTGGTCCCGATCGACCTGAACGACACGCGCGCTGCGCAAGCGGCCATCGCTGAACTCGCCGAGCGAATTTCGTTCGACGGGGTCGTCAACAACGTCGGCCTGGCGCGGCTAGCCCCCTTGGGCAGATCGATCTGGCCGATGTCGACGATCTCTTCAGGATGAATGTGCATCCCGCGCTCGTGGCCACGCAGGCGATCTTGCTGGCGCTGCGGGGAAGGGATGGGGACGGATCGTCCACGTGAGCCGCCTCGTGGTGACCGGAACGCCCCTGCGCAGCGCTTACGCCGCGGCTAAGGCGGCGCTGAACAGCCTCACTCGGACGTGGGCCATGGAATTGGCCGAGACCGGCATCGCCGTGAACGCGGTCGCGCCAGGGCCCGTCGAGACGGAGATGTTCCGCCGCAACACCCCGGTCGGCAGCCAAGCTGAAGCCCGCTTTCTCTCCATGATCCCGACGCGGCGACGAGAGCAAGAACCGATCGCGTTGCAATCGGCTCTTGCTCTAGGCCTCTGGTTTTGAGGCATTTTCCGCGGTGAATCGGCGTCCACTTCGCCGGAAAATGCTCTAGCCGGCCCGAGGAGATCGCCGCCGCCATCGAGTTCCTCCTGTCCGAGGACGCCGGCTTCACCACGGGGCAGACCCTCTTCGTCGATGACGGCGGTTCGATTGGCAAGGGGATGGCGTAAGGTCTGAAGGCGATCAATCCCTCTGGCCCGGTGCTTGCTGGCATACTAGAGCATATCCAGACGAAGTGGATGCTGGTTCGGCGCAGGAAATCCGAAAATATTAATGACTTAGAGTAATATATGATTGCAGCGCGATCGGATCCTGCTCAAGTGCTCCTATCCGACGAGGCGGCAGTTCAACATCGCACCGGAGAGCCGTTATGATCATAGTCGCCCATCCCGCGTTGAGGACCGCCATGATCGCCGCAGGCGCCCTCGCCCTGTCCGCCCTTCGAACGTCTGATGCGCACGAGGCCAGCAGCGCCGGCCATGAGACGGTGACGCCGGTCATGCAGCAGGCCTTGGCCAACGCTTCCGGCAAGACTCTGTCGGCCGTCGTGGTGACGTATGCACCGGGGCAAGCCTCGCCGGCTCACAGGCACGCAGGCAGTGTCTTCGCGTATGTGCTCTCCGGAGAGATCCGCTCCCAGAACTCCGCGACTGGCGCGGCTCGCGTCTACAAGGCAGGCGAGAGCTTCTTTGAGCCTCCCGGCAGCGAACACCTCATCTCAGAGAACGCTAGCAGGACCGAGCCAGCACGCCTGCTTGCGGTCTTCGTCGCGGATGATGGCGCCGTTCTCACCACCCCGAGCAAATGAGGAGGTGACCATGACCAATGTCGATCGTGCCGCCTCAGATTCATCCATTATGACCGCGGCGCGCATCCACGCGTTTGGCAATGTCGATGCGATTGTGCTGGAAGAGATCGAGCGGCCGACAGCTGCCGAAGGTGAGGTGCTCGTCCGTGTCGAAGCTGCGGGCGTTGGCCCCTGGGATGCCTGGATCCGGGCTGGGAAGAGCGTACTGCCGCAACCGCTGCCACTGACCCTTGGCTCGGACATCTCCGGCATCGTGGAAGCGGTCGGCCCCGCAGTGACCGGCCTGCATGTCGGCGATCCCATCTTCGGCGTCACGAACGCCCGCTTCACGGGCGGCTACGCGGAGTACGCCGTCGCCTCGGCGGACATGATCGCACGGCGCCCCGCATCACTGGGTGTGGTCGAAGCCGCAGCGGTTCCGGTGGTTGCCGTTACGGCCTGGCAGGCACTCTTCGAGCAGGCGAATGTCCAGCACGGCGATACAGTTCTGATCCACGGCGGTGCGGGCGCCGTTGGAGCCTATACTGTACAATTCGCCAAGCAGGCAGGAGCCCTCGTCATCGCGACTGCGAGCGAGCGGGACAGAGACTTCGTCGAAGGTCTTGGGGCAGACAAGGTCGTGAACTACCGATCTGCGCGCTTTGAGGATATTGCGACGAGTGTCGATGCGGTAATCGATCTCGTCGGTGGCGAAACGCAGAAGCGCTCCTTCTCGGTCTTGAGGCCGGGCGGCGTGCTGATCTCGGCGGTCTCACAGCCTGATCAGACCCTCGCGCAAGTACACGGTGTGCGCGCTGCCTTCTTTCTCGTGGAAGTTACGCGTACGCGCCTTGAGACGATTGTGGCAATGATCGACGAAGGTCGCGTGATCGTCGATGTCGGTCTGACGCTCCCGATTGCGGAGGCTCGAACGGCTCATCACCTTCTCGAAGGGCGTTCGGCCAAACCCCGCGGCAAGATTGTACTGACTATGTAGCTCGTCTATAGCGGCGAAGCCCGCCCGCGTGTCCTTCACAGCATTGCGGCGGACTAGCTTCTTCGTGGGATAGGCGTCGACAGCTCTTATATCCTGATTGTACCGCCCGCGGATTGTGAGACACCGATCTGAAGCCTACGCGGCCAGAGCCGCGGGTGGAAGCTGCGCAGCGCGGACGGCTGCCGGTGGGCGGAACCCGTGCCGCTCGATCAGCCACGTCTCGTTGTAGGTCTGGCGAAACGCCAGCAGGGCTCGGCGGAGATCCGCGACGGTGTCGAAGCTGCACCCAGAGCAGGTTCTCCTTGAGCGTGCGGATGAAGCGCTCGGCGCAGCCGTTGCCCTCCGGCGCAGGCACAAAGGCGGGCGAATTCGCGATGCTCAAGAAGGCCAGTTCGGCCTGGAAGTCATCCGACATGTGCTGGCTGCCGTGGTCGTGCCGGACACTCAGACCAGCAGCGACCTTCGCCGCAAAGCCGCCGAAGCGCTGCCGTACGCCCTGGCGGATCGGCTCCAGCGCCTCAAAGCGCGTGGCGCGCCGCGCTGCGTGCAGGCCCACGCACTCGGCCGAGCAGTGGTCGACGGCCACGAACACCGCGACCTGCCCCTCGCCGGTCCAGGTGGTGGTCAGGTCGGTCCCCCACATCGTGTCCACCGCCTCCGGGATGATGGTGCCGTCGTGGGTGCGCGGGCCGCGCGGCGCGCCGACGCGAGACGGGGCGAGCAGATCATGGTTGCGCATCAGGCGCAGCACGCGGCACTTGGAGGTGCGCACGCCCGTGTGGCGCAGGCGCGCCCAGACCTTGCGGTGGCCCTCGCCGTGGAAGGGGCTGCCGGTGAGGGTGGCGCGGATTTCCTCCAGCCGCATCCGGCATCGGGCCGATCGGGCCGGGACGCCGCGCCGGCTCGGGCCGGGCGGGTGAGAGGTGGCGGTGGACGGTGGCGCGCGACACGCCCCAGATCCGGCACACCCGGGCCAGCCCGTAAGCTGTGCCGCTGGACGGCGAGACGACCTGGCTCATGGCCGCGACCTCCTGCGGGCCAAAGGGCCGGGGCCCCGCGCCTCCAGGGCAGCGATCTTGGCCTCCAGCAACTCGCGCTCGAGCAGCATCTCGCCAAGCCTGGTCTTCAGTTGCCCGCTCTCCAGCGCCTCGCCGTCGGCGGGTCGGGTCGCCAAGCCGGCTTCGCCCGCCGCCAGGAAGGCGTCGCGCCAGCCCGACAGGGTTGCGGCGGTCACGCCCGGGCTGCGCGAGACGCTCTCCAGGTCCTCGCCGCGCAGCAGCCGGAGCACCGCATCCCGCTTGCGCTGCCGGGACATGCGCCCGCCTCGGCCGGGACCAGCCGCGCCGGCATCCACCCTCGTGTGTGTGGTCATCGGCCTCACCCCGGCCGCGGAGACCGTCCGCTAACGGGGTGTCTCAAGCAACCGTGGGGCGGAGGACGATCGGGCTTATGGCAGACGCGTCGATGCCTCTATAATTATACACGCATTAACACTCGTAGTAATCAGGAACATGTCTGATTGTTTTTGCCTGCCGCGCATCGTGATCGGCTCCGGGGCCGGCCCGGACCAGAGCCTGGAGCATCCGATGGGCAAGGGCGGTCGGGAGCTACACAAGTGGTTCTTCCCGACCCGAACCTTTCGATCGATGATCGGGCGAGATGGCGGGACCGATGATCGTTTCGCCCGCGCCGCGGCGGAAGGCTTCGGCGCCTTCATCCTCGGCCGCAACATGTTCGGGCTGGCCGGCGACGATTGGGGCGGGCCCGACTGGAAGGGCTGGTGGGGCGACAATCCCCCGTACTACGCGCCGACCTTCATGCTCACCCACCACACCCGGGCGCCCATCGTGATGGAGGGCAGGACGATCTTCCATTTCGTCACCGGGGGGATTGAGGCAGCGCTCGCCCAGGCCAAGGCCGCCGGCGATCTGGACGTCAAGATCGGTGGCGGTGTGTCGACGGTTCGCCAGTATCTGCTCGCGGGCGCGATCGACGAATTGCACTTGGCGGTGCGCCCCTTGTTCTGGGCCGGGGCGAGCACCTCTTTGCGGACATCGACCTGCCGGGCCTCGGCTATCGGGTGACGGAGACGGTCCCAACAGAGCTTGCGACCCGCATCGTGCTCACGCGCTGACTGCCGGAAGAGAACCGGGCGCCGCCTCAACGTCCGGAACCCACCCCCAAATGGAAGTTGGGAACGCCCGCTTTCGGGCAATTCGGCTCAGCGGCCCAGAAGGACCGGGTCCGACCGATTGCGGTCCGTGTGCTTCGGTGTTCCTGGCTTGGGTAAGCGGACGTTCGATGCGGTTCCGGCGAAGGCCTCAGAGTGACCCTGAGCAGTCCTTCGTGGGGTACGCCAGGAATGTCCGGTTGCGGGGGTATTCCGGACATCTGACTGAGTGACAAGGTTCCCTGATACTCGCCGCCACACGGCGCTTTCGCGTCCGGCACTTCAACGTGGGTTCCTCTCACCGCGAATAGGTCGGCATGCCCTGCAGGCTCCCGGGAATGAAGGGACAGGTCGTGGCTGAGTTCTCAGCATCGTCCTTCAAAGCTGTGCGCCCAATTCGGACGAGAGGCGCTCAGCCGCCTCCCGCAATCGGGATTCCAGGGCTCTGGCCTGGTCGGCCGTGAGACGGGATGAGGGACCGGATAACGCGAGCGCTCCGATGAGCCGTCTCTCGGTGCCGAAGATCGGCATCGCCATGGATGCGACATGCGGGTCAGTGATGCCCGACGTATAGATCGGGAGCGCCACGTCCGTCCGCTTCGCGGACGTGCGGTCGCCGAAGATCGACAACACCTGCGCGATGGCCGAGTCGTCCATCGGGCGCATGTCGCCCGGCCGAACGTTCATGCGCAGCGGGTGCGGTGAGTCGGCCCGGAACAAGCACAGCCTCTGATTGCCGCGGCGAATATAGAACGACGCGGTCTCCAGCGACTCGGCGGCGAGGCGCTCCAGGACGGGGACGACGCGCTCCTCCAGGGCGAAGGATTGCTGATAGACCGAGCCGATGCGGGCGGCCTCGACGCCGAGGCGGTAGCGCCCGTCGTCCAGGCGCTCGATCAGGTCGAACTTCTCGAGCGAGATGCATAGCCGCATGATCGTGCTCTTCACGAGGCCCGTGCGGCGGGCGAGTTCCGACAGTTCGAGCGCGTCGTCGCCGCGTCGGAACGCAGTCAGAACCGTCAACACTCTGTCGGCCGAGGCCACACCCTCAAGCTTGGGCCTCTTCCGAGCCTCTTTCGGCATCCGTTTCGCGCTCGCTCACGCTGGAGTGGATCGGGGAAGAAGCCTCTAGAGCGGCACTCGATCACGTTGCAATCGGGTGCCGCTCTAGATCTTTGATCTTGCCGCATTTTCTGCGACGAACCGGCATCCACTTCGTCGGAAAATGCTCCAGCGCGGTTTCCGGCATCGCCAAACGGGGCAGTGGGCCGGGGCTTCCAGGGCACGGGTCGCAGCGGTCGCGGCCGGCCGCGCCTCCCGTCGGGTCGCGGGCCGCGTGCGACACTCCGCAGCATCCCACTCCTGCGGCCCGCGGTGGGTCCCGGGCCGCGGCACGGTTGCCCACAGCGCTGCGGACGTCTGTAAGCCGCTGAGCTGCCACCACGATCCCCGCAACGCCGCACGCGTCGCGCCGATCCCGGCAGATGACTTAAGCGCGACTGTCCGAGTTGGCGGCCGAGCCAAGCATTGCCTGCACCAAGGCCCGCGAATGCTTTGCAACCGCTTGACCCGCCCGGCCGCGCGCTGTACGCAAAATGAAACGCCGTTGCAAAATCGGCTTGGGAGAAAGCGCCATGGCACGGATGCACCCGGCGGAGCCGGCAGTCCTTCAGGGAGCGGCGGTCGACGAGCCGGCGCTGCACCGCAAGCTGATGCGGCGCATCCTGCCGTTCCTGTTCGTCTGCTACGTCGTCAGCTACCTGGATCGCGTGAATGTCGGCTTCGCCGCGCTCACGATGAACCAGGACATCGGGCTCAGCGCGACGGCGTTCGGCGTCGGGGCGGGCCTGTTCTTCTTCGGCTACTTCGCCGCCGAGATCCCCAGCAACCTGATCATGATGCGGGTCGGGGCGCGGCTGTGGATCGCCCGGATCATGATCACCTGGGGCCTCGTCTCGGCTGCGACCGCGTTCGTGACCGGCCCGGTGCAGTTCGGCATCGCCCGCTTCCTGCTCGGCCTCGGCGAGGCGGGCTTCGTGCCCGGCGTGTTCCTCTACCTCAGCCTGTGGTTCCCCTCCGCCGTGCGGGCGCGGGCGACCGCCCTGTTCCTGCTCGGCATCCCGGTCGCCAACATCATCGGCTCGCCGATCTCGGGCGCGCTCGTCCAGCTCGAAGGCTTTGGCCTCAAGGGCTGGCAGTGGCTCCTCGTCCTCGAAGCCGCGCCCGCGGTGCTCCTCGGCATCGCCTGCCTGTTCGTCCTCACCGACCGGCCCGAGAAGGCGGCGTGGCTGAGCGCCCCCGAGCGCGACGTCCTGGTGGCCAAGCTCGCCGCCGAGAAGGCCGCGATCGAGAAGAAGCACAACCTCACCCTGGCCCAGGCGCTGCGGGACTGGCGGGTGCTGACCCTCGCGGCCATCAATTTCTGCGCCATCGTCGGCTCCCTCGGCATCGGCCTGTGGCTGCCGCAGATCATCAAGCAGCTCGGCCTCGCCACGTCCCTCGTCGGGGTGGTGACGGCCATCCCCTACGTCTGCGGCGCGGTCGCCATGGTGGTGTGGGGCCGCCTCTCCGACCGGGGCGGCGACCGCACGATCTACCCCGCCATCTCGCTCTTCGTCGGCGCGGCGGCCCTCATGGCGAGCGCCTTCACCCCGACGCCGCTCCTCACCATCGCGGCCCTCTGCGTCGCCGTCATGGGGATCAACTCCTTCGTGGCGACCTTCTGGGCCGTGCCGTCCGGCTTCCTCACCGGCCGGGCGGCGGCGGGCGGAATCGCCATGATCGTCTCGATCGGCAACCTCGGGGGCTTTGCGGGGCCGTACATGATCGGCTTCGTGCGCGACCTCTCGGGCGGGTTCACGGCGCCGCTCGTCGCGGTGGGATGCTGCCTCCTCCTCGGCGCGGTGCTGATGCTCGGCTTCGGCCGCCGGGTCCGGCGGCACGACGCCCTGGCCGCGCTCCCGGCCTGAGCCCGCCATGATCCCGCGCCTCCCGCCCGATCCCGTCGCGCTGCCGCTCTACCCGGCCTTCTGCGCCGAGTTGCGCGCGCGGGGCTTCTCGGGCGACCTGTCGCTCGGTGCCGCCGACCGCACGGTGCTCGCGACCGACAACTCGATCTACCAGCTGACGCCGCAGGCCATCGCCTTCCCGAGCGGCCTCGACGACCTCGTGCGCATCGCGACGCTGCTGGCCGAGGAGCGCTTCTCCGGGATCCGGATCGCGCCGCGCGGCGGCGGCACCGGCACGAACGGGCAATCCCTCACCGACGGGCTCGTGGTCGACCTGTCGCGGCACATGAACCGCATCCTGGCGATTGATCCCGCGCAACGCACCGCGCGGGTCGAGGCGGGCGTCGTCAAGGACCAGCTCAACGCGGCGCTGAAGGCCCACGGGCTGTTCTTCGCGCCCGAACTCTCGACCTCGAACCGCGCCACGATCGGCGGGATGATCTCGACGGACGCCTGCGGCCAGGGCTCCTGCCTCTACGGCAAGACCCGCGACCACGTGCTCGAACTGACGAGCGTGCTCTCCGATGGCACCGTCTGGCACTCGCAGCCCCTCGACGACGACGAACTCATGGCCGTGCAGGCGCGGCCCGACCGGGCGGGCCACATCCACCGCGAGGTGGACCGGCTCCAGCGCGAGAACGCGGCGCTCATCGCCGAGCGGTTTCCGCCGCTCAACCGCTGCCTCACCGGCTACGACCTCGCCCATATCCGGCGACCGGACGGGCGCTTCGACCTCAATGCCCTCCTGTGCGGCGCGGAGGGCACCCTCGGTTTCCTGGCCGAGGCGACGCTCAACGTCCTGCCGCTGCCGAGCCATGCGGCCCTGGTCAATGTCCGCTACGCCAGCTTCGACGCGGCCTTGCGCGATGCGCAGGCCCTCGTCCCGTTCGGGGCCGCCTCGATCGAGACGGTCGACTCCACGGTACTCGCGCTCGCGCAAGGGGATCCGGTCTGGGAGAGCGTCGCCGCCTTCTTCCCCGAGGACGACGGCGAGCGGGCGCGGGGCGTCAACCTCATCGAGTTCGTCGGCGACGGCGAGGATGCGGTCGAGGCGGCGGTCGGCCGCCTGACGGCGGCGCTGGATGCGGGCGGTGCGGCCGGGGGACGGCGCGGCTACACGGTGGCGCGCGGGGAGACGCACGTCTCGCGCATCTGGAACATGCGCAAGAAGGCGGTCGGGCTCCTCGGCAACATGAAGGGGGATCGGCGGCCGATCGCCTTCGTGGAGGACAGCGCGGTCCCGCCGGAGAACCTCGCCGACTACATCGCGGAGTTCCGGACGGCGCTCGACCGGCGCGGCCTCGATTACGGCATGTTCGGCCACGTCGATGCCGGGGTGCTGCACGTGCGGCCCGCCATCGACATGAAGGCACCCGGCGCCGAGGCCCTGATCCGCGAGGTCACCGAGGAGGTCGTCGCGCTGACGCAAGCCTATGGCGGGCTGTTGTGGGGCGAGCACGGCAAGGGCGTGCGCTCCGAGTTCTCGCCGCGGTTCTTCGGCCCGCTCTACCCGGTGCTGCAGGCCGTCAAGGCCGCCTTCGATCCGGGCAATCAGTTCAACCCCGGCAAGATCGCAGTGCCCGCGGGCGAGGCGCTGCTCACGGTCGACGGCGTGCCGACCAAGGGCGGGCACGACCGCGCGATATCGCCGGAGGTGCGGGCGGCCTACGACGGGGCGCTCCACTGCAACGGCAACGGCGCCTGCTTCACCTGGGACCCGGACGAGGCGATGTGCCCGTCCTGGAAGGGCACGCGCGAGCGGCGCCACTCGCCGAAGGGCCGCGCTCAGCTCATGCGAGAATGGCTGCGCCGGCTCGCGGCCGCGGGCAGCGACCCGCTCGCCGAGGCGGCCGCCTTGCGGGCGCGGCCGGCCTGGCGCGCCTTCCCGGCCCGGCTCGCGGCGACGCTACGCCGAGGCGACGATGTCTCCCACGCGGTGCACGAGGCGATGGCGGGCTGCCTCGCCTGCAAGTCCTGCACCGGCCTCTGCCCGATCAAGGTCGACGTCCCGAGCTTCCGGGCGAGGTTCCTCGAACTCTATCACGGCCGCTACCTGCGGCCCCTGCGCCACCACGCGGTCGCCTCCCTGGAGGCGATCGTGCCCTGGCTCGCGAAGGCGCCGCGGCTCGCCAACCTGGCGACGAAGCTTGCCGGCGCGATCGGCCTCGTCCACGCGCCGAAGCTCTCCGGGCTCGATCTGAAGCGGGAGATCGCGCGGCGCGGCGTGGCGCTCGCGGATGCGGACGTCCTGGCGGCGCTGCCGGCGCCCGAGCGCCTCACCAGCGTCGTCGTCGTGCAGGACGCGTTCACGAGCTACTACGACACGCCGGTCCTGCTCGCCCTCCTCGACCTCCTGATCGGCCTCGGCCTCCGGCCCTGGCTCGCGCCCTACCGCCCGAACGGCAAGCCGCTGCACGTCCACGGTTTCCTCGGCCGCTTCGAGCGCCTCGCGGAGAGAAACGCGGCCGATCTCGGCCGCTTGGCCTCGACCGGCGTCGCCCTCGTCGGCCTCGATCCGTCGATGACGCTGACCTACCGGTCGGACTACGCCCAGGCCCTGCCCGGTCGCGACCTGCCGCGTGTCCACCTCGTGCAGGAATGGCTCGCCGCCCGGCTCGACCGCGCCTCGCGGGCACCCGAGGCCGAGACCTACTGGCTCCTGCCGCACTGCACCGAGCGGGCGACGGCGCAACCCGCCGTGGCGGCGTGGTCGCGCGTCTTCGCAGCCTTCGGGCTGACCCTCGAGGTGCTGCCCTCCGGCTGCTGCGGCATGGCCGGGACCTACGGCCACGAGGCCGAGCACCGCGCGCTATCCGAGCGCATCTACGCCCTCAGCTGGGCGGCTCCCGTCGCCGAGAAGGGCCGGTCGGGCCGCCTCGTCGCCGACGGCTATTCCTGCCGGAGCCAAGCCAAGCTCATCGACGGCGTGCGGCTGCCGCACCCCGTCGAGATCCTGCGAGACCACGTCGCCAAGGCCTCCGTCCTGCGCGGCACCGCCCCCATCGCACACGCGACAAGGAGTTCCTCATGACGGACCGCACGCAAGTCAGGCTCGGCCTCGTCGGCTACGGCGAGATCGGCAGCACGCTCGGGGCGGGCCTGCGCGGCGCCGGCCTCGAACAGATCGCCTGCTACGACAAGTACGCCTTCGACGGTCCCTATGCCGACCTGATCCAGGGCCGGGCGCGCGAGGCCGGCGTCACCCTGGTGCGCTCGAACGCGGAGCTTGCCGAAGCGAGCGACCTGATCGTCAGCGTGACGCCGGGCGCGGCCTCGCTCGAGAGCGCGGACGCCTTCGCGCCCGTCCTGACGGGCCGCCATACCTTCCTCGACTTCGCCTCCGCCACGCCGAAGATCAAGCAAGGCGTCGCCGAGCGGCTGGGGCCGAGCGGCGCGCTCCTCGGCGACGGCGCGATCGAGGGCACGCCGCTCCACGGCTATTCCATGCGGATGCTGTCGAGCGGCCCGGCCGGCGAGCGCGTGCGCGACCTCCTCGTGCCCTGGGGCATGCAGATCGCGTTCACCGGGCCGGTGCTCGGGACGGCCTCGGGCATCAAGATCATCCGCTCCGTCCTCATCAAGGGCATCGAGGCCCTGACGGACGAGATGCTGCTCGCCGCCCGCCAGTACGGGATCGACGAGGTCGTGCTCGCCTCCGCCTGCAAGACCCTGGCGCGGCCCTGGATGGACACCGTGCAGAGCCTGACGCCCTCGGGCGTCATCCACGCCAAGCGCCGCGCCGAGGAACTGGAGATGTCGGCCGACGCCGTCGCGGATGCGGGCGTCGAGCCGATCATGGCCCGCGCGGTCGCCCAGCGGCTGCGCTGGAAGGAGAGCCTCGGCCTCAAGGACCACTTCAACGGCGTCGTGCCGGCGACCTACCAGGAGGCCCTCGACGCCATGGCGCTCAAGGCCGGCCTCACGCGGCCCGACCCGGCCTGATCCTCCCGTCTCCCACTTCTTCCGTCATCGAGGACGCAAGCCATGTCCATCGGGTTCAAGATCCATTCCCGCCCCCGCGCGGTCGACGCGGCCACGGTCGAGAAGTTCAAGGCCATCGCCGTCGCCAACATCAGCGACTCCATGAACCGCATGGTGCATGGCGGGCCGCGCCTGCGGCCGCTCCACGCCGCAGGCGTCCTCGCCGGTGCCGCGCTCACGGTCAGGACGCGGCCTGGCGACAACCTGATGGTGCACGCGGCCCTGAACCGCGCCGCCCCGGGCGACGTGCTCGTCATCGATGCGGGGGGCGACCTGACGAACGCGCTCATGGGCGAACTGATGCTCTCCCATGCCCAAGAGATCGGGGTCGCGGGCGTGATCCTCAACGGCGCCGTGCGCGATTCCGGCTGGATCCGCGCGAACGCCCTGCCGGTATTCGCCGCCGGCATCACCCATCGCGGCCCCTACAAGAACGGCCCTGGCGAGGTGAATTGCACCATCGCCCTCGACGGCATGGTGATCGAGCCCGGCGACCTGATCGTCGGCGACGACGACGGCGTCGTCTGCGTGCCCTTCGACCGCACGGAAGAGGTCTTCGCCGCGGCCGACGCCAAGCAGCGGGGCGAGGCCAAGACCATGGCGGCGATCAGGGCCGGCACCGTGGACCGCTCCTGGGTCGAGCGCGCCCTGCGGGACGCCGGCTGCGAAGGCCTCTGACCCGCCCGAAGGCCGCGAGACGGCGGCCTGCATCGAAGACCACCCTGGGAGGACAGGACGTGAGCGCCACAGAACACCCGTCGCAGTCCATCGAACGCACGACCATGCGCCGGGTGATCCTGCGCCTCGTGCCGTTCCTGATGCTCTGCTACTTCTTCGCCCTGCTCGACAGGGTGAATGTCGGCTTCGCGGCGCTGCAGATGAACAAGGACCTGGGGCTGACGCCCTCGATGTTCGGGTTCGCCGCGAGCCTGTTCTTCGTCTCCTACTTCCTGGTCGAGGTGCCGAGCAACCTCACGCTGCAGCGCGTCGGCGCGCGGCGCTGGATCGCCCGGATCATGATTACCTGGGGCCTCGTCACGATGGGCATGGCCCTCGTCACCGGCCCGACCTCCCTCTACGCGATGCGGTTCGTGCTCGGCGCGGCCGAGGCGGGCTTCTTCCCGGGCGCGATCCTGTACCTGACCACCTGGCTGCCGAACGAGTACCGGGCGCGGATCCTCGCCACCTTCACGGTCTCGATCCCGCTCGCGACCTTCCTGGGCTCGCCGCTCTCGGTCTCGCTCCTCGAACTCGACGGCGCGCTGGGGCTCAAGGGCTGGCAGTGGCTGTTCGTGCTGGAGGGGCTGCCGACCGTAATCCTCGGGATCGCCTGCCTGTTCGTGCTCGTCGACAAGCCCCGGGAGGCCGGCTGGCTGAGCGAGACGCAGCGCGACTGGCTCGTCGGGCGCCTCGCCGAGGAGGCCGCGCGCAAGAAGCCCGTGGGGCACCTCTCCCTCTGGCAGCTCGCCCGCAACAAGTACTTCGTGACCATGGCGCTCGTCTGCGCCGGGGCGTCGGCCACCGGCAGCGTGCTGTCGGTGTGGCAGCCGCAGATCATCAAGTCCTTCGGGCTGACCAACCTGCAGACCGGCTTCGTCAACTCGATCCCCTACGGCATCGCCACGGTGCTGATGATCCTGTGGGGCCGCCGCTCGGACCGCAGCGGCGAGCGCACGTGGCACACGGCGATCCCGCTCCTGCTCGCGGCCTTCGGCCTGACCTACCTCAACCTGTCGGGCGGCATCGCCACGACGATCCTGGCAGTGTCCTGCGCGCTCGTCGGCGCCTACGCCTTCAAGGGGCCGTTCTGGGCGCTGTCGGCCGGCTGGCTCTCGGCCGGGACGCTCGCGGCGGGCCTCGCCGGCATCAACGCGATCGCGAACCTCATCGGCGGCGGCCTGATGGTCAACGTCGTCGGCCTCGTGAAGGACGCGACGGGGAGCTTCACCCTCGGCATGCTCCCGGTCGCGGCGCTCGATGCGGCGGCCGCCCTCAGCGTCGTGATGATCAGCCGCGCGCATGCCCGCGACGCGCGCACGGCCGCCGCCGCGGCCTGACGGCTCCGTTTCGCCCCCCTGTCGAGGATCCTCTATGTCGTTCTTCGCGCCCCCGCCGGCCGTCACGGCCGAGATCTTCACGCGCCTGCCGGATCGCTTCCGCAACCCGCGCCCCACCGCCTGGGCGAACGCCAACCGCGGCGGGCACGCCATCGATTCCTTCCTGGAGGGGCCGGTCTTCGACCGCGCCGGCCGGCTCTACGTCACCGACATCCCCCACGGCCGCATCTTCCGCATAGACCCGGCCGGCGAGTGGGAGCTGATCGCCGAGTACGACGGCTGGCCGAACGGGCTGAAGATCCATCGCGACGGGCGCATCTTCATCACCTGCTACAAGCGCGGGATCATGTTGCTCGATCCCGACAGCGGGTCGGTGACGCCGTTCCTGGAGACGGCCGGCTCGGAAGGGTTCAAGGGCGTCAACGACCTCAGCTTCGCGGGGAACGGCGACCTCTACTTCACCGACCAGGGCCAGACCGGGCTGCAGGATCCGACCGGCCGGGTCTACCGCCTGCGCCCGTCCGGCGAACTGACCTGCCTCATCGACACCGTGCCGAGCCCGAACGGCATCGTGATCGACACCGCCATGCAGAACCTCTTCGTCGCGGTGACGCGGGCGCAGCAGATCTGGCGCATCCCGCTCAACGCCAGCGGCCTCGTCGCGAAGGTCGGCGTGTTCTCGCAGCTCCATGGCGGGCTCGGCGGCCCGGACGGCATCGCGCTCGATGCGGAGGGCTGCCTCCTCGTCGCCCATACGGGCTTCGGCTCGGTCTGGCGCCTCTCGCCCGTCGCCGAGCCGATCCTGCGCGTGCGCTCGCCGGCCGGGATCTCGACGACCAACATCGCCTACGGCGGGCAGGACGGTGCGACCCTGTTCATCACCGAATCCCAGACCGGAAGCATCCTGACGGCGCGCATGCCCGCGCCCGGTCAGGCCCTGTTCTCGCACGCCTGAGCGGACGCTCCATGACCCACACGATGACACGGCGCGGGCACCTCGCGCTCCTGGCGGCCGGGGCGGCTTCCATCGCCGGCCCTCGGCCCGTCTCGGCTCACGCCGTACGCTGGTCCGCCGGAACGGAGAGGCCGAGGCTTACCGTGCCACCGGGCGCGACCGACTGCCACCACCACATCTACGACGCGCGCTTTCCCGCGGCGCCCGCCGCGACCCTGCGCCCGCCGGACGCCAGCGTCGAGGATTACCGGCAACTCCAGCGCCGCCTCGGGCTCACCCGCAACGTCGTGGTGCAGCCCTCGACCTACGGCACCGACAACCGGCTGCTCGTCGAAGCGGTCAAGGCCTTCGGGTCGACCGCCCGCGGCATCGTGATGCTCGACGCGAGCGTCACAGCGGACGAACTGAAGCGCCTGCACGAGGCCGGGATCCGGGGTGTGCGGTTCGGGACGCGCCTACCGGGCGGCGCGCCGATCGAGGACCTGGAGCCGGTCGCCCGCAGGATCGCGGATCTCGGCTGGCACATCCAGCTCGTCTCCGAGGGCGAGAAGATCATCGGCTTGAGGGACGTGCTGGAGCGCCTGCCCGTACCAGTGGTGTTCGACCACATGGGGCACCTGCCGGAGCCGGAAGGACCTGACCACCCGGCCTTCGGGGTGATGGCGCGCCTGATCGAGACCCGGGGCGCCTACGTGAAGCTGACCGGCGCCTACATCCTCTCGAAGTCCGGCCCGCCCGCTTACGCCGATCGTGGCCGCCTCGCCCGCGCCTACGTCGCGCTCGCGCCCGAGCGGCTGATCTGGGGCTCCGACTGGCCGCACCCGACCTCGCCGGCCGAGGGCAAGCCCGACGACGCCGTCCTCCTCGACCTCCTGGCGGAGTGGGCGCCCGATCCGGCCGTGCAGGCCAAGATCCTCGTCTCGAACCCGGCCCGGCTCTACGGCTTCTGAGCCCGGCCCGATCCCATCGTCTTCGGGAGGACATGCTGTGACCACCTTCGACCTGTCGCGGCGCGACATCCTCAAGGCGGCTGGCCTCGGCGCAGCCGCGGCCGCGGGGCTGCCGGGCGGCCCCGCCCTCGCGCAAAACGCAGTGCCGTTCTCCGCCGGCACGGAGCAGCCGAAGACCGAGGTGCCGGCGCAGGCCTGCGACTCGCACATCCACATCTTCTCGACGCGCTTTCCCGCCTCGCCGCACTGGAAAGGCCAGCCGGTGTCCGACAGCGACGTCGCGGCCTACCGCCTGTTCCAGAAGCGGATCGGGACCAGCCGCACCGTTGTCGTGACCCCGTCGACCTACGGCATCGACAACCGTGCCACCCTTGATGGCGTGGCGCAGCTCGGCGCCTCCGCCCGCGCCGTCGTGGTCGTCGACCTCGACGTGACTGAGGCCGAGCTGAGGGACATGGCCGCCCGGGGCACGGTCGGCATCCGGGTCAACTTCGTGACCCCGCAATCCTGGGGCGTCACGACGGCGGAGCGACTGGAAGCGATGGCCCGGAAGGTCCAGCCCTTCGGCTGGCACGTCCAGGTCTACATGACCGGCGATCAGATCGCCGACCACGCCGAGGTGCTGGCGCGCCTGCCGACCCCGCTCGTCATCGACCACCTCGCCCGCCTCCTGCCCGGGCAGGGGCTCAACCACCGCGCCGTGCCGGTCGTCAGGAACCTCCTCGACGGCGGGCGGACCTGGATGAAGCTGTCGGGCGCCTACCTCAACACCACGAGCGGCCCGCCGACCTACGCGGACGCGACCGACGTCGCCAAGCTCTTCGCGAAGGCGGCGCCGGAGCGTATGGTCTGGGGCAGCGACTGGCCGCACCGCGGCGAGAAGCACATGCCGGACGATGCCGGCCTGTTCGATCTCCTGGCCGAGTGGGCTCCGAGCGAGGCCGCGCGACGGCGCATCCTCATCGACAACCCGGCCGCACTTTACGGCTTTGGCACATCCTGAGCAGCGAGCCCTTGGCCAAGCGTGGGCGGGGCCTGAATCCCTGCGCCGCTGCATGATCGGTGTCGGGCCGAGTGTCGAGGGATGACCGCTGGTTCCGGCTATGGGATCTCGTCTCAGGCCCTGCGACGTCCGCGCTTGAGACGCGCAGGAGGCTGATCTCGAAGGTCCGCTGTCGAGCGTCGAGCAGCCGTTCCGTTTGCAGTTATCGAACGTCCGCAACGGGCGCATGCTTTCGGTTCAATCGGTCATCATCAACGGAGCGGATTGCCTGCTCGCCGGCTATCCTCGCGAGGCTGGCCGCTGTGCTCAGGCGGCCAGCAACTCGTCGGCGGGACCGAAGAACTCGTAATGGATGCGGTCCGACCGGACGCCAGCTAGAGCGAGACCGCTTACGAAGGCTCTCAGGAACGGGCGTGGCCCGCACAGGTAGAAGTCCGCCTCGCCAAGCGGTGTGTTCGCCTGAAGCCAGTCCACGCTGATCAGGCCCGCATGATCATAGTCCTGCCCCTGGCGGTCCTCCGCCCGTGGTTCGACGTAGAAGGTTGTGGCCGTGATGTTCCCGTGTGCCTGTGTCAGGGATGCCACGTGCTCCTTCATCGCGTGCGTCGAACCGTTCAAGGTGCCGTGCACGTACTGGACCTGAACGTTCGGGTGTTGACTGGCGATGGTCTCCAGCATGCTCATCATGGGCGTCAGTCCGACACCGCCGCTCAACAGGACGACCGGCCGCGGCGACTCCTCGTTGAGGAAGAACTCGCCCGCCGGCGGCGCCACTCTCAGGATCTGTCCTTCCTGTGCCTGGTCGTGCAGCCAATTGGACGCGATCCCGTTCGGCTCACGTTTGACCGAGATCCGATAGGCCTCCTCGCTTGGCGCACTGGAGATGCTGTAGTTGCGCTTCAGCGGGTGCTGGCCCGGGATGTCGATCCAGAATGTCAGGTACTGCCCTGGCTGGTGGCGCAGGACGCGTCCGCCGTCCTCTGGGCGCAGAATGAAGGAGGTGATGATCTCGCTCTCGCGCCTCCTGCTGTCGATCTTGAAGTTGCGCCACCCCCGCCATCCGCCGGGAGCTGCGGCCAAGCTGGTGTAGATCGCGGTCTCACGCCCGATCAGAACGTGGGCAAGGAACCAGTAGGCCTCGCCCCACGCGGCGAGGATCTCGTCGGTTGCGGCCCCGCCCAGCACGTCCTTGATGGCTCCGAGGAGCGCCTCGGCGACGTGCGGGTAATGGTCGGGCAGGATGGTGAGCCCGACATGCTTCTGCGCGATGCGCTCGACTGCCGGAGCAAGGGCGCCGAGGTTGTCGATGTTTTGAGCGTAGGCGAGCACCGCCTGGGCCAGCGCCTTGGGCTGCGACCCGGTCTCACCATGATGCGACTGGTTGAAGAGATCGCGGATGTCGGGGTTTTGGAACATGCGCTCGTACATGCGCCGCGTGATAGCGAGGCCGTGCTGCTGGAGGGCGGGAACTGTCGCCTTGACGAGGTGGATGGTCGCGTCGCTCAGAGAGTCGGTCATGAGCTGATCTTCCTGGTGAATTGCTGGATATGACACTATTGAGGCGTGACGAATCAGGACAATCAATGCCCGCTTTCCATTGATGAAACCCGCAGGATGTTATTAAGCATGAGGATCCTGAGTTCGCCTGCTGTTTCATATTCCTTGAGCTGCCAAATTCATGACTCAGCGAGTGTGCAGGTGTTAGCACACAGCATCTTTCGACAGCAGAGGGCATTCGCCCCATTCAGCACGGACGCGTTCGATAGCCGTTGTTACTAGGCCGGCCAGCGATCATGGCCCGCGCTGCCGCCAGCTGCCTGTGAGAAGCGCTGAAAAACATTCGCATGACACTGGATCCTATTACATCGGTCCGTGCAAGTATAGGCCGTGCGATCGGCGCAGCCTTGATTTAGCGCAAGAGCCGAGCTGGTGCATAGCCCATTGCCGTCAACATGTCGGATCGTGACCCGTTCCGGACATTTGCGGCGCGTGCAAGAAGCGTCCGATTTCGAAGAGTTTCCCGACACGGTTCCCTGCCACCAGCCAGCCCGCAGGGCTTTCATGTCAAGCGCGTGAGAGGACGCAGCTACCGTGGCCGTGAGGAGTCAGTCTTTTATGGCATGCGGAACAGCAGCCCTGCGGAGGCGGTGTCTCGCGTGGAGCTAGATGAAGGTCCATGGGCCGCTGAGGCGGCAGCCCGTCCTCGACGCCGCGCCACACTCGGTGCCTTACCGCTAAGCCTTATACCGTCGCGCTTAAGCACTGACGCGTGCGATGTATGGGAAGTTGGCCAGGGAGCGGATGTGGCCTGGCTCTGCGGCGAGTGCGTTCCAGGCGGTGCAGCATGCGTCGAGGATCGCCTCGTAATCGTGGAACACTCGTGCAGAGAGGAAGCGCTCGCGCAGGTACAGCCAGATCCGCTCGACCGGATTGAGTTCGGGGCTGTAGGCGGGCAGCCGCACCAGCGTCACGGTGTCGGGCACGCGCAGATCCTTGGCGATGTGCCAGCCCGCCCCGTCCAGTACCACGACGGCATGCGTGTCCGGCTCGCGCGTGGCCGCAAACTGCGCCAGGAACAGGTTCATCGCCTCGGTCGAGACGCGCGGCAGCACCAGGCCGAAGGCCGAGCCGGTTTCCGGCTCGACGGCGGCAAAGATGTAGGCGGACTGGAAACGGCCGTCGCAGCGTCCCGACGGGCGCTGACCCCGCATCCACCAGCGACGGCCGCTGCGCCCCTTCTGCCCGACCCGCGCCTCGTCCATGAAAAAGAGGCGGATCTGCTGGCCGGGATGCGCCTCGGCGGCGCTCGTCAGAGCCGCGCGGAGCCCCTTTTTGCGAAGGCGGCGGCAGCTCTGGCGTCGCGCTGCGGATGAACGGGGCGCGTCTTCTGCTTCGACAAGCCCAGCCGGCGCACCAGGCGCGACATCGACTGGGGCAGCATGGTCTTGCCGAAGCGGGCTTCGATGAAGCGGCACAGGTCCGGCAGGGTCCAACTGGCGGGCTCGCCGCGGTCGGGATCGGGGCCCCGCAGGATATGGTGGACCAGCACCGCTTGCTCGCCCTCGCTCAGGCGCTCCGGCCGGCGGCCGGGCGGGCGGTCGACCAAGCCGGCGAGCCCCTCGGCGTTGAAGCGCTGACGGCATCGCAGAGCGCCTGTCGCTCGATCCCGGCCGCCCGTGCTGCCTCGGCCCGGCTCATGCCATCGAGCGCGTTGGCCACGGCTAGGAGGCGCAGAGCGGTACGCCGACGCGGCTCCCGCTTGGCCTGCCGTCGCAGTTCGGCGGCTGTGGCGATGTCGGTCCGGATCTCGACGGCACCCGTCACAGGCTCCTCCCCGCTTCAGGCAAGCAGCGAATCACGTCTGCTGATCCGTGAAAACCCTCTACGAGTCAAAATATAAGCGCGACGGTTTTACAGAATGTCTCGACAGCCGCGGGCAGGGTACGGCCAGCTTTCTTGATCAGACAGACCGCGCGTTCGAACCGTGGATCGGCGATCGGCCTTGAGCGGAGCGTGGCCTCGGCCCGGATCTCACGGGCGGAGCCTGGTAGGATTGTTAGGCCGAGGCCGGCCCGAACCATGCCTACCGCCGTCATCATGTAGGTCGCCTCACAGGCCACCACGGGAAGCCGGCCCGCCTCGATGAAGGCCCTATCGACCACTGCCCGCACACTGGTAGCGGGGTCCATCAACACCAAGGGATACTCGGCGAGTACTTCAGTCGTGACATTCGGTATCGTGCCGATCGGGTGGTCATGCGGATAGACGACATGCAGGACATCGCTCGTCCGATAAAGCGTACTGACCTCTGGATCGCGGATCTCGCCGCCGATGATGCCCAGATCAACCTCCTCGCTTCGCACGAGGTCTAACACCCGCTGCGCGATCACGTCCTTGATCTGAAACGTCACGCGGGGATGGTCGGCCCGGAACAGCGCAATCGCTTCGGCCAACGAACTCGCAGCGAAGGAGGGCAGCGTCGCAACACGCACGACCCCGTAGCGTTGGGCTGCGAGGTCGCGGGTGTCGATCACCACGCTGTCGAGTTCGCGCAGCACCCGCTGGAACACCGGCAGCAACTCGCGGCCGAGCCGTGTCGGCGCCACGGTGCGGCTGGTACGGTCAAGCAGCCGTGCATCGAGCGCCTCTTCCAGACGGCGGATCTGAACCGTGAGGGCGGGCTGCGATAGGTTCAGGAGGGTGGCCGCGCGGGTGAAACTGCCCGTCTGGACGACGGATACGAAGGCTCGGAGCTGCCGTAGATTCAGATCCATAGTTTGAGTTTATCGCAGCGATCCAATCTTTTCAATTGCGTTATGTAGTGTTTGGCGGCTTCCTCACAAAAGTAGCGGCGCCGAGTCAAAGCGTGCCGCAAATCCTATGGGAGGAACGGATGCTGGCCCTGCTTGGCCTGTGCACGATCGCGCTGCTACTCGCCGTCATTCTCACCAAACGGATGTCGCCCCTCGTCGCGCTAATCGTCATCCCAGTCGCGGCCGCCCTGATCGGTGGCTTCGGGCTCGACACCGGCAAGTTCGTGCTCTCCGGCATCCAGAATCTCGCGGGCGTGGTCGGCATGTTCGTGTTCGCGATCCTGTTCTTCGGGATCGTCAGCGACGCCGGGATGCTCGACCCGATCATCGACCGCATCCTCGCCACCGTCGGCACGCGCCCGACCCGGATCGTGCCCGGCACGACGCTGCTCGCGCTGCTCATCCACCTCGACGGCTCGGGGGCGGTGACCTTCCTGATCACCATCCCGGCGATGCTGCCGCTCTACGACCGCGTCGGCATCGACCGGCGCATCCTCGCCTGCGCGGCCTCGCTGGCGGCGGGCGTGAACTTCCTGCCCTGGACCGGGCCGATGATCCGCGCCTCCGCGGCCCTGAAACTACCGATCCCGGAGATCTTCACACCGCTCGTCGCCGTGCAGGCGGTCGGTCTCGTGTTCATCTTCGCGGTCTCGTATTGGCTCGGCCTGCGCGAGGAGCGCCGCCTAGGTCTTGCGGGTGGCGCCTTGGCACTTGACCAACCGGTTCCCTCCACACTTGGCGCCGCGGCGACCGCCGCGCCCGACGCGGTCGGCGGGCCTGCGCGGACCCTGAGCGATGCCGAGCGGGCGCTGCGCCGTCCGGGCCGGTTCTGGGCAAACATCGTCCTGACCGCGATCGTCCTCGGAACGATGGTGTTCATGGCCGAGAAGGTGCCCCCGGCGCTGATGTTCATGCTCGGCACGGCCCTGGCGCTCGTGATCAACTACCCGAACGTCGATGCTCAGCGGCAGCGGATCGACGCCCACGCGAAGGCTGCGATCCTGATGGCCTCGATCCTCCTGGCGGCCGGTGTGTTCACCGGCGTCATGCAGGGCACTGGCATGCTCAAGGCGATGGCCCAGACGGCCGTGACCTTCGTGCCGCCGGAGATGGGTAGACACATTCCCTTTGCCCTCGGCCTCATCTCGATGCCGCTCTCGATGCTGTTCGACCCCGACTCGTTCTATTTCGGCGTTCTGCCCGTCGTGGCCGAGGTCGCCCACCAACTCGGCGTACCGCCGGTGCAGGTCGCTCAGGGCGCGCTACTCGGTCAGATGACGACCGGCTTCCCTGTCAGCCCGCTCACCCCCGCGACCTTCCTCGTCTGCGGCCTCACCGGCATCGATCTGGCCGACCACCAGAAGTTCACCTTCCCGTTCCTGCTCGCCGCCTCGGTGGTGATGACCTTCGCCTGCGTCCTGCTCGGCGTGTTCCCTCTCTGAAAGCGGAGACCGAACAATGAAAACCATCCACCTAGGCTCCGGCGCCGGCTACGCCGGCGACCGCATCGAGCCCGCGCTCGAACTCGCCGAGAAGGGCAACATCGACTACCTGGTGTTCGAGTGCTTGGCCGAGCGCACCATTGCGCTGGCGCAGCAGGCGAAGATGCGGAACCCGGACGGCGGCTACGATCCGCTGCTAGAGGCCCGCATGCGGGCAGTGCTGGCGCCGTGCCGGGAGCGCCGGATCCGCATCGTCACCAACATGGGCGCGGCAAACCCCGTCGCCGCCGCGAAGAAAACCCAGGCCATCGCCCGAGAGCTCGGCCTGAACGGGCTGAAGGTCGCCGCGGTCACGGGCGACGATCTGCTCGATGCGGTGCGCGCCGGCAATTTCACGCTCGAGGAAAGCGGCGAGCGAGTGGCAAACCTCGGCAACCGCGTCATCTCGGCCAACGCCTACCTCGGCGCGGTCCCCATCATCAACGGGCTGGCGGACGGCGCCGACGTGGTGATCACCGGCCGCGTTGGCGATCCAGCCCTGTTCCTCGCACCGCTCGTGCACGAGTTCGGCTGGGCGATGGACGACTGGGAACGCTTAGGGCGCGGCACCCTGGTCGGCCATCTCCTCGAATGCGCCGGACAGATCACCGGCGGCTACTTCGCTGATCCCGGTCAGAAGGACGTGCCTGGCCTAGCACGCCTCGGATTTCCGATCGGCATCGTCGGCGAGGACGGGACGGTGGAGATCACCAAGGTCGCGGGCTCGGGCGGGCAGATTACCCTCGCTACCTGCAAGGAGCAGATGCTCTACGAGGTGCATGATCCGGCCCGCTATCTCCAGCCAGACGTGGTCGGCGACTTCACCGGGGTCGAGATGGAGCAGGTAGGTCCCGACAGGGTGCGGGTGACCGGCGCGACAGGCGCGCCCGCTACCGGCTTGCTCAAGGTCTCCGTCGGCTACGTGGACTCCTACGTCGGCGAGGGGCAGATCTCCTACGCTGGGCCCGGCGCGCTGGCCCGCGGTCGGCTCGCCCGCGAAGTGGTGCGCGAACGGCTCGCGCTCACCGGTGTCCAGACGACCGAGTTGCGCTGCGACTTGATCGGCGTCGATGCCCTGCACGGAGACGCGCTCTCGGGCGGGCGCGAGCCTTACGAGGTCCGCCTGCGCGTCATAGGGCGGACCGAGAGCATGGCCGAGGCGGTGCGGATCGGCAACGAGGTCGAGACGCTCTACACCAATGGTCCTGCCGGCGGCGGCGGCGCCTGGAAGGCAGCCCGCGAGGTCGTGGCGGTACAGTCGGTGCTCGTGCCGGCCGAGCTCGCCCGCCCGGCCGTCCAGTTCGTTGAAGCCTGAAAAGCCGAGAGGTCAGACGATGAAACTGCGTGCGCTCGCCCACTCCCGCACGGGAGACAAGGGCAACACCTCGAACATCTCGGTCATCGCCTACGACCCGGCGGACTACGCCCGCCTCGAAGAGCACGTCACGCCCGAGCGCGTGAAGGAGCATTTTCGCGAGATCGTTACGGGCGAGGTCGTCCGCTACGCGCTTCCGAAGATTGGGGCGCTGAATTTCGTGTTGAAGGGGGCACTCGGCGGCGGCGTGACCCGTTCGCTGGCACTGGACGCACACGGCAAGGGTCTCAGCTCGGCGCTGCTCGACCTGGAAATTCCGGACCAGATCTGAACCGGTCGTGCCCGAGCCTTGCGCAGCGGAATAAGCTGCTCGGCGACGCTTGACCCGCTGAGTACGAGCAGATCGTCACCGACACACATCGAATGAGATATGACCCGTCGCGCATCAATGATCGGGAACATTCAACGGATATCGTTATCGTCCAGAGCCTTCGCCATGCGAAGACGGAGCGGTCCGTGTCGGAATGGAAACGAAGTGAAGAAATGCGCCTGAGAGATGTCGCCGCGGCGCCGCCGTACGTCAGCGCTCCAGACCGCCGCACGATCACGATCCTGGTTCAACGTATGGGCAATGACGGCGATGAGCGAGATCATCACGTGCGCGCCGGGTGACTGCGCCGCTCGATCGGCCCAGACGGCAGCTTGCCTGACATCGCCCTGGATCAGGCACGTCAGCGCCCGGGTCGCCAGCATAGCATAGAAGAAGGGATCAAGCGGGCTGAGAGACATCGCGATCTCGACGTTCTCCATGCCATTCAGATCCCGTTCGGAGATCGCATCGGCCCAGGCTCGCGCATAGAAACCCTGAGCGAAACTGGGACTGAGCACCGTCGACCGATCCAGCCAGGGAAAGCTCCGGTCGACGTCCCCCGTCAGCCAGAAGGACCGGCCCATCGTGAAGTTGGCGAACGGATCGAGCGGATCAAGGTCCACGCTGCGCTCCGCGAAGGCTCGCGCAGCCCTGGTATCGCCGGCCGGGTCGCCGGAATAGCGAAGAAACGCGCTCTGGAAATGTGTCGAGGACAGCCCGGCATTGGCTCGAGCGAAACCGGGGTCGAGGGCGAGAGCGCGCTCAAACAGGGCCGCCGCGGCGGCATTGTCCTCACGGGTAAATCGGTGGAGATGCCGCAGGCCCAGGTGATAAGCGGACCAGGCATTCAGGCAACTCGGTGCCGCAAGGCTCGCGAGAGCCGCTTCGTGGAGCGGAATCTGGAGTTCGAGGGCCGAGATGATGTTCGCCGCGATCCGAGCCCGCATCTCGTGAATGCCGTCGATCGGACCGGCAGTGCGGTCTGCCCAGAGCACCTCTCCGGTCCGCGTATCGGTGAGTTCGGCCGTGATCAGGACGCGGCTCGCCGCGGTCTCGACGACGCCGCTGAGGCAGTAGCTGGCGTTGAGCAAGTGTCCGATGCGGCAGGCGTCCGGATGTTCCGACCGGAACCGGAACGAGGAGCCGCGCGCAATGACGAACAGCCATCGCAACCGGGAGAGAGCGACGATGAGGTCATGAGCGAGAGCCTCGCCGAGGGCCGGATGAAGATCCGAGGCGGCAACGAGCTGGAATGGAAGAATGGCGATGGATGGCCTCGAATGCCCTGCCGGCCCTGGTCGCGTCTCGGCGGGGTCCAGGGCGCGCGCCGGCGGCAGCGATCGGTGTCCCTCTGTCGTCACGTCCGCGACGAAGCGAAAGCCCTGGCCGTGCAGGGTGCGAATGAGCCGCTGTTCCTTGCCGTCGTCGCCCAGTGCGCGTCGCGCCGACTTGACCCGGCTTGAGAGGGCGGAATCCGACACGATCCGGCCGCCCCACACCTTCGCGATGATCTCCTCCTTGGGCACCATACGGTCCCGGTTCTCCACCAGGAGCAGGAGCAGCCCGAAGACCTGCCGCTCGACAGGCACAATCAGCCCGTGACGGCGCAGCTCGACCCGGTCCGCATCGAGTTCGAACTCGTCGAACAGGTAGGGCATTGCCGGTCCTTCGTGGACGAGCGGATGCAGCATGCCGGTTCTACCACATCTCCACGATCTCTCCCCAATCCCTCCAGGTCTCCTCCCAGCGTCGCTACGGGCACCTGGATTAGAACATGCGGCCAGCACGCCCTGCGACGGTGCAGGACGGAGGCAGAGGAGAAGGATCATGCCGCTCGTCGACATTCAGCTCATCGAAGGCGTGTTCACGGAAGAGCAGAAGGCGGGGATGATCGAGAAGGTCACCGACGCCATGGTCGAGATCGAAGGCGAGGCCATGCGTGGCGTGACCTGGGTGCGGGTCCAGGAGTTCCGGAGTGGAGCCTGGGGCATAGGCGGCAAGGGCCTCACCACCCAGGCCGTCAAGGCTCTGAGATCGTAATCGACTAAGGTCCGGATCCATTCGGTCCGGCGGTCTGAGGGCACCTCGCCGCCGGTCCGTCGGCTGGCACGCGCGTGCGGGCACGACACTCCGTCGTATCGAGGCGGCCTTCAGGCACCTTCGCAGCTAACGCTCCTCGCTGTTCTCGCCATGAATGCGCTGACGAACCGCTCCTCGGAGCGTGCCGCGATCGACGGCTATGCCGAAGAGAGCCGCCGACTTCTGGACATGGCGCGGCAACGCCTGTCGCGGTGCGAGCGTGGCGAGGTGCGCGAAGGCGCGGCGCTGACGATTGCGGAGATCGTGGAGGCGATGACGCGCATCGACGCCCTGATCCAGGCCCGCCGTGCGCGCCTGATCCAGGCTGAGGTTCCGGCCTCGACTGTCAGTCCGGGTCGGGAGCGCCGCCGCTGGTGGCCGATCATGGCTCTCGGTCGAGCATGGCGGGTGCTGCCGAGCTGAGATCAGCACCGGGCCGCTGGTCGCGAGTTTGATCTCAGTCCGCTCACACCTCAGGCCGGCTTCGGGGGCTGAGGATCAGCCTGTCCTCGCGGAGCGCAGCCAGAGCATTTTCCGGCGAAGCGGACGCCGGTTCGCCGCGGAAAATGCCGCAAAACCAGAGGCCTAGAGCAAGAGCCGATTGCAACGCGATCGGTTCTTGCTCTCGCTGCGCCCAAGGCGAAATCATGACCCATAGCGGCCCCTCGCGGCGGATGTCGGGAATGACCGGTTGCGTGGGTTTTCCGGGCGTTTGATGTCCGGACGCGCTTCTCTCATCTCCGCCGGCACGCCGTCCTCCCGCATCAGGCGAGTCAGCGGGCGCGGCTACCCTGGCCGTGAAGAATCGGTCTCATTGTTTACATGCCAGCCGACGAGTAGAGCGCAAAAGAGTGTGGCTCGCCTGGCTCTAGAGCATTTTCCGACGAAGTGGATGCCGGTTCGTCGCAGAAAATGCGGCAAGATCAAAGACCTAGAGCAGCACCCGATTGCAACGTGATCGGGTGCTGCTCTAGATGAAAGCGGGTGGCCTACTTTCAACGCGGATCTACTCAGCTCAGCTCTCCAGGTAACCTCGTACGGGCAGGAGCCCATGACGGGAAAGGGATTCCATAACTGTCCTCAAAACCGAGTGAGGAAGATGCCCCCCCGCATAGAGCCTCGGCGGCGATGCTTGGAGCGCGTCGCGGCCATAGGCCATGATATGAGCAATGGCCTTATTCGCGTTCGTGAATGCATTGCCCTGCCGCACTTCGATAACGGCCCTAAAAGCGTCGGCAACCGCCGCCGATATGGACGCCGAGCACTGCTCAGCTTCTGTGAAGCGGCCTTGCTGGAGATGCTCGAGCACCGTCGCGAGCTGGGCCGGGAAGGCGTTGGCAGTGCTGAGCAGGAAGCCATCGTACACGCCGCCGTGCGCTTTGCTCCATTGAGCATAGTCGCCTTCGGCGCCCCGCAGGAGCGTCACCCCAGCGGGCATCCGGCCTGACAGCGCAACCTCATCGGTGCCGCTGCTGTCCTTGAACAGCAGCAGGTTCGGGAAGCGCTCCGCCAGCCCAGCGACCAGTGCCGGCGTCATGGTGTTCCCGGTCACTTGCGGCAGCTGGTAAAGAGCGATTGGCAGACCACGCTCAAACACAGGCGCGAGTGCCGCGCCGATCGCGTCTTGCGAGAGGGGCGGGTCGGAGGTCGGCGGTGCGACTGTGAGCCCGCGGACGTGACTTGCCGCCAAGGCGTCGGCGACCGAATCTGTCCCGGCACGCCGGCAAAGATAATCCAGAACTTTGTCGATCAGAGCAAGCATGGCATCCGTCGTTGGGCGCAGAACACCAACAAGGAGATCCAGGCCATGTTGAGCAGCGAAGGGAAGCACAACTTCCAGTGCCGCGAGCGCCTCCGCATCATTCATTTCCCACGCATCACCGGTTGAGCCAGGTACGAGATAGCCCTTCACGTGAGGTGTCATAAAAGCCAAATGCGCGAGTTGGCGGTCGCGATCGATGCGTCCCGCTTCATCGTAGAACACGAGTGTCGGCGACCAGAGCATCGGAACGCCAGCTGGGAAGAGCAGACCCGTGAGCGTCGTGCGGTCGGTCGGGAGGTCATGAACTACAGGCATGGTTGCCGCTCCTCGCTCACCACCGCTTGAGCCGCGGGGCCAACCTGCGCCCCCGAAGCAGCTCACTCCCCCTGTCAACTGACCAGAGGATCAGAGCCCATCGTCGTCAGAGGCGATAACGCGCCGAACGAGGCGAAGCTCCTCCAGGATTTGCTCGCGCGAGGAGCCCTGGGCGGCCTCGGTCGAAGGTCCGGACGTGGCGCGCAGGCGAATATTCCGAATGCGTATGGGTTGACGATGCCCATTGAACGGCACCGCTCCGGTGGCCGATGGCACATCATATGGGTAGAGGGAGTGTTGAGCTTCACGAGCGGCGCTACGCACATCGAGGTAGAATGGTTCGCTGCTCAATCGGGACACGTTAAGAGGGGAGGAGATAGCCAGAAACGCACCCGCTGTTCTGCTCCTGCACGGCGCAGACGGCCTGACTTTCGCAGATGGATCTCGTTTGGCCGCACGCACCATCGCGGCTTCCGGCTCTCACGTCGCCTTCGTCTACTACCTCGATCGCACGGGCGATCGGCGGGTCGCCTCCGCACGAATGCGGCAGAACTTCTCCCTCTGGGCGGCCACCGTGCGGGACGCTGTGGACTGGCTGGTGAAGCAACCCGGTGTGGACGCGAACCGTCTCGGCATCGTGGGCATCTCGCTGGGTGCAGCTCTCGCCTTCGAGACGGCCGCGGCCGATGGGCGCGCGAAGGCCATCGTCGACTGCTTCGGGCCCTGCCGAAACAGCTCGCCGCGCACCGGCCGCGGCTCCCGCCCAGGTTGATTCTGCACGGAGTCATGGATCCAATCGTACCGGTGTCGCGGGCTTACGCGATCGAACGCCTGCTCAAGGAGCAGGGGACGTCTTACGAGACCAAGGTCAATCCAGGCCAGGGGCGTGGCCTCACGGTGCGGCCCAGGTTGATGTGGCCGCTCGGGTGGCGAGCTTCCTGGACCGGTGACTTCGCTCGAACTGAGCTGCCATGCTCGTTCGCCGTGGCTTGATCTTCGAGGAGAGCGGTGCGAACAGGCAGGGCCGGTTGGGGTTGAAATGGCAGCACGATCGGGAGATCAGCCATGCTAGGCAACAAGGTGCTGGTCGTCGCCACCTCGCATGCGGAGCTCGGCTCAAGCGGCCATCGCACCGGCGTGTGGCTGGAGGAGCTCGCCACCCCCTACTACGTCCTGCAGGACGGTGGTGCCGACATCACGCTGGTGTCGATCCGTGGCGGCGAGATCCCCTTCGACCCCCGCAGCGTACCGGCCGAGGCCGGCCGGGGACCCGGTGACAAACCCGCCGACCAGCAGGAGGTACCGGCGTCGGTCCGGCGCTTCCTCGCGGATGAGCGAGCCCGAGCGGTAGCGAAGAACTCTCCGGCTCTGACGAGCGTGGATCCGCAGGCGTTCGATGCCGTGTTCCTACCGGGTGGACACGGACCGATGTGGGATGCGGCCAACGATGACACGCTCGCGCGGATCATCGGCTCCATGATCGATGCCGGCAAATTCGTTGCGGCGGTCTGCCATGGCCCTGCGGGCCTCGTGCGCGCTAAGCGTCGAGACGGGCACCCCATCGTCGAGGGCCGTAGAGTGAGCGCCTTCACCAACACGGAAGAGGAGGCAGTCGGATTGACCAAGGTTGTTCCTTTTCTGCTGGAGGACCGGCTGAAGGAGCTCGGCGGCAAGTTCGAGCGTGGTCCGGACTGGCAGCCCTATGCGGTGCGGGACGGCAACCTGATCACGGGCCAGAACCCGCAATCCTCGGATCTCGTCGGCCGCCACGTGCTCCAAGCTCTGTCGCTCTGAGCCAAGTCGTGTCGGCCCAGTTCAAGATCTCCCTGAGGCATGTTCAAGATTATCAATTCCTCGTCGAGTTCGACGAGTCGCTGCCTTCTCTCCTGACCGACGAACCTGATCCGATCGGGGCGGGAGCAGGACCATGCCCCGAGCAGATGCCGGCGACCTCTGTGGCCAAACGCCTTGGCGGCAGCTTGGTCTTTGCGCTCGGGCCGTGCCGGCAGAAAGACTGGGATGAGGGCCAGTTCTTAGCCTCAAGCAAATGATTGCGCCATCAACCGGCCCGTTGAGCGACACTGTTCCAGTACTTTCTTAGCTGCTCTTCTCGCTCGGGGCCCGGCCAGACTCGGTCTTCACTGTAGAAGGCCGGCGCGCCTTCGACCTGATTTTCCGTGATGTCCGTATGGTAGCCCTCAAGTTCTTTATCATAGGTCAATATTCCCCACGGGATCGTGAGATGATGGACGCCCAGACCCATAAATCCCCCGAACGTCACATCCACATAGAGGACGCGCCCGCTCACCTTCTCGATCAACAGCCGCTGGATTGTGCCAATCTGATGATTATCCCGGTTGAACACAGCCGTCCCTTCGACGCGATCACTCTCGATAATGGGCTTCAACGAACCGGATTGATCGACGGGACCCCACAGGTAATAGCCACTCTCTAAGATGCCGCCGGCCACCACCGCTCGGCTCACGTCTTGGGTCCACGCCTCATCAGGGCCTAGCTGCAGGAGGCGGGTCCACGGACCATGTTGGGCGGGCAGTCTCTCGCCTGTGGGATCGTAGGTGTACCCGCGCAAGTCGGGGGAGCTTGCAGCTTGGAAGACGTAATACGTTCTCATGAACGCCTCCCTTTGTTCCTGTCGCCAGTGGTGCGGCATCCCTACACAAGGTCAGACGACTTCAGCTTCGATCCCGAGCCATTCCTTGATCTTGCCCATCATGGTCCGGTCTGGCGTTGCCGGTTCAGGAATGCGTTTGGCCTGATCCAGCCTTTCGCTCACCTCGTCCCCGCTCGGAAGGATGGCCTGACGGCCAATGGCCAGGGCCCCTTCGAGCACCGTCAGCCCTTCCTCGAAGCTCAACGGCGCCCTGTACGTGCGCGCATTGATGTAGTTCTGGCGCAAGCGTTCCACCTCGGGTGTGTCCGCGCAGGCTAGGCGGGTGACGAACGGCAGCAACCGTTGGCGTTGCACGTCGTCCGCTTCGTCATTGAGCAGCATCGCGAGGCGGCAGATGGGCCGCGAGAAGCACCGCGGCATCATATCGACCCGCCACACCGACTGGTACGGAAACCCGGCCGCGACGATGGCGGCTTCGTTGATGCAGGTGCCGCCGTCCGGTCCTGGAAACTGGTGGGACCCGGCCTTGAGCCTCCAATTCAGGATGTAATCGAACCGCGTCATGGCTACCTCCATGCCGCCCCCTCAGCAATCTTGGGCGCCGCGGCGCGCCGTCAATGCGGGATCAACCAGCCCGGAGCCTGGTTGGCCTGCTTCTACGGTCGGTGACCCCTGGCTGGTGAGGAGTGTAGCAGTCCTGATACGTCAACTGATTGCTCTCCCATCGAGGGAACCGCCGAGGCTCCGGCTCGTTGTAAGGCCAAATCACGTCCTACGGAGCATAAGATGTCGCGGCTTGATGAGCGAGCGGCAGCTAGCATATTGCCGCTGCCGTCGATCGGCAAAGCCCTCATCGGGTTTGCAGCATCCACAACAGGCCTGATACTCGCGATGCTGATGCTCGGCGGCATTGCATGACGACTTGCTAGGATAGCCGTCGATGAGCCGGATTTCTTTGATTTTTTCTGTTCGATCATTTCAGCTTCGACCAAGTGAGCACTTAACCTCCGTCGGCTGAGATGGAGGAGTCCTGATGCTGATCAAGGTGCGGTCTCGGCACGCGCATAATATGCTGACGACGAGCGTGCCGCCTGGCACACCGACTGGCTGGTCCTGTTGCTCCGATGATGACGCGAACGCTGGCCATCGCTGGAGCACTCATTGCAACTCTGAGTGCTGCCGAAGAGAATCCTTCGCGGTGCGTGGTTCTCGACAGCGCGGATCTGCTCAATCTGTGCTTGTCGCTCGAACACGAGGACCCGTCTTACTGTCAGAAGATCCATGACCTCGACATGCGCAGATGGTGTCGGACCCAGTTGGGAAATACAGATTTCGAGGAAGAGGAGCCGGATCTGGAGGCTGTGCCCAGTCGGCCAAGGCGTTCCGCTCGACCCGGACGAAAATAGTTGGCTCCGTTATGTTCAGTCGCACCAAATGGACGGGGCTATGCCCTACTCATCCTTGAGCAGTGCGGTCAGGCCGGCGAGAACAACTTCGACAGGTGCCGGCTTCCTGATCCAGGGGACGCGCTGAAACACGACCGGCAGTGTCGCCGTGTGGTCATAGCCGCTATAGACCAGGAACGGGATTCCGCGGCTCTCAAGATCGCGCGCGAGCGCCTCGCACGGCCCATCCGCGAGCGCGTTGTCGAGAACCGCAGCAACCGGCTCGTTGGCCCGCAGCCACTCTTCGGCTTGAGAACAGGTCGGGAATGGGCCGGCAACCGTGAAGCCACGCAGCACCAACTGATCGGCAAGCTCAATGCCGATGAGAGCCTCGTCCTCGGCGATGAGGATGCAACCGCGCGGACCGCGTTCACCGGCCATGCCACTCTCGGGCCATGCCACTCCTGTCGCCTCACGGCCGACCTCGATCTGCGTGGACGGGAATGACGCGCCACACGCCGCAAGCGGCGATGAGCCTCCCGACCAGATACAGTTTAGCTCAAGCCGCTGCCGCGGGCGAGTTCGTCGATGGCGAGCGTGGGGTACTCAGTATTCCGGAACCAGCCGCGCTTCCACGAGTGGGGCTGTCACGCTGATCCAAAATCCTTCGGGCCGATGTTCGGTGTTCACCTCCGCCCCGCACTGGGCCTCCAGCATCTTCTGGATCTTCGTGCCCACGCCAGCCCGGAACGGCGGCTTCGCACGATGGCTGCCGTGCTCGGACCACACGAGGTGTAACAGCCGCTTCCCGTCTTGCCTGACGAGGCCCCACTGCACCTTGACCCTCCCGCCGGCAGAAGAGAGCGCCCCGTGGCGTTCAGCGTTCGACCTGAGTTCGTGAAGGGCCATGCCAAGCGGCACGGCGAGGTCCGCAGCAAGATCGAGTTCAGGGCCGTCCAGCACCACGCGGCCGGTGTCATGGCTGAGGTGCCATTCGAACTCGTGCGCGAGAAGGTCGTCGAGGCGTACGGTTTGCCAGTAGTCGTCGGACAGGAGCGCCTGCGTTCTCGCCAGGGAGGCGATCCGGTCGGAGAAGGCGCGGTATAACTCATCGACGCTGCCGCTCGCGCGCGCGGTGACGCCGAACAGGGCCTGGAGTACGGCGAGATTGTTGCGGGTGCGATGGTGCAGCTCGCGGACGAGCAGGTGCTGGCGCGCCTCGCTCTGACGCACAATCGACAGCGCCTCGTCGCGCTCAGTCACGGCCCGGCGCAGCTCAAGCTGGCTCGTCACTTGCCGGGCGAAGACCATCAGAGCCGATGCCTGCTCACGGCTCAGCCCTGCTCGCGGGTTGCGGTCAAGCACACAGAGGCTGCCGAGCGGCAGGCCGTCCGGCGTTTCCAGCCGCGCTCCCGCGTAGAAGCGCAGGTACGGAAAGCTCGCGATCAAGGGGTTGGCTGCGAACCTCGGGTCTAAGCTCATGTCCGGCACGACGGTGAGCCCGGGCGTGAGGACAGTCGTGGCGCAGACTGACACATCGATCGGCGTCTCTCGGATGCCCAGGCCCACCTCGGCCTTGAACCATTGACGGCGGTCCTCGACGAGGCTGATGGCGGCCACCGGCGTTCGGCAGATCTGGGCCGCTAGCTGAACGACCTCGTCGAAGTCGTCTTCTCTGGGTGTATCGAGAACTCGGTAGGCGCGCAGAGCCGCCAGCCGTTTCTCCTCCCATGCTGGACTTTCACACGCGTCCGTCACGCACCACACCCTCACCATCGGATACGGGTCAACAACACAGGATAATCCCGGGTTCAATCGCAGGAGGCCTGGTTGGGGCGCGTTGCTACTTGTCTGGCGCTCGCAGCGGGCCGTCAAGCTGCACTCGAGACGCGCGGGCGCCAGCGCACTGGCAGAGAAACGATCGCCGCTTTCGAGAGGTCCGCTGTCGAGTGTCGAGCGGCCAATCCGGCGACCCTGATCGAAGCTCTGGAAGTCGCGCATCCCTACCGTTCGCTCTGCGCCAGAGCGGCAGGCATGCGCCAGCTCCGCCATCTAACAACCCTCCGGACCACCCTGCTCCACCCGCTCACCACCTCCACGCAACACGCACGCGTCCGCTCTCAACCGCCATGCTAGCCTTCGGCAGGCGCAGGAGACGCTGATGGGAGGAAACCATGCTTCGGGCTTCTACGGCTTGCGCCCTCGCGCTGGCCTGCTTGTTCCCCGCCGCGGCCGCGGATCGCGATCCCGGCACCCACGCCGCGTTCAAGCCAGCCCAGCAGGAGGGTTACTTCTTCGTGGGTGGCCGCTACCAGACGGTCCAAGGGAAGGAGATCGCCGTCGGCCACATGTTCGTGCAGTACCACGCTCCGGTGCAGGTCACGCAGCCTTACCCCGTGGTGATGGTGCATGGAACCGCGCAGACCGGGATCAACTTCCTGGGCACCCCCGATGGTCGGCCGGGCTGGGTTGATCGCTTCGTCGAGCGTGGCTTTGCCGTCTACGTGGTCGATCAGGTCGGTCGCGGGCGATCCGGCGACAATCCCGAGGTCTATGGCCCCTACGCCCGGCTCACTACGGGCGATCTGGAGAGCATTTTCACCGGCCAGGAGAACTTCGGCCTCTTTCCGCAGGCGAAGCTGCACACCCAGTGGCCTGGAGGTCCGGGCGTGAAAGGCAACGCCGCGTTCGACCAATTCTATCTCTCCCAAGTGCCCTTCATCGCGAGCGCGTTGAAGAGCGAGGAACTCGTCGATCCCGCGCTCATCGCTCTCTTGGAGAAGATCGGCCCGTCAGTTCTGCTCACCCACTCGCAGGCAGGTGTTTTTGGATGGGCCGTGTCGGACCAGCGGCCGGATCTTGTGAAGGCGCATGTGGCGGTCGAGCCGAATGGTCCGACGTTCTTCGATATCCGGTTCAAGGGCGGTGACGACTGGTACGAGAAAGTCGGCGACGCTCGGGCTCGGCCGTACGGCATCACGCGCGTGCCGCTGCATTTCGATCCGGCGGTCAACTCGCCCACGGATCTCACGATCGCTCAGGCGGAGAAGCCGCTGCGGCCAGGTCAGATCCGGTGCTGGTTGCAGGCCGAGCCAGCGCGCAAGCTGCCGAACCTCGCGAAAGTTCCCGCTGTGATCGTCACCGGAGAGGCATCGTTTCGAGCAACAATGGACGATTGTACCGGGGCTTTCCTCGAACAGGCTGGCGCGAAGCCGGATCGGCTCGCGCTGGCCGAGCACGGCATCCGAGGCAATGGACACATGATGATGCTGGAATCAAACAATCTGGAGGTTGCGGACGCGATCGTCGGGTGGGTCACCGGAAAGCTGCACTGAGCTTGACGAGGTCGCGGCTGGGCCGTGTCGACGCGACTTGGCCAGCCGCCTCGGGATCTCGGCGGCGATGCCGGCTGCAGGAAGGTCTCGGAGGCGGTCTGTCGCACGACGCGATGAAGCTGCGCGGATGATCGGCCGTCCAGTATCAATCTAGAAGCGCGGCCAGCGAGGCTCGCACAAGATTAAGAGACCCTAACACAACCCACCTTCGCTCCCACCAAGTGGTTTAAATTTCACGAGCGAAGGCGGTTCAGATAGATGCTCTAAGAGTTAGTGGGATTGCCCCGGATCGGTGGACACCGAGAGCGCTTTCGCGTGAGGTGTGTTTGCCATGCCGAGACCCCGTCCCCCGTACCCGGCGGAGTTCCGCCGCGAGATGGTCGAGTTGGTCCGCGCCGGGCGCGATCCGACCGACCTCGCCCGTGAGTTCGAGCCGTCGGCCCAGGCCATCCGCACCTGGGTGGCCGAGGCCGACCAGCAGGAGGGACGCCGAGAGGCGAAGCCTGCTGCTACTGAGGCCGCGCTGTCGGCGAACGAGCGCGAGGAGTTGCTTCGGCTGCGGCGCGAGAACCGTCAGTTGAAGCTGGAGCGCGACATCCTCTCTCGCGCGACAGCCTGGTTTGCGCGCGAGACCGGAGGTCTGCCGTTTGGATCTTCCGGTTCATGAGCGAGAACCAGGCGCACTTCCCGATTGCCGTCATGGCGCGCGTGCTGGGCGTCTCGAAGGCCGGGGACTACGCCTGGGTCGGCCGACCCCTCTCGGCGCGGGCTCAGGCGGACGAGGTGCTGCTCCGGCGCATCCGCACGATCCACCTGGGCTCGCGTCAGACCTACGGCTCGCCGCGGGTCCAGGCGGAGTTGCGTGACCAGGGCGAGGCTCACAGCCGCAAGCGGATTGCGCGGCTGATGCGCGAGGCGGGTCTCGTCGGGGCGTGCCATCGCCGCGGCGGACCCATGACGACGCGGCGCGATCAGGAGGCCAGACCAGCTCCGGACCTGGTCGACCGCAGCTGTGCGGCCGATGAACTGTAGGGTCTGGGGAGATCATTTCACCGCGGCCAAGGCCTGATCGATGCGGTAGTCCGGATGACGGATGCGCGCTTTAGCGGGGTCGAAGAGGGCTTCCACCTCTTCTCGGAGCGGCGTCTGGTCCGAGCGTTCAGCCACCCGGTCGATGGGAGATGCGCCATCAAGCGCCGAATGGGGGCGGCTCCAGTTCCAGTGATGCTGCCACTCGGCCACGCGGTCGGCGATGTCCGCGGATTTCGGATCCACAGTGGTCCAGAACTCCTCAAGAGCGGCGCGATGGCTGCGCTCGACCTTGCCATTCAGATGGGGCGATCGTGGCGGGATCGGGCGGAACTTGATGCCCCAGTCGATCAGCCGCTGCTGCACAGCCTCGGCAAAGAATTCGCGTCCGCGGTCGGTCTGGATCCGCTGAATGGCAAACGGCATCTCCTCGATCACGCGGTCGAGAAAATCGAGAGTGTTCGCGGCGGTCCGGCGTGGATAGATCCCCAACACGGCGTAGCGCGAGCAGTCATCTATGGCGGTGTACTGGTACACACCCGGGCAGATTTTGCAGGCGTCCATCTGCACCCGATCGCCCGGCACGGGTCGACTATAGCGGAGCTTCCCTCTGACGCGCCGCCGCGGTCGCTTGAGCACTTGCTCGCCGTGACGGACGAGCACGCGATGGATGGTGTCGAGCGACAGCGTCAGATCGTGCTGACGGACGAGCTCATTGCGGAGCTGCTTGATCCCGAGCTTGCGGTCGCGTCGGAGGCTGAGGATCAGCGTCTCGTGCTCTGCAAACACCTTCTGAGCTGCCAAGCGTCGCGGACGGCGGCTGTGTTCCACCAGCCCAGCTGGACCAGCGGCCTGATACCTCCGCCACCACTTGCGCAACGTCGGGCGTGAGATGCCGCAGCGGCGGCAAACGAGGCCGGCGTCGCCGGTCTGGGCATAGAGTTCAATCCATCCCAGACGCGCCTTCGTCAGATCCATGGCCGTGTCTCGCGTTGGCTGGGGATCTGATGGACAGCGCGTGCCGCGCTGCCCACAGCTCCACAGCAGAAGCAGCAATCGGAATGCCAGATCGGCCGGGAGCGCGGACGGCGAGATTGAAACGATGTCGCCGAACCTCACAGCTGCTGGCCTGTATGGAGATCGCGGATCGGATCCAAATCGCTGTCGCGCGCTCAAGGCGCTTGGCCATTCACTGGTTTTCCCGACCCCGTCTTCTGACCGTTGCGCCATACCTCTCGCCTGACCTTCCCTGCCTCGCTGACGCCTCAGGCCGTGGCGGTCACGCCGTGGCCGGAGCTCTGTAGCAGCCGCCGTGGGCCATCAAGGCCCAGACGATCCTTGCCATCTTGTTCGCCAGGGCGACGGTGACCAGCATGCGCGGCTTGCGCAACAGCATGCCGGCCAACCATGCCCCAGCTTTGTCGGGATCGCGCGCCGCGACCTTGGTCGCAGAGCTCGCGCCCAGGATCAGCAACCGTCGCAAGCTGCGCTCGCCCATCTTGGTCGTTCGCCCCAGCCGCTCCTTGCCGCCGCTGGAGTGCTGCCGCGGGACGAGGCCGAGCCAGGCCGCAAAGTTACGCCCGCGGCGGAAGGTACTGGCAGCCGGTGCCAGCGCCACCAGTGCGGCCGCGATCACCGGGCCGACACCCGGTATCGTCATCAGCCGCTTGGCCACGGCATCGTCCTTCGCACGCTGGGCGATCTCGCGGTCCAGAAGCGCGATCTGCGCCTGCAGCGCCTGCAGGGTGTCCGCGATGACGGCCAGGACCGGCCGTGCCTGGGCCGGCACGTCGGATGTCTGGTCGCGGATGACCGCGACGAGCTGGCCAACGTGCCCGACACCCTGGCGAACGACGTACCCGAACTCGGTGAGGTGCCCGCGCAGGGCGTTGATCAACTGGGTCCGCTGACGCACGAGCAGGTCGCGCGTACGAAACACGACCGCGCAGGCCTGAGCCTGCGCGGTCTTGCCCTGGACGAACCGCATTGTTGGCCGCTGTGCCGCCTCGCAGATCGCCTCCGCGTCGGCCATGTCGTTCTTCTGCCGCTTCACGAACGGCTTCACGTAAGCCGGCGGGATGAGCCGCGTGTCGTGACCTGCCAAGGCGATCTCCCGGGCCCAGTAGTGAGCACTGGCGCATGCCTCCATCGCGACCACGCAGCGCGGAAGGGTCGAGAAGAACGCCAGCACCTGAGCACGCCGAAGCTTCTTGCGAAACACGACTGTGCCACTCGGATCCGAGCCGTGAACTTGGAACACCGATTTGGCCAGATCGATCCCGACTGTGCTAACCTCACCCATGGACGCCTCCTGCAGTGGTGTTGCAACACCTCCACTCTGGCACATCGATGCCGTCAGGGGGCGTCCACCCCAACGCTGTCGAGTGACGAGCGGCCATTCCGGCGGCACTGATCAAAGGTCCGGAAGTGGCGCAGGGCGGATGATCGAACGGCGTGCATCCCGAGGCTTCAGCGCGTAGGAGGGGCGCTCCGCTGCTCTCTTTCGTCCTGATGCGCAAACTCCTGAGCAGGCTCGGCCTGCGCTTCGAAGCTCCCGCCGCCGAGCGCGCCTTCGTGACGCGCTTCACCCTCGACGACCTACCCCGCACGCGCGCGGCGATGCTGCTCGGCGCCTTCATCTACTGCGCCTTCGCCGTCTGGGACTGGATCCTCGACCCGGCGCACTGGACCGAGACCCTATTCCTTCGCCTTGCCGTCGCCCTCGCCGTGCTGCTGCCCGCGACCGCGGCGCTGAGCTGGCCGGCCGCGCGGCGCTGGGCCGAGGAGATCTACCTCGGCTACTGCGTCGTGCCCGGCTGCGTGCTCAGCCTGATCTACCTGCGGCTGGGACCTGGCTTCGACCATGCCGCCGCGGGCATGATCATCGTCATCCTGTTCGTCTCGACGCTGCTGCCGCTGCGCCTGCCCTCGCTCGCCGCGTTCTGCGGCCTGACCTGGCTCTGCTTCGCCGTGTGCGAGACCTTCGCGGTGCACGAGCGGGCGGGCATGCGCTTCGTGAACAACTTCGAGATCGGCATGGCCTACGCGCTCTCCCTCTACGCCGTCGGAGCGCGGGAGGTGCGGGCGCGGCGCCAATTCCGGACAGAGGAGGCACTTCGGCGGGAGAAGGAGCGGTCGGAGATGGCCCTGTCCGAGTTGCGCGAGGCTCAGGCCCATCTTGTGCAGGCCGAGAAGCTGGCGGCCCTCGGCCAACTCGTGGCAGGCGTCGCTCACGAGATCAACACACCGATCGGGCTGGCGCTGACCACCTCGACAGCCGCTGAGGGTGATCTCAGGCAGCTCCAGCGCGCCGTCGAGTCAGGGCAGCTGCGCCGGTCGGATCTCACGCAAGGCCTTGCCCGACTGAGCGAGGGCATGCGGCTGCTATTCTCCAATCTGACGCGGGCCGCCGACCTCGTGCACAGCTTCAAGCAGGTCGCGGTGGACCAAGCCAGCGAGGAGAAGCGCACCTTTGATCTGCGCGGCTGGCTTGAGGACCTGATGAGCACGCTCGGTCCGCTCGTGCGCCGCAAAGGCCACGCGGTGCGGATCCGCTGCGAGGACGGGATCGTCCTCGATTCCCATCCCGGCGCGCTGGCGCAGGTGATCAGCAATCTGGCGCTCAACGCCATCGTGCACGGTTATCCAGACGGCCGATCAGGCGTGCTCGACGTCGCGGCGTCTCGTTCGGGTGAGGATCGGCTGCGCATCATCGTAGCGGACGACGGCATCGGCATCCCGCCGGAGCACCTGGGCAGGGTATTCGACCCGTTCTTCACCACGGGGCGCGACAAGGGCAGCACGGGGCTCGGCCTGCACATCGTCTTCAATTTGGTCGCCTCGACCCTGCAGGGTCAGATCGCGCTGTCGAGCAGCGAGGGCGGAGGCGCGTGCTTCACCATCGACCTGCCCCTCTCCGTGGATGAAGGGGAGGTGCGCCAAGCAGCCAAACCGCAACCGGTGAGGCGCGCGACCCTCGTGTCCGTTTCCGGCTCGTCCGGACCGTTGGCCGAACCTGATGCGAACGGATGAGAGTGACCCAAAGCGGCCCCTCGCGGCAGATGTCGGGAATGTCCGGTTACGAGGGTTATCCAGACATTTATTTTCTGACGCGATTCCCTGCCACCAGTCGGCTCGCGGGTCTCTACTTGGGTTCAAGCGGTCGTCGCAACACCATCTTGCACGGCAGCCAGCACAGCGTCGAGCGCCTCTGCCGGCGTCTTCCAGTTCAGCGTCTTGCGCGGTCTGCTGTTGAGGGCTGCGGCCACAGCAGCAAGATCGTTCGCGCTGTGGGCGCTCAGATCCGTTCCTTTCGGGAAGTACTGTCGCAGTAACCCGTTCGTATTCTCGTTCGTCCCCCGCTGCCAGGGTGAGCGTGGATCGCAGAAGTAGACCTGCAGACCCGCGTCGATCCGCAAGCGCGCGTGCTCGGCCATCTCGGTACCCTGGTCCCAGGTCAACGAGCGCCGCAGCTGCTCGGGCAAGCGCGCGATCGTGCCGGCGATCGCCTCGCGCACCGCCTGGGCCCCGTGCCCCGCCAGCGCCGGGCCGTTCTTCGCACGCGGTGTCACCCCATGGCCGTCCATCGGCGGAAGATGCAGCAGCATCGTAAAGCGCGTCGTGCGCTCGACCAGGGTCCCGATCGCCGAACTCTTCAGACCCAGGATCAGATCTCCTTCCCAGTGCCCCGGCACCGCGCGGTCCTCCACCTCGGGCGGACGCTCGCTGATGAGCACCTCGGGGGTGACGAACGACCTGCCTCGGCCCAGGCTGCGGGCCCGCGGCACACGCAAAGCCCGTCCTGTGCGAAGACACGCGGTCAGCTCACGCTTCAGCGCGCCCCGGCCCTGGATGTAGAGCGCCTGATAGATCGCCTCGTGACTGATGCGCATCGTCGTATCGCCCGGAAAGTCGAGCCGTAGGCGCTCGGCGATCTGCTGCGGACTCCAGGATCGACCCCATCGCCGGCTCTGGCGTCGCCCGTGCCGCCGTCCCTTCCAGGCAACGCTAGGGCCAGGCAGAGCGCTCCCGCCCGGTGTCGCGACAGTTCCGGCGAGCCGCTCCTGCACGTACGTCCGCAGCGCTGCGTTCCCCGCCAGTTTTGCTGGCTTGGGCCGGCGTGCCGCGCGTTCAGCGTGCCACTGCGCGGTCGTGGCGCGATAGTCCAGGCCGCCACTGCGGGTCGCCGCATTGCGGCGCAATTCCCGCGAGATGGTCGACGCCGCCCGTCCCAGACGCCGAGCGACGTCCCGGACCCCGTGACCTTGCGCTTGTAGGATCGCGATCTCCTCCCGCTCAGCCAACGACAGGTAGCGCGCAGAAGGCGACTTGGATGATGGTGACAGGTGGGAAGGTGCCATTCCGCCTGCTGTCCGGAACCACCGCGAGCCGACCGGTGGCGAGATCCCGAGCTTCATCGCTGCGACCTCGCTGGAGAGACCCTGCGCGAGGAACGCCCAGAACCCCCGCCGCGTCTCGCGCAGACCGACCCCGGGACGACCCGGTGACCGCAGCTTCTCGCGAAGTGCCCGATCCGAACGCCGCCGACCTGCCATCACAACCGCCCTCCGCCAAGCCGTTGCGACGACCACTTGAATCCACCCTAGCGTCAAGCGCGTCAGCGGAAGCAGCTACCGTGGCCAAGGCGTAGACTCGTCCGGTTGCCTTGGCTGGGTCCTGATATCCTCAACATTCAACGCGCTTGGAGCTGGAGCGGCTCGGCCACTGGCGGAGGGGCCGGTGCCTCGGCATTCTCAACCCCCCGCATCTGATTACGCTGCGCCACCGTTAGATTAACCGTCTCCGCGCGGCAGGCAGCCAGCTCGGAAGACTCCAGCCTGTAGCCGCGCTGGAGACAGGCGAGGCCGGCTGTGAAGTCAGCAACCTCGTCCTCGGTTACCTCTCGGAAGAGCGTGCCGTCCCGGTAAACAGCATATCGCGCGCGGGAGCCTTTGCCACCGCGATAGGCCGAAGCTCCTTCGCCACTGGCGATCAGACGGTCCTCGCCGTGGCACGCTTCCTTGATCGATGCTTCGAGCGGTGGGATCGTCACCTGTTGCAGGCAACCACACAACGCCAGGGCCGTAGCAGCCGCTACCACTCGCCGGATCGGCATCATCGCCCCTCCCTTCCTGCACACAGCCTACGCGGGTGCTCACTGGAGTCGATGGCAGCGCCACAACAGTTGTGGTCGCCGCGAATAGCCGAAGGCTAGGACGACCACATCCGGGGACATTGCACGCCACACTCATGGGGGCGCCCGGACGGGCCGGGGAACTCGCGCGCGGCTACGAGGACCGCCTCTCGCGCGTCGCCGCCGCGGCCGAGGGCCGGCCCCGCGTCTACTTCGAGGAATGGGACGAGCCGCTGATTTCGGGCACCGGCTGGGTCTCGGACCTCGTCGGTATCGCGGGTGGGCAGGACGTCTTCCCGGCCCTCGCCCGGCAGGCGGCGGCGAAGGACAGGATCGTGCCGCCCGACGCAGTGCTGGCGGCCGCGCCCGACGTGATCCTCGCCTCCTGGTGCGGGAAGAAGGTGGTGCCGCGCCGTATCGCGGCCCGTCCGGGCTGGTCGGCCATTCCGGCGGTGGCGCGGGGCCGGATCACCGAAGTCAAGTCGCCGCTGATCCTGCAGCCTGGACCGGCGGCACTGACCGACGGCCTCGACGCGATCCGCGCCGCGCTGCGTCCCGCTGACCCTTCGCCCTGAAGATGCAGGATAAATCCACTCAGGGTGCTGTTCAGAGAAACCGAGGCACCTCTCGTCGACAGCAAAGCGCGAAAGTCTCAGCTTGCGCGAACCGGCTTCCTGCGCGGCGGCGTTTCGCCGGCCACAAAGTAAGCTACTTGGCTGCGCGGCAGGAGTGTCCGGCCGCGAATGCCGTCGGCGATCTTCTCCGCGATCATGATCGTCGGGGCGTTGAGGTTGCCCGTTACGATCTGTGGCATGATCGAGGCGTCGATCACACGCAGACCCTCTAGTGCAATGACGCATTCAGAGGATTCACCGGAGGCGTGAGCCGTGCGAGTCTGCGGCATGGCTCAGACTGTCTGTGTGATCCCGAGTGCCACCGACCTAACGCGCCTGTCCGCCATCGTCACCGATCGGGCGCGGGCCCTCAAGCACATCCAGCGCGCCCGTATCGTCCTGCTCTCGGCCGAGCGCCTCCCCGTCCTGGACGTCGCCCGGCAGGCGGGCGTCGGCCGGCCCGCCGTCTGGCGCTGGCAGCAGCGCTACGCCGAAGAAGGCGTCGAGGGTCTGCTGCGCGACAAGACCCGCCCGCCCGGCAAGCCGCCCCATTCCGCCGACACCGTGGCCGGGGTGCTCGCCCTCACCTGCTCCGAGCCGCCCGGCGAGGTCACCCATTGGACAGGTCGGGCCGTGGCGGACGCCGTCGGGATCTCCCTGCGCTCCGTCCAGCGCATCTGGGACGCGCACCGCCTGCAGCCGCATCGCGTGCGCAGCTTCAAGCGCTCGAACGATCCTGCCTTCGCCGCGAAGGTCGAGGACATCGTGGGCCTCTACATGGATCCACCGCGCCACGCTGTGGTGCTGTCGCTGGACGAGAAGAGCCAGATCCAGGCCCTGGAGCGCACCCGCCCGAGCCGAGGCGTGAGGCCGGGCCGCCCCGAGACCCAGACCCACGACTACGTCCGGCACGGCACTACGGCGCTGTTTGCGGCGCTCAACGTGCTGGACGGCACCGTGATCGGCCGCTGCATGCAGCGTCACCGCCACGACGAGTTCCTGCGCTTCCTCAACACCATCGAAGCCGAGGTGCCGGCCGGCAAGGTAATCCACGTGATCCTGGACAACTATGCCACCCACAAGCACCCGAAGGTGCGGGCTTGGCTGGCCCGGCATCCGCGCTGGACCTTCCACTTCACTCCGACCTCGGCCTCGTGGATGACCGCGGTCGAAGGCTTCTTCTCGGCCCTGACCCGGCGCAGGCTAAAGCGTGGCAGCTTCAGCGGGATCGTGGACCTTCAGGCCGCGATCAATCGCTCCATCGCCGAGCACAATCACAGGCCCAAGCCCTTCGTCTGGACCAAGCCGGCCGCCGCCATCCTCGACGCCGTCAACGGCACCGCTGCACCATCCAAATGCCAAATGAGTCACTGCACTTCTGTAACGGGCATTGGTGTCAATCCCTTCTGAGCGTCGAGGATCTACGCCGAGCCCTGCTGGCGTTTCGCCAGACCTACAACGAGACGTGGCTGATCGTGCGGCACGGGTTCCGCCCACCGGCAGCCATCCGCGCTGCGCAGCTTCCACCCGCGGCTCTGGCCGCGTAGGCTTCAGATCGGTGTCTCACAATCCACGGGCGGTACACATGCTGGCTCCACTTTTGCCAACCCCGAGGGCTGCCCAAACAGCAGGGTCCGGAACTCTGATCGGGCCTGTCGCAAACGCGAACAGGCCCGCGTTCACGAGCCGTTAGGCATACCCGCCCAGCTTGCCGCCCCTGTCCCGGAGCCGGCCGATGATCCTCAACGCCCCTGCCCTCAAGCTGTTGAGAGGCCCAAGGCGGCTTCCGGGGCCGGCATTTCGAGGCCAGTCAGATCGTGCAGGACTGAAGGCATGCCCATTGCCCTTACGCTGACATCAGCAGCGTGCTGCCGCGGCTGACTTCTCAAGCTGTAAGGCTTGGTTGATCGGCCATAAGACTTAAGCCGACACGCAAAGTTCACCTCTCTCGCAGCGAAGTACGCGCAACTGTGTGTTCACCGGGGTTGCGGGCGGGCTGGGAGGCCATGTATGTAGCCCGCGCATGAAGAGAAGGCCGCTCTCGGGAGCGGCCCGAAGTCTAGGAAGGAAACGGCCAAGGAGGGCACTCACAGACGCGACGCCGTCGCGCGGTGCATTCATTTCTTTCGCATTTTGCGGTGCACAATTCAATCTGCCTTAACGGGCATGAGAAATGCCGCGTTCTAGGCTGGACACCAATTCTCCAGATTTGCAACTCAGAAGGCGTTCCTGCCATTTGGAAAGCCTTTTACGTAAGGAGATCCATGAGATCAGCTGGCGTTTCCCGCCGCGTTTTCACCGTCGGCGCCATTCCTGTCGTTATTGCCGTTCTTATTGCTCTGGCCGCCTGGGCACTCCTGATTGAGGCGGAGCGGGCACGCGACGGAGCTGTGCTCTCAAGTGAGACATTTCACACATTCACCTTCCTTCATAAGACGCGCGACGACTATGTCGGCCGGACTTCCGTTCCCCGTGCAGCTGCGCGTAGCCACTTTGACAGGCTGGCCGCCGAGGCATCCGCTCAGCTTGCAAAGCTCCGGCAAATCGGGCGGACGGCGGATCAGCTCGCCCGGGTCGAAACCGCTAGACGCGATCTCACCGCACAAATCGAACAAATGCGTTCCCTTGTGCAGCTCGAGGGTGATCTCGAGGTTGCCTCGACCCAGATGGCGCGCCGGGCTGACACGCTTGTCGTACTAACAGACGCCGAGCGCCAGCGCCAACAGGCCCAAAATGCCCGCATGGTTTCGGTCCTCACCAGAACAGACGCTGCACTCGAGCTCAGCCAACGGGTGGTCAGTGCCCTCCGTGATCTCCGGGAGGCAATCTCGGCAGTTGAGCTGAACAAGACGCGTGTCGGGCAGCCCGTCTTCCAGATCGAGTTCGACGAGCTGGAAGCGGATATCCGGCTTCTTAACTTGACCGGCGCACAGCTACATACAGCGCTCCTGGCGGCCGAACGCGGGGCTGAGGCCGACGAGCTGACGACGCTGCTGCGGTCTTACCGCGAAAGAAGCCAGAGTGATGGCGGTCTGAGCCGTGTCATCGCCGAGGGCTTCGAACTCACGCGCGCTACGCAGTCAGGAAGCGCTCTTATCGCCTGGTGCGACAGGCTGATTCGGGAGAATGCTGATAAGCAGCGGCGTCTTCAAGCGGAGGTCGCGGCGCTGATCCGGAGCTCCGTCTCGTCGAACGAAGCGGAGCTGACGGCGCAGAGCATCGCGCTAGCAGCCCTCCGGCTTGCCCAGCAATCCGCCTCCGCTCTCGCTCGGCGCAGCATCGAGGAGGTGTCGAACGTCGTCGTCGAGGGCACCTATCTCGCTGGTCGCGCCCACAGCCTCGCAATGCCCTTGGGTATTCAGGGCGACATGATGGCCGCGATCCAGGGTTGGCGCGAAAGTCTCGCCGCCACTGTCGAAAAGGTCCGAGAGCAAAACGCCTTGATCGCCGAGATGGACCGTCGCGACACCGTTATTGCTGCAAACGCTCAGGCACTCAGCCGGGCCTTCATCGACGATGCCAACCGCTTCGGCTCTTCGATCCGCCGACTGCTCCTTGCGGGCGCAGCGGGCGCCCTGCTGCTTGGCACAATCGCTGTGGTTAGCGTCGCACGCTCTATCACGAGGCCGCTGCGCCTGCTCACAAGCAGCGTGCTGCGGGCGACCTCGGACCCGAGCATCGAGCATATTGATCTCGCCGCTCGGCCTGACGAGCTCGGCGACATCGCACGCGCCTCGAATACCTTCTTGGCCGAGCTGCGGCGGCGCGAGGACGGCTGGAGAGATGCTGCACGGCGTGCCGACGAAGCGCTGACCACCCTGCGCCAAACCCAGGACGATCTCGTGCGCTCGGAGAAGCTCGCCTCATTGGGGCAGCTCGTGGCGGGTGTTTCTCACGAGATCAGCACCCCGCTCGGAATTGCGTTGACCACCTCAACTCAAGTCCAGGTCGACTCGGCGTCCTTCGAGGCCCTTGTAAATGAGAACCGCCTCTCACGCTCACGCCTGACGCAATACGCTTCGCGAATGCGCGAGGGGGCGCAGCTGGTGACCACGAACCTGATGCGCGCTTCCGACCTCCTCTACAGCTTCAAGCAAGTAGCCTCTGATCAAGTTCTCGAGGAGCGGCGCGTTATCGACCTGGGTGCCTGGACTGAGGATCTCCTGAAAAGCTTACGCGCGCTCGCGCGGCCGGGTCGGCACGAGCTCGCGGTGGACTGTCCGGGCGATCTCAGCCTCGACACTTATCCGGGCATACTCGCCCAGGTGCTGACTAATGCTGTGAAGAACGCGATCGACCATGGCTCGCGAGAGGATCACATCCTTCGAGCAACGATCAAAGCGAGAGCCGAAGGAATGCAAGTAGCAATCGAAATAATAGATAACGGTGCGGGCATTGAACCTCAGTATCTCGATCGTGTTTTCGACCCATTTTTTACTACCGCCCGCGCTTCTGGCGGAACAGGCCTCGGTTTGCACATCATCCACAACCTTGTTGTGCACCGACTCCACGGCAGTGTAGAGATACAGAGTGCAGTAGGACAAGGTACCCGTTTGAAACTGAAAATTCCGTGCCACCTTGGGTAAGCTGAGTTAATTTCTGACTCAAAAAAACACAGGGGCAACGACAATGCATTGCTCGGTAAGTCGAGAAATCAAGATCAAAGCAACCGTTTCACGAGTGTATGTACACATCCTCAGCGGCCTCATCGGCCTGATACTGACAATGTCACCCGTCACTCCCCACGCGGCCACCGAGCTTCAGCTCTGGCACTCTCTCGACGGCGCGAACGGCGCCCTGGTGGCCCGGATAGCGGAAGAATTCAACGCCTCGCAGAGTACCTACCGGGTCATCACGATTTACAAGGGCCCGTACGCTGAGACGATCAATGGTGGGATCGCGGCTTACCGAGCGGGCGTCGCACCTCACCTCCTGCAGGTCTTCGAGGTCGGGAACGGAACAATGGCAGCGGCGATCGGCGCCGTGAAGCCCGTCTCGGAAGTGCTGAGTGCGGCTGGAAGCACGGTCGCGCCTGACGCATTCCTGCCAGTCATCGCGACCAATTACCTCGCCCGTGATGGCAGTATGCTGTCGCTGCCCTTTAACATCTCGGCAATGGTAATGTGGGTCAATCTCGACCGATTTCAACAGGCAGGTCTTGATCCTCAGCGCCTTCCCGAGACGTGGCCGCAAGTATTCGTAGCTGCTCGGGCGTTAAAACATGCAGAGCCGTCCAAGTGTGCGCTCTCGACCGCATGGCCCACATGGGCTCATATCGAGCAGCTGTCGGCATGGCACGGCCAGCCGGTCGCAAGTCGCGCGAACGGCCTCGACGGATTCGATGCTGAGCTCGTCTTTAACAAGCCGCTCCAAGTACGTCACTTGCAGAACATCGTTGATCTGAACCGCGAGGGTGCGTTCAGCTACTCAGGCCGCACGAATCGCGGGGAGGCACAATTTATTTCGGGCGAGTGCGGTATCTTTTTGACTTCCTCCAGTATGTACGGGACGATTGCAGCGCGAGGGCATTTTCGCTGGGCGATCCAACCGATGCCTTACTATCCCGATCTTGTCGATACGCCTAAAAACGCTATCCTGGGCGGTGGATCTCTGTACGTCATGCAGGGAAAGACGTCGCAGGAATATGCTGGCGTAGCTGCATTCTTGAATTTTGTATTGAGTTTCCCTGTGCAATCCCTCATCTACCGCAATTCCGGCTACATGCCAGTTACCCGCGCAGCCTACGCCGATGCTCAGGCGTCCGGATTTTACAAGCGTTACCCTATGCTTCAGGTCGCGGTTCGCGAGATAACGGATCGAGAGCCGACGCGTGAAACTTCGGGCCTGCGGCTGGGCAATATGCTGCAGATCCGCGATATTTGGGCGGATGAGATTGAGGCGGCGCTCGCCGGTACGAAAGCACCGCAGCAAGCTCTGGACGATGCAGTGGCTCGCGGCAACGCTGTGTTGCGGCTGTTCCAACGCAGAACCTCTCGATAAGCAGTGACGGCCTCGCCATTTATTTGTAAGTATCTGAAATTTTGTGAATATCGCAGCCTTCTTGCTCATATTTCGTCGCCAAGCCCGTTCACAATCATCCCCGTAGAAGTGCCGTCGTTGGATGGCGACGCTGGTCTGGGCATTAACACGCTGGTTGAACATGCGGGATAGCATTCCCTCGTCGTCCAGAAACAGTGACCGGTGACGCGCTCCGCTCGACGGCAAGCAGCAATGACGCGGGCTCGTATGGCACCGAGATCGGCGGCAAGCCCACATTCATCGCTTTGGCAAGCTGATCTCTGTAGCTAGTTGCAAGCAGAACCGGCCGGCCGGGCCGTTAGCTCCGAAGATTTTGAGCCATATCAAACTCGCTCAGCACTCTCGGCATGACAAGGCTGGACAGAACAACATCGACTCCCCGGCCCAATTTCATAATTTCCTGCGCGGCCGCTGCGTGGTCGGCCGTTGTGACTGTAGGACCTCGCTTCGCCCACCGGAGCAGGCCCTTTCTGCGCGATCCCAAATCGGCCGAGTCGCAGCCCTTTCGTGACGGAGTTTTGATTGACCGGAGGTGCACGCGGCACAAGGCTGTGAAATCGTCCATGGCCCCCGAACCCTGAACGCTCCTCATCGTTATTGTAGCCAGTGTCAAAGGTACGGCGCGTGATAGGTACGAGCGACTGCACAGCTTGGGACGAGGAGAAGCGACTGGCAGCTTTGCGCGCCTACCAGATTCTCGATACTCCCAGGGAGGACAATTTCGACGAAATCGTCCATTTAGCGGCGCAAATCTGCCGGGCACCAATGGCTGCCATCAGCCTCGTGGAAGATCGCAGGCAATGGTTTAAGGCCGAAGTCGGCCTGGGCATCAGAGAAACACCTATCAACGCTTCAGTTTGCGCCACGACAGTCATTACGCCTGGACTCTCCGTCGTACCCGACATGAGCGTGGACCCGAGATTCGCTGCCAATCCTCTGATCGCCAACTATCCTCACCTTCGATTCTATGCAGGGGCACGGCTGGAGACAGCCGACGGCCTGCCGCTCGGCAGTCTCTGCGTGCTTGACCGTACCCCCCGCGAGGGGCTGAGTAGTGAACAGGCGTCCGCGCTGATGACCTTAGCTCGGCAGGTGACAAACCAGTTTGAGCTTCGCCAGGCCGTGGCCGAACGCAACGAGGCACTCTCGATCCTACGCCAGACCGAAGCGCGGCAGCTCCTGCTCGTTCGCGAGCTTCACCACCGCACGCGCAACAATCTCGCGGTACTCCAAGCCCTGTTCGGCGCTTCAGCGCGAGCGAGTCGCAGCGTCAATGACCTATACCACTCCTTCTCCGACCGGATCGCCTCCCTCGCCCGAACACAATCGTTGTTGTCCGACGACTACTGGCAAACTGCGGGCCTGCACGACATCCTCTCGCATGAATTCGAGTGGCACATCAGCATTAGCAATGGCCGCGTAACGCTGAATGGGCCTGAGCTTGACCTTGCTGCGGACCTCGCCATCCCGCTCGGCATGGTCCTCCATGAACTCAGGTCGAATAGCGAACGCCACGGTGCACTCTCCTCAACCAGTGGCAAGGTCGAGGTGAAATGGGATCTTGTACGGCGAGACGGCAAGCGCCTGCTACATCTCGTCTGGTCGGAGCACAACAGGGTCGGAGTGAAGCCGCCGTCCCGTGCCGGCGTCGGCACGAAAATTCAGCGGATGCTGGAGGTGCAGTGCGGGGCAGAAGTGACAGTTGACTATCTACCCGAGGGCCTCACCGTCACGGTGACTGCCCCGCTTATCGAAGCAAGGCTGGTTCCTGCGTATTAACCGGTGTGGACAGCTGCGAGCTTGGCTGGCCCACGGCGGCCACCTGCGTTATTCCACGCTGATCCGCAGGAGCGCCCGCCCACCGCGGGTCGCGGCGTTTCGTCCTGAAACACCAGGGGGAGGCGCTGGCGTGAGGTGGAAGCATCGGAATGGCCAGTGTACGCGCATCGCGTGCCTGTATCCTCATCGCGGAGGACGAGGTGTTGATCGGCTTCGATCTTGCCGACCAGCTGGCACTCCGTGGATTTGAGACTGCTGGCCCCTTCACAACGTGCGCTGATGCCGAGCGGTGGCTACGTTCCAACGAGCCTGCCGGTGCGGTGCTCGACAACTCGCTTGCAGATGGGCCGTGCGATGCGCTTGCCCAGGATCTTGAGAGCCGTGGCATACCCTTCGTTGTCTACAGCGGTCATGACCACTCGAACGAATCTTCGCCCGTTTTCCAGCGCGCGCCTTGGATCATAAAACCAGATTCCATTGAAGAAGTCATAGGTCAATTGAGCAAATTGATAGATAGGAGGTAGCCGGCTCGCGCTCCGGAAATGGGCCGGTAGGAGGCAAAGCCTATGCTTTGGGCGAATTAAACACCGATCTAAACCGGTGGACTGCTCGCGTCATCATCGAGAGCGATCCCCAAGGCACACTCAACACCAGTCGGCTCGTAGCTGATGTCCACATCTCCCCGCATCTCGCTCGCTAACGTGCGCTCGATCAGACGCGTACCGAACCCTTTGCGTGTCGGGGGCACCACCGAGGGACCGCCCTGTTCCGACCAGCGCAGAATGAGGTGGGTGGGCTTCGAACCGGAAACAGACCAGCCGATCAGAACGCGACCGCTCATCGTGGACAGCGCCCCATACTTGGCCGCATTCGTACCCAACTCATGCAGCGCCATGGCGAGCGCCAGCGCAATCCGCGGTGCCAACCAGACCTGACGGCCGACGATCTGGAAGCGCGTGCCGTCCGTCCGGCGGAAAGGCGCAATAGCTGCCGACACGATCTCAGTCAGGTTCGCCCCTTCCCAACTCTCACGCGTGAGCAGGTCGTGGGCCTTGGATAAGGCGAGCAGCCGCGCCTCGAACGTCTCCGTCCGGTCGCTGGAATCTCCCCTGAACGTCTGATGGGCGATGGCCTGCACGGTGGCGAGGGTGTTCTTCACGCGGTGGTTCAGTTCGTGGAGGAGCAGTGCTCGGTGCTCCTCGGCCCGCTTTCTCGCTGTGATGTCCAGCACCACACCGACGATGTTGGCCGGCTGCCCAGCACTGTCTTCCTTGGTTTCGGCCCTCAGGAGCAGCCACCGAACGCTTCCGTCCGGCCACACGCATCGGTGCTCTGCCTCGAAGTAGCGGTCATCGCGCGCTCGCGCCTCGCTCCAGGCGGCGGTCAGCCTCTCTCGGTCACCGGGATAGTAGCGGGATCGGAATTCACCCAGCGTCGGACACGCCTCGGGCGGGAAGCCGTAGATGCGGTTGAGTTCCGCTGAGCCCTGGACCGAGTCGGTCGCGACGTCGTAGGCCCACACGGCCATTCGACCCGCGTCTAGGGCGAGGCGGAGGCGGCCCTCGCTGGAGCGCAGGGCCTCCTCGGCCTCAAGTTGGGCGGTGATATCCTGAAGCGTGCCAGCATAGCGGACCGCTCGTTCGACGCCATCCACAGGAGCAAATACGGCCTCGCCGTGTGCCAGCACCCAACGAACCGTGTCGTCAGAGGGCCTGATGATGCGATATTCATAGGGGACGCGCTCCCGAATGGCCGGATCGAGGGCGCGCTCGGCCATCTCAGTGGTACGGGGCAGATCCTGGGGATGGGTGGCGCCGCGCAGCATGTCCAGGGTGACCGGAGCGTGCGGGGAGAGACCGTGGATGGCACACGCTCGCTCCGAGTAGACCATCTCGTCGGTGAGCAAGTTCCAGTCCCAGACACCAAGCCGCGCCGCTTCCGTAGCGATTTCTAGGCGGGACTGGCTCTCTCGAAGAGCGGCGTCGGCCTGCCGAGCGTCCGTCACGTCTCGGAATGTGACGCCCAGGCCCGCGCCGAACCGAAACACGTTGAACTCAGTGATGCGGTCCGGTCGCACGGCCGAGGGTGCCTCGAAGAGGGCCGGCTCACCTGAGACCAGCACGTGCCGCCAGCGTGCCTCGATCTCACTTCCAGCGAAGGGGAGGATCAGGTCTTGAATGGGTGCGCCGAGCGCGCTCTCGCGGCCGCGGCCGAAGTGCGTCTCCGCGGCCGGGTTCATCTCGGTGAAGCACCACCGTTCATCGAGGGCGATGAAGCCGTCCCGTAAGCCGTTTAGGAGGTCTCTGAGCGGATCTGGCTCATACGCCTGCTGAACAGGCACGATGGCGAGCATCGGGCGTACCTCCTCACGGGACCGACGCGGGCGTGCGAGCCTGTGCAGCCTGCCGCTAGTCACCCTAGCTGTTCGTTAACAATCTAACCGCAAGCCGCGGGCCGGCAACTCCGGCTCGGGAGCAATGCGATTACTGTCTCGGTGCCGACCCGCTGGGCTGATGGAGGGTCGCGTTCTACACGCTCCTTCTCGCCGCCCGCTCCTCAACCACCCTTTCCGAACGCGCCTCCTGCGCCCACGTCGTGAGCAGCCACGGCACCCGCGAGTTTGCCATCGGCTTGGCGTACGGGTAACCCTGGTCGTAGTCGCAGATCCAGATGCTGGACACAATAAGAGCCCCTAACACAATCCTCCTTCGCCCCCGCTAAGTGGTTGAAATTTCAAGAGAGAAGGCGGTTTTGATAGGTGCTCTAAGTCACTCGCCCGCGCCGATCGAGAGTGCATCCCCCTACCGCCGGCACACGGTTACCCTTGCCCCGCGCCTGCACCTTGAGGATGCAGAAGCCTGCCCTTGAGCGAATGGATGGTGACGCGCTCCACCATGCCCGCTAGGACCTCGACGGGCGTGCTTCTCTCGACCTGCTCGGGCCGGACCATCTGGTTCACGCGTCCACTCGGGACCCATGGTCGGCTCCCGCTCCCTCAGCTAAGCAGGGCAAGTGTCGCGGATCCAGGACAGTGCCGGTCCAGTGGGCGTGATTGTCGTTTCTGGTTCGTTCGCTCACCAGCATCCAGACCCTAGCCCGCCTACCCCCGCTTCGCGTGACGACGCCAGCAGCAACATCGCAGACGTGCAGCTCAGAAGCGATTTGCGAAACCGGCCAATGATCGTTAGCACTCGCTCTGGTGGAGTGCTAAGACGCTTCGCGTGGAGGGGGAGGCAAAAGCTTCTCTCAAGCGGCGGCACTGACGAGCCGCTGACCTGTTCAGGCAGGAAACCGGAGGTCCCATGAAGTTTCGTCCGCTGCACGACCGTGTCGTCGTCCGCCGCATCGAGGCGGAGGAGAAGACCAAAGGTGGCATCATCATCCCCGATACCGCTAAGGAGAAGCCGCAGGAGGGAGAGGTTATCGCTGTCGGCCCGGGTGCACGCGACGAGTCCGGCAAGGTGGCCCCCCTTGACGTGAAGGCCGGCGACCGCGTCCTGTTCGGCAAGTGGTCGGGTACCGAGGTTCGCCTCGACGGTCAGGACCTCCTGATCATGAAGGAGTCCGACATCATGGGCGTCCTCGCCTGAGGCGGCCCCACGGGTTCGTGAACTTCGTCCTTCGAGGCTGCCGATTCGGGGCGCCTTGGGACTGCAATCCGACAACAAGGATCTGACCTATGGCTGCCAAGGACGTTCGTTTCTCCTCCGACGCGCGCGAGAAGATGCTGCGCGGTGTCGACATCCTCGCCAACGCCGTGAAGGTGACGCTCGGCCCCAAGGGCCGCAACGTCGTGCTCGAGAAGAGCTTCGGGGCTCCCCGCATCACCAAGGACGGCGTGACCGTCGCCAAGGAGATCGAACTCGCCGACAAGTTCGAGAACATGGGCGCCCAGATGGTGCGCGAGGTGGCCTCGAAGACCAGCGATCTCGCCGGTGATGGCACCACGACCGCCACCGTGCTGGCCCAGGCCATCGTCAAGGAAGGCGCCAAGTACGTCGCCGCCGGCATGAACCCGATGGACCTCAAGCGCGGCATCGACCTCGCCACCGCCGCCACCGTGAAGGACATTACTGGCCGCGCCAGGAAAGTTGTCTCGTCGGAGGGGATTGCCCAGGTCGGCACGATCTCGGCCAACGGCGACAAGGAGATCGGCGAGATGATCGCCCAGGCCATGCAGAAGGTCGGCAACGAGGGCGTGATCACGGCTGAAGAAGCGAAGACCGCCGTGACCGAGCTCGACGTCGTCGAGGGCATGCAGTTCGACCGCGGCTACCTCTCCCCGTACTTCATCACGAACGCGGAGAAGATGATCGCCGATCTCGAGGATCCTTACATCCTGATCCACGAGAAGAAGCTGTCGTCGCTGCAGGCGATGCTGCCGGTGCTCGAGGCGGTGGTGCAGACCGGCAAGCCGCTGCTGATCGTGGCCGAGGACATCGAGGGCGAGGCGCTGGCCACGCTGGTGGTCAACAAGCTGCGCGGCGGTCTGAAGGTGGCGGCCGTGAAGGCGCCGGGCTTCGGCGACCGGCGCAAGGCGATGCTGGAGGACATCGCGATCCTGACCGCCGGTCAGATGATCGCGGAGGATCTCGGCATCAAGCTGGAGAACGTGACGCTGCCGATGCTCGGGCGGGCCAAGCGGGTGCGGATCGAGAAGGAGAACACCACGATCATCGATGGGGCCGGGGAGAAGGCGGACATCGAGGCGCGGGTGGCGCAGATCAAGGCGCAGATCGAGGAGACGACCTCGGACTACGACCGGGAGAAGCTGCAGGAGCGCCTGGCCAAGCTCGCGGGCGGAGTTGCGATCATCCGCGTCGGCGGTTCGACCGAGGTCGAGGTCAAGGAGAAGAAGGACCGTGTAGAGGACGCCCTTCACGCCACCCGCGCGGCGGTGGAGGAGGGCATCGTCCCGGGCGGCGGCACCGCGCTCCTGCGGGCCCAGGCGGCCGTGGCCGCGCTCACGAGCGATAACCCGGATGTCCAGGCTGGCATCAAGATCGTGCTCAGGGCGCTGGAGGCCCCGATCCGCCAAATCGCCGAGAACGCGGGCGTCGAGGGCTCGATCGTGGTCGGCCAGATCTCCAACAACACGGGCTCTGAGACGTACGGCTTCAACGCCCAGACCGAGGAGTACGTGGACCTGCTCGAGGCCGGTGTCGTCGATCCGGCCAAGGTGGTGCGCACGGCCATGCAGGGTGCGGCCTCGGTCGCCGGCCTGCTCGTCACCACGGAGGCGATGGTGGCGGATGCGCCGAAGAAGGAAAGCTCGGCTCCCGCCATGCCCGGCGGCGGCATGGGCGGCATGGACTTCTGAGGTCAGCTACCTCCAAACTTGGTGGACAGGCTGCCGCGAGGCGGCCCGTCCATCTCCGAACCGGAGCCCGAGCCCAGTTTTCTCCCATTCCCCACCTGCTTCGTCGGGGCGCGTGGGCGAGACGAGCCGGAGCCAGAGGTCACGCTCGCCGACCTCGATGAGACTGACGAAGCCCCGATCCCATCGGGCCGTCCACAGCCGACCGACATGGTGGACAGGCCCGATGATCCGCCCCCTCCGCCAGGATGCTCGTTCCGAGCGATCCCGCCGCGCAGGCGCTGCTCGGGTGTGACCGCAGTCCGCTCCTTCAACTCCATGGACAGAGTGAAAGCCGTTGAGCAGCGCCGGCCTCTACAGGCGATCTCGCCGGCAGGGTCCACTTCCCACAAAGGTCCTTCGAGTCCGAGGTCGACGCTTGACGGCAGGCAGAGCGAAACGGGAGCTGCGACCCCGACATGGCGATGCACACAAGCGCCAGGACCGGCGCACTCATGATGGGGCCCTTGGGTAGCTCCGCCTGCGGTGGAGACTTTGTCCGCGCCTGATAATGGCCGGGATCCGGTCGCCCGGTGTACGCGCCGTCATCAACCACCCACTTGGTTGCAGCGTCGGGCGACTGCCCGATCCACGGGTGCAGAGTGGTACCTCGCTGGCCGCAGCCATTGGGTTCGCTGCCGAGCTCGCGAGTCGGGTGCGAGGCCTATTTCCGATTGGCCGATTTCACGGCAGCGCTAACCATGTCCTTCGTCGACGGTGCTGCCGCGCTGGTCTTGGGCACCGGCTTCTTCGGCTTCTTGGCTTCGCGGTTTCCGCGCTTCTTCTCCGAGGCCATGATCAACCTCCTCGTTCAGCGAAGCCATCATTGCATAGTCTGCCAAATGATGGGACGAAAATTTCAATACCCAGTGACAGCCGGTCTCATCGGACGCGGAGCGTGATCCCTTTCAATGGATAAGTGATAGCGGATTCGGACCCTCCTCGGGCAAGAAGCAGGTCAAATTTGTGTGTTCCTCGTACGGGTTACCGAGCAGGTTCGCTCCGATGCCAAGTTGGATTTTCGAAAGCAGCCATGCGAGCGTACTGAGAAGGATCCATAGGTTCTTCTGGTAGAGCTCGATCAATTGCTCGCATAATCCAGCGCTTGGGCCGGAGCTTCTGAGATCGAGTCATCGCTGCCTCCTGCACGATAACCAATGCTCAGACCCGATGGTTAACAGGCAGTTAAATTGGCGAGGGTTGTTAGCGGTGTAACCGGATTAAATTCACTTACTGCTCGGCTTTCTGTCAGATGCGGGTGCGCTGGCGGCGCAACTGCAATTTGGCCGAATTGGTGGGCAAGAGCGGAGCTATCGTAAGAACACCAGCGAATAAAATCTATCGCACGCCATGTCATCGCGAAATCGTAATCAATAGGTATCCAAGTCGTCCGGATCGGCGCAGCGTCTCCGCGCAATGCGCTCGACTGTCCAGAACACGTTCTACACCCGATATCACCTGATCTCCCGCCGGACATTGCACCTGTTCAGGGCTGAAACCGCGGAAACTTGTCAGAAAACTACTGTTGCGGCCTCAGATGAGGAGGACCCTGTCCCTCCTGCGACCGCAGCTCAGTTCCCGGTGTGATGCTTCCCGGAGACTACGCAACGTCACATTCCAACCACCCCCGCGACGGCACCTCGGTCTATCAGGCCGCCTTGACTGAGGCGCAGCCCGCGCGCATCGCCATGAGTGGATGGTTGCTCCATCCGCCTGCTTCAGAACACAGCATAGCTGCAGGAGGCATGCTCATGGAGGCGCCGAACAGGGAATTCTCGCTGGCGGGAAGTCTCGAGGAGCTGAGCGCGAAGGGGCGGATCGTTATGCACGGCCACCATCGCCCGATCCTGGTGATCCACGACCGCGGACGCGTCGTCGCCCTCGACAATCGTTGCCCCCACATGGGCTTCCCGCTCGAGCGGGGCAGCGTCGAGGACGGCATCCTGACCTGTCATTGGCACCACGCCCGCTTCGACCTCGAGAGCGGCTGCACCTTCGACCTGTGGGCGGACGATGTCCCAGTCTGCCCGGTCGAGGTGCGCGATGGAGAGGTCTGGGTGAGGACCGGGTTCGCCCACGCCGACCCCGTCGGCCACTGGGAGCAGCGGCTTGCGGACGGCCTCTCCCACGACCTCGACCTCGTCATCGCCAAGGCCGTGCAGGGTCAGCTCGCGGCCGAGGTGCCGCGAGCCGACATCGTGCGGCAGGTGGCGCTGTTCGGGGCGCGGAACCGCGACGGCTGGGGCGCGGGTCTCACGATCCTCACGGCGCTCGCCAATCTCCTGCCGGTGCTGCCCGAGGAGGAAGCATACCTCGCCCTGTTCCACGGCGCACGCCACGTGGCGGCGGACTGCGATGGCGCGCCGCGGCGGCGGGATCGGGCGGCGCTTGGAAGCCGGCCCGACCCGGCTGCGCTCAAGCGCTGGCTGGGGCGCTGGACCGCCGTTCGTCATCGCGAAGCGGCCGAGCGCACCGTGCTCACGGCGATCGCGGCCGGACTCGCTCCACCCGTACTCGCCGACGCGCTTCTCGCGGCCGAGACGGAGCGGGCGTTCGCTGACGGCGGGCACTCCCTCGACTTCATCAACAAGGCGTTCGAGTGTCTCGACCTGATCGGCTGGGAGCACGCGACGGCGGTGCTGCCGACTGTGGTCGGCCAGATGGCGGCGTCCCGCGGCGCCGAGGAATCGACCGCGTGGCGACAGCCCGTTGATCTGGTTGCACTCTGTGAGGAACCAGCAAGGCAATGGCCGGACCTGCTTGCTGCCCACCGGGCCGAAGGCTGGTCGAACCACGTGACGCTCGCCCGAGAGCTGCTCGGTGACGATCCAGTCAGGATCATGGACATGCTCGAAGCGGCGATCCGCGCAGGAGCCTCCCCCTCTGACCTAGGCCAATCGCTCGCATACGGGGCGGCGCTCAGGGTGGCGCGGTTCGGCAACGCCAACGAGCACGGCGACTGGGAGGCGGCGCACCATGTCTTCAGCTACGCCAACGCCGTCCACCAGTTGCTCAACCGAATCGGGACTACCAGCGCCGACGGTCGCGTCACGGCCGTGCGCAGCATCCTGCACGGAGCGATGGCCCTGTACCTTACCCGCTACCTCAACGTACCGCCGGCCCACATTCCGGGAGACGGCGACGAGCCGCTCGACGACTTGCCCGCCGACGCCGAGGCCATCCGCGCCAACTTGCTCGATGCGTTTGACCGGCAGCGGCATGTCGATGTCGCGGCGAGGCTCGTGGCCCGGCATCTCACACTCGGCCACCCGTCACAGGGACTGATTGCCACGCTCGCACGGGCGGTGCTGCGCGAAGATGCGGGCTTCCATGCTTATCAGATGCTGGAGGCCGGGATCCGGCAATTCGCGGAGTGGGGCGATACCGACGCGGGCCGGCACATCCTCGTCGCGGTTGCCCGATATCTTGCAGCCCACTCACCGACCGAACGGGCGGCGTTGCAGACGGCTGACATCGCCCGGCGCCTGATGCGGGGGAGCGAGTTGCATCGGGAGGTGAGCGCGCCTTGACGACGCGCCGAGGAGTAGAGCTGGAGAGGACCTGACGCTCCCGCGGGACCTCCGCGTGATAGGCATTCTCGCTCACATCCTCATCCAAGATCCGGGCGACATACGCGTTCGCCGCCATGAGACGCTCGGGTTGTCGGACCTGCGGGCGTTGGTGGGAAGGCTAATCGGTGTGGTTCAGCGGCTGTCGCCGGAGAACCGGGCACTGCGCGACGAGATCGCCCGGCTCAAGGGCCTGCCGCCCCGCCCTCAGACGTGCCTGACGCCCTCCGGGCTGGAGATGGCCACCGGGTCGGCTGGCCGGTCGTGGAGCAAGCCAGCGCGGCGCGGCCTGGCGCACGAGTGCAGCGCCCTCATCCCGGAGGTGATGCAGCCGGTCGCCGCGCCCTTGGGCTCGCGCTCCAAGGGCCACGAGGAGATGCCGGTCAGCGATCTTGTGCCGGAGGCCTGCGTGATCCGCTATCGGCGCGAGCGCTGGCTTGTGCCGGCCGGCTTACCGCTGGTGGCGCCGCTTCCGCCGGGGATCGTGGGTGGGTTCGGGTCGCAGCTGCGCCGCTTCCTGCTGGCGTCAGGCGACATCAGGGGCTGACCCTCTATCGCCATTGGCGCGACTCCCGCCTGAGTTGATTTTGATGAGGGTCGATGCCTTGCATCGGTCCCCAGTCTGAGGGCTGTTCGCCGGTGAGAGCGGGTCAAGGCCTTGTCGCGCAACGCGCGAGAGCGGGCAGCGCTCGCCCGGACGCGCTCCCGCCGGCGAACAACCTTAAGCAGCAGGTAGAGTGGATGGGGTCTTCCCACCGTGTCGCCAAGGGGTCAGCCCCTGACGTCGCCTGACACGTGTATCGAAACCGACCCATACGGACAGGGTTTTCGCGCCTCCGCTCGCCATCCGCACAGCCATACCCCTGCGGACGTTACGAAGGACCCGCCTCCCTCGTCGGGCCCGCCCTGGATAACAAAGCACGAAAACGGAGTGGCAGGCCCCTGCTGCGTCCCAGTTCCGTGTTTGTAACAAGCCCAAGGCTGCCAACAGTCCCGGTTGCAGCTTCCGCGAGTATCGTTCGCGAATTATATAAGCTTCACAATGAAACACAGTAATCCGCCTAGTTCATTTGAGTGATTGACATATCGATGGGATGCGAATGTGAATGCACGCATCAAAGAACTTGGATGGCGCCTGGGAACCGCAGAGGTTCCAAGAATTAATGAATTATAATAAGAATCGTGGGAGGTTCTGTCATGTCAGGAGAACTGTGCAATTCAAGATCATACAACAAAAAAGTTGCCCTGCCATTCATGGTGATGGGATCTTTTGCCTGCATCTTGAGCAATCAATCTCTTGCACAATTTGACGATGATCCATCTATAAGCTCATCATTGTCGAATAAAACAGAAATAAAGCCTGAAGAAGCCAGATTGATTACAATCAGAGCCCCTTGTGATGAGCGAATATCCGTACCAATCAAAAATCTGCTACCCGCACAAAGCAGATACTCAACAATATATTTAGTAGGGCTGCCACACGGCGCTATCGTTTCAGATAATTATCAGAGCATGACTGTGATGAACGATGCAGATTTAATTGAGATCACAACGCTGAACCTCAAAGATTTGACGTTCACTCTACCAGGCGAACTGGTCTCGCGTGCACCAGAGACGAAGATCTATGTGGGTATCGCAGGCCTCCTGCCCGCGTCCGAGACCGACAGCTCCGCTCGCGTCGAAAAGCTTTTGTCGATGGTGATCATCCCGCAAGCCTCTCTGCCTCCCTCGCCCGAGCCAAGGGTCGTTCAAGCCAGGACCGCGGCGGCAACCCCATCCCCGATCGTCCCACAAGCCGCCGGTGCGGCAGGCATATCAGGCCGCAGCGCACAGGCGGAACCGCAACCCGCCACGCCCACCGGCCAGGGCTCAGCGGCAGAACCACTCCCGAAGGCCCTCGTGGCGAAGGCCCAGCAAGCGCTGCGACTGGGCAACGTGAGTGGCGCGCGGCTATTCCTGCGGCGGGCGGCCTCGGCCGGTGACGCCGACGCGATCAACCTCCTGGGGCAAACCTACGACGAGGCTTTCCTGCACCGCCTGGGCAGTCGAGGGCTGAAGGCCGACCCGAAGCAAGCACGCATGCATGCCGAAGCGGCCGCTCAGGCTCGCCAGGGGAGCGTCCGACTCCAGGCACGAACGGGCTCCGTAGGGGTGGCAAACGGGGGGATGCCATGAGCTGCAAAACTCGGACAACGGGATTGATGGCCCTCGCCGTCTCAGCCCTCCTGCTGGCTGGCGTACCCTGCTCCCCGGCAGGCGCGCGGGATACCTCCCAAGCCGCGGGCGCGTCCCAGGCCGCAGGGAAGCAGGCCGTATTGTCGGCCGGCGAGACGGAGCATGCGATCGGTAAACGCATGAACGCCGCAACCGTCTCGGTTGTCACCGGCACGCCTGGAGGAACCTACTTCCGTGTCGGAGCGGACCTGGCCTTCGTCCTTGACGACGAGCGCCTGCGCGTCCTGCCCATGCTGGGCAAGGGGGCGGGCCAGAACGCCTACGATCTCCGGTTCCTGAAGGGCGTCGACCTCGCCTTTCTGCGCACCGACACGCAGGAGCAGTTGCGCGAAGACAAGCGCCTCGCCAGCATCGCGCCGCATATCCGCTACATCGCAAAGCTGTTCGACGACGAGCTGCATATCATCGGTCCGAACAGCGTCACGGAGGCGCGGCAGCTCGCGGGCAAGCGGGTGACCTTCGACGTCAAGGGCAGCGGCACCGATTACAGCGGCCGGGCGATGTTCCGGAACCTCGGCGTCACCGTGCAGGCGATCAATGTCGACCAACCGACCGCCTTCGAGATGCTGCGCAAAGGCGAGGTGGACGCGGTCGTCTCCGTGGCAGCCAAGCCCGTGGCGGTGGTGGCGGGTTTCGCTCCAGGCGATCGGTTTCACCTCATCCCCGCCAAGTACGGCCCTTCGATCTCGGACGACTATCTGCCGGCCTCACTGACGCGTCAGGATTACCCGAACCTCGTCCGCGACGAGGATGAAATTGAGACGCTGGCGGTCGGGACCGTGCTGGGGGTCTACAATCACCCGAAGGGATCCGAGCGTTATGCCAGGCTTGCCCGCTTCGTGGATGCCTTCTTCGGCAAGTTCGACGAGTTCCTGGCGCCTCAACGCCATTCGAAATGGCGGGATGTGAACCTCGCCGCCGAGGTCGGCGGATGGACGCGGTTCGAGCCCGCGCAGGAATGGCTTGATGCCCACCGTGAGCCGCTCCCCGGCGCCGAGTTCATGGCCTTCCTCAACGAGCGGCGTCCGAGCGCATCGGCCGACAAGGAAGGATTGTATCAAGCCTTTCTGCGCTGGCGTCGAGATCGCGGCTCAGCCGATAAGGAAGGATTGTACCAGGTCTTTCTGCGCTGGCGTCAAGATCGCGGCCATTCTTTAGCCGGTTCGCCGGAGCATAACTCATCTCTGGTGAAAGTTCAGCTTAGGTAAAATAACAACTCATGTGTTTAGATTTCGTGACAAAGAAGAGAGTCTCCCCACAAGAGGAGCGCCCATAGATGCTTTAAATTAGGCGGGGTGACGTGGGCGATCCCGGTTGCTGCCTTCGCACCGATTCGTGTGAGAGCTGGGCAGTAATTACCCACGCCCGTGGCAGCGGGCTCAGGCGCGGATGGTCTTGAGGAGAGTGGCGAAGGTGTCGGCACCCGAGAGGCGAGCGGTGTCGACCGCCGTGCGCACGTCCGCTTCGCCCGGTAGCCGTTCGTCACCTTCCGCTGCACCACTGCCGGGCGCAGGGCTCGCTCACACCCGTTGTTCGTGACCTCCACGCGGCCGGGATGGTCGAGGAAGACCAGGAGCTGATCGCGGGCGCGGCTGATCTTGGCTTGCAGCGCACGGGTCAGATCTCACCGGCTCGGGGCGGACGGGATGTCGGACAGCTGCCGTTCCAGCGCCCGCCGCTTGGCCGAGAGCGTCGAGGCAGCCAAGTCGGTGACGCGCTCGGCCAGGCTGAACACGGACCCGAGCCACAGCTACAGGCGCAACGGCACGGGATCGTCGCTGACCTCGGCCGCGTAGGCGACGTCGCGCGCCAGATGCGCCAGGCAGGTCCGGTGGCGCTCGCCGTGCCCTTGCTGGGCGGTGTAGCGGTCCGACAGCCACACCGCAGGCTGACCACCATCGCGTGCACGACGAAGGCAGCCCGCGTCGGGGCGGCGTGATGTACGACCGCCTCGTCCGAGCGGAAGACCCAGTGGTACGAGTTGCAGCCTTCGATCCGGGCGCCAGTCTCGTCCGAGGCGACCACCGCGGCCCGGCGCAGCGCCGAGACCGCCGGTTCGCGACCGGACCGGAACTGCCGCCGGGCGCGACGGAGCAGGTTCATCAGCCCGCCCTGGCTCAGGGTGAGCCCGAACAGGTCAGCCAGCGCCGCCTCCAGGCGACCGCAGGAGAGGGCCTGGACGGTCTTCAGGTAGGTCGCCACCGCGTGCAACCGCGGGCCGAACGGCGTGCCGCCCACTTCCTTCGGCAGGGGGGGCGACGACCCGAGTTCCGCAGGACGGGCAGCGCACCGCGAGCCGCTGATGCTGGGTGACGAGCGGCGTCACCTCCGGAAGCTCGACCTGCTCGCGCACGCTGACGATCTCGGCCGGCAGGTCCACAGCCAGGGCGCTGCCGCAGCAAGGGCACTGAACCGGGCGATGCGCGACGACCTCGTCGGGATCGGGGCTGAGCGTACGGCTGTGCTCCTCGTGACCGGGCTTGGCACCGCCAGGCTCGGCCTGCTCGCGCCGCTTCTTGCGATCAGTGGAGGGCGGCTTCGAGGAGGTGCGCGAGGTCGTCTCAGGCCGCTGCAGTCGCAGCACCAGCTCGATCAACTCCTCCTTGCTCAAACGCTCAAGATCACTGCGGCCCATCTCACGAGGGAATCAGCGAAATCAGCTTCCGGCAAGAGTCGCGGCGGGCTCCCTCCAGCGGCCTCGCTTGTGGGTCGCGCCGCGCTCGTGCGCACCCCGTGGGTAATCATTCTGGTGAGTGTCGCTTTACTTCCACAAATTGCAGCGACTCTCCTCTTTAGTAAACGCTGCTTGTTCGCCTGGGATAACCTCAATTACCTTGTAGTAATCCCACGGATATTTCGACTCGCTCGGAGACTTGACTTGCATGAGATACATTTCGTGTATCATTCGCCCGTCTGCCCGAATGTGGCCACCCGTTGCGAAGAAATCATTGATCGGCATCTCACGCATCTTAGCGACCACCGCATCTGAATCGCTGCTCCCAGCAGCCTTAACGGCCGACAAATAGTGCCACGCTGCGGAGTAGTCGGCGGCCTGAACAAGAGTCGGCATCTTGGAAGTACGCGCTAAAAATCTCTTGGCCCATGCACGTGTTTTGTCGTTAAGATCCCAATACCAACCGTCCGTCATGTACATGCCCTTTGCGGCATCAAGCCCAAGAGCATGGACATCACTGAGATACATATTCATGGCTACGACTTTCATTTGATCGACGAGGCCAAATTCATCGACAGCCTTGATGGAGTTGATCGTGTCGGTTCCGGCATTCGCCAGTGCTAAGACGTCAGGTCTTGCGGCTTGAGCCTGAAGCAGGTACGACGAGTAATCAGCCGTGCCGAGCGGATGGCGGACAGAGCCGAGGGTCTTTCCACCCTGAGCCTGAACAACATCACGCGTATCCTTCTCGATTGCCGTGCCAAATGCGAAGTCGGCTGTAACGAAATACCAGGATTTTCCGCCTTGCTTGAGGACGGCTGAACCTGTCCCTTTCGAGAGGGCAATTGTGTCGTAGGCGTATTGTACGGTGTACGGCGTGCAGTCCTCATTCGATAGGCGCGACGTGGTTGCACCAATCGGCATGAAAATGCGTTTCTTGTCACGTGAAATCGCGTTGACGGCAAGTGCAACAGACGAGTTCGGGCCTGCTAGCACCATAGTGATACCATCTCGGTCGAACCACTCGCGCGCCTTCGCAGCGCCGATATCCGGCTTGTTCTGGTGATCGGCTGAGAAAAAGGTGATCTTCTGCCCGAGGACCTCCCCGCCAAAATCCTCGATGGCCATCTTCACGGCCTCGGCTCCGCCCGGGCCGTCAGCGTCTGCGAACACGCCGGACATGTCGGTCAGCAGGCCGATCTTAACCGGTGCTTCGCCCGCTCCAGCGCTGGAACATGTGAGACATGCGAGAGCGAAGGTAGCGGCGAAGCGTTGCATTGAGATTTTCTCCCCGGGGTTGGTTGCTTGTCACTCATCCGCATCTGATATGTCAATCGAGGATCAGATGCCACCCTATAACGTGTCAGCGGTGGCTGGCGGTTCGTGACCGCGCTTGGGAGTACGAGTGGTGATTGCGAAGGCTAACGGGCAGGCTTTGGGTGAGGAGAGTTGCCGCGGTGGGACAGCGTCGCCTCACGACAGCGCCGTCGAACCCGCTGCTGCACCTTCACTGCGCGATCAGGCCTACGAGGTGCTTGAAGAGCTCATCACGCTGCGCGTCCTCCCCGCAGGCTCGCTTCTTTCCGAAACATCGCTGAGCAAAAAGCTCGGCTTCGGTCGTACTCCCATACGTGAGGCGCTTCTCCGATTGTCGCTGGAGGGCTTAGTGGTAGTGCTTCCCCGCCGCGGCATCATCGTCGCGGAGATCGACACGCGGACGCAGCTGAAAATCCTGGAAATCAGGGCGGAGCTCGAACGGCTGGTCGTACGTCACGCGGCTCGGCTTGCCGCGCCGGCACAGCGAACGCGAATGCGCGCTCTTGCGGATGAGATTACCGCGACGGCCCATGACGGCGACGGCCGTGCCTTCATGCAGGTGCTTCGAGAGTGTCACGCGATCACAGCTGAGGCGGCAGATAACGAGATTCTCGCTGACATGATTCGTCGGGTGCACGGCCTATCGAGACGGTTCTGGTTCGCTCACTACGAAAAGTACGGCAGTCTCGAGAAGGCTGCTGAGCTGCATGCCGCGCGCTTGATTGCGATGGCCAGAGGCGAGCCAGAGCAGGCGGCGAGCTCATCAGACCATCTCGTGGAGTACCTCGAGAAATTTACTCGATCAACCTTGGGCATCGCGGTTTAAGGAGCAGTTTGATGCCTAACGAATTTCTAGATTTGTCTACTGAGCTTCATCTCTACATCGACCGCCCGCCACGAGTACATACGTCGGCCCTGGATCAAGACCTCCATCTCGTCCAGATCCCACCTGCTGGGCGATCGGAGTCGGAGGCGGCGGAGATTGCGGGCGAACACGAGCCCGAACTTGATCACCCAGCGCCGGACGCTCTCGTAGGTGGTCTCGATGCCGCGCTCGGCCAGGAGCTCCTCCACGTAGCGGTAGCTGAGGGTGAAGCGCAGGTACAGCCAGACAGCGTGGCGGATGATCTCGGGTGGGAACTGGTGGCGAGCGTACGAGATGGGCTGCATGCCCCCTGCCCTACCCCGACCCGAGCCGGCCTGCCACCGCTTCGCGTGACAACGCCACGGTGAGGGTAGAAGCGTCGGGGCGAGTGCGCGGCGGTGGAGCAAAGCTTGAGCAACTACCAATTCGTTGCACTTCTCCTCACCTCAATCGGGCCCGTTCTGGCCCTGGCGCGCATGACGAAGGTGCCAGACTCCATAGTCCTGTTCGGCCTAGGTGTTTTATCGGCCATCCTCCCCGGCCTGCCCGCGACCTCAGTTGATCCGCAATTCGTGCTCAATCTCCTTCTGCCTCCCATCATCTACGCCTCCTCCGTTCGGGTTTCTTGGCACCTCTTACGCTTTACATTCTGGCCAGGTGTTTTGGTTGGTGCGTTTCTTGTCGGGGCGACCACCACCGCAGTTGCTGCCGGAGCCCGCTTCGTCCTGCTACCCGGCCTCTCCTGGACCGGCGCCCTCCTGCTCGGCACTGTCGCGGCGATCTTCGACACCCGCCTGTTCCACGAGGCAAAGGGTCGCCCGGAAGTGCCGCGCGCTATCGCCGATACGCTCAAGGCGCGCGAGCTAACCGGCCGGTTGCTGATCCTCGCGACGTTCACCCTCCTGATCGAGATGGCCCAGGCTGGCGGTTCCACCTCGCCCTGGAACATCGCCGAGCACTATCTCTGGGACCTCCCGGCCGGTGTCGCGCTGGGCTGCACCATTGGCTACGGCATTGCTTGTGCACGCCAGCGAGTTGACCCAGCTCCGGTCGAGATCGCGATCTCCGTCGCGACGCCCTACGGAGCAGCCCTCACTGCCCACGCGCTCGGTCTGTCCGTGGTAGGTGCTATCACGGCTGCGGCCCTCGTCGTCTCGGCGGTGCGCATCGACCGGCGCACGGGCGCCCCGATCTCCTCATCCGAGGCTCGGGTGAGCTCCACGGCCTTTTGGGAGCAGGCGAGCCTCATGATCTCAAGCGCCTTGTTCTTCCTAGCCGGGCGTGCCCTGCCCCAGGCCCTCGAAGGTGTCGAAACCTGGGGCCTCTTGCGTCTCGCCGCAGCAACCGCGGGCGTTCTAGTCCTCGTGCTCACCGTGCAGTTCGTGGCATCGTACCTGGCCGGACACCTACCTCCGATCGCACGCGCCCTTGTGGCCGGAGGCGGCCGATCGGTGCCGTCTGGACGCGATTGCGCCCGAGCCGCCACGGTCATGACATGGTCGTCGACGCGCTCCGTGATTGGCCTCGTGATCGCGCTGTCGATCCCGGCAGCCCTGCCCGACGGCCACCCCTTCCCGGAGCGCAACGTCATCCTCGCGCTCGCGGCCGTGACCATCGTCGCGTCCGTTCTGCTGCAGGGGCTAACGCTCCGCGCCGTGGTCAAGCGGACGGCGCTCGCCGATGAGCGGCAGAGCGAGCACGAGCGGCATCTGGCCCATCGCGCCATCGGCGAGGCCTTGGCCAACCCGGGTCCGCACCAGGTTAATGGGTTCGACGCAGCTCGTTCGGCTCTGGTGCGCCTGCGTGAGGAGGATCGCATCGGCGACGAAGTGCTGGTCGCGATGCTGCGTGAGACCGACTTGATGGCCCGTGCTGAGGAGGGAGATGCCCTGCCCGGAGCTGGTCCTCCTAATCCCTAAAATGCGAAAGGAGAGGCTGCGCCCAACTCACAGACGAACGGCCATGTCACGACGCATCAGAATTCTTGAATTGCGAGAAATCAGGCTTGAGGGCTGGACCCATATGCCGGCTTGGTGCTGAGATTCGATCCGCGAGACCCCGGAAGGTCCGGTGTTGGGTATTGAGCCGCCGTTCCGGCCGCCCTAATCGAAGGTCCGGAACTGGCGCATCTAAGTCGTTGGCTAAACCGTCCACTCGGGAGCCTTCCTCCCTGGGCTTCAGCTTCGCTGCTCACAATCCAATGAAAGCTTGAAGTTTAATGGCAGGACGGCTGATTTGATGCACTCATATGGGCAAGTTGGTCGTTGTCGTGCTCCAGCCCTACTGACCCCTTGATCCTAACCTCATCATGGACGGCTCCAGACAATGAAAACCAGCGGCCTCACCCTGGCACAGCGATGCCGTAGCGGCCGACGCACAGCGTACCGCGGAACGGGGCACTCAATCCGCCGTCTGTCACGACAGCGTTTCTGTGTCCAAGGTTCGGTGAACACGTTCACGGTCACGATCCAGACCGCGGCCGGCCCGCTCTCGGTCGGACGCGAAACTGCCGAAGCCGCGCTGGAGAGCGGGCGTGTCCTCGATCGCGAGGGCGTTACTCAGGTCTTCATCGCCCCGCCGGGCGGCGAGCCGATGCCGCTGGCGGCCTTCTCGACTTCACTCGCGGCCGATCAACCGGACTGGGATCCGGCCTGACAGCTCGGCCGCCGCGTCCAGACGCGCGAACGCTCGGCGGAAGGTTAGCCCTTGGGGGCTTGCCGTCCCAGAACCCCGTCGTGGCCTATGCACGGGCCGGCAGCGCCCTTCGGCAAGCTGCCGAGGCCCCCCCCGCCTCTGGATTCGCCAAGGCCGCCTGCGGGGCTCCTGTTCGCCACCGGCGCCTTTCCCTCGCCGAAGCCGCGGGCCCGGACGCGCTCCGCCTCGTCCTCGACTGGTTCCGGGCGCTCGACCCTGCCAGGGCCGAGGCCCGTACCGCGACCCTCGTCGAAGCATGGACCGGCCTCGCTGGCTGGCATGAGGAGCCCCGATAGTGGGTCCTTTTGGGCGCCTCTCAATTGGCAGCGCTTGCTTTCATGTTGCACAGCAACAAACACTGGAATTGTAAAAAACTGCTTGATACCAATATGATCGAAGTCAAGCCTAGCAATGAGAGACCGGAATCTCTCGCCCAACGAGGCGGGGCATCAAATGACATGTCGTTGCGCTTGCTCGCGATCATGCGACGAGAATGAAAATCCTACGCTCGATTATCGAGCGTACTTGATGAACATGGACAATCACATTACCGGCGTTGAGCTAATAGACGCACAAGATAACGTTGAGGCGATGTTCAAGGCGCGCGCCTTCACCGCCAACTCTGCCGTGGTGATTTGGGACCGCGCGCGCCGCGTGATCCGACTTCGACAGCGGTTCGGCAGGGTCAACACCTCGGCCATCTAACTCTGGTACGTCAGCACACCCGGCCTGCACCGGCCAGAATACGACCGGAGGATCCACGGGTGCGCCTAACCCGCAGCTCGCGAGTCGTCAGTTGAGGCAGAAGTGCGGAGCGTTCGGCGTCGCTGGAAAGGGTATCGTGGCCCTCCTAGATCGAGGCCAGTTGTGATGAGCCGGTTCACATCGCCGTCCCATGCCGAGGCCAGCTCGGTCGGATCCGCTCGAGGGGAGTCTCTCCTGAATGGTCTGCTCTGGGCCATGCGCTTCGACGAGGCGGGACGTGGTCACCTCGTTGACCCCCAAGAGGACCTCTCAGACCTCGGTGGTTTCGGGCAGGGCTTCCTCTGGCTCCACTTCGATCTCACCACGGCCCACCTCGACGCGGTATTCAGGGATGGGCAACTCGGTCCGCCACGGCTCGCGACCTGCGTCTTCAGCACCGACGAGCACCAGCGCGTGACCGTCGAGGGTAATCACATCGGCGGTGTGGTCGCTGACCTCACCCGGGACGAGGAGAGCGAGGCTGACGCGGGCGCAGATGGGGCCACCGGCCGGCTGCACTTCGTCCTCGGCCCGCGCCTGCTGGTCAGCGGCCGGCGTGAACGGGTGGAGAGCCCGGATGCCGCCCGCGCCGCTGCGACGGAGGGCGCACGGTTCGCTTCACCGATCCTCCTGCTCGAGCGACTGATCGGGTACGTGATTGCCTCGATCGCCGCCTCGGGATCCAAGCTCGCGGACGAGGTGGACGCGATCGAGGACCACATCCTCGAGGAGCGCGTGCGGGGCGACCGTCGACGGCTTGGCCCCATACGCCGAGACGCCGTGCGCCTGCACCGGCAACTGCTCGGCCTGCGCGCGGTGTTCCATCGGTTGGAGGAGGATGGCAACACTGAACAGCTGCCCGATCTCGCCGTCATGACGGCCGCCCGGATCGCGCAGCGGCTCGACGCCCTCGACCGTGATATGAACCTGATCGCGGAGCGGAGCCGCCTGCTGCAGGAGGAGTTGTCGGCTCGCCTGGCGGAGCAGTCGAACCGGCAACTTTACACCCTGTCGATCCTGACGGCGTTGTTCCTTCCTCCGACGCTGATCACAGGGGTATTCGGCATCAACACCAAGGGTCTGCCGTTTGCTGAAAACGAGCACGGCTCCTGGATCGTGATTGGGTTGGCGCTGCTGTCGGCCGTACTCGCGTATGGCGCCATCCGGGTTCTGGGCATTCGTGCGCCGCGTGAGTAGTGCGCCTCGGGATCTGCGCGACCGCCTCCGACGTCGAGGTGCTGGCGACGGTGCCCGACACGCCCGAGGGCGTCGCCATCCTCGACTTCGTGGCGGCGGCCACCCTGCGCGCCCTCAGCCTCGCCGAGCTTGAGGCTGCGGCTCGCGGTGGGGACGCTGCATGACCGACCTGTCAGTCGATGGCTGCAGGCGGAACGATGTAGCCGTTTGCGTCGACGGCGATGATGCGCGGTTCGCGCGCGGGCGCCGTGAAAGCCACCCCGGCCTCGTCGCGCCGTCGCCATGTCAGGCGGACGCGCCGCGTCCGCTTCTCTCGCTTGAACGTCAGATCGAACTCGCGCGGGAGAAAGAGCGTCCCATTCACGATCAGCTTTGCACCATCGCGAGACCTGTTCGGGATCAGGCAGTCGACGGTAAGATCGTTGAAGGCGATACTCCCCCCCAGGAAGGTCCGATCGCGCGGAGCATTTCGGCGCTCTTGCATGTGTTTCTACCTCGTTTCGAGATAGGGGCGTCGGCCTCCTCACCGTTGCGCAACCGCGGTGCCACCGGCGCACTCAGCCGCTACCTGAAGAGAAGGCTGCTGTTCCTCGACTACCAAGCCGAGGGTCTCACCGCGTCCGGTTCGTCGAAACCGCCGGGCCGTTCTCCATGCAGGTGGCCACCGTTCCCGGCTGGCGAGAGGAGCCCCGATGAGCAGTACCGCCAACCCAGCAGCTGCATACTAGGCCGCCGTGCACGACCTGCTCGCCCTGGTCGAGGCGATCGCCGCGCGTCCCGGTCGGGGAGCCGTGCATGGTGATGTACAGGTGGCCCGTGCCGGAGCCGGCCGAGGCCCCGGCCGCGTTGCAGTGCCGGCCCATCATCTCGTCGCCGATGCGGCGCGCCGCGGCGCGGCCGGGCGGCCCGCTCTTGAAGTCGTTCACGACCTCGTCGTCGCGCAGCCGCGAGTAGCCGCCCGACTTGGACCTGAACTGCGCGATCCCGAACGCCCCCGAGCGCGGGTGCACCGAGGTTGGGCCGCTGCGGGCCTCCACGGCCGACCAGCGCGCCACCAGGGCCTTCGTGCCCAGCTCCGAGAGCCGCCCTTCACCAGCACGTAGACGGCGTGCTGGTGATGCTCCGCCGTCCACCAGCCGCCGATGCCTGCATTGCGCCGGAGCCGCGTGAGAGCGCCGCCCAGGGTAGGCGCGGAGCCGCCGCTGTCTCCGCCTCGCGCCGGCCCCTGGAACGCCGCCGACCTTCTCGACGGCGCGACCGACCTCGGTCCAGTCCTGCTTGAACGAATGGACGGAGTCGTCCTTGGCGATGCGCATGAGCGCGCCCTGGAGCTTCGCGAGCGGCGCCGAGAACTGGTCGTCGACGCCGATCCGAAATCGCAGGCTCTCGTCAGTCACCTCCTGATCGCCCATGTTGCGAATGGTCTCCCATCTAGAACTAATCTCTTATAGGCGCGCCCGAGTAAGGTATTGACTTGGCCTGAAATGAATTTATTAAAGATTATGATCTCATCTTGGAGGACTCTAGTGCAAGCAGGTCAAGATAATAACACGAACGTCAACGACGGAAACGCCGTTTCTTCTGACGCAGTATCCATAAAATTGGTTGCCGATATTGTGGCAGCTTACGTCTCAAATAACATGGTTCGACCAGACGATCTGCCGAGCCTGATCGCTGCCGTCGGCGCAACTCTGGGTGATCTCGGAAAGTCTGCCGCGCCTCCGGCCGAGGAGAAGCCGAAGGCCACCCCGACCCAGATCCGCAAGTCGATCACGCCGGACGCTCTGATCAGCTTCATCGATGCGAAGCCGTACAAGTCCATGAAGCGGCATCTCACCAAGAACGGTCTGACGCCTGATGAGTATCGGCAGATGTATGGCTTGCCGCGGGACTACCCTATGGTGGCGCCAAACTACGCGGCCCAGCGCTCCGAACTTGCCAAGAGCATGGGCCTCGGGGCCCTCCGTCGAGGAGGCGCAAAGGGTAAGCCCAAGTAGTTCGTGCACCTCATACGCCCGCTCCGCCCGCTCACGCGAGCACGGGAGGAGGCGGGCGGCCGAGTGCTGGCCGCCCGCCTCTCCACATACCAAAACAAGTCCAAAGATAGGGACAGAACATAGCGGCTACATGCCGTAATCGTGAGGCAACAATTGCCGTTTCTGCTTGACTTTGCCAGCTCAATTGCCGATCCAGCGCCGCTTCATGTCATTCGAAGCTGTAACAAAGATGGCGAAAGATGGCCGAGATGAGAGAAAACGCCCCCGAGACTGACACGGTCGAACTGACCGCTGCAATCATCGCCGCGTACGTGTCGAAGAACGCGACCCCGGTGGGCGACCTGCCAGGGCTGATCGCCTCCGTGCACGACGCGCTGAACCAGCTCTCCGCGCCGCCGGCCGAGGAGCCCGCGCCGCTGACCCCCCTAATGCCGATCAAGAAGACGGTCACGCCGGACTACATCGTCAGCCTGGAGGACGGTCGGCAGTACAAGTCCCTGAAGCGGCACCTTGGCACGCGCGGCCTGACCCCGGATGAGTATCGCCGCAAGTGGGGCCTGCCGCCCGACTACCCGATGGTGGCGGCGAACTACGCCGCGAAGCGCTCCGAACTCGCCAAGGCGAGCGGCCTCGGCCAGGGCCGCGGCGGCAAGGCCAGGACGGCGGGGTAGCGACGCGCCTACTCGTCGCCGGCCGCGTCGTCCCCGTCCGGGGCGGTCGGCCGGATCGGTGACATGACGGTGACCTCGACCCCGTCCAGCTCGGCGAGGATGTCGATCATCTCGGCCCGGATGAGGGCGGCGACCTCGGCCGCGGTCCTCATCGTGACGGCCCGTGAGGCGGCCTTCGCGGGCAGGCCGAGCAACCGGGAGCGCATCGCGCTGACCGCTGCGCCCCACGTTGCCTCGACGTCGTCGGCGGGGGGGCGTGTCGCAAACGCGGATGGGTCCGCGTTCACCGGTCGTTAGGCACACCACGACCAGCTTGCCGCTCCGCTCCGGAGCCGGCCCATGATCCTCAACGTCCTCGCCCACACGCTGAAACGCCAAGCCCGTGGCGCCTCCAAGGGCGGCCACTTCGAGATCAGCCTCATCGTCCAGGCTGTGTCGCGATAAAGAACTCTGATTCCGTCGAGACCGCGCGCGACGGTCTCGATGATGATCTCGGCCTTCTCTGTTCCTAGAGCGTGTTACGCACCGACGCTAGACCATTGACCAGCAACGAACTTTCTGCGCAGCGTCCCATTGAATTGGTGAGCAATCACTAGCACTTAGGTCCAAGTCCGTAACACGCTCTAGGCGCTGCGCCGGCTGACCCGCGACAGGAAGGGAAACCACCACGAGCGTGGCGATGGCGAAAACGACAGACCGCATCACGGCGTTTCTCCGGCCGGCACCTCAATCTTCAACGCGGCAGCTCTGGTGGGGATCATGCCGCTGGGCTCGGGGGAGTGGTGCTTCGTCCGATGTTCCGGCGATCTGCTCGGCTCTACTCCCATGTGCGCAGGCGAGCATGATCCACTGGCAGCGGGCCCTCTGCCGGTGTTCTGATGATCGCAGGGGCCAGGTATCGCATCGCCTCAGGCGTCGGGTTCGATGTTGAACTCCGGCCTGCAGCAGCTAGAACCGGCTGCGTGATCGAGAAGCTTGCGCGCGTACTTCTGGCCGGCGTGATCGGGGCCTCGCTGGTCGCGGCACCAGTGCAATCCGCTCCGAGTACGGCCACGATGGAGACGGTCGGGCAGGCGCTCTGCCGGATCATCGAGAGCTCCGCCAGGGCCAGAGGGCTGCCGGTGCCCTTTCTCACGCGCCTGATCTGGAGAGAGAGCGGCTTCCGGGTTGGCGCCACTAGTTCCGCCGGGGCGCAGGGTGTGGCGCAGTTCATGCCCGGCACCTCGCGCGAGCGCGGCCTCTCTGACCCCTTTGACCCGGAGCAGGCCATCCCGCACGCGGCGCATCTCCTGGCCGATCTGCGCAAGCGGTTCGGCAACCTTGGCCTCGCTGCCGCCGCCTACAACGGCGGCCCGACCCGTGTGGCCAACTGGCTTGTCGGCTCGGGCAACCTGCCCGCCGAGACGCGGGCCTACGTCCACGCAGTCACCGGCAGAGCAGCGGAGGAGTGGCGCCCTCCGGCAATGGCGAGACCGGATACGCTCACTGGCGAGATATCTGGCGCGATCTCTCCCGGGGAGGTGGGCAACACTCGCGCGGTGGGCAAGGCAGCGGAGACTGGCGAGGCGAAGCACGCCGCCCCCTCAACCCCTCTGGCGGCAGCCGGGCGGGGAGCGGAGACGGCTCTGAGCTGCGCACAAATCACCGCGGGGCTGCGTGTCCCGTCACGCCCCGAGCGTTCCTCGCCCCTTACTCCTGAGCCCATTGTCGTCCCGCCAGCGCCACCGCCGTGGGGTCCCTGGGGCGTTCAGCTGGCCGGCAACTTCTCCAAGGAGCAAGCCCTCGAGAGCTTTGCGCGCACGCGTTCCGCCTATGCCAAGGTGATCGGGGAGGCTCGCCCGATGATCATCGGAACGCGCCTGCTGAGCCGGGGCGGTGGGGCGTTCTACCGGGTCCGCATGCCGGCCCAGAGCCAAGCGGAAGCGGCCGCACTCTGCGGGAAGATCCGTGCAGCCGGCGGTGCCTGCGTGGTCCTGAAAACTTGACGAGCGGTAGGCCCCCAATTGGAAAGATTGACGCTGCCCCACGTCACACTCACGAGCCCCCGTTGTTCAGGGGCCGCCCGCTACCCGGGAATTGTTCGTCCCTCGTTTAGCGTGCACAGCTTCGGGATGATCTCCCGCAGTTCCTGCTTCGGCTCGTGGATGGGCTCCTCACACCCATGAAGCGCACAGCCGATGGTGTGGAGCAAGCCGGGCCGTCGTTCGCTCGGAACGGGATCGGCCAACCTCCGTTTAGGCCGCACCGGCCCGCTGCCTGCGTGGGCTGAGCGGAGACGCCGATGCTGTTCCGTACCCTCCCCCTCCGCCGCGTGCTCGTCGCACTCACCTCCGGGTGCCTCGTGCTCGCGATGGCCGCCCACGTCCGGGCCGGCGAGGAGGAAGGGTTCGGCTTGCTGTTCCACAACCTCTCTGGGGCCGGGCCGGCGCCGCAGCCCGAGCCCGTGCCGGTTGTGCAGCCCCTGCTCAACTACGGGTCCGGAGCGGAACGCTACCCCGCCCACCGACGCCGGGCTTGGCGACAGTCCACCCGCCGCGAGTGGCTCAGAGAGCCGCGCGCGCAGATCCGGCCCAAGCAGAAGGTGCGCTACGCCGCCTTGCCCCGGCCCGAGCAGGTGCGGGAGAAGGTGGAGAAGCCCGCGCCCAAGCCGAAGCTGGCCGACAACGCCGCTCTCACCCTGGCCAAGGCCGGCGATCCCGGAGCCGCCCTGCTGAGGGATGCCACGCTGCGGCGCGGGGACATCGTGATCACCGCCCAGGGACCGAGGGTGTTCACCGGGAAAGGCGGCGACCAGCACCGGGTCGGCGACTTCGAGGACGCCGGGCGCTCCTCCAGCCTGGATCGCAGGACCCGCAAGCTGCTCGCCGCCATGGTCGCGCCCGCAGGCGCGCTTCTGGCCGAGGAGGCGCGCCGCTCCTTGGCCAAGCTGCGCAGGGTGCCGGCTGGTGCGCCGGAGGCGTCCCAGGTTCAGGCGCAACTGACCGAGCCCGTGGTGCGGGTGGTCTACCCGGGAGCCGTGCTGAACGCTGCTGGCCGCGCGCGCTAGGCGGGCGGGGGATGGTCCGGGCTCAGACGGCGCTGCCGCGAGCAACCGAACGCTTGGGCCCCGGTCCTGCCGCTGGTCGCCAGCAAAGAGAACGAGATCCTGGGCGTCAAGCTCACCGCCTAGCATTACAGTTGCATGTCGATGCGCCTATCTTACGGGTTTCGGACGGAGAGCCTGATGCCCTGAGCCTCGTTGGAGACCACGTTGGAGCTGTGGTCGGCGTCGCTGCGCGAGGCCAAGCAGCGCATGCGACCGCTGTTTGCCGCTTCCAGCATCGCTGCCTCGGCCAATGCCTTTTGGACGGCTGACGAGCCGGATCGGCCGCTCGGGCCAGTTGCGACCCTGGCCGAGGGCGACGCTCGGTAATCCGGCCACGATGCCGCCCGCCGAGGCGGCGATCCAGCCGCGACGCGTCAATCCCTTCATCAGTTCCTCCCTGCCCAATGATCCGGGCCGAATGCTGAGCGTCCGTACAGAGGGGCCGAAAGGCTCCTCCGTCACATCCCATCCTGGTCTGACGCAGGTTCGTGAGCTGGCCGTGCCACTTGTCCTCCTCGTACAAGTCTCGGTCTATCGGTACTCGTCGAGTAGGGAACGTCCACCGGGCGTAATCCGAATGCGAGCTGGCTTCTCACACACTCGGGCGACCGCCCCGCCACTGACCAAGGCGTTCAGAGCGTCTGTCAGAGCCCGGAACGGCAGCCGCGGTCGTGCCGCAGCCTCCAAATCCTTGAACGGAACACCCGCGTCGCCGTGCTGGTGATCAAGAGCTTCAAGGATCTCGAGGACTGCGATGCTCTGCAGCGAGTCTGGTCGTGGCGCTCGTGGCCGCATCGTCACCTCTTCCCCGTGAAGGCGGGAGCCTAACAGATCTCCGCCGTCCGCATCCTCGCAACGTGAAGGATTTCGGGCGACAGTCAGTGGCCAGCGTACGAGGTGAACTGTTCGACCTCAGTCCTACCCTGCGCAGAGCGCGCATGCGAGTGCTTCCCGTGATAGCGCCTCGTTGTCATTCCTCCGCCCGCAAAATCTCAACCAGCGGTGGGCTTCGAAGGATGTCGCTGAATGAGCGCATCCATTCACCCGTCTCACTCGCCGAGCCCACACCGCCTCGGCGGAACTGATCGAGTTGATCGAGGCTGGTGAGCTCAATTTCGAACTGCAGGGCCGGGCAGTTTTGGCCACGTGTGAGTGGGATGAGAAGACGAGCTTTCAGGCCGCTCGTCCGCGCTGCCTCGATTTCACGTCGGATGTGCTCGATAGCCTGCTGCCGGTCGGTCGGTAGAACATCGTAGGAGAACCGAGCCAGGAACATCGTAGCCTCCGTCCTGAGCGAACGCACAGCCATATGTGGTGCCAAGATCGTGAGGCCAGTGTTCGCGGATCGTGCTGTGAAAACAACCCGAAGCCGCCCCATGGCACGAACTGGGCAGCGCCACTGCCTAGCCAGGCACGCTGGGCGATGGCACAAAGCTCTGCATGGTCGCGATCATCAGTCCGCCCGCCTGGTCGCTGCTGACCCGGTCGAGCATCAATGCGCTCCTGGATCGGCCTGGCGGGAGCCCGCCCTCGGCGATCACGATCCGTCCTGACCCGAATAGCGCAAGTTTGCTGGACCTGCCGCTGATCGCGACCACCCGCATGATGCTGGAGCGTGCGCAGGTTCTCGGAGGTCTGACCCTCACGGCCACAGGCGCGCTCTCGCGGGCCGACACACGGGCGATCTTCGATGCCATAACCTGGCCGGGCTACGACAAGGCCGACGTGCTGATCATGAACAAGGTGCTCAACGAAGCCGACGTGATGCCGGTCGAGATCACTCGCCTGACCGCCCAGACCGCCAAGCTGCTGCGCAAACGAGAGAAGCGGCTGTTGGCGAGCAAGATGGGTCAGATCCTCGCCCGTGAGGATCAGGCCAGCGAGCTGTTCCGGGTGCTATTCGCGACCGTGTTCTGGCGCATCAACCTCGGCTACTTCGATCGAGTGCCTGTAGAAGCTTGGCCGCAGAACCACATCGGTCTCGTACTGTGGTGCCTGTCAGTGGCTGCACAGGGCTGGTTCGTCCGTGAGGATTTGATGCGCACCTGCACGGTGTGGTATCCCGAGCTGGACACAGGCCCGACGGATTACGCCGGCTTCGCTTTCGAGAGCCGGGTGCTACGCCCGCTGACCTGGTTCGGCCTGATGGAGACGCGGCTTGCGGGTGACGCGAGGCAGCCCTCGTGGCGTGGAGACCGGCAGTACCGGAAGGCGGCGCAGTTCGAGCAGGTGCTCCAGTTTGACGTTCAGATCGACAAGCCTTCTGGGCCTGCACACTGACGCCTCCGCAGCAATAGCGCGCAGCTAAAATTGTTAGCCAGATCGTCGAAGTCGAGGGTAAAATGATGCGTTCGGGAAGCAACGCACTCCGAACGCATCAACAAAAAGATTTATGAATGAAATATTGCGAATAGGATAACTCAAATACAATTTACTAACTTCATTAAAGCAGCAGTTTCCGGTAATACTATATATTCACTTACAGCCTGAAAACAATCTGAGCATGCGCATCTAGTTTGCTTGCGATGCGGTTGCGGCTGTGATAATAGCCCTAAGTACCTGCATCTGCGGAGCTTCTGAGGTGAGATACCGACCTTGCTGAGAGGAGGTATCGAGGTAGCCCCACCAATCCCAGCAACCATTCGGATTGGGCTCAGCCCAGGCCGCGTCGAGCGACGGGTCGACAGCCGGCGAACGGCACACAGTCCCTGCGACCGGCTCACCTGGCGCGATCGCCGGGTAAACAACTATGACTTTGTAGCGCTCCGCCCAGTTGTTGTAGCCGGCCTTCGATGCGAAGACCCTCGCATCCTGCTTGCAGCCGTGCAGTGCCACGTGCACTCGACAGGCGCTTCCGACAGCACGGCAGGATGGAGGGACGTAGATGTAGCCCTTCTCCGCCATATCAAAATTCTGCCGTCGTGCGCTGCTGGCCGGCCACCAGAACCAAAACGGATTGTAGTAGTCGTCCGCCACGGAAACGCCTCGGGCCTTGGCCTGCTCGATGAAGCGCTTCTGATCGAATGACCACAACTCTGCCTCGGGAACATCACCTGCTCGGTCGCTCGGGTTGTACGCAGAGCCTTCTCCGAACAGCGTCTGAAACATCTTTCCCGCGTTATCCTCCGCACCGCAGTGCCGGACATAGCTGGTTTCCGTGCCGTCGAAGGCGCAGGTGTCGCTGCCGCCGGGTGCGATGATGCCGTGGCCGGCTCGATCACTCCCATCGACGGCATTGCCGCGGTCGACCTCGGGAGCGGTGCCGATGAAGGCTGTTAGGAAGGTTGCGTCCGCCTCCCCTGAGCGCGATGAGACCGTCTCATCAGCAGGGCTCTGGAACACCCATGCACGCCTCAGTGACTGGGGCCTGCCCAAGGTGAGTTTGTCGATTGCGCCTCTGGCGGCCAGCTGACGCGCGGTGTTGATCGTTGGGGTGAGCGCGGCCCGGCCACACATGCAGTCATTGATCGCCCGTGACACGCTCCCGCCGGCGCACCCCCACTGCGGTCCGGCGACGGCGCCCACGGCCGTCACCGAAGCGGAATGAGCCACGGCGTACTGTACGGCCATGGCAGCGCCTGACGACAGGCCCGAGATGCTGACCTGGTTCGGGTCGCCACCCCGCTTGAGCCCGCGGCCGTCGTCAGCCAGCGCGGCGGTCACCAAGCAAAGGAGGGCGGCACAGCGGGCGAGGCGCGGGGAGAGGTCAGCGGCAACCGGCATCGGCTTGCTCCTGCAGGTCCTGCCCGCGGGAGGCCGAACCGCTTCACCACTCTTCAACCGGAGATCGCTACAATGACATCATGCTCAGCCTCTCGCCACCGCGCATTCTGACCTTCTTGCTGTCCCTCGTGCTGATCGGGCTTGCCATTGCAAGCCTGTACATGCGCATTCCAACAATCGGCCCAACGGTGATGAAGTACCGGACTTGGTTCTTCATCGGCGCGTACGCTGTGCTTGCGCTCGGCGTTGTCTCGAGAAGCTTGTAAACTCTTGCCGGCTGTTCTCGTTCGCGATGTGCCGGCCTGTGTTTGCAAGTTTGTTGCGGCACGGCGTAGCTCAGCCTGAAAGGGCCTCGAGCAGAGCTATGCGGGAGAATGGGTGACGCGCTTGGCATGAAGGCGGCGTATCGAGGCGGGGTGTCGAAGCCTGCCAGGACCTCTCAGCGAGAGCGGATACGCCTATGAGCATTCTACCAACGTCGTCCGCCTTCGTCAGCCTGAGGAGATCGACGATCCCCTGACGGAGGTGCTGCGGGCCGGCGCCTGCCACCTGCTTGCCCAGGCCGTCGAACTGGAGGCTGAAGCCTTCCTCATCGCCATCCAGGACCTGCGGCTGCCGGACGGACGCGCTCGCTTGGTGCGCCACGGGCACGGCCCGGAACGCGAGATCCAGACCGGAATCGGCTCGGTGTCGGTCGCGCGGGTGCGCATCCGTGACCGCGGCGCGACCAGCTCTGAGGAGCGGATCCGCTTCTCTTCGACGATCTTGCCGAAGTGGGCGCGGCGCACGCGTAGCCTGGATGCTCTCCTGCCGGTCCTCTACCTGCGCGAGATCTCGACCGGCGACTTCCAGGAGGCACTCGCCGCCCTCCTGGGCAAGGACGCCCCGAACCTGTCGCCGGCTGTCATCACCCGGCTGACCGCGACTTGGGCGGACGAGTACGCCCGCTGGCAAGCCCGTGACCTCGCGGCCCGCCACTCCGTCTACGTCTGGGCGGACGGCGTCTACTGCAGGCCAGGATGGAGGAGCGGGCCGAGTGCATGCTGGTGCTGATCGGCGCCACGCCCGAGGGCAAGAAGGAGTTGGTCGGCTTCAGGTCGGGGGCGGGAGAGTGCCCAGAGCTGGCGGGAACTGCTGGTGGATGTGAAGCGGCGGGGGCTCAGCCTCGCGCCCGAGATCGCAGCGGGTGACGGAGCGCTGGGCTTCTGGACGGCCCTCGACGAGGTCTTCCCCGGCACGTGTCATCAGCGCTGTTGGCTGCACAAGTCGGCCAACGTCTTGAACAAGGTGCCGAAATCCGTTCAGCGAACGATGAAAGCTGATTTGCGCGAGATCCACAGCGCGCCCATCCGAGCCAAGTCCAAGGTCTCACATGAGGTCTTCGTCGAGAAATATGGAGCCAAATACGCCCGAGCAGTGGAGTGTCTGACGAAGGATCGCGAAGCCCTGCTGGCCTTCTACGCCATGCCCGCTGAGCACTGGGATCATCTTCGGACCACGAACCCGATTGAGAGTGTGTTCGCCACGGTCCGGCACCGCACGGTGCGCACCAAGGGCGCGCTCTCGCCCCGACCGCCAAGCTGATGGTGTTCAAGCTGGTGATGGCGGCCTCAAAAACTTGGCGGCGGCTTAAGGGCGAGAACCAGTTGCCGAAGGTTGTGGCGGGTGTCACCTTCCGAGATGGGACCGAGGTCACTGCGAGCCCAGATCACCGCGCCGCCTGACCGCCGCCGTCACCCAGTTTCCTGTTTAGCTCTCTAAGCCGCGCGATCGGCTGGCGCCGTCGCTCCAGTTTCCCCGGTCTCGCCCGCTCCCGTCGTCCTCGCAGGGACCTCCTCCACGCCGGAGGAGCTCGGTGTTGCTGGTGATCGATGCAGGTGTCTCAGGCCGCCTGAGCCGCCGACCAGCGGATGTCCGACCCGTTCCGCCACATGCGGTGCAGCACGATGGCCAGCTTGCGCGCCGCCACCACAACGGCCTTCTGCATGCCCCGGCGCTTGGCCACGCCCATGCCCCAGGCCTTGAGCGTGCTCCAGCGGTCCCGCCACCCCGTGAGCAGCACCAGGGCCGCCTCGTAGAGCGCCGCCCGCATCATCGCGTCCCCGCACTTCGACACCCGGCCCACCCGCGCCGTCTCGCCCGACTGGTAGAGCCGGGGCGTCAGCCCATAGCCCGCCCGATCCTGACGGGCTCATCGATTGCAGGACAATCAGTAGACGTGGGACGCGTTCCTGGTGCGCGAGCCCCTGGTCACCGAGCTGGTGCGGTTGGCGTGCCACCGTCCCACCGCGCACCCGGCAGCGGCTCCGAGCACGCCATGATGGCCGGCGACGTGACCGGCTGTACCGCCGACCAGGGCTGCCTTGATGCAGCCTCGGGCCTCGGCAGGGGCAGCACTCGCCAGGGCGACGGCGGCAAGCGCGACGGGTAGAGCGAGCATCTTCATATGAATTGCAGACCGGCTTCGCCGTCCCTCAGGGATGAAACCTGAGCGTGTATTAGATCAGAGTTTTGCACGCTGGCATAGCAAGTTCCTATTTAGGGCTCCCGAAATTGTGGGAGCCAAACGGCAGCATCGCTTTGACCGTTCCGGCCGATGCCGAGCCCCAGCAGGGCTGCGGCACGGTGCGTGTCCACACCCACGACGGCATGAAGGTCCAGGCCCGGGTGATGACCGATCGGCTCTTCGACGAGAGCAAGGTCACCCGCCGGGGTGGCCGGGTGCAGGCTTGGGGCGGGCGGGAAGCCCGAGGCAAGGCTGCCGAGCTATCACGCTGCCGCGGCCAGTCCTGGCCGCGTGGCAAACACGCTACGTCTGTCTACCGTACCAGCCCGCCCGGCGGCCCACCGGGCGGGCTTTTTCGTCCGGTGGGTCAGCGTGATCGCCGTCCGTAGCGCGATCCGGTTCTGCGCTCCATGCGCGTCGGGCTTCCCCGGGGAGCCATCAGACATAAACCACGTGTTAACCACGTAGGCTCATCGATGCTGGGCATGTCGAAGCATCCCAGCACTCTCGCCGTCCCAGCTGCCAAGCACGAGCCGCGAAACGAGCGCAAAGCACCACGCGTTAGGACAACGATGGTCGAGCGATGGATCCGTCCCTACAGATCCGAGGCAGTTGGTAACGTTGCTGCCCGGCGGCCCTTTGAATTTCGGGACGAGAGAAGGTTGCAACTAGCCCTCCACTTGCTATCGTCGCCGGGACGGTGAAATCAAAACCGACCGGTGGGGTTTCGCTTTGGGGCCCGTAGCTCAATGGTTAGAGCCGGCCGCTCATAACGGTGTGGTTGCAGGTTCAAGTCCTGCCGGGCCCACCAGTGACAGAGGCGGTGAACAACTTCCGCTTACGCCCTCTCGAAAGCAGCGCGCCCGGCCTCGTTGATGCGGACCGCACCGCCCCAGACGTCGTGATCGACCCAACCTCTTGCAACGAGACTAAGGACAAACAGGTCGTCATCGCGCAGCAGACAGCGATCCTCCGTGAGCTCGAAAAGCGTCACCCATCCATCGACAACGTCGAGATAAGCCATCAGCCGCTTTTGCTCTGGCGTCATGCAGCCGCCTCCCTTTTCGCTCAAGTGTCTTAGCAGAAACCACGAAGCTTGGGAGCGAGATGCGCCACCAAAATTGGCATTTTCTGTTAATCAATAACGGTACGAGTGCTGTGGACACTTCTGCTGGGATGAGAAGATTGGTCAGTATTGCCGTAACTTGCAGTCCGGACCGGGAAAACCTCGATGCACGACAAATTGGACTGGAACCATTACGCCGTATGTCATTGGCCAGAGACGCGCACTCAAAGTAGAGAGGCTGGTATCAGCAGCCGAACACGAGCCTTTGAGAGGCTCTCAGAGGCCGTTCTGTTTTTTCTTGCGCAAGATTACGTATTTAATCCCACAGTACGTATCAGCTGTGGCGGCAAAATCTACTGGCCTAGTGATATCAGGAGGCTGGCAGAGCGTCCTGATTTCCCTCTTGGGATGATAGATGGTCAAGAACCTCTGGAAAGTCCACCTGCGCGAACGAGTCTCTGAACGCGTGGTGCGGATAATCGGTCCTTGCCAGCGGTTGCATTCCACCCCCTCCGCGCCCCGCGGGCGTGTCCGGCCGTCGTAAATCAACCAAGATGATCCACCAGCGCGGCCCGGGTCGCGGGAAGCCGTTCTACTCGGTCTCGACTGGCGCCCCGGCCGGACCGCCTCCGAGGTCTTCCGGAAACTGTCCGCAGATTCCGTAATCGGTTCCGTACAGCGCCTTATGCGAGTGGGATGACACCGGAGGCGTAGTCCGTGTGCTTTCGAGAGAGGCTCCGGCGCACTGGCGCCGGTCCAATTGGGACGAAGCCTGGCCCTGGTACGTCGGCGGCTTGGCCCAGTCCGGTGCTCTGCACTCGGGTGCAGCGCTGGGGCGGCGCGGCAACGTAGGTACCGGGCGGCCCATGGTGCTGTCTTTCTCGGCAGGCAGACAGCCTGGGAGCCAACTGCGTGTGCTCTTCCATAACGATGACCGTCCATGGGCATGTCGTGCGGCTGAGGGGGATCGTGTCGAGACGGGCGAGCGCGAAGAGCACCGTCAGGGCAGGTCTCGCGTCGTACTCGCCACGAAAGGGCCAGTAGAAGCCGATCAGCTTGCCGGATGCAGGGGCGAGTGCTGCTCTGAGCCCCTGACTGATACGGGCCCCAAGCCTCCCGATCCTGGGTCAAGATCTGCATGCGCCGCGCGATCAGGGCGGCCCGAGTCTCCTTCCACCACTACCTGACGGTCGGCCAGTCCGCTGCGCAGCTCTGGAGTAGTGGTGGGGAATTCTGCTCCCCACAGGCCTCAACACCAAGGAAGCTCGAGTCGAGCTCGTGCGTGAAGCAGGGTGGCGAGCTGTACTCGCCCAACGCGCTCGGCCCGCGGCCGGCGAACTCCGTCAGCGTCCCGGGTGTCTTGCCTGCAGTCCGGCCGTGGTGCTCCCCACGATGGCTCGATGACTGCGACGCTGGGTTCTGCCACGAAGCTACCCGGACACCCTCGCCAGCCGCTCCCGCAGAACCTTCATCTCGGTGAACCGCACCGTCACGTCCCGCATGACCGCGACGATCCCGGTCATCGCGCCCTGTTCATCCTTGAGAGGCACGATGGTGAACTCCACCGAGATCTGCCGCCCATCCTTGCAAACGCCTGGAACTGACAGAAGGGCGCCCTCGCCGTAGCGGCTCTCGCCCGTCGCCATGGTTTTGTGGTAGCCGTCCCAGTGGCGCTTGCGCAGCCGCTCGGGCGTGATGATGTCGAGCGACTGGCCCACCGCCTCGGTTTCCGTATAGCCGAAAATGCGGGCTGCACCGGGGTTCCAGACACGGATGATGCCGTCGCGGTCGGAAGCGACGACGGCGTCCGCTGATCCGGCCAGAATGGCATCGGCAACGATGCGCGCGAACTCCATGAGCATCCTCCCCGGAAGCGGCGCCGCCCTCCGGCGGAGCGGCGCCGTCGCACTCAGGCTGCCTGCTGCTCCAGCAGCTCGTCGGCCGGGCCGAAGAACTCGAACCGGATCCGCTCGGTCGGAACGCCCTCGCGTCGCAATCCGTTCACAAGCGCGCGGAGAAACGGCTCGGGACCGCACAGGTAGTAGGTCGCCGCCTCGTGGGGCGTCTGCCCCACCAGCCACTCCGCGGTGATCAGCCCCTGCGCATCGTAGTGCTCCCCTGGCCGGTCCCCCGCCGCGGGCTCCGCGTAGAAGGTGTGCAGGCGCAGGTTCTCGTTGCTTGCCGTGAGTTCCCGGACCTGATCCCGCATCGCGTGCACGCGCCCGTTCTGGGCGCCGTGAACGTACCAGGTCGGCCGCTCGGGCGTGGTCCTGGCGATCGTCTCCAGCATGCTCATCATCGGCGTGAGCCCGACGCCGCCGCTCACCAGCACGACCGGATCCTTGGCCGCTCGATCCAGATAGAAATCACCCGCCGGCGGTGCTGCGCGCAGCACTGTTCCGGGCCCAGCTTCATCATGCAGCCAGTTCGAGACGATACCCGCCGGCTCGCCCGGTTGGCCCTCGCGCTTGACGGTGATGCGGTAGGCGCGGTCGTTCGAAGCACAGGGGATCGAGTAGTTGCGCTTGAGCACGCCGTGACCCGGCAGGTCGAACAGGAAGCCGAGATACTGCCCAGGCTGGTGGTGCAGGACCGGCCCGCCGTTGGCCGGAACGAGAACGAGCGAGCGGATGGCCTCGCTCTCGGGCGTGACGCTCTCGACCACGAACTCGCGCCAGCCGTTCCTGGGATTGCCCCGGCTCGGTGGTTCTCCCGCACTTTGATATTGGTGGCGAATTCGGCTCGGCAAAGTCAGGCTGCAAGCGCGTGCAGCTGTGCAAAGGATGAGTTTCGTGTTCGAGCCTTTGGTTCGTCCGCGAGCCATCGCAGTAGTCGCACCAGGTTCATTGCCGCTGCCGTCATCAGATGAGCCAGGTGCGTCTTCGCGTGTCCGAAGTAGGGCGTTCGCCGCAGCCGAGATGACCGCACGCCTTGTGCAATCGTGCCCTCGACGCCGCCTCGTCGGACGTACTCGGCTGCGAAGTCGGCGGTCTTCTCCCGCTCCCGCCTGACCCGCAACGCCTTATGTTGGGCTTCAGGGCGGATCGTGATCGCCCGGCGGGCCGACCGCGAGCGTGTGCAGTACGGCCGCGGCGAGCAGTCCCGGCAATCGCGGACCGCGAACTTGATCTTGATCACCGGTGTCGTGCCGTGGACGAGCGTGGGCGTCCAGCTCTGGCTTTCCTTCCCGCCCGGACACGTTGCCCGCCGTCGAGCGAAGTCAATGGCAAAGTCCCGTGCGGCGAAGCCGGCACCGGCCTGGGCCTGCCACTGCCGATCACCCCGCGTTGGGCCGACCAGATCGATCCCGTGGCGCGCCTGGGCGTCAACGAACAGCGCCGCGTTCACGAAGCCGGTGTCGGCGATGTGGATCTTGGGCAGCAGATCCCGTGCAGCGAGCGTCGCGTGGATGGTCGAGGTCGTCGCATCGTCTGAGACCGCGGCGGTCGTCGTCTCGACGTTGGTGACCAGGTTCGGCGCGTCATCGTCGCACGTCTCGGTCAGATGCACTTTGTAGCCGCTCCACACCGTCGTGCCCTTGCTCGCGTAGCGCGCCTCGCCGTCATACGGCGAGCCGATGTATCGACCCGATGGTGGCAGCTGATGGTTCGTCCGCCATGCGACACGGGTGCCCTCCGGCCCGTCCTCGCGGAGGAAGTTCTGCACCCAGACCCGTCGCAGGGTCTCGAGGGCCGCAGCGTCACGCAGGACGGGTGGGGCGAGAGCCAGCAAGGTGAACCCATCGATTCCGGTCTGCACCGCCCACGCCTGCCGTCCTGCCTGGCTCTTGGGCAGCCGGAACTCGCTCGCTCGGAGCCCGGAGCGTTCGACCCAGGTCGGGGTCGTGCACGTGCGGAGCCAGTCGGGCGCGATCGTCGCCAGTTCGTTCAGCGCGTGGCGCAGTGTTTCCCCGACAACTTCGAGCCGGCTGAGGGTCCGCATCGCTCCAAGGACGTGCGTGGAGTCACTGCGCTGACGTCCACCGCCTTTCAGGAGCCCGCGCACTCGTGCCAGTGCGAGCGTCGCGTCGAAGAGCCGGCTTTCGGCCCCATGCGCGAGAAGGCGCGTGCGGAACTCGCTCAAGACGGTGTGGTCGAAACCGGCGTCAGGCAGTTCCAGGCACAGGAGGTATTTCCTGTACCTGACGACGAGCCGTGCTTCAGTGCGGCTTGGGCGTCCGGCGATCTGAGGTATTTCCGGTCCGACGCAGGCGTAGCTCAGCAACGCCTGTGCCGCGATCGCCGATTGGCACGATCCCGGATGCCCTGTCGCGTTCCTCCGAACAGTCGCTGGGGCTCCGCTCGCGCGGACGCCCGCGTACAGGACAGGATCCGCCCATGCTCAGTCCCGGACTGGTGGCCGGCATCGATGCCGGCAAGCACTTCCTCGATCTCGGCTTCCATCCTGCCGGCAAGCCGATGCGCTGCGACAACAATCCGGCCGGCATCAAGCGCCTGATCGCGGCCTTGCGGCAACGAGGCGTCATTCGCGTCGCCCTGGAGGCGATCGGTCCTTACGCTCAGCCTCTCGTGCATGCCCTCGTTGCCGCCGGCTTCACGGTGGCGCTGATTGATCCGCGACGGGTCAAGGCCTTCCGCACTGCCGAGGGGCTGATCGCCAAGACCGACCGGCTGGACGCGGCGCTGATCGCCCGCTTTGCTCATCGCATGAGCGAGTCTCTGCGCCCGGTTCCCACGGCCGACCAGGTGACCCTCAAGGCTCTGTCGACGCGCCGGCGCCAGCTCACCGAGCTGATCGCCATGGAGAAGACCCGGCTGGCCCAGGCCCTCGATCCGATGATCGTCGACAGCCACCGGGCCGTCCTCGAGGCCCTGACGCGGACTTGTGCCGAGGTTGAAGCCGAGCTCGACCGGCGCATCGCTGCCGACCCGGCCTTGGCCCGTAAGCGCATCATCCTCACCTCGATCCCGGGGATCGGCCGGCGCATCGCCGGCGTGCTGATCACCGATATGCCCGAGCTTGGACGGCTCGACCGCAAGGCCGCCGCGAGCCTGGCTGGCATGGCTCCTCATCCCAGCCAGAGCGGGGCCCATCCCGGCCGCCATGCCATCGCTGGCGGCCGGCCGTGCCTGCGGACTGCCTTCTACATGGCCGGCATGGTCGCCGCACGCGCCTGTCCCGCTTTCCGAAAACCCTATCGCGCCATGAGAGACGCCGGCAAACCGGCCAAGCTCGCCATCGTGGCCACAGGGCGACGCGTCGTGACCCTGGCGAATGCTCTCCTCCGCGCCAACAAAACTTTCGACCAGAGCGACCTGGTGACTTGTCAGGCGACGTCCGGGACGGCTCCCCTGGCGACAACGGGGCAACACCAGCATGCGCTGGCGTGATCGCTGGCTTGATCGGAGGGTCGATGCCTCGCATCGACCCTCCGCCTCATGACCGTTCGCCGGCGGGGGCGGGTCAAGGCCTTGTCGCGCAACGCGCGATGGCGCGGAGCGCCAGCCTTGACGCGCACACGACGGTGAACAACCCGACGCTGGAACGCCTCTCGGGCGGGGCCAGCCATCCTGTTTCTAAGAGGTCAAACCGTCGTATCGCCTCCCAAGGCTTGACCCGCGATACAGTCGCCAGTCGATCCACGTGCGGACCGCGTCGGCGGCTTGCCTATCGGTCAGCCCTTCCATGAACTGCAGCAGGGTCGCCAGGGCGAGCCGGACCAGCGCCTCTGCGGGTCGTCCCCGCGCTGGGAACAGGTCGGCGAAGTCGTGATCCTCCATGACCCGATGCAGGTCGTCGGAGAGGCGCATGACCGGATTGCCGTTCGGAAAGATCGCCCGCGCCACCTGCGCGGTCTGATCAGGCGCGACATACGTCCGTCTCACGTCGAGCGACATGCCCCCCTCCTGATTGGCTTGGGGCCACATCGTCGCTCAACGCGCCGCGCGGATCGTCCTCTCATCGCAGGAGCCGCGCCGAATTCGCCACCAATATCAAAGTGCGGGAGAGCCACAGAAACGGGGCAATCCCAGCCAACGCGAGCAGTCTGCGACTCTGGTTGGCGTTCCTTGTCACGGTGGCGTGATAGCGAAGCTCACGCGCCGTGAAGTCCACCCTGAGTCTCACCGCTGCTGGCATGGCGCGGGTCCTCCCCACGCCAGGGAATCACGTCAGCGCCAGCCGCGGAAGCGCCATGAGTCACCCCTCAAGGCCGTTGGTATTACACGCGGGAAGCGGCAGGTGGTTCTGATCGGCCAACGCAAGGCCATTGGCACCGCTGTTCGCGGAGGAGTTGCGAAGCGTAGATATATGAAGCTGCGCGAGTGGTTAGCCACCCACTGATGGGAGCGGCCGTCGTAAGATCGCTCGCTGCGTGGCTTCAGGACCTTGTCCCGTGAGGGTTCCCGCTCAATGCCCTCTTCAACGGTCGGCCGCGGGTACCAACCCATGCCGCAGCATGATCTCGCGGACGACTGCCTCGTCGGGCGGACCTGCGGCAACCAAGCTGGCCAACTCGCGGAAATATTCCGGTCCGAGCACGCCCGGCGTCAGCACACCCAGGCACGTCGCGGTGGCGCCACTGCGGTTGTCGAAGCCGTGGACCACACCACGAGGAATGAAGAGCACGTCGCCCGGACCAACCGCGTGGTCCTTGCCACCCACCGTGAAGGTAACGGTGCCGATCAGTCCGTAGATGGTTTCGTCCCAATCGCGGTGGTAGTGCGCGACCGGCATCCGCCCCTCGTGCGGCACCGTCATCTCGAACATGTCGAGGCTGCCGCTGGTCTCGTGCTTGCTGCGCAGGAACCGGAGTTCCAGTGGGCCGATACGGATCACCTCCAACATCACAGCCTCCGGGCTACCCACGACGGCCTTTCGGTGTGGCGTTCAGCATGGCCGGAACAGTTGCCGGTGACAACACGGTCGACGCACCTCAACGGTAAGAGCGCCGCCCGAGCAGGCCCGCGATCCACTGATCGCGGACGATCGCGGCATCGATCTCGCGAACCTGGGTGGCAAGCTCCGGAGGTAATAGGCTTGCAGCCTCAGCCAGACGCCCGCGCAGCCGCCGCACTATCTTTGGCGCCACGCGAGAAGCTTCCCCGCCGCGCCGCTCGCGATCGTAAAGGTAGTCCTTACCTGCTCCGCACCAATCGCGAAGGCGTGGCGAGACGTGGTCAGACCCAGCTCGCCAAGTCGATCATGAACTTTCATCAGTTGGTGGCCGTAGACGAAGCTGGATGCATTCGTTCGGGTAATATTTTCGACGGAACTTTTTTATCGCACATATTCAAAGTTTAACTACATTAGGAATTCTAAAGTTTACGATTTTGTAGTCGATCTCGTGAGAAGCCGCCTGGAAGGAGATGAGCGCGGTCCTTGAGAGAAGGAGCTTGTGTCTCGGAGCGATTTGTGAGGCTGCGAGGCTTTCCCGATTGTGCCGAATCCAAGCAGTACGTTATTCTTGAACCCAAGCAGCAGTGGGAGGCCCGGATTACGGTTACTGGGTTGCTGTGAGTGCCACGGGCTGATCCGGACGGAGTGCCGGCGGCTGTATCATTCGCGGAACGTCGGCACGGCGAAGTGGGCGGGTACCTCACGAGCGGAGCAGACGCACCGCGCGGGCCGACGTCGCTGTCGGTAGAAGGTCCAGCCCGGCGCCCCTCGCCTCATCCATGTAGCGACCGCATGAGACCCTGCGCATCTTGCCAGCAACGCAGCTTCCACTCAACGGCTACCATTCCACGCAGATCTTGCCGAAGCGCGCCCCGCGCTCCTGATAGCGCAGCGCGTCCGGCAACTGCTCGAACGTGAAACGGCGGTCGATCACCGGCCGGCTGGTGGACAGGTTCAGCGCCGGCACGAACTCCTCCTGGTGACAGCGGCTGCCGGCAATCAGACCTTGCAGCCGCGCCTGCTTCGTCATCAACAGGGCGGTGGGCACCTCGCCTCCGAGCCCGGTCAGAACACCAATGAGAGAGATGTGCCCACCGACCCGCACCGCTTCGATCGATTGCGCCAGCGTGCCGGGACCGCCGATCTCCAGCACGTGGTCAACGCCGCGTCACCCGTCCAGTCGCGGGTTTTCGCGCCCCAATCGGCGTGCTGCCGGTTGTTGATGACGTGATCTGCGCCGAGAGCTTTGGCGCGCTCCAGTTTCTCGTCCGACGAGGAGGTGATGATCACGGCTGCTCTCGTGAGCTTGGCGATCTGCAACGCCGCGATTGAGACGCCGCCGGTTCCGAGCGCCAGCACGACGTCGCCGGCCTTTAGGCCGCCATCCCCGACCAGCGCACGCCATGCTGTCACAGGCCCGCTGTCGTGATGGTCGCCGCTTCGGCATGGCTCCAGCCCTTTGGGGCATGCGTGAACGCGTGAACCGCCTGCACCGCGTGCAACACGGCGAAGCCATCGATCCCGTCCCCCGGCACGCCCGCGAAGCTGCCCACCGCGGTCTGCGGTAGCCCGTCCTGCCACTGCGGGAAGAAGCAGGAGACCACGTGGTCGCCGGGCTTGAACTCGGTCGCGCCCGAGCCGACCGCCTCGACCACACCCGCGCCGTCCGACATCAGCACGCGGCCATCGGCAGCCGGGAACTGACCGGTCGCGACGAGTAGGTCGTGATAGTTGAGCGAGGTGGCGTGCAGGGCGACACGGACCTCACCCGGCCCCGGCTGGCCGGGATCGGGCCGCTCGACGATCTCCGGCCGGTTCAGGCCGCCTGGGCCGCGCATGACGAAAGCCTTCATCTCCGCTCCTTCCGCGCTGTTTGCTCGACCGAGAGTGCGTCGAGGGCTGCCGCGATAGGTAAGATCGCGGACGGAGCAACAAGGTAGGGCGATACCCCTTTTCCGCGGGCGGCCGAGACATCGGCTTGAACGATCGGCGGAACGGCGATGAGTCACGTAGCTAAGGAACGAATCAGGAACTAAACTCCCGTCAACGGCGTGACAGCTTCTCTGGATTGCGCGTTGCGGCCCTGCTTAGCTGAAGGGGACGGGAGCCGGTCATGGGTCCCGCGGGGACACATGAACCAGATGGTCCGGCCCAAGCAGGTCGAGAGGAGCAACCCCGTCGAGGCTCTCGCGGGTACGGTCGAGCGCGTCACCTTCCACTCGCCCGAGACCGGCTTCTGCGTGCTCAAGGTGCAAGCGCGGGGCAAGCGCGACCTCGTGCCGGTGGTTGGTCACGCACCCGCGATCGGCGCGGGCGAGTGGATCACCGCCACCGGCATCTGGATCACCGACCGCACCCACGGCCTCCAGTTCAAGGCCGACACCCTGAAGGCCACGCCGCCCACCGGGGCTGCAGGCATCGAGAAGTACCTCGCGTCGGGCCACATGCGCGGGATCGGCCCCGCTATGGCCAAGCGCATCGTGGCCACCTTCGGTGAGAATACCTTCGAGATCATCGAGGCCGAGCCTGACCGGCTTCGGGAGGTCACCGGCATCGGGCCGTGGCGGGCGGCCAAGATCGTAGCCGGCTGGGCCGAGCAGAAGGCCGTGCGTGAGATCATGATCTTCCTGCACGCCCACGGCGTCGGCACGGCCAGGGCAGTGCGCATCTTCAAGACCTACGGCCATGAGGCTATTCAGGTCATGACTGAAGATCCCTACCGGCTCGCGCGCGACATCCGCGGCATTGGCTTCCGCACCGCCGACGCGATCGCGATGAAGCTCGGGATGGAGAAGAACGCACCGCCGCGGCTCCGGGCGGGCGTCTCGTTCGCGCTCCAGACGGCCATGGACGAGGGGCACTGCGCCTTACCCGCCGAGCGCCTGACCGTGCTCGCCCAGAAGCTGCTGGAGGTCGAACCGGACCTGATCCGAGCCGCCATCACTGAGGAGCTTCTGCGCGGCGAGGAGGTGGTCGCCGACACGGTCGGGGAGGAGACGTGCGTGTTCCTGAAGGGCCTGCACGCGGCCGAGCGCAGCATCGCCGAGCGCCTGATCGCCCGAGCGGCGGGCTCGCCGCCCTGGCCTGAGATCGACATCGGCAAAGCGCGACCCTGGGTCGAGCAGAAGACCGGCAAGGTGCTCTCCCCTTCTCAGGCTGAAGCCGTGCGCCTGATGCTCGCCTCCAAGCTCTCGGTCATCACGGGTGGGCCGGGCGTGGGGAAGACCAGCACCCTCGACACGGTGCTGCGCATCCTGATCGCCAAGGGCGTGCGCGTTCTCCTCGCCGCTCCGACCGGCCGCGCGGCCAAGCGGATGACTGAGCAGACGGGCCTGGAGGCAAAGACCATCCACCGCCTGCTGGAGATCGACCCCAAGCACGGCGGCTTCTCGCGCAACGAGGAGAACCCGCTGGATTGCGACCTGCTGGTGATCGATGAGACGTCGATGGTGGACGTGCCGCTCATGAACGCGTTGCTGAAGGCGGTGCCGGAGCGCTCAGGGCTGCTGCTGGTGGGGGACGTCGATCAGCTACCCTCGGTCGGGCCGGGGCAGGTGCTGGCAGATGTGATCGCGTCGGGGCGCGTTCCGGTGGCGCGGCTCACGGAGGTGTTCCGACAGGCGGCCGAGAGCCGGATCGTCGTCAATGCGCACCGGATCAACGCGGGCAAGATGCCGGAGCCGCCCAGAGCGGGCGACGAGGCCGACTTTTACCTGATCGAGATCGCCGAGCCCGAGGAGGGCGTGGCGAAGCTGATCGAGGTGGTGACCCGGCGCATCCCGAAGCGGTTCGGCTTCGACCCGGTTCGCGACATTCAGGTGCTGACGCCCATGAACCGGGGCGTGCTGGGCGCGCGCAACCTGAACCACGAACTCCAGGCGGTGCTGAACCCGAGCCCGCCCGCCATGGTTGAGCGGTTCGGCTGGAAGTTCGCGCCCGGCGACCGAGTGATGGAGACGCAGAACGACTACGATCGCGAGGTGTTCAACGGCGACCTCGGCTCGGTGCTGCGCATCGACGACGATGAAGGAGCGCTGATGGTCGAGTTCGACGCGCGCGAGGTGGTCTACCCGTTCGGCGAACTCGATACGCTGGTACCCGCCTACGCGACCACAATCCACAAGAGCCAGGGCTCGGAGTACCCGGCCGTGGTGATCCCGATCACCACTCAGCACTGGACCATGCTGGCGCGCAACCTGCTCTACACGGGCGTGACGCGCGGCAAGCGCTTGGTGGTGCTGATCGGGCAGCGAAAGGCCATCGGCATGGCGGTACGCGGTGGGGCGGCGAAGCGGCGCTACACGAAGCTGCGCGAGTGGCTCTCCTGGCCAGCCGTCGAACAGCCGGAACGGTGCGCGCGAGCATGATGCTCGCGCACCCAGGTCAGGCTTGCTCCAGAGATCTCATGCTGCCTGTGCACTCGGCACCTGGCTCGGCGCGTCCATGGCCCGCAGGTAGACGTCGAGCAGCGTCTCGTGCTCGTCGCGCTCGTCCTGATCCTGCTTGCGCAGCTTGATGATCTCCTTGAGGATCTTCACATCGAGCCCGTCGCTCTTGGCCTCCAGGAACACTTCCTTCTTGGCCTCGGTCAGGTCCTTGATCTCCTCGTCGAGCTTCTCAACCCGCTCGATAATCGACCGGATGCGGTCGCCTGCAATCCCAGGAACGTCAGTCATGGTTGCCCCTTTGTTGCTGTCGAGGGGCAGCCTCGGGCATGGCGGTAAGCGAGACGTTAAGTCATCGTCGCGGAGCCAGAGCGGCGAACGTCCCGGACCATCGAGATGGTCCCAGGCCACAGCGCCCACCGATCGCTGCCGCCGGCCGGAATGAGAATGCCCGACCACGCCGCAGCCATCGCCCAGGCCGAGATGGCTTCAGCAGGCCGCGCGAAGGAGGGCTCGATGCCGCTCAGGACGGTGGCCTCGGCGGTGGTCAGCCGCAGGAAGCGGGAACGGACCCAGTCCCTTTGCTTCAGCTGCCGAAGCGCGTCTGCGGGGGTAATCACCGGTCTACCGCCTGCGAGCGCTCGGTCGAGAACCTGCTCCAGGATAGTTGCTTGCCAGTCGGATGGTGCCACCGCGAAGCAGCCGCAACCCGGCACCGCGATGCCGATGGCATGGGAGAGGCCGGAAGTGACGATGCGATCAGCCGCCAGGGAGTTCACGGGCAGGGCTTGGACCTCCGCGCAGGCCGCACGGTAGGCGCGGACCATGGACGCGAGATGTGTCGCCGCGGACGGCTTTGGCGGAGAGAAGTTCTCGGGCGATGGAGCATGGGCCCGGAACTTGGGGTTGTGCAGCCACCGCCGTGGGGCCTCCTTGAGGACCGCCTCCTCCAAGCCCGCCCGGCTCACATCCCGCGGTGCCCAGGACAGGTCGATCTCGACGGCGGCCATGTTCAGCTCGACGAGCTTCGCAATCTTGGCCGCGTCGCAGGGGTGCGCAACACGAAATTCGACCAGCAGATCGCGCCCTTTTCGGCGCGCGATCACGTCGGGGACGATGCCGCCAAGGCGGCGCTCCAGGATAGCCACATCAAGCTGGAACACGCCGCCGGGGTAACCTTGTCGACTGCCTGCGCTGCTCGCCGCCTCCCAGGCGGGCAGTGCCAATTCGAGGCGGCGGGCCAGGCACTCCTTCGCGAACTTGTGGAGCGCCGTCTCCGACCCGGTTTGGCAGCTGAACCCTTCTGCTGCCCTGTGATGGCCGAAGTGGTGGTCGATCAGCTCGCCCTTGCGAGCAACCAGGGGCGCCCCGCAGCCTGGGCAGCGGCAGCCACATGCGAGGCCTGAGGCGACCTCGGAGATGTGGACGATCGTGCCGTCCACTCTCTCACCGAAAACGAGGCTGTCGCTGCTGTCTGGCCTCATCGGGCGCTCTCGACCTGCGCCCTGTTACCACGCCATGAGAGTACAGGATGCGGGGTAGATCGCGCCGGGGAGACCTGATTAGCAGATTCTGAAAAGGTCGGGTTCCGAGTGACGAGCGGCCATTCCGGCGACCCTGATTGAAGGTCCGGAAGTGGCGCATTGCTGAACAAGCCGGACGCGAGTTCGGCGGGAAAGCGCGCGTCCTCGGCTCGCATCGGCATCTGACGCCAAGGCGGCTCCAGGGGCTCCTTCGGGCGAGGAAATCCGACACTTCAGATCTCGACCACCAAAGAACCACGTGTAAGATCCGGCTCGACAGCGCAGCTTGTCGCTGATCGGGCGAGGAAACGGGGGCACTGCGCCCTCGTCGATCTCCGTCGTGAGAAACCGACCGTGCGACCTTCGAACCAGCACCACTTCCAGGATGAATTGATCTACCAACCCTAATGGCCCAGATCCACCTCTCCTGGTTCGATCGCCCAGCAGCCAACGTTGCCGCCGCCCTGATCGGTTGCCAATTGCTGGTCGACGGGGTGGGCGGTGTCATTGTGGAAGCCGAGGCCTACGGCCGGTCCGATCCGGCCTCGCACAGCTTCGCCGGACCGACCCGGCGAAACGCCAGCATGTTCGGCCTACCGGGACACGCCTACGTCTACCGCTCCTACGGCCTGCACTGGTGCATGAACATCGTATGCGAGCCAGGGAGTGCGGTTCTCGTGCGGGCGCTCGAGCCGACGCAGAAGATCGACAACATGAGGGCGCGCCGGCGCACGAGCGACATCCGCCTCCTCTGCTCCGGGCCTGGCCGCTTGTGTGAGGCGCTCGCCATTACGGGTGAGTATGACGGCTGGCCACTCGATCGCGCCCCGTTCGAGATGTTGGCGGGAGATCGGCCGGTCACGGTCTCATCCAGCGGCCGTATCGGCATCACGCGAGCCGTCGAGACACCGTGGCGGTTCGTGCTCGCGGGCTCTCGCTTCGTGAGCCGGCCAACCCCGCGCGGCAAGGTTTGGTAGAATTATCAGCTGGTCAGCGCACGAATCCAGCGGCGGAGCCATCGGCGGGAGAGCAGCTCAGCCGTGCTTGAACACGCGCAGATGCGGCGACACGGCCGGGCGGGTCATGGTCATTGTGCTGGCGAGTTCGCCGACAGCACGCGGTCTCTGCGCAAGACGCTCGAACAGCGCCCATCGCGTGGGGCCGTCGAGAACGGAGAGCGCATGGAGTCAAGAGAGTTAGCCACTGCTAACTGTAAGCAAGCACTAACCTAGCAAGGAGGCGGCCGGATCCGCTGCGAAAAGATCGCGCGGTGGCCACCCTCGTCCACCTCCCGCCTTTAGGGCAGCTCTCGTTGGATCTCAGCGCGCAGTACAAAGGGGCGCCCGCAGGCGCCCCGTCACAGTTGCTTAAGTCGAATTTCAATAACCGTAATAGTAGGGGGCAGGACCGTAGTATCCGTAACCGTAGGCCGGGGCTGGGTAGTAGCGGGGCGCTTGGGATGCAGCGATCGCACCGCCAATAATCCCAAGTGCCGCGCCGGCCGCGAGGGCGCCGCCGATCCCGGGGCCCCGTCGGTAGCCGTAATGACGGTAGCCATAACCGGCATGATACCCGTAGCCGCCCCGGTAGCCAGGACGCGCGTCCGCGGTAGGAGCAAGGAGCAAGGAGCCTGCGACGGTTGCGGCCAAAGCTGAAAGAGCCACCTTCTTCACTGTCGTCCCTCGACTGCTGAGTTCGTAGCGCGAGTTAAGCTGGGCCGTAATGAACCAACCCTGAACCCTCCGGGCGGGCTGAACGCAACCCTTGCCTCAACCGCCAGAGCGTTCCGGAGTAGCGGCTTCGCTCGGCGTCACATTGCCGAACGCCCCCAGGCTTGATCACAGCTTGATGTCAGTTGGACGTGTCGAATCGGTTGCGTCCCCTCCCCTGCCTCTCTGCAGCATCCGGCGCTCCGATGTAGCGTCACCGACAGCACCACCGCTGAACGGGAAAGTATGACCCAAAGCGGCCCCTCGCGGCGGATGTCGGAAATGTCCGGTTCCGAGGGCTCTCCAGACATTTGATGTCGCGACACGGCTGCTGATATCCGCCGCTTGGGGCAGCTCTCATATCAAGTGCGTCGGCGGACGCGGCCTACCCTGGCCGTGAGAATTGGTCGTTATGCCGGTTCTCCGGCCAAGCAAAGTGCTTTAAGAACCGGAGTGACGGGGGACATGATGCCGGTGCGTCGCCCTTAGCGGCATCTCGCCACGGAACTCCCCTGGATTTTTCCCGGTCCACCGTTTGAAGGCTCGCCGGAAGTTCGCGGCATCGCTGAAACCGACAAGCAGCGCGATGTCCTCAAGGCTCATACTTGTCATTCGCAGATATTCCGTTGCCAGCGAACGATGGACGTCATCGATAATTGCTGAAAATGATACCTGTTCGGCGTCGAGGCGGCGCCGTAGTGTCCGAGATGTCATACGCAGGGTCTGTGCTACATCTTCCATATCAGGGAACACGCCGGGCGATCTCATCAAGATCTGGTAGACCTCACCGGCGACACCGGCCGACGCATTAGCCTTTCCGATCAGAGTATCGCACGCGTCCTGAAGCAGAGCGGACGTCAGCCGATGCGCAAGCTGGGGCTTTTGTTCGAGAATGGCGCTATCGTAGTGCAACTCGCAATGTTCTTGCTCAAAAAAACACGGACACCCAAGATAATCGGCATAAATAGCGGCATGTTCCGGCGCCGAGTACGAAAAATGCGCCTTGGCCGGTGGGCAACTCCGGCCGGCAACGTCCTGCAGGTGAGTGACCTGTTGTGTAAACTGCTGTTCTATCAGGAACTGCCGAAGTTCCTTGGATGGAGCAAATGTAAATTCGTCAGGAAACGTCCACACCGCCACATTCGGGTACTCTCTCCACTCTATTGCAAGGGTCGGGGTAGCCAATAAATGGTATTTTACTCCGAGTCTAAAGTAGTCCCGGAGTGAAAGACACGACATCAAAGCGTACCCATACATACCGTATGCAGAAAGATGCAGGCGCGCGCCGACTTGAAAAGGTGTTCTTGGTTCGCACGATAGCGCGAGTGCATTTCTGCAAACCGCCACGTACTGCCGCACCGACGTAAGAGCCGAGGCATCATAGATTTTGCTTGCCTCAACCCCCGTATCGCGCAGAGCCTCCTCGGGCGGGATGCCCTGCTCGCCCAAGATTTCAACCAGCGCGGCTATTTTGTACGGAGCGTAGATCCTCTCGCTTGGCAGCGGCAGCCTCTTAGACACCGTCCCCTCCAGCACGTCCGATAAAGACCCGACCCTGTCCGAAAATGACCTTGGTCCCCACAGAGGGCAGACGTAGCATGCGCTAAAATTCCTGGGGAGGAAGAGCTTTGAACCCCTTTCCCATCACGTCGCCAGCCTGTCGGCCGGCAGCAACGCTTTTCAGCATTCACCAGGCGTGGATGTCGCCTTCTCCGCACTCAAGACGATTCCTGGGGCCGATACCGCGTCCCCCCACTTGGTGGTCGGTGGCGGTTGCGCTTCAGTCAAGCTTGCCGACGGATCACCACGTTAGTCGCGACCTGCCGGACGAGAGGAACGCGTCCGCGGTGAGTGGGAGTGGCGATAACCAGCACACACTGGGCGATCTCCCGCGTCCTCCATAGCTTCATCACTTATTGTTTTCGGCGCTAATTGCTGACCGCTTTGCTCAGGACTAATGGCCTATTGTTACCGCGAGTATCGCTATGAAAAGCTCGAACCGGAAAGTCATCATTTCGTGCGCCGTCACGGGGTCCACGCACACTCCGACGATGTCTGAATACCTTCCATTGACGCCGGAGCAGATCGCCAAACAGTCGATCGAGGCCGCGGAAGCGGGCGCGGCCATCATCCATCTCCACGCCCGTGACCCGTCGGACGGCCGTCCGACGCCAGATCCAGCTGTATACCGTCAGTTCGTACCCGTTATTGCCGCTGCCACGGACGCTGTCATCAATATCACCACCGGGGGCAGCACGCGCATGACGATGGGCGAGCGGCTCGCCTATCCCATGGAAGCGGCACCTGAAATGTGCTCGCTGAACATGGGATCGATGAATTTCTCTATTCATAGGGTCGCTGAGCGCATTTAATCATGGAAATACGAGTGGGAAAGGGAATATCTTCAAGTAATTGAAGATATCGTCTTCAGAAATACTTTTAAAGATATATCCCATATCCTGGATGAGATGGGCCACCAGGGAACACGGTTCGAGTTCGAATGCTATGATGTCGGGCATCTTTATAACCTTGCATATTTTGCAGATCAGGGGCTGGTTAAACCGCCCTTCTTCATTCAATCGATATTCGGAATTTTAGGGGGGCTTGGGGCTGATCCTGAAAACCTGACACTGATGCGAATGACAGCCGATCGGCTGTTCGGCCGGGATGCCTACCTGCTTTCTGTTCTGGGTGCAGGCCGCCACCAGCTTCCATTTGTAACGATGGGGGCGCTCATGGGCGGCAACGTTCGCGTCGGATTGGAGGACAGCATCTACATCTCAAAGGGAGTTCAGGCTAAGACGAGTGCTGAGCAGGTCAGGAAGATACGCGGTATTCTTGAAGCTCTTTCCCTGGAAATCGCTACACCCGATGAAGCCCGGGAGATGTTGAAGCTGAAGGGCAGAGACAAAGTTTCGCTGTGATCCTCCTATGAACCTCAATCCGTTAAGGCAGAATATATCCAAATGGAAGCACGACGCTTGCGCGATCGGCTGGAATCTCGAGCGGCGCAAATTTCGGAGATAATGAGCTATGGACAAGGCACCGCCCAGCACATCGACAACAACAGCAGACGAGACGCTCCGGGTAGCCACGGCGAAGGTGATGCGCCATCTTCTCCCGATGATGGTGTTTATATACTTCCTTTCGTTCATCGATCGCACCAACGTCGCGCTCGCGAAATCCGCATTTCAAACTGACTTGGGGATCACGCCCGCCATGTATGGGTTTGGGGCGGGGATCTTCTTCTGGGGATACGCCCTGTTGGAAGTTCCGAGCAATCTTCTGGCGCACCGCGTAGGCCCGCGACGGTGGATAGCACGGATTGCGGTTACCTGGGGCGCGCTTTCCGCCGCGATGATGTTTGTCCAGGGCGAATGGTCCTTTTATGCATTCCGCTTGCTGCTGGGTGTGGCCGAAGCAGGCTTGTTTCCGGCCCTCATGTATGTAACGACGCTGTGGTTCGCGCAGAGAGACCGCGCCGTCGCGGTCGGCTGGATCTACACTGCCCCCGCAATGGGTTTGACGATCGGCAATCCATTGGGCGGAGCTTTAATGCAATTGGACGGCTTAGGTGGCTTGCATGGATGGCAGTGGATGTTTTTGCTTGAAGGTGTCCCAACCGTCATTTTCGGTATTGTCCTTTGGTTTATCTTCCCTGACCGTCCGAGAGACGCTCGTTGGCTGACACCGGCTGAAGCGGCGGCTCTCGAAAGCAACGCGAGCGGAGAGACAGTCCATCAGTCTCACGCACCCTCGAAGGAGTGGATCTCCGCGATAAAGCGCCCGAGCACGATTGTGATCGCGCTCATCTACCTTTTCAACCAAATCGGTTTTGTGGGATTGTACTTTTTCGTCCCTTCTATGGTTCAGCAAATGCAAGCAAATACGCCACTGATGATCGGGTTGCTCTCAAGCACCGTCGGGATTGGGTTTCTTCTGGGTGTTCTGATCCTGCCGCGGGTCAAGCGTTTCTTCACGGGTGACATGCTCTTTTTAGGCCTTATCACAGCAGGCCTCCTCGCAAGCTCGATTTTGTTTCTGCTGACGACGCTGCCTGCAATCCAGCTTGTGCTTTTTACGACGACGGCCTTCTTTGCGGGTGGCATCCTGCCGATCTTCTGGTCTGTCGCTATGAAGCGGCTGCATGGCATCCAGGCGGCCGCGGGCCTCGCATTCATTAACACAATCGGCCTCATCGGGGGTTTTATCGGACCGTACATATTCGGTCTCGTGGAGAAAGAAACGGGTCGCAGCGCCTCTGGCTTCGCTGTCATCGCTTTAACGTCGGTGCTCGGCCTCGTCTTGATCCCGATCTTGGCCAAATTCCTTCAATCCGAGTCTGAGCCCCACAATGATAGCGCCCTGCGTATGAGTCATCCGTAACCACGGAGCGCCGCAGGAACCATCTCGAACTGCCACGCGAGGGAATTCCATGAGTACGGTCGAACGTCTAAAGCCCTTGCCCGGCCTGAAAGTTTTGGTGACGGGCGGAGCTGCAGGGATTGGTGCCACCATCGCAAAGGCGTTCGCTGAGATCGGCGCGCGCGTGTATGTCTGCGACATCGACCCTTCGGCGGTCGAGGACATCAAAACGGCCAACCCAGCAATTGGTGCCGCTGTCGCAGACGTGGCCGAAAGACAGAGTGTCGATCGCTTTGTCGACGCTGCTGCCGATGCGCTCGGGGGGTTGGATGTCATCGTCAACAACGCCGGGATCGCCGGCCCTACCGGAGCTATCGAGGCCCTTGAGCCGGAGGACTGGGAGCGAACAGTCTCGACCAATCTGAACAGCCAGTTCTACGTTTTGCGCCGCGCCGTCCCCATCCTGAAAGGCTCTCAGGCGCCGAGCATCGTTGCTATATCGTCGGTGGCTGGACGTCTCGGGTACCCGTTCAGGACGCCGTATGCCTCGACCAAATGGGCGATTGCAGGGTTAGTTAAGTCGCTCGCCATTGAGCTTGGCCGGGAGAATGTGCGGGTCAACGCAGTTCTACCGGGCCTCGTTGCTGGACCGCGGATGGATCGCGTGATCGACGCGCGGGCGCAGGCGCTTGGGGTCAGCTTTGAAGTAATGAAAGGCGAATACCTCAAAAAAATCTCGCTTGGCAGAATGGTGACCGAAGATGACATCGCGGCGATGGCGTTGTTCCTGTGTTCGCCAGCGGCAGTAAACATTACCGGTCAGATCATCAGTGTTGATGGCAATGTCGAGTATCTGTAACCCCTAGCGGCCGCTTTTCTGACCACTACCTCAAGGAACAACGGATCGGCGCGACGCCGATACAGATGGCAGCGCGCCACCAGAACATCGGAATGGATCTCCCGTGAGGAACAGCCTGACCCCTGCTGCGGCTGCTGACCTGGTTCCAGACGGAGCCAGCGTGATGATCGGCGGCTTCATGGCCGTGGGAACTCCGAACCGCGCGATCGCGGCGCTGGTCGAGCGGGGCGTGCGCGGCCTTACGATCATCGCCAACGACACGGCCCGGCCCGGCGTCTGTGAGCGGGCGTTGGATCCTCCTCACTTGTGGGCCTGCAATTTTCCCCACCCTCCCGGCCGCCCCTGAGCCTCCTGTTTGAGGCGGGATGCCCGCGCGGCGGCCGTCTCACCGAAGCTGGTCCCCGTGGCGGGAGGGAGCGGCGCGGTGGTCAGCCTCGGGGAACTCATGACGATCCTGGACCTCCACCGGCAGGGCCTCTCGGTCACCGCCATCGCCCGCCAGCTCGGCCTCGACCGCAAGACCGTCGCCAAGTACATCGCCCGCGGCCTCGAGCCGCCCGTCTACGGACCGCGATCCCCCCGCGCGCGGGCCACCGACGCCTTCCTGCCCTACCTGCGCGAGCGCCTGGCCGCCTACCCGCAGCTTACGGCCGTCCGTCTCTGGCGCGAGTTGAAGGAGCGCGGCTTCGCAGGGGCCTACACCGCCGTGAAGCGAGCCGTGGCCCTGCTTCGCCCCTCAGCTCCTCTGCCTATCGAGCGCCGCTTCGAGACCCCGCCGGGCGAGCAGGCCCAGGTCGACCTCGCCCGCTTCGAGGTCGTCTTCGCCGACGAGCCGGGCGTGACCCGCATCGTCTGGCTGTTCGCGATGGTGCTGGGCCACTCGCGCTATCTCTGGGCCCGCTTCGTCGTCCACCAGGATCTGCAGACGGTCCTGCGCTGCCACATCGCCGCCTTCCAGGCCCTTGGAGGCGCCCCGCGCGAGATCCTCTACGACCGCATGAAGACCGCCGTGATCGGCGAGGATCCCGACGGCTTGGTCATCTATAACCGCAGCCTTCTCGATCTCGCGCGCCACTACGGGTTCCTGCCGCGCGCCTGCCGTCCCTACCGGGCCAAGACCAAGGGCAAGGTCGAGCGCCCGTTCCGCTACCTGCGCGAGGACTTCTTCCTCGCCCGCTCGTTCCGCAACCTCGACGACCTGAACGACCAGCTGCGGCACTGGCTCGACACCGTGGCCAACGCCCGCCGGCACGCCACGACCAAGCGGATCGTCGCCGACGCCTTCGCGGAGGAGCGCAGCCAGCTGCGGGCGCTGCCGCCCGTGCCCTACGAAGCCGTGCTCAGCCTGGAGCGGCGCGTCACCCACGAGGGCTTCGTCTCGGTGGCGGGCAATCTCTACAGCGTGCCCGACACCACCCGCCGCCGCGCCCTGGAGGTGCACGTGCTGGCCGATCAGATCCGCATCTACGAGGCGGGTGAGCTCGTTGCCTGCCACCTGCCCCTGGAAGGGCGTGGGCTGACGCAGGTCGATCCAGCCCATCGGCGGCCGCGATCTCCCCCGCCCGAGCCACGAGACCCTGCCGAGCCGGTGGTCGTCAGGCGCGCCGGCGACCAGGTCGCGCGTCGCCCGCTGGCCATCTACGACGCCGTAGCCCGCCAACTCGCGGGAGCCGGCGTGCCCAGGACCGACCGGGGAGACGCGGCATGAGCGGAACTGGCGAGCTGATCCCCCCACTGGTCGAGCGGATCAAGGCCACGCTGGTAGGGCTGAAGATGCCGCGCGCCCTGGAGATCGTCGACACCACCGTGCGGCGGCTGGAGCGCGGCGAACTCAGCGCGCTGGAGGCGGTCGATGCCCTGCTGAGCGAGGAGCTGAGCCTACGCGAGAGCCGGCGGGTGAAGACCGCGCTGGTGATGGCGCGGCTCTCGACGGTCAAGACGCTGTCGGGCTTCGACTTCGCCTTCCAGCCCTCGCTCGACCGCACCCGCATCCTGGCCCTGGCCGAGCTGGGCTTCGTGGACCGCTGCGAGGTGCTGCACTTCCTCGGCCCGCCCGGCACCGGCAAGAGCCACTTGGCGGTGGCCCTCGGGGTCGAGGCGGTGAAGGCGGGCCGCAGCGTGTACTTCACCACCCTGGCCGACCTTGTGGGAACGCTGGCGCGGGCCGAGCGGGAAGGAACGTTGCGCGAGAAGATCCGCTACTTCTGCCGGCCGGCGCTGCTGATCGTGGACGAGATCGGCTACCTGCCGGTGGTGCCGGGCGGGGGCAACCTGTTCTTCCAGCTCGTCAACGCGCGCTACGAGCGGGGCGCGATGGTCCTGACCTCGAACCGCGGCTTTGCAGAGTGGGGGGAGGTGTTCGGCGATCCGGTGGTGGCGACCGCGCTGCTGGACCGGTTGCTTCACCACGCCGTGGTGGTGCAGATCGAGGGCTCAAGCTACCGGCTGCGCCAGCACACCGCGCTCATGCCCGAGCACATCCGCTCGAAGGCAGCCCTGCAGGCTCCGCCGCTCGCCCCGCCTCCGCGTCGGCGCGGACGCCCGCCCAAGAATGGAGGTGCTCACCTCGGCATCGCCTGACCGCCGAGCCCGCCGATCTGAGGAAAATTGCGCGCCCGAAATTGCGGAAGGTTCGAAGCCCGTTGACAGGCGTCGGCATCGGCCGGCTGGTCTCGGCGGGCTGCGTGGCGCGGGTGATCGCCTCGCATATCGGCACCAACCCCGAGACGCAGAAAGCGATGATCGCGGGCGAGATCGCGGTGGAACGCGTGCCGCAGGGCACGCTGGCTGAACGGGTCCGGGCCGGCGGCGCGGGCCTTGGCGGCGTACTCACCGCCACCGGGATCGGCACCCTGGCGGCCGAGGGGCGGCAGATCGTGCAGGTGGACGGGCGCGATTACCTCGTGGAGCCTGCGCTGAGAGCCGAGTTCGCGCTGGTGGCCGCGCGCAGCGCCGTTGGTCGCGAGCCCGGCCGATCTCGGCTTGCAGAGCGCGGGTCAGATCGCACTGGCTCGGGACGGACAGGATCTCGGACAGCCGCCGTTCCAGCGCCCGGCGCTTGGCCGAGAGCGTCGAGGCCGCCAAGTCGATGACGCGCTCGGCCAAGCTGAACACGGACCCGAGCCACAACTGCAGGCGCAGCGGCACCGGGTCGTCGCTGACCTCCACCGCGTAGGCGACGTCACGGGCCAGATGCGCTAGGCAGGTCTGGTGCCGCACGCCGTGCCCCTGCTGGGTGATGTAGCGGTCCGACAGCCACACCGCGGGCCGGTGCCCATCCATCATCGCGTGCACCACCGCGGCGGCTCGGGTCGGGGCGGCGTGATGAACGACCGCCTCGTCCGAGCGGGAGACCCAGTGGTACGAGTTGCTGCCTTCGATCCGGACGCCAGTCTCGTCCGAGGCCACCACTGCGGCTCGGCGCAGCGTCGGCACCGCCGCTTCACGGCCTCCCACGAACCGACCCTGGGCCCGCCGCGAGCCCGTTCATCAGCCCGCCCTGGCTCAGGGTCAGCCCGAACAGGTTGGCCAGCGCGGCCTGCAGACGCCCGTAGGACAGGCCCTGGAAGGTCTTCAGGTAGGTCGCCACCGCGTGCAGGCGCGGGCCAAACGGCGTGCTGGCCGCCGCCTGCGGCACCGGGGCGACAACGCGGGTCCCGCAGGACGGGCGGCGCACCGCCAGCCGCTGATGCTGGGTGACGACGGGCGTCACCTCGGGCAACTCGGTCCGCTCGCACACGCTGACGATCTCGGCCGGCAGGTCCGCTGCCAGGGCACCGCCGCAGTACGGGCACTGACCCGGGCGGTGGGCCACGACCTCGTCGGGATCGGGGCTGAGCATGCGACTGTGCCCCTCGTGACCTGGTTTGGCGCCGCCGGGCTTGGCCTGCTCGCGCCGCTCCTTGCGATCGGTGGAGGGCGGCTTGGAGGAGGTGCGCGAGGTCTTCTCCGGGCGCTGCAGGCGCAGCACCAGCTCGATCAACTCCTCCTTGCTCAGGCGTTCCAGTTCGCTGCGGCCCATCTCACGAGGGAATCAGCGAAATCGGCTTCCGGCAAGAGGCGCGGCAGGCTCCCTCCAGCGGCCTCGCTTGTGGGTCACGCCGCGCTCGCGCGCACCCCGTGGGTAATTACCGCCCGGCCTTCGTTAGGTCTTGCCGACGAGCGGGCAGCCACCCTGGCTCATGGGCTTGAAGGCCTGATCACCGGGGATCGTCGCGAGTTTGTTGTATAGATCCCACGGTCCTTTCGACTCGGCCGGCTTCTTGACCTCGAACAGGTACATGTCGTGGATCTTGCGGCCGTCCGCCCGGATTGTGCCCTTGCCGAACAGCGGATCGTCGGTCGGATTCGCCTTCATCCAGTCCATGACGACTTTTGCATCCTTCGACTTCGTCGCCGCGACCGCCTTCAGGTAATGCAGCAGGCCCGCGTACACGCCGGCCTGATTCATGGTCGGCATGTTGCCGTTCGCCCTCTTCGCGAAGCGTTCCGAGAAGGCCCGAGTGCCGTCGTTCAGGTCCCAGTAGAAAGATTCGGTGAGCACCAGCCCCTGCGCCGTCTCGAGGCCGAGTGCCTTGGCGTCGAGTACGTAAAAAAGCAGTGCCGCGAGCTTCTGCCCGCCCTGCGTGATGCCGAATTCGTGGGCCTGTTTGACGGCATTGATGGTGTCGCCGCCCGCGTTCGCGAGCCCGATCACCTTGGCGCCGGATCCCTGCGCCTGAAGCAGGAAGGACGAGAAGTCGTTGGCTGGGAACGGCACCTTGGCGGAGCCGACAACCTTTCCTCCGCTTCGCGTGACGACTGCGGCGGTCTCGTTCTGTAGCGATTGTCCGAAGGCATAATCTGCCGTCAGGAAGAACCAAGTGTCACCGCCGCGCTTGACCATGGCGCTGCCCGTGCCGTTCGCGAGCGCGTACGTGTCGTAGGTCCAGTGCACAGTGTTGGGGGAACACTGCGACCCGGTCAGGTCGGTGCTACCAGCGCCCGAGTCGATGAAAATCTTGTTTTTCTCGCGCGTGATCTGGCTGACTGCGAGCGCAACCGACGACGTTGGCACGTCCAGGATGGCATCGACGCTATCCCTGTCATACCATTGCCGGGCGATACCCGCGCCGATATCCGGTTTATTTTGGTGATCGGCGGACACGATCTCGACGCTGACATCCTTGCTGATTGCGGCGAAATCCTCTGCAGCAAGTTGCGCTGCAACGACGGAGCCTTTGCCGCCAATATCCGAGTAGACGCCAGACATGTCGTTCAGGACGCCGACCTTGACACTTGTTTGCGCCAAGACAGGTACCGTCGATAGCGCAAAACATCCGGCAGATAGCAGCAATTGCTTCAGGTTCATCAAGGTGCCCTCCGACCTACGCCTGTTCTCAACGCAGAAAGTGGTAGCTGGTACGCGATCGTCAAGCTCGACGATGGCCGCCGGCTGCCCGGTTAGAACCCATCACCACCCTTTAATCCTGCATGGCACAAGGTTTATCCGGCGTCCCGATTGCCAGGTCTCGACGGCTTGGCCCCACGTGGGCGAGCCTGAGCCACGCGTCGGCGTGCGCTTTCGAAACTCTTCGCTCCTGCTCAAACGAGCGGTCCATCCAGACTTTCGCGAAGGACGCTTGGGAGTGTGTTCCATACGCCCGCCTGATGCGAATCGGCGGGAGTGCAAGAGGGGCAATCGCTGACTTCGAAGGGCCGCTATCGGATATTTAGCGGCCATTCCAGCGGCACCGGTCGAATGTCTGGAAGTGGCGCTTAGCCGAACTGGGCGGACGCCAATTCCTGGCGCATCTGCGCGATTGGCGGAATTGTCCCCGCACGGCCGCGGGCGCTCAGCAGCCCGATGTCGCGGCTATGACTCCTGCCCTGTCACGGATTGATATGCACGCGATGCTCGACGCCATGAACCGGACACCTAGCCACATAGCTCGCCTGTCGGTCATCCAGCCTCCCGCATGGCTCCCCGCTGCGGGCGCCTTCAGCGTCGGCTACCGCAGCGACGATGCGCCGGCCTGCGGCGTGAGCGCTATCCTCCACACCGACATTCTGCATGATCGGGACGGGTTCAGCGCCCTCGCAACCTGCTCGGGAAAGGATGCTCGCGGATGCCGCCTCTGCGCCGGATGATCCCGTCCAGCCATGCGTTGTTCGTGTTCGAGGCCGTGGCGCGCAACGTCAGCTTCACCCAGGCGGCGACCGAGCTGAACGTGACCCAGCCGGCGGTTAGCAAGGCAATCTCGCAGCTCGAGCGCCATCTCGGCGTGCGGCTCTTCGACCGTTCCAGCGACGGCCTCGCGCTGACCGAGGAGGGTAGCCTTCTCTTCCAGCGCGTGACGGACGGATTCCAGGGCATCGAGGCGGCGCTGCGGGAGATCGACATCAGGCGCACCGGAACCGACACTGTCACGCTGTCGGTCTCATCGGCCTTCGCCACGCACTGGCTGATGCCCCGCATCAACACCCTTCAGGAAGCGTTCCCGGCGGTCGACTTCCGCTTCCAGCTCATCCCCGGGGCGCTCGGCGGCCCCGTCGACAGCGTCGACCTCGGGATGCGCTTCGTGGAGGGGCCCGACCGCGACCACGAGGCGCTGTTCCTGATGAACGAGGTGATGCTCCCGGTCTGCAGCCCGACCTATCTCGCCGGCAGCACGGCCGGCGGCGGCCGGACCACCATGGTCAACCTCACGGCGACTTCGCCGGCGCGCACCCGCGAGGTCGATCCCGGGCCGGGCTGGACCGGCACCCGCGCTTCCCTGAACTTCTCCGACTACGCGGTGGTGGTCCAGGCCGCGCTCCTCGGCCAGGGCGTGGCGCTCGGCTGGCTGAACGTGGTGTCGCACTGGCTCGCAACCGGCGACCTCGTGCCGGCGAGCGAACGACTCACGCGGACCGCGCGCGTCTGCCAACTTGTCCACCTGCGCGCGCGTCCACTCCGCGCGTCGGTGGCCGCGGTGCGGGATTGGATTATCGCGGAGATGCGGGCCGACATCGCCAAGGCCGACGCGCGCTACCCCGACCTCGGCCTGGAGCGGGCGTGTTTCGGGGCGCCATAACCTCAAGTTATGCGGGGTCGACTTTTCTGATGTTGAACGGGCCGTCGGGTTTTGTGAGCCTGTGCGGGCAGAGCACGCAGGGACGCGGGAGAGCGGTCGGCGCGATGGTGACGTTCGGATCACTCGTCCAGCCGAGACGGCGCGCGCAACGTCGGTTCCGTCGCTGGGTCGCGCAGCGGTGGGTGGCGGTGGAGACCACCCCCCTCCCGGCCGTGCGGTCCTCGACGCCGCACGCGGCGAGGTGCCCCGGCGCCTTGGCGGGCCGTCGCGAGTGGGCCGTGCCGCACGGCCCGGCATCGCCGGACGCTTGACGATCCCATCGGCGGGCGGCGTGCAATCCCGCGCCTCGCCCGACGCTCGCGGTCCTGGTTCAGCCGCGAGACATCATCGCTGGGGCGGCCGAGCCGCCCTGCGCCACCGCCTGAGAGGAACTCCCATGCCCACTCCTTCCCTCGACAGCTTCAAGGTTCTCACCTTCGACGTCGTCGGTACCCTGATCGACTTCGAGAAGGGGATCCTGGACCACCTGCGCGCGGTGTCCGGGCGCAGCCGTGAGGAACTCAGCGACGCCCGCATCTTCGAGGTTTACCTGCGAGGCCGCGAGTTGCACCACGAGCGGTCGAGCGAGGTCTTCGTCGACGTCTACCACCACGTCGCCAAGGAACTGGGATTTCCCGACAGCGACGCGGCCGCCGACGCGTTCCAGCTCTCGGTGCTGCGCTGGCCGGCCTTCTCCGACTCTGCCGCAGCCCTCAGGCGCCTGCGCGGCCATTATCGACTCGTCGCGATGACGAATGCCGACCGCGCCGCGTTCTCGTTCTACTCCCACACGCTCGGAACCCCCTTCCACGACAGCGTCACCTACGACGAGACGGGCGTCGCCAAGCCCGATCCACAATTCTTCGCCTTCAACCGCGGCCGGCAATCCGCCTTCGGCTTCACGCAGAGCGAGATATTGCACGTGGCCCAGAGCCAGCATCACGACATCGGCGTCGCCCGCGATCTCGGCTACACGGTGTGCTGGATCGAGCGGCGCCAGGGGCTCGAGGGCTTCGGCGGCACGCCGAAGCCGGCCAGGGTGACCACTCCCGATTTTCATTTTCCGACTTTGGAGAAGCTCGCCGACGCCGCCGACGCGGCCTTCGCGGCGGCCGTGACGGGGCGGTAGCCCGGCCATGGAATCGCCTTTCCCCAGGCCCTCGGCCGCCTCGCTCTGGGCCGCCCGCGCGGTGCCGGCTCAGGATTTCGCGCCGCTCTGCGACGACGTCCAGGCGGACGTCGCGGTGGTGGGCGGCGGCTATACGGGCCTGTCGGCGGCTTTGGCGCTGGCCGAGCGCGGTGAGCGAGCGATCGTCCTCGAGGCGAGCACCGTCGGGTGGGGCGCGAGCGGTCGCAACGGCGGCGTGGTCTCGGCGAAATTTCGCGCCCCCTTCCAAGCGATCGCTGCGGCGCACGGGATCGAGGTGGCGCGGCGCATGCACGCCATCGCGCACGATTCGGTCGGCACGCTCGAGCGGATGATCGCCGAGCACGACATCCCGGAGGCTGGTTACGCCCGGGTCGGCCAGCTCAAATGCGCCCATACCCCGCAGGCCCTGGCATCCGCCGTCGCCGACATGGAGTGGATGCGCCGGGAGATCGGCGACGCTTCGGTCACGAGGCTCACGGGCGAGGAAGTGGCGGCCGAGACAGGCTCGCGGGACTTCGTCGGCGGCGTCCTCTCGGCCCGTGCGGGCGGGCTGCACCCGCTCAACTACGCGCGGGGACTCGCGCGCGCCGCGCATGCCAGGGGGATCGCGATCCACGAGGGCAGCCCCGCCACGGAACTTCGCCGCGAGGCGGGCGGAATCCGCGTCGCGACGTCCCGCGGCTCCGTCCGGGCCCGCCAGGTGATCGTGGCGACCAACGGCTACTCCGACCTCACCCCCGCGACGGAGCCCCTGCGCACCCGCCTGGTTCCGTTCCGCAGCGCGATCCTCGCCACCGAAATCCTCTCGGACAATCTGCGGGCGGCGATGCTGCCGACCCGCCGCATCTGCGTCGAGACCCGGCGGATGATGCGCTGGTTCCGGATGGTCGACGGCCGAATGGTCTACGGCGGTCGCGGCGCCTTCGGCCGCCACGACACCGCGGCGGCATTCGCGGACCTGCGCCGGGCGATGGTGCGCACCTTCCCGGCGCTCGCCGACACGCCGGTGTCCCACCAATGGTCGGGCCTCGTCGCCATGACCCTCGATGCGCTGCCGCATGTCGGCCGCCTAGACGACCGCGTGACCTTCGCGATGGGCTACAACGGCGCCGGCGTCGCCATGTCGACGCATCTCGGTCGCTACGCCGCCGCCTTCGCGCTCGGCGAATCGCCCGATGTCGGTCTGCTCGGCACCCACGCTTTCCAGCCGCTGCCGTTCTACGGCCTGCGCGAGCCGGTGATACGGCTCGTCGCGGGCTGGTACCAGTTCCTCGACGCGATCGGCCGCTGACGCACGGTCCCGCCGCGCGGGGTTGCCGCGCGGAGGCGAGGGCGGCCCCCTGTCTCCGCGCGACCAAGCAGGGCCGGCGCGTCGAGCCCTACCGGAACTCGGCCCAGAGGAAATCGCGCAGGCTCTCCTTGCGGAGCGTCACGCCGTACCCGACGGTCTCCCGCACCGGGATGGTGCCGGCCGTGACCTGTGGCTCGATCGGATCCTCCAGCACCTGGGTGTAGCCGGGGATGCGGTCCCAGTACGGGAAGTGCTCCTGCATGGAGAAGTTCGGCGTTGCCGCGCTGAAATGCATCGCGATCGCCGTCGAGAGGGCGCTCGCGCAGACGTGCGGCTGCACCTTCACGCCGTAGGCTTCGGCCATCGCAGCGATCTTGCGGCCCTCCAGGATACCGCCCGTATTGCCGAGGTCCGGCTGCAGGATGTCGACGGCCCGCCCGGCGAGCAGGTCCCGGAAGCCGTAGCGCGTATAGACGCGCTCCCCGAAGGCGATCGGCTGGGAGATCCCGGCGGCGATCTTGCCGAGGGCGTGCGGGTCGAACGGATCCGCCGGCTCCTCGACATAGGCGATGTCGAAGGCCTCGACCTCGCGGCAGAAGCGGATCGTCTCGTCGGGGGTGAGCCCCCCGCTGAGGTCCAGCATGATCTTGGGCCCGGGTCCGAGGGCGGCCCGCAGGCCGGCGACGGCCGCCACGGCCCGTCGGCGCAGGCCGTCGTCGGTCGTCCCGCGGCGCGACGGGTGCCGCAATCGGCCCGTCTCCAGGATCGCCGCGAAGGGATAGAACTTCAGCGCGTCGTACCCGTCCGCCACCGTCGCCTCGGCGAGGCGCGGCAGGTCGGCGGCGTCCTTGCAGCCAAAGTACCAGCCGTTGGCATAGGCCGGCAGCCGGTCGTGGATCCGCCCGCCGAGGAGGTCGTAGGCGGGCACGCCGAGCGCCCGCGCCTTGATGTCCACCAGGGCCTGCTCGATCGCACTCATCGCCGCGAAGACGATCGGACCGCCGCCCTTCGTCCAGACGCTCTGGTCCTACATCTCGGACCAGATGGCCTCGATCCGGAAGGGATCGCGGTCGATCACGCAGCGCTCGCAGAGCTCCCCGATCATCGCGGCAGCCGCCTTCCCGCCGAGCCCGTAGGCGACCGCCGCCTCGCCCAGGCCCACCGTGCCGTCGTCGGCGGTCATCTCGAGGATGACCGGCCGGATGCCGCCGCTCTCGACCACGTAGACGCGGACCTGCCTCACCCGCATGGGTCAGAGCGCCCGGCAGAGGCGCAGCGCATCGAGCACCGCCGTGTGCACGTTGCGGCTGGCGACCGCGTCGCCGACCCGGTGCAGCTCCATCTGCGCCTCGGGGCGCCAGGTTAGCGGCTGCGCGGCGCCCGCGAGGAGCGCGTCGATATCCGTGACACCGTCATTGGCCGAGTGGGGCCGGAGACCGTGATAGAGATCGTCCGCCGGCCGGGTGCCGTGCTCCACCAGGATCTGGTCGGCCGTGCGCTCGCTGAGCTGCTCAGAGGCGAGGTTGCGGAAGGTTGCGATGAGACGGTTGCCGCGCCGCTCGACCTTGACGATCTCGTGGTCGAACGTCGTCGGCACGCCGAGTTCGTAGATCCGCTTCTTCCAGATGATGCGCTCGGCATAGGTCAGCTCCTGCGCGATCTGGGCGTCGATCGACACGAACTGCACCTTGCGGCCGTCCTGCGCCGCGGCCTCGGCCGCCTGGGGCCCGGGATGGCGGCCGGTTCCGTCGTAGACGAGGACCTCCCCGGCGAAGGGGGTGGTGCCACCGATCACATCCCAGACGCTGCCGCAATGCTCCGCGCCGGGGATCCAATCGATGTCCGGGACACCGCCGGTGGCCACCACGACCGCGTCCGGCGCCTCGGCGAGCACGTCCTCCACCTCGGCGTAGCGGTTCACCTCCACCCGCACGCCGAGGCGCCGGATCTCCTCGGCGCGCCAGTCCACGATGCCAATCACGTCGCGGCGCCAGCTCGCGCGCTGGCTCAGCAGGAGCTGACCGCCGAGCTTGGCGCCCGCCTCGAGCAGCACGACCTCGTGGCCGCGCAGGGCCGCGACCCGGGCCGCCTCGAGGCCGGCGGGGCCGCCGCCGACGACCACGACCTTGCGGCCGGGCCGGTTGGACCGGGTGATCTCATGGGGGAGCTGCCCTTCCCGCCCGGTCGAGGGATTGTGGATGCAGTGCGGCCGGTGGGGCGACTGGCAGTGGGTTGCACCCACGCAGGGCCGCACCCGCTCCTCCTCGCCGGCCGCGATCTTGCGCACGATGTGGGGGTCGGCGATGTGGGCGCGGGTCATCGCCACCATGTCGAGGAGCCCCTCGCGGATCGCGTGGCGGGCCGTCGCAATGTCGGAGATCCGGGCCGCGTGGAACACCGGCAGCCCGACCTCCCGCTTGAAGGCGCCGACCTGCCGCAGCCAGGGCGCGATCGGCGAGGCCATGCCCGGCATGTTGTCCACGGCGAGCGCCCGCTCGGTGTCCATGCGGCCGACGATGGCGTTGAAGAAGTCGAGCATGCCGGTGCGCTCGAAGAGGTGCGCGACCTTGATGGCGTCGTCCATCGGCAGGCCGGACTCGCCCTCGTCGATGACGTAGCGCATGCCCACCACGTAGTCGTCGCCGACCTCCCGGCGGATCGCCTCGAACACTTCAAGCCCGAAACGGCAGCGGTTCTCCAGCGAGCCGCCGTACCGGTCGGTCCGCCGGTTGGTCGAGGGGGAGAGGAACTGGCCGATGAGGTGACCGCCCGCCAGGGTCTCGACGCCGTCGAGGCCGCCGTCCCGGCAGCGCCGCGCGGCGGCTGCGTAGGCCTTCACGACCCGTCGGATATCGTGCTCGTCCATTTCCTTGGGGAAGCTGCGGTGCAGCGTCTCGCGGATCGCCGAGGGTCCGATGGTCGGCAGCCACTTGTCGCCGTAGGGCTCGCCGCGGCGGCCGAGATGGGTGATCTGCACCATCAGCGCCGCGCCCTCCGCGTGCATGCGCGCGGAGAATTGCTGCAGCCAGGGGACGATCTCGTCCGTGCCGACATTGAGCTGGCGGAAGATGTTGGGGCTGTCGGGCGCCACGTTCGAGGAACCGCCGAACATGCTGAGGCCGATCCCGCCCTTCGCCTTTTCAAGGTGGTAGAGCTGATAACGCTCCTTAGGCATGCCGCCCTCCTCCAGGCCGGCGGCGTGGCTGGTGCTCATGACCCGGTTGCGCAGGACCAGGTTCTTGATCCGGAGCGGCTGGAGGAGCGGATCGCGGGTGCTCGCGACGGACGGGGTGATCGCTTCGGCTAAGGGCATGGGACCTCTCCGGAAGGGAGGATGGACGGGGCGGCGCCGGGTGTGGAACCGGCCGGCGGCCGGTGACGGGTGACGGGGGCGAGCCCGAGGAGTTGCGCCTCGCGCCGGACCGTCGCCTCGACGAGCCGCGCGCAGAGGGCAGGTCCGTCCAGGGCAGCGATTGCAGCCTCGGTGGTGCCGCCAGGCGTGGCCGTGAGTGCGACGACGTCCTCGAATCGCAATCCCTCATCGAGGAGGGCTGCGAGGGCCGCGACGGCTTCCGTCATCATGGTGCGCAGCTCTTCCGGCCCGACGATCCGCGCCCGGACAGCGTTGGCCTCTAGGAAGTCCGCGCAGAACGCGGCCAGGATCGCGGGCGCCGATCCGGCGAGGTTCGAGGCAATGCGCCCATCCGCCGGATCGGCGAGCACCGGCCGGCAGAAGCGCCGCAGCAGGGTGCGGACGCGCTCGACCTCCGCAGGCCCGGCGTTGGGGCCGGGGGTGATGAGGGCGACGCCCCGGCCCACCGCCAGGGCCGGCGACGGGATCACCTTGACGATTGGGCGGGCGCAGAGGCGCCCGAGATCTGCGAGCGGCACCGCGTTGGTGACGCTGACCAGGACGGCCTCCGCGCGCAGGTGAGGGGCGAGCGCCGCCACGCCCTCGCGGTACGCCTCCGGCGGCAGGCACGGCACCGCCATGTCCGCCTCCGCCGCGAGGCGCGCGACGTCCATGGAAGCGACGCCGGGCCAGGCCTCCGCCGTGGCGGCGGCCCGCGCCGGGTCGCGTCCAGCCACGATCACGCGCGTCTCCGGCGCGAAGCGGCGCAGGGCCGTGAGCAGCACGGTCCCGATCCGGCCGAGCCCGATCAGGCCGACCGTCGGCGCGGGATCGAGAGGTGGGGCGTCGGACGTCAAGGATTGGATCTCACCGGTATGAACCTCGCTCATGGCGCGCCGCGGGGCGGGCGTGGTGCCGCTCCCGAGGCGATCGGGCATGGGGCCGCGCTCCATCCGCCAGCGTGGGGTGAGCACGCGGGGCGCCGCCATCTCGAACAAGCCTGGACGCCTGCCTCACCGGCGCGAGGCGATCTCCGGCGTGACGCTTGCGGAAGCCCGACCGTCCCGCGCGGAACGGACGCCGCCCCGGATCATCGATCCCATCGCGCGTCGCGACGAACGCTTACCTCATCGCGCATCCTTAGAGGATCTGACTCAGGAACTGTCGTGTCCGCGGATCCTTGGCGTTCCTGAAGATCTGGTCGGGCGGCCCGTCCTCGACGATGACGCCGCCGTCCGTGAAGTAGACGTGGTTGGCGACCTCGCGCGCGAAGCCCATCTCGTGCGTCACCAGGATGCAAGTCATGCCCTCGGCGGCCAGTTCCCTGATGGTGAAGAGGACTTCCTTGACGGTCTCCGGATCGAGCGCCGCCGTGACCTCGTCGAAGAGCATGACTTCGGGCCGCATCGCGAGACTTCTGGCGATGGCCACCCGCTGCTGCTGCCCGCCCGACAGCTGCCCCGGATAAGCATCCTCCTTGCCGGTGAGGCGCACCTTGGCGATCAGGCGCCTCGCCCGCTCCTCCACCTGCGCCCGCGGCTCCCGCAACACCTTGATAGGCGCCATCATGACGTTCTCCAGCACCGTCTTGTGCGGGAAGAGGTTGTACTGCTGGAAGACGATCCCGACCTTCCGGCGCAGGGCGAGCTTGTCGAGCTTCGGGTCGTTGACCTCCTGCCCGTCCACGGTGATCGAGCCGCCCTGGATGGCGCTGAGGCCGTTGATGCAGCGGATCAGCGTCGACTTGCCGGAGCCCGAGGGTCCGATGATGCACACGACCTCGCCCCTGCCGACGTCGAGGCTGATGCCCTTCAGCACCTCGAAGGCGCCATAGGATTTGCGGACGTTGCGGAGCGAGACGAGGGCGCGGCGGCCCTCGCCGGTCGCGGCGCCCTCGGCGGTGGATTGATCAGCCAACAGCATATCGGCGCTCCAGCACGCGCGTCCACACCGCGATCGGGTAGATGTAGACGAAGAACAGACACAGCAAGAACAGGTAGAACGGAAGCAGAAGCTCCGGGCGGGCGCCTGCCGCCTCCATGCTCGCCTGGGCGTTCGCGACCGCCTCGTGCACGCTGAAGATCGACGCCATCGGCGTCGACAATGTCAGCATGGCGTACCAGTTCATCCAGGGCGGGATGCAGCGGCGGACGCATTGCGGCAGGATGATGTAGCGCAGGGTCTGCGCGCGGGTGAAGGCCAGCCCCTCGGCCGATTCCCACTGCCCCGACGGGATCGACCGCACCGCGCCGCGCAGGATCTCGCTGATATTGCCCATGACCGGCAGCGCGAAGGCCAGGGTGGCCTTGCTCCAGTCCGGAACGGGGACCAGCCATCCGCCCGGCAGCCGGACCTCGACGGGCATGAAGTAGGTCACCAGGAACAGGATCACCAGCCATGGCGAGTTGCGCAGGAGGTGCGTGACGAAACGGGCCGGCAGCCGGACGGCCGCCCTCGTGCTGATCTGCATGAGGCCGAGGCCGATCCCAAGGATCGTCGCGATCGCCATAGCGAGGAAGCTCATGGCGAGGTTGAGCGCGAAGCCCCGCAGGATGAACGGAGCGTAGGTGATGAGCGCAGTCAGCGCCGTGGAGGGGGTCCCGAGGGCGGAGGAGCGCACGACCGCCGCGGCGAGCGCGACCACGAGCGCCAGCAGCACCACGGCGACGTGCCACGCCCGGAACCCCCTCAGGACCTGACCGTCCCTCAGGCGCGCGATGCTGAGCTGGAAGGCCGGCTGCCTCATTGTCCGTATCCCGGGAGCACGAGCCGGCGTTCGACTGCATGCAGGCCGGCCGCCAGCAGCGTCACGACGACGATGTAGAACCCGAACAGGACCAGCATCATCTCCGACGTGTTCAGGTTGTCGGACCAGACCTGGTTCAGCACGTAGGTCATCTCCGGAACCGTGATGATGTAGGCGAGCGACGTCGTCTTCGCCAAGCTCACCAGGTTATTGGTAAGGGCGGGCAGGCTGATGCGGAACGCGAGGGGCAGAGTGACGTAGATGTAGGTCTGGAACCGCGAGAAGCAGAGGCTCTCGGCGGCCTCTAGGGTCGAGTCGGGCACGGCCTCAATGCCCGCCCGGAAGATCTCGACGTTAAACGCACCGCCGAAGATGCCGAGCGCGATCACCGCCCAGGCCAAGGAGGAGATCAGAGGCTGCGAGTAGCCGCCCATGTCGATCTCGGGCGTGAAGGCGCCGAGACCGAGATAGAAGAACAGGAGCTGGATCATCGGCGGCGTGTTGCGAAACGCCTGGATGTAGGCGTCCACGCCCCAGCGCAGCGTCCGCGATCGGGCGCCCTGGGCCCAGGCTCCGAGCACGCCGATCACCAGGGACAAGGCCAGCGACCAGGCGATCAGCCACAGGGTCGTCGAGGCGCCCGCGATGAACCGGCCGTACTCGTAGGGATCGTAGAAGATGTTGAAGTTCCACCCGGTACGATCGTAGAGGCTTCGAAAGAATGGCCCTATGAGATCCAGCATGCCGACACCTCAGCGCTCGAACCGCAACCCGCGAGCGACCATTCTCACTTGAGGTAGGATGTGTCCCAGTGCAGCTTCTGATGCTGCTGCGCGAACCAGTCGGACATCGTCACGCCCCACTTCTTTCCGAGCTCGATCAGCTTGCCGTCGGCCTGCCAGCGATAGGCCATGCCGGCCATGAACGCGCCCCAGGCCTTGTCGCGCTCGTCGAGGGGGACCGCGGCAGCCCAGGGATTGTTGTAGAGCACGGGGACCGGCATCTCGTAGCCTTCCCATTCCGGCAGGGCGAGATCGGCCATGATGCTGACGTCGTCGTAGAGCCACGCGACGCACTTTCCGGCCCGCAGCCCCTCCTTGCCCTCCGTGTTCCCCGCAAAGGCAATCAGGTTGGCGTGCAGCTCGGTCTGCACTTGCTTGTTGTAGTAGTTGCCCTGCTTGCCACAGACCGGCTTGTTGGCGATGTCCTTCCAGTCTTTGATCGCGCCCTTCTTGGCGAGGAGCGTCGGTCCGGACGACCAGTAGGCCGGCTCGATCATCCCGATGATCTTGCGCCGGTCGCTGGCGTCGTACATGCCGCCGAGGATGAGGTCGATCTTGCCCTGCTGGAGGTACTGGATCCGGTTGGCCGAGGTGATGATCACCGGCTCGAGCTTGACGCCGAGCGTGTCGGCCACGGACTTGGCAAGTTCGACCTCGATCCCCTGCAGGGTTCCATCTGGCGCCGGGAACGACCACGGCTTGAAGGCGCCCTGCACGCCGACCCGCACCACGCCACGATCGAGGATCTCCTTCAGGCGGCCTTCGGCCGCCCCGGCGGACGAAGCGACCAGCCCCCCGCCGAGCACCGCCGCCACGACTACAATCGTCCTCATCGGTCCGCCCATCGTCATGTCCTGGCCTCCACCCGATCAACCGACAATCTATCAGTCTCTCGCCGCGCGAACCTGATATTCTGGTGCCGCATGAAGCTGTCGACCTGCGTCGCGACATCGCCCGGCGACCATCCCAGCAGATCGGAGACGGTCTCCGCCGCCACCTCGACGGTGCGCCGGTCGAGGTGGCGGCCCCACGCGAGTCCCGTGCGCGTGTAGAGGATGCCCATAAGGTCGCGGGCGTGCTCTGCGCCGACGGCATGGCGCATGCGGGCCGCGTCGCCCGCGGCGGGATCCGGTCTCGATGCGGGGAGAGGCGGCACCGGCGGCAATCTGGACGGCGCGAGCACGCGGCCGACCGCCTTCCGCAAGTCGCGGCCGGCGCTCAGGTGGGACATCACCGGCCCCGCGGTCATCGCGAAGATCCCGGGCAGGCCGCGATCCGCGAGGTCGTGGATCTCGCGCACCCGGCGCCCCATCGGCTGGCGGGCGTCGTATCCGAGTGGCCGTACGCCGGCCCAGGTGAAGACGACGTCGGATCGCCGCAGCCGGAGACCGGGAAGGAGGAAGTTGGCCTCCTCGATCAGGAAGGCAACGTCCTCGTCCGTGGCCACGGCGTCCGCGGCGTCGCCCCCGTAGGGCGTCTCGGTCGGTCCGAAGCAGAACAGGTCGCCTCCGAGGGGGAGGCAGTAGAACGGATGTCCCCCGCGATGCAGGCAGGCGATGCCGTGGCCCGCGTAGCGCGGCGGCAGCCGAACGACGATGTGCGCACCCTTGGTGCCCGTCACGAGCGGTACGCGCGGCTCCGGCGCGATCCCGGCGATGATCTCGTCGGACCACGTCCCGGCAAGGTTGAGCACGACGGGGGCCTCGACCATCTCGACACTGCCCTGGCCCGACAGGCGCAATGACCAGCCACCCTCCGCCGTGCGCCCGGCGATCGTAGCACGGGTGAACAGGCGCAGCTCCGCCCCGCCGCGCTCCGCCTCCAGGGCGGCATCGACGCAGAGCCGGTCCGGGGAGTCGATGATGTACTCGCGGTAGGTGGCGACGGAGCGCAGGCGATCGCGATCCCTCAGGTCGCACACGAAGGGCACGTGCCGGTCGAAGTCCCCCGCGACGCGCCGGTAGTCGAGGACCGGCCGGGCCGGGCCGAGGCGCCTGAGCAGGCCGAAGCCGAGGTCGAGATGCCACCCTTTGACGGCGTCGCCGCCGTAGACGGGGAAGCACATCGTGAAGGGCTTGCAGATCTCCGGTCTCAGGGCGCTGAGTTCGGCGCGCGCCTGCATCGCCGCCCGCGCCATGCCGGCCGCGCTGGCCAGGCGCCTGGGCGAGGACAGGAAGCTGCGCAGGGGCCGCGACGTTTCGAAGTAGCGCAACCCGCAGTGGAGGATCCGAGACGAGCGGCTCGACGCGCCGTGGGCGAGGTCGAACATCTCGGCGAGCAGGACCTTGTACCCGGCCGCGGTGAGTTCGCGCGCCGCGCTCGTGCCGTTGATGCCGCCACCGATGATGACGACATCGTAGCGGCGATCGCCCTGTGCTTCTCGCCGTGAGGGAATACCCACTGCCCTACCTCTAAATCAGCGACTTGATGGAGTGAACACCGGAATTCGGAATGCGCAAAATTGATTGTTCGCGGAGCGTTATGCGCGTTCCGCATAATAGGCTCAGTCCGGGAAGCGCGCCATCAGGCGGTCGCGTTCCGAGGCCATCAGGTCCAGCAGGGCGTCGGCGGCCGGGTTGGCCGGGCGCGATTCGGGACGCAGGAGCGCGACGTTGAAGGGAATGGTGGGCACGAAGCGCAGGAGCCGCAGGCGCTCGTCGCGTTGCATGAGCGCGGTGTAGGGATCCACGAGGCCGATGCCGACGCCCTGCTTGACGAGTTCGTAGACGACCATCGACAGCGGGGCCTCGTAGCGGGCCTCCAGCGGCACGCCGCTCGTCCGGAATGCCTGGGGCAGCAACTGCCCCATCGCGGTGAACGACGAACCGACGATGAACGGCTCTCCACGGAGATCCGACGGCCCGACCTGGTCCCGCTCGGCGAGGGGATGATCGCGCGGGACGGCGAGAAGGTAGGGGCGGTCGCTGAAGATCTCCGTCCGGAAGCCGGACCGCTTGACCGGCATCTCCGCGACGCCGAAATCAATCTGCTGCGAGGCTGCCCACTCCTCAACCTGGACCGAGGGCTGGACGTTGAGCAGCACCCGGGTCCGCGGCCAGTCCCGCGCGAAGGTCGCGACCGTCGCCGGGATGAAGTTGAGCCCGAGCGCCGGCAGCACGGCGGCCGAGACGCGGCTGCTCTCGCCCTCGGCGGCCCGCGAGGCGAAGGTCTTGAGCGATTCGAGCGAGACGTAGGCCCGCTCGACCTCGTCGAGGAGGAGTTGGGCCGTGGAGGTCGGGACGACCAGCCCGCGCCGGCGCTCGAACAGTTTGGCGCCGAGTTCCGCCTCCAGCTTGTCGAGCAGGCGGCTCACCGCGGGCTGGCTCCGCCCGAGAACCTCGGCGGCCGCGCTCACCGTTCCGGTCAGCATGACGGCGCGAAACGCCGCTAGGTAAAGGAGTTTCATGGATGGCGGCCCGCAGACTTGTCCGATGTCCGAGACACTGCGATCTGGCGCCCTCCGCTGCAGCGCACCACGCCGGTGACCGTGCTGGACGCCATCGGATCGTTCCTCATAGAGGAGTGTCGCGGACGCGAATGCGCTGAAGTTCGCGCGCCATCAGCCTTAACACACCCCCCGTGCCACCTTGGTTGCGGAGCCGGCCCCGGATCGTCAACGCCCTTGCCCTTGAGCCGAGTAGCGGAACGGACCGACCCTCTGGTGGGTTCGAGGGCCCGCCCCGCGCCGGGCCCGTCGAGGAGATCACGTCCGTGCAGATCAGCGGCAGATCCGCGCGCTGCGATGCCTCCCGGGCAGGAAGATCTCGGAGAACGAGACCCTGTGTGGGGAGGTCGAGCGGGTGATCGCTCCTCCAGGGCGACCTTGCGCGTGACCGGAGGGCGGCCGGCGAGCGCCGCAGCGGGGGCGCTCGGTCTTGGCGCCCACACCTCGCCAACTTCCGGCGGACCGTGGCGCGGGTCGAAGCCACGCCGGGCACGGGCGCCCTGCCGCCGATTGGGGCCGCGGACAATCCCGATGTGCAGCGGACGAGCTGACAGCATTGCACCTCGTGCCGGCCCGCGACCAGCGGGACCCGGCGTGCCACGCGACCTCGGCGACATCCACTGCTTCTGGTGATGCGGCACGGCGTAGGCGGCCGGCACGGTCATGGCGGCGCAGCCGGTGGCGAACACAAAGGGCACGTCGCGCCGCCGAGACGCACGAGCCGTTTTCGCAGGCACGGGAGGTGCGCGTGAACGGACCGGAGACGGTCGAATCATTTGACCTGCTGAAGCCTCTTGGAGCGGCGTCGCTCACGTCCGACGCCGATCGTCCGCGAAGGGGTCGGCCACCAGAGGGATGGAAGCTTCAGAGACGTCCGATTTGTGGGGCCGAGCGGCCATTCCGGCAGCCCTGATCGAAGGTCTGGAAGTGGCGCATCTCTGCCGTTCAGCGGGCAACGGCTATGTCACTCCGAATTGGTCGCAGCAGGTGCCACGCTCCTCGGAGTCCCTCTGCTCAGTTGGGAGGTGCCCCGCATGATGGCGTTATCCACCGAGCTGCACCGCCACGTGTAAAGCTTCTTCCCCGCAAGCTTGACGCGAGTGCAACGTCGGCAGGCGCTTGCCACCCCGCGGCACACGGGCGGTTCACGGTTACCCGTGCAGATACCCGGATTAACAAATGGACCCTCGTGGGGGGCCAAAATCCCGCGTAAGTATTTGATATTTTTGGTGAGCGCGCTGGGACTCGAACCCAGGACCTACAGATTAAAAGTCCGTTGCTCTACCAGCTGAGCTACGCGCTCGCTTCCGCGCGGGCCCGGCGCGGGGAGCCCGGTGATCCGTGAGCGGAGCAGGCGCCGATGTAGGGGGTTGACGCCGCCGGGTCAACCGCCGAACGAGGGGCGTGACCCGCCCCGCGCCCCCGAGCGATCCCCGTCCCGACCCCGCGCCGCCCGCCGCCTGGCGCCGCTTCCTCGGCCTCACCCTGGGCACGGCCGCCGCCGCCGGCGCGGCGGCGTTCGTGTTCATCGCCGCGATGGACCCCTACGGCCTGCGCGCCGCGCCCGGGCGCCGGCCGGGGCCGGTCATGGACCTCAACCAGCGCTTCATGTACCCGCAGATCGTGCGCGGCGGTGCCTTCGACGCCGCCGTGTTCGGCACCTCGACGGCGCGGCTCCTCGACCCCCAGGCGCTCGGGCGCGCCTTCCCGGGGCGCTTCGCCAACCTCGCCATGAACGCCGCGACGCCGTGGGAGCAGATGCAGCTCGCCCGCTTCTTCCTCGGCCGGGTGCGGGCGCGGGCGGTGATCCTCGGGCTCGACGCGAGCTGGTGCGACCCCGCGGCGGACGAGAAGCGGCTCACCTTCCGCCCCTTCCCGCCCTGGCTCTACGGCGAGGATGCGCCGTGGCGCGGCCTCCTCGCGCAGTGGAACCTCCAGAGCCTGGAGATCGCCGGCCGGGTGCTCCTGCACCGCCTCGGGCGGATGCGCGAGCGGATCCGCGGCGACGGCTACGAGGTGTTCACGCCGCCGGAAGCCACCTACGACGCGGCCCGCGCCGCCGCGCACATCCGCGCCATGGCCGCCGCCCAGCTGCCAACCGCCCCGCAACCTGCTGGTCCTGGCCGGACCTTCCCGGCCCTCGTCTGGCTCGACGGGTTCCTCGCCGCGGCCCCCTCCGACGCGCTCAAGGTGGCGGCCTTCATGCCGGCCCACGTCGCCGTCCAGCCGCGGCCGGGCTCGCCGGAGGCCGCGCAGGAGGCCGCCTGCAAGGAGGAGGTCGCGGCGATCGGCCGGCGCCACGGCGCCACGGTCGTGGATTTCCGCATCCCCTCCCCGGTCACGGCCCGGGACGCGAATTACTGGGACGCCCTGCATTACCGGCTGCCCATCGCCGAGCGGGTGCTCGACGGGCTGCGGCGGGCCGTCGCCACGGGCGCGGACGATCCCGAGGGCGTCTACCGGGTGCTCGCCCGCCCGCCCCAGGGCTGACCGGCGCGCCGCCTCCCTCATCCGACATCCGGTCGATGGCTTCGCCATCTCCCCTTTCGGCCATGCGGATGTCGGCTTCGCTCAGGCGCCGCGCTCAGGCGCCGCGCAGGCGCGTGATCCGGGATCCGCTTCGATCAAGCGGATCCCGGATCAGCCGCCCGCCCGGTCGCGCTCGGCGCGCGCCCAGCCCTCGCGGGTCTCGCCGACGAAATCGTCGAGCCGCCCTGCCGCGATGGCCCGGCGCAGGCCCGCCATCAGGTCCTGGTAGTAGGACAGGTTGTTCCAGGTGAGCAGCATCATGCCGAGGATCTCGCCCGCCCGCACGAGGTGGTGGAGATAGGCCTTGCTGTAGAGGTGGGCGGCCGGGCAGGCGGAATCCGGGTCGAGGGGCGCGGCGTCCTCGGCGAAGCGGGCGTTGCGCAGGTTCATGCGGCCGTGCCGGGTGTAGACCATGCCGTGCCGGCCGGCGCGGGTCGGCATCACGCAGTCGAACATGTCGATCCCGCGGCGCACCGCCTCCACGATGTCGTCGGGCGTGCCCACCCCCATCAGGTAGCGGGGCTTGGCCGCCGGCAGGTGGGGCTCCACCGCCTCGATCATCGCCAGCATGGTGCTCTGCGGCTCCCCCACCGCCAGGCCCCCGATGGCGTAGCCCTTGAGGTCGAGGCCGACCAGGGCCCGCGCGCTCTCGACGCGCAGGGCCGGGACGTCCCCGCCCTGCACGATGCCGAACAGGGCCCGCCCCGGCTGCTCGCCGAAGGCGATGCGGCAGCGCTCGGCCCAGCGCAGCGACAGGCGCATGGCGCGCTCGATCGCCGCCGGCTCGGCCGGGAGCCGCACGCACTCGTCGAGCTGCATCTGGATGTCGGAGCCGAGCAGGCCCTGGATCGCGATCGAGCGCTCGGGGGTCAGCACGTGGGCGCTGCCGTCGAGATGCGACTGGAACGTCACCCCGGTCTCGTCGAGCCTGCGCAGGCCCGACAGGGACATGACCTGGAAGCCGCCGGAATCGGTGAGGATCGGGTAGGGCCACTGCATGAAGGCGTGGAGCCCGCCGAGCCGCGCCACCCGCTCGGCGCCGGGGCGCAGCATCAGGTGGTAGGTGTTGCCGAGCACGACGTCGGCGCCGAGCGCCTTCACCTGCTCGGGATACATCGCCTTGACGGTGCCGGCCGTGCCCACCGGCATGAAGGCCGGGGTGCGGATGACGCCGCGCGGCATGCGGATCTCGCCGGTGCGGGCGGCGCCGTCGGTCGCCGCGACGGTGAAGCGGAAGCTGTCGGTCATCGGCCCTCGGCCCGGAACAGGAGGCTCGCGTCCCCGTAGGAGTAGAAGCGGTAACCCTGCGCGACGGCGTGCGCGTAGGCCGCCCGCATCGTCTCGAGCCCCGCGAAGGCGCTCACCAGCATGAACAGGGTCGAGCGCGGCAGGTGGAAATTCGTCATCAGGACGTCCACCGCCCGGAAGCGGTAGCCCGGCGTGATGAAGATGTCGGTCGCCCCCGCGAAGGGCCGGATCGTACCGTCGGGCTCGGCGGCGGATTCGAGGAGGCGCAGCGAGGTGGTGCCGACCGCCACGATCCGCCCGCCCTCGGCGCGCGCCCGGTTGAGCCGCGCCGCCGTGCCGGGCGTGATCTCGCCGGTCTCGGCGTGCATGCGGTGGGCCTCGGTGTCCTGCGCCTTCACGGGCAGGAAGGTGCCGGCCCCGACATGCAGCGTGAGGCGGGCCTCGCCGATCCCGGCCGCGCCGAGCCGCGCCAGGAGGTCGGGCGTGAAGTGCAGGCCCGCGGTCGGCGCCGCCACGGCCCCGGGCTCGCGGGCGTAGACGGTCTGGTAATCGGCGGCGTCGCGGGCATCCGCCGGGCGCCGGCCGGCGATGTAGGGCGGCAGGGGCAGTTCCCCGAGCCGCGCCACCGCCTCGTCCAGGAAGGCGCCCGCGAGATCGAAGGCCAGGGTGATCTCGCCCTCCTCCCCGCGCGCCGCCACCGTCGCGTCGAGGTGGCCGAGGTCGCAGGCGCTCCCGTCCCGGCCGCTGCCGAAGCGGATGCGGTCGCCCTCGCGCAGGCGCTTGCCCGGCCGGGCGAAGGCGCGCCAGCAATCCGGCCCCTCGCGCCGGTGCAGCATCGCCTCGACGCGGACGCTCGACCCGTCCGGACGGGCGCGCAGGCCGCGCAGGCGGGCCGGGATCACCCTGGTGTCGTTGAAGACGAGGCAGTCGCCCGGCCGCAGCAGGGCGGGCAGGTCGCGCACCCGGGCCTCGGCCAGGGGGTGGCCCGGCGCGACGCGCAGCAGGCGGGCCGCGTCCCGGGGCTCGACCGGGCGCAGCGCGATCAGCGCCTCCGGCAGGTCGAAATCGAACAGATCCACGCGCATGGGGGCCAACAGCACGGATCGGCCCTGCGGATCAATGCCCGGTGGCGCGGCCGGCGCGCCCGCGCCATCTAGAGGCAGCCGCGAAGGAGGGATCCTGGCGATGTCGAACCATCCGACGCTCGATGCGGAGCTGGTGACCTGGTGGGAATGCGAGGCCGAGCGCCTGGAGGCGCTCGCCACCTCGGCCCATTTCGGCTTCCTGCGCCGCCACTACGCCCGCAAGGCGGCCGCCGCGCGGGCGCGCGCGCAGGTGAGCCGCGTGCGGGAGGAGGCGCGCCGGGGCGCCCCGGCCGTCTCCTGAGCCTCGTCGCCGCCGGCGCCACCGGCGCGGCGGCGATCATCCCGCCCCGCTTCCGGCGGGGGCTTAGCCCCGGCTAAGACATGTGCCGTGGCCTTCCCGGGGGAGCGCCGCTTATGAGGCCGGCGCCCCGCCCGGCCGGGGCGTCGCCGATGGAATTCGTGAGATGGAACGCGCGCAGGCCGCGGCCCTGGTGAGCACGGGGCTCGGGATCGTCGTGCTCGCCCTGAAGTTCGGCGCGTGGTGGCTCACGGGCAGCCTCGCGCTCTACTCGGACGCGCTCGAGAGCATCGTCAACGTCGTGGCGGCCGCCACCGCCTTCGTCGCCCTGCGCGTGGCCGCCCAGCCGGCCGACCAGGAACACCCCTACGGCCACCACAAGGCCGAGTACTTCTCGGCGGTGATCGAGGGGGCGCTGATCGTGGTCGCGGCGATCATGATCCTGAAGGACGCCTACGAGGCCTATCTCGCCCCGAAGGCGATCGACCTGCCCCTGCTCGGACTGGCCGTGAACGGCGCGGCGACCGTCGTCAACGCCGCCTGGGCCTGGATGCTGCTGCGCCGCGGCCGGGCGTGGCGCTCGCCGGCCCTGGTCGCGGACGGCCGCCACGTGATGTCCGACGTCGTGACCTCGGTCGGCGTGCTCGCGGGCGTCGGCCTCACCACCGCGACCGGCTGGCTCCTCCTCGACCCGGCCATCGCCGCGCTGGTCGCGCTCAACATCCTGTGGTCGGGCTGGGGGATGGTGCGGGACTCGGTCAACGGCCTGATGGACCAGGCGGCCGCCCCCGAGATGCTGGAGCAGATCCGCGGCCTGATCTCCGAGCACGGGGCGGGCGCCCTCGAGGCGCACGACGTGCGCACGCGCCACGCCGGCCAGGCGACCTTCATCGATTTCCACCTCGTCGTGCCGGGCGAGATGACGGTGGCGGAGTCGCACGCGATCTGCGACCGCCTGGAGGAGGCGATCGAGGCCGCGCTGCCCGGCGCCGTGGTGTCGATCCACGTCGAGCCGGGCGACCACGCCAAGCAGCGCGGCGTCCCGGTGCTGTAGCGGCGCACCGCCGTCCGCGCGGGCCGCGCCGGCGCCTCAGCGCGCCAGCACGCGGGCGGCGTCCTTGGTGGTCTCCACCGCCTGCGAGACGCTCTCCACCGCCTGCGAGATCGCCACGATGTTCTGCGCGAAGGCGCTCACCGCGCCTGCCGCGTCCTGCATGCTGGCGGACATGTCCCGGGTCACCGCGCTCTGCTCCTCCACGGCCGCGGCCGTGCGCACGACGTGGTCGCGCATGGTGCCGACCGAGCCCTGGATCTCCTGGAGCGCGTCGACCACCTGCTTGGACACCGACTGGATGTTGCCGATCTCGCCGGCGATCTGATCGGTGGCGCGGGAGGCTTGGTGGGCGAGGTTCTTCACCTCCTGGGCCACGACCGCGAAGCCGCGGCCGGCCTCGCCGGCGCGGGCGGACTCGATCGTCGCGTTGAGCGCCAGCAGGTTGATCTGGCTGGCGATGCTCTGGATCATGCCGACGATGCCGTTCATCGCCGCCGCCGTCGCGGTGAGCGTCTGGGTCAGCTCGCCGGCCTGCTCGGTCTGGTGGTGGGCCGCGTCGCTGGCGCCGCGGGCCCGGCTCATGCTGGCGGCGATCTCCTGGATCGACTGCGCCAGCTCGTCGGCGGCGGCGGCCACGGATTGGACGCTGCCGGAGGTCTTGCCGGCCGCCTGCCGGGCTTGGTCCGCCTGCGCGTTCGACTGCCCGACGGCGCGGTCCACCTCGACGAAGTTGCGGTCCATCAGGCGCTTCAGCTCGGTGAGCCGCGTCACCTCCGCCGTGACGTCGCTCGCGAACTTGACGATCTTCGAGACCGCCCCGTGCCGGTCGAGGATCGGGTTGTAGGAGCCCTCGATCCAGACAGGCTGGCCGTTCCGGGCGAGGCGCTTGAACTGCGAGGCCTGGTACTCGCCGCGCCGCAGCCGCTCCCAGAACGCGGCGTAGTCCGGCCCCGCGGCCACCTCCGGCTCGACGAAGATGCGGTGGTGCTTGCCCCGGATCTCCTCCAGCCCGTAGCCCATCAGGGTGAGGAAATTGGTGTTGGCCGTGACGAGGGTGCCGTCCGGCCTGAACTCCGCCACCGCCTGCGAGCGGCCGATCGCGGCGATCTGGCTCGAATAGTCCAGGTTGAGCAGGCGCTCCCGCGCGTCGCTCCACTCCACGACGTAGCCCAGGCGCCGGCCCTCCCGGCGCACCGGCGAGACCAGCAGGTCGAAGACGCGCGTGCCGACCCGGATCGTGGCCGCGTGCGGTTCCTCCAGGGCGGCGAGCATGCGCCGCTGATGCGACGGATCCTTGTGGAAGATGTCGATCGTGCTGCCGATCAGCGCCGCCGCATCGAAGCGCGGCAGTTCGGCCTTGATGTCGGCCTCGGCGGCCCGCATGAAATCCCGCAGCGCCGGGTTCATGTAGGTGATCCGCATGTCCGCGTCGGCGATCATGACGTTGGTCCGCAGCGCCGCGAGGGCCGCACTCTCCATCCGGTTCCGGCTGGGCCTCCGGGCGTGTGTCCACATTCCAAGACACTCCTCACCATATGCTCGGCATGACGCGAATAAAATCCTGCACCGCCCCGATGCTGCGGATTTCGATCGCCGTGCAGAGAGATTATTGCAGCCACCTGTGAAGATTCCGCTAATTCCCGTCGATTCCGAAATCGTGATCCTGTCGTGGATCCGATGCGGATCGGCGTGAGGCGATGCTGGTTGTTTTCACAATACAGGCAGTCGCGACATCATGTCGGAAGGTGTGTTCCGGTTTGACGGATCCGTCCGGGGCGGGGCGGCCGCAATCCGGCGATAAGACGAAATTCCCTTGGGGAATGCGGCGAGCGGCTCCGGCGACGGGCCGGGCTGCCCGGCGGATCCCGGCTCGGCGGGATCGTGCCGATTGCCCGGGATGCCGATGCATCGGGCCGCCGTCCCTCTCGGAGCGTCGACACGCGAGCAGCGCCCGATCACGTTGCCGTCGAACGCTGCTCTCGGTTCGCGATTGTGCCGCATTGTCTGCGACGAACCGGCATCCACATCGTCGGAAGAGGCTCGAGCCGATGGCTCGACGACACGTCGAGAACGGACCCGGCGGTCGTGAGCCATGACCGCCGGGATCAGACCCGCCGCGCGGCCCGGTAGACGGCGTGGACCGCCGGGCCGTCGGTGCGGCGCACGTCCCAGCGCGCGAGGGCGGCGGCGAGGCTCCCCGCATGGACCGATCCGGCCGTCGCGTCGATGAGGCCGGCCCGGTCGAGGTCGCCCAGGATGCCCATGATGCCGCGCGCCCGGTGCACATCCTCGATGTGCACGTCCTCCATGTGCATGTCGGGCACCGCGGGGGCGATCTTGCACAGGACCGGCACCCGCCGCGACCGGCCGTTGATGTCGCCCACGCGCGCCGTCTGCGCGCCGGCGCGCCCGCCGGCCGCCTCAGTAATCCTGGGGGACCGGCTCGCCGCTCTCCAGGCGAAAATCCTGCGGACGGCCCCAGACCACGAGGCCCGCCGGCCCGCCCGCCGTCACCCGCACGTTCCAGGCCGGGCCGCCCGCGACCGGCCTCACCGCGCCCAGGCGCAGCACGGCGAGGCCGGGCTTGGCGACGAGGCAGCCGTTCTCGGCCAGCCAGCCCGGATCCTGCGCCGCCTTGGCGGCGACCGCGAAGCTGAAGGGGGAGACGCAGAGGAGCGCGCCCTCGCGCACCTGCAGCCGCCGCGGCCGGGCGCCCTCCTCCGCCGCGGCCGCGAGCGGCACGCCGATCACGCCGAGTGCGATCAACCCCCGCCGCATGGTCCGGTCTCCGGCTGTCCCGCGGAACGTCACGGCTCGCAATTGCAATGGTCAACTAACACAACTCGAAGGCGCAGGCACGCGCGCGGCCGCCCGGGCGGACGGCTTGCCGGGCGCGCGCCGGCCCGCTACGCCCCGGCCGGGGGACCGCGGGAGCCATGCCGGTGTCGCACGACGGGAAGACCGGCCGATGACGGGCGCCGGCCAGGATCCGGGCGGTCTGCGCCGCGTGGTGGCGATCGTGGCGGCCCTCAACCTCGGCTATTTCGGGGTCGAGTTCGCTGTGGCGCTCGCCATCGGGTCGGTGTCGCTCTTCGCCGACAGCGTCGACTTCCTGGAGGACGCCGCGGTCAACCTGCTGATCCTGGTGGCTTTGGGCTGGCGCGCGCGCCTGCGCGCCCGGGTCGGGATGGCGATGGCGCTGATCCTGCTCGTGCCCGGCCTCGCCACCCTGTGGACGGCCTACGAGAAGTTCGCCGCGCCGGTGCCGCCGGAGGCGGTGGCGCTCTCGCTCACCGGGCTCGGCGCGCTCGCGGTCAACCTCGCCTGCGCGCTGATGCTGGCCGCCTATCGCGGCCACAGCGGCAGCCTGACCCGCGCGGCCTTCCTGTCGGCCCGCAACGACGCGGTCGCCAACGTGGCGATCGTGCTGGCGGGCCTCGTGACGGCCTTCCTGTGGCCCTCCGCCTGGCCGGACCTGCTGGTCGGGCTCGGCATCGCCGCCATGAACGCGGACGCGGCCCGGGAGGTCTGGGAGGCGGCGCGGGAGGAGCACCGCGCCGAGGCCTGAACCCGCGGCGGCGGGAGCCCCGGCGCGCGGACGCGTCCCCCCAGCGGATCACTCGACGGTGACGGACTTGGCGAGGTTGCGGGGCTGGTCGACGTCTTTGCCCAGCACCACGGCCGTGTGGTAGGCGAGGAGCTGGATCGGCACCGCGTAGACGATCGGCGCCACCACGGCATCCAGCGCCGGCATCCGCAGCGTCGCGAGCGTCTCCAGCCCCGCCGCGTCCGCCCCCGTCGCGTCCCCGATCAGCACGATCCGGCCCCCGCGCGCCGCCACCTCCTGCATGTTCGACACCGTCTTCTCGAAGGTGGCGTCGTGCGGCGCGATCACGATCACCGGCACCGCGTCGTCGATGAGCGCGATCGGGCCGTGCTTCAGCTCGCCCGCCGCGTAGCCCTCCGCGTGGATGTAGGAGATCTCCTTCAGCTTCAGCGCGCCCTCCAGCGCCATCGGGTAGGCGGTGCCGCGGCCGAGATAGAGCACGTCGCGCGCCTTCGCGATCTCGCGCGCCAGCACCTCGATCTCCTCCTCGCGCTTGAGCGCCTCGGCCATCAGGCCCGGCACCGTGATCAGCGCGTCGATCAGGCGCCGCTCCTGCGCCGGATCGAGCGTGCCGCGCGCCCGCCCGGCCGCGATGGCGAGGCAGAGGAGGACGGTGAGCTGGCAGGAGAAGGCCTTGGTCGAGGCCACCCCGATCTCCGGTCCGGCCAGCGTCGGCACCACCGCCGAGGCCTCCCGGGCGATGGTCGAGGTCGGCACGTTCACCACCGCCAGCACGTGCTGGCCCTGGGCCTTGGCGTAGCGCAGGGAGGCCAGCGTGTCGGCGGTCTCGCCCGATTGCGAGATCACGAGGGTCAGCCCGCCCGTCTCCAGCGGCGGCTCGCGGTAGCGGGTCTCGGAGGCGACGTCGATCTCGACCGGCAGCCGCGCCAGCTGCTCGAACCAGTACTTGGCCACCAGCCCGGCATAGTAGGCGGTGCCGCAGGCGGTGATCGACAGGCGGGTGAGCGAGGCGAAGTCGAAGGGCAGCGCCTCGGGCAGGCTGATGCGGCCGGCGGCGAGGTCGACGTAGTGGGCGAGCGTGCGGCCCACCACCTCCGGCTGCTCGTAGATCTCCTTGGCCATGAAGTGGCGGTGATTGCCCTTGTCGACCAGGAAGGCCTGCGTCGCGATCCTCTGCCGGGGCCGGGCGACCACCGCGCCCTGCCGGTCGCGGATCTCGGCGCCCTCCCGGGTCAGGATGGCCCAGTCGCCCTCGTCGAGATACGTGATCTCGTCGGTGAAGGGGGCGAGCGCCAGGGCGTCGGAGCCCAGATAAGTCTCGCCCTCGCCGAAGCCGATGGCGAGCGGCGCGCCGTGGCGGGCGCCGATCAGGAAATCCTCCTCGCCGGCGAACAGGAAGGCGAGCGCGAAGGCGCCGCGCAGGCGCGGCAGCACGGCCGCCACGGCGGCGACGGGGGAGAGGCCCTCGCGCATGGCCTGGGTGACGGCCTGGGCGACGACCTCGGTGTCGGTCTCGGTCTCGAAGACGCAGCCCTTCGCCTGCAACTCGGCCTTCAGCTCGCGGAAATTCTCGATGATGCCGTTGTGGACGACCGCGAGGCGGTCGGTGGCGTGCGGGTGGGCGTTGGTCTCGTTGGGCCGGCCGTGGGTGGCCCAGCGGGTATGGCCGATGCCGATCGCGCCCGAGAGGGGGTTCTGGAGGAGCTTGAGCTGCAGGTTGGTGAGCTTGCCCTCGGCGCGGCGGCGCTCCAGGCGGCCCTGCTCGAGAGTCGCGATTCCTGCCGAGTCGTAGCCGCGGTACTCGAGCCGCCGCAGGGCGTCGATCACCTGTCCCGCCACGGCCTCACGGCCCACGATACCCACGATGCCGCACATGCTGATCGCCTCGTTCCTGGTCGGCGGCGCCCCGATCCGGGACGGCCGGCCGCCTGTGCACCCGCCCGCCGCAAGCGCCGGACCGCCCGCGCGCGGGCCCTCAGGCGGGCCAGTCTAGCCGCAGCGGCCGCCCGCCCGCCAGCCCATCCGGGCGGGCGCCTCACTCGCGCACGAACCGCCCGCTGTAGACGACCGGCCCGGTCGGGTTGCCGGAGGGCGAGCCGCCGGGCGGCTCGACCGTGACGGCGAGCGTCGCGCCGTCGAGGGCGGCCCGGTCGGCGGCGGGCAGGACGAGCCGGGTGCGCGGCGCGTCGGCGACGAGGCCGAGGGAGCGGGGCGAGGCTCCCTGCGCGACGAACCAGAGTTCGAGGCTGCGCTCGCGCGGCGCCTCGGCGGCGAGGGCGCGCACCTGCACGATCCCGGTCCGCGCGTCGAGGCCGACGACGAGGGCCGGCAGGTCGCCGCCGCGGTCGATCACCGCCAGGTAGCGGGCCTCGGGCGGGTCCGGATGCAGGCCGTCGAGGGCGATGACCAGGGCGAGGCCCGCCGCGAGCGCGCCCGCCGCGAGCGCGATCCGGCGCCAGCGCCGCAGGGCCGGCATCGGGTCGGTCGCGGGCGCGGCGGCGGGCCGGCGCTCCGGCAGGGCGTCGCGGATCGCCGCCCACAGGCCGGCGCTCGGCACCACGGGCGGCACCGCCCCGGCCAGGGGCCCGAGCCGCGCCTCCCAGAAGGCCTGGGCCGCGGCGAGCTTCGGGTCGGAATCGCGGTCGCGCTCGAAGGCGGCGCGCTGCGCGGCGTCGAGGGTGCCCAGCACGTATTCGGCGGCGCGCAGGTCGGGATCGTCGCTCATCCGGCCCGCTCCAGGCCGCCGCGCAGGGAGGCGCGCCCGCGATGCAGCCGCGTCCTCGCGGTGGTGACCGGCCGCGCGTGGCGGGCGTCGGGCTCCTCCCGCGACAGGCGCTCGCAACAGGCGCGCAGGATGCGGTCGCGCCGCGCCGGCTCCAGGATGCGCAGGCCGTGCAGGAGGGCCTCGCGGTCGAGGATCTCCGCCTCGCCGTCGCGCGGAGCGGCGATGCGGGCCTGCCAATCCTCTCCGTCCTCACCCTCCGGCATGGGGCCTCCGTCCTGCGGCGGACGACGTCGATGGCGCGATGGCGCGCGACCGCGCTGAGCCGCGCCATCGGGTTCCCGGTCTCCGGCACGGAGGTCGCCGCGCCCTGCCAGATATGCAGGATGACGCCGAGAAGTTTCGATGCGGTGAGGCCGGAGAGCGCCCTCAGCGCCGCCTCGTCCCGGCGGGCGCCCCGGCGCGGCCCTCCCCGGCGTCAGGCCGACGTTTCCCGCCCCGCGCCCCGCCCCGCGCGCCCGGGCGCGGCCCGCGGCCGATGCTCCGGGCCGACCCGCCGCCACGGTCCCATCCTCGCCCGGCCTACGTGGCCGGCTGGACGTCCGGCGGGTTCTCGGCGGGAAGGTGACCGAGATCCGCCTGCCCATAGGCCTGGTGCCGGCTCCGCAGCGAGCCGCGGGCCTGCTGCAGCGGCAGGAAGGCCGAGAAGCCCGTCGCCCGCGGGTCGCTGTAGATCGCCTCCATGCCCCCGCGCATGTGATAGGTCTCGTGCCAGATCGCGGTGCCGCCGCTATCCTTGAGGAAGTTCATCCACCAGGTCCGGTGCGGCTCCGATTTGGCGAAGCGCTCCAGGCTTTCCATGTCGCGCCAGTACCAGCGCATGCCGACATGAAGCGGAAAGAATCCGTAGATGATGTTGTTCTCGTAGTGCAGCAATCCGTCCGGTCGGCCGAGTCCGGCCTTCTCGATCGCCGGGCCGAGGCCGAGCAGAGTCTTCAATCCGAAGAGTGCGCGGACATGCATCCCGAGATACATGACGACGAGATCCGGATACCCGGAGAAGTCGGGGACTCTGCCGGTGTCAGGGCGTCCGATCATGGCCCTTCTCCCCTCCCTGCCGCGACGAGGAGAGTACAGGCATCGGGCAGGTTCCGCCACCGGGCGCGCCGACCCGGTGGGCCGGCCCGGACGGGCCGCGGCCCTCCCGGGCCCGGCCGTCTCAGCCCCTGTCCTTGTCCTTGGCCTTGGCCCAGCCGGGCTTCACCACCTGCCGGCCGCGGCCGAGGGCCAGCGCCTCGGGCGGGACGTCGTCGGTGATCACCGAGCCCGACCCGACATAGGCCCCCTCCCCGATCGCCACCGGCGCCACCAGCGCCGAGTTCGAGCCGACGAAGGCCCCCGCGCCGATCACGGTGCGGTGCTTGCGCAGGCCGTCGTAGTTGCACGTGATGGTGCCGGCCCCGAGATTCGCCCGCGGCCCCACCTCGGCATCGCCCACGTAGGAGAGGTGGTTGACCTTGGCGCCCGCGCCGATCGCGGCGTTCTTGACCTCGACGAAGTTGCCGATGCGCGCCCCCGTCGCCAGCACGGCGCCGGGCCGCAGGCGGGCGTAGGGGCCGATGACCACCCCCGGCTCCAACACCGCCTGCTCCAGGTGCGAGAAGGCGTGGATGACGCAGCCGTCGCCCACGCTCACGCCCGGCCCGAACACCACGTGCGGCTCCACCACCACGTCGCGGCCGAGCCGCGTGTCGTGGCTGAGGAAGACGGTCTCGGGGGCGATCAGGGTCGCGCCGCCCAGCATCGCGGCCCGCCGCAGCCGCTGCTGCAGGGTCGCCTCGGCGGCGGCGAGCTGGACCCGATCGTTGACGCCCTGCGCCTCGGCCTCCTCGACCGGCACGACCGCGACCCGCCCGCCCGCCCGCACGGCGAGGGCCACCGCGTCCGGCAGGTAGTACTCGCCGGCCGCGTTGGCGTTGCCGATCCGGTCGAGGAGGTCGAGGGCGAGCCGCCCCGACAGCGCCATCAGCCCGGCATTGCTCAGGCGGACCCGGCGCTCCTCGGGGCTCGCATCCTTCTCCTCGCGGATCGCCACCACCCGGTCGCCCTCGGTGAGCACCCGCCCGTAGCCGGTCGGGTCGGCGGCCTCGAAGGCCAGCACGGCGAGGGCGGCCCCCTCGGCGAGGGGCGCGCGCAGGCGCGCGTAGGTCTCGGGCCGGATCAGCGGCGTGTCGCCGAAGGCCACCAGCACGTCATCGTGGCCCGCCTCCAGGGCGGCCCGGGCCGCCAGCACCGCGTGCGCGGTGCCGAGGCGCTCGGCCTGAGGGAAGACTTCCGCGCCCGGCGCCGCCGCCGCCACCGCCGCCGCCACGTCCGCCCGGCCGGGCTCGGCCACCACCGCGAGGCCGGTCGCCCCCGCCTCGCGCACCGCGGCGAGCACGTGGGCGAGCATCGGCCGGCCGGCCAGCGGGTGCAGCACCTTCGGCAGGTCGGAGCGCATGCGCGTGCCCTTCCCGGCCGCGAGGACGACGCAGAGGAGCGAGCGGGCGCCCGCGGGTGTCGGGGTCGAGGTCATCGGGCTCATCGTCGAGTGGCGCTCCGCCCGATCTAGCCGGATCCCGCGCCCGGGCAAAGCCGAGGCCCGGGCCCGGCGGGAGCGGCCCCGGCACAATCTTAACGTCCAGTTCAGCCTCCGTCGTGGTAAACGGCGCGGGAGCCCACCCCCGGAACGGATGCATGACGCGACGACGCCCCGCCTCGCCCCGGCCGACCCACGCGCGAGAGATCCAGGCCCCCGCCCGCGACGCGGCGGCCGGCCTCGACCGCCGCGCCGTGCTGGCGCTCGCCGGTGCCTTCGCGGCGGGCGGCGCCCTCGCGCCGACGGGCGCCCGCGCGGAGGATCCGCCCGCGCCGCCGGCGCTCGGGGACGGCGAGCGCTTCGACCCGGCCGCGGTGGTGGCCCTGGCCCGGGCGCTGGCGGCCAAGCCCTACGCGGCCCCGCCCTCCGCCCTGCCGGACGCCTTCGGCAAGCTCACCTACGAGCAGTACATCGCGATCCGGCCGAAGCCCGAACTCCTGATCTGGCGCGGGGAGGGCCGCGGCTTCGTGGTCGAGCCCCTGCACCGGGGCTACCTGTTCACGAACCCGGTCAGCCTGCACACGGTCGAGGACGGGATCGTCCGGCGCATCCCCTACGACCGCGACCTGTTCGAGTTCCGCAAGACCGCCCCGCCCGAGGCCGGCCGCGACCTCGGCTTCTCGGGCTTCCGCCTCTACGGGAGCTTCGGGGGCGGGCCGCCCGCCGATTGCGCGATCTTCCAGGGCGCCTCGTTCTTCCGGGCCCTCGCCGCGGGCCAGAGCTACGGCATCACCGCGCGCGCCCTCACCCTGCGCCCGGCCGAGGCGCGGGGCGAGGAATTCCCGCTCTTCCGGGCCTTCTGGCTGGAGCGGCCGGGCCCGGCCAGCACCCAGATCGTGATGCACGCGCTGATCGATTCCGACTCCGCCGCCGCGGCCCTGCGCATGACGCTGCGCCCGGGCGACGCCACCATCGTGGACATCGAGGCGACCCTGTGCCCGCGCACCAGCCTCGACCATGTCGGGCTCGGCGGCATGACGGGCGCCTACCTGTTCGGCCCGGCCGACCACCGCAACACCGACGACGCCCGCCCCGCCGCCCACGAGATCGGCGGCCTGCAGATCCGCAACGGCGGGGGCGAGGCGCTCTGGCGGCCCGTGCAGAACCCCGAGACGCTGCAGATCTCCTCCTTCCTCGACCAGGACCCGAAGGGCTTCGGCCTCGTGCAGCGCCACCGCGACTACGCGGATTACCAGGACGACGTGCAGCACTGGGAGCGCCGCCCGAGCCTGTGGATCGAGCCCTTCGGCACCTGGCAGCCCGGCCAGGAGCAGCGCGGCTGGGGCCCGGGCGCGGTCCAGCTCATCGAGATCCCGAGCGAGTCCGAGGTCAACGAGAACATCCTGGCCTATTGGCGGCCCAAGGAGCCGATCGCCAGGGAGACCGCTTTCACCTTCCGGCAATACTGGTGCTGGGACGTGCCGGGGGCGCCGCCCCTGGCGCGCTGCACCGGCACGCGGATCGGCAAGGGCAGTTCGGGCAAGCGCCGCCTCTTCCTCGTCGACTTCGCGGGCGACGCGCTCTTCGCCCCGGAGGTGAGGCCCGAATCCCTGAAGCTCGCGGTCACGGCCTCGCCGGGGACGATCGTGCAGCCCAAGCCCGACGCGCCGCCGGTGAAGCGCGACCCGCAATTCCGCCCCCTCCTCTACCTCTATCCCGAGCGCAAGACGGTGCGCGCCGTCTTCGAACTGGACCCGGGCGGCGAGACCGCCTGCGAGATGCGCCTCGTCGTCAAGAACGGCGACCAACCCGTCAGTGAGACATGGCTGTTTCGTTGGACCCCGTGATGCCGCGCGCCTCCGGCGCACCGGCGGTGCCGCCCGAGGCGCCCCTCGCCATGCCGGTGCAGGACCTGCGCCGCTGGTCCCCCCTCGCGGCCCATCGCGGCGCGGCGCATCCGAGCCCGAGGGCCGCGCGGCTGTTCGTGTTCGGGGCGGCGGCCCTGCTCACCGCCTACGGCGCCTACGAGATGTACGAGGTCGTGACGGTGGCGGGCAGCGCCACCGTCCTGCAGCTGCTCCTGCTGCTGCTGTTCACGCTCAACTTCTCCTGGATCGCCCTCGCCTTCACCTCGGCGCTGCTCGGCTTCGGGGCGCTGCTGCGCCGCCGCCCCGCGGCCGCGCCGCGCGGGCCCCTGACGCGCCGCACCGCCGTCGTGATGCCGGTCTACAACGAGGCCACCGCCCGCACCTTCGCGGCGATCGAGGCGATGCGCGAGTCGATCGAGGCCACCGGCGAGGGCGCGCGCTTCGACTACTGGATCCTGTCGGATTCGACCCAGGCCGATGCCTGGATCGCCGAGGAGCGGGCCTTCCTCGCCCTGCGCGAGCGGCTCGGGGCCGGGGCGCGCCTGTACTACCGCCACCGGCCGAAGAACCACCACCGCAAGGCCGGCAACATCGCCGACTTCGTCACCCGCTGGGGCGGGCACTACGACCACATGCTGGTGCTCGACGCCGACAGCCTGATGAGCGGCGAATGCGTGGTGCGGCTCGCCGCCGCCATGGAGGCGGATCCGGATGCCGGCATCGTCCAGTCGCTGCCGCTCATCATCAACCGCAACACCCTGTTCGCCCGCGTGCAGCAATTCGCGGCCCGGATCTACGGGCCGGTCATCGCCACGGGCCTCGCCCTGTGGTCGGGGCGGGACGGCAATTACTGGGGCCACAACGCCATCATCCGCACCCGGGCCTTCGCGGAGCAGTGCGGGCTGCCGGACCTGCCGGGCCGGCCGCCCTTCGGCGGCCACGTGCTCAGCCACGACTTCGTCGAGGCGGCGCTGATCCGGCGCGGCGGCTGGAGCGTGTCCATGCTCCCCGACCTCGCCGGCTCCTACGAGGAGAGCCCGCCCTCGCTGATCGACATCGCCGTCCGCGACCGGCGCTGGGCGCAGGGGAACCTGCAGCATTCCCGCATCATCGCGGCGGCGGGGCTGAAGCTCGCCTCCCGCCAGCACTTCGCGACCGGCATCGCGGGCTACGTCGCCTCGCCGCTCTGGGCGGCGCAGCTCGTGGTCGGCATCGCGCTCGCCCTGCAGACCGCCTATATCCGCCCGGAATATTTCCCGAGCGAGTTCCGGCTCTACCCGGTCTGGCCGCGCTTCGACCCGGTGCGCGCGCTCCAGCTCTTCGGGCTGACCATGGGCATCCTGCTGGCGCCGAAGCTGTTCGGCCTGATCCTGGCGCTCCTCGACGCGACGGTGCGGCGGGCCTGCGGGGGGGCGCCGCGCCTCATTCTGTCGGCGCTGATCGAGACCCTGCTCTCGGCCCTGATCGCGCCGATCGCGATGCTGATCCAGTCGGGCTCGGTGCTGCAGATCCTGCTCGGGCGCGACACCGGCTGGAACCCGCAGCGCCGCGACGATGGCTCGATCCCGCTGCGCGACATCGTCCGGCGCCACCGCTGGCACACGCTGCTGGGCCTCGTCTCGGGGGCGGCCGCCTTCGCGATCGCGACCTCGCTGTTCCTGTGGATGTCGCCGACGATCCTCGGCCTCGTGCTGGCGATCCCGCTCTCCTGGGCGAGCGGCCAGCTGGCCTGGGGCCTCGCCCTCAAGCGGCGCGGCCTGCTGATGACGCCCGAGGAGCGCGCGCCGCCGCCGATCGCCGTGCGGGCCCGGGCGATCGAGGCCGAGAACGCCGCCCGCGGCTTCGACGAGGCCGACGCGCTCTGGGCACTCCACGCCGAGCCGGCCCTGCGGGAGGCCCACCTCGCCATGCTGCCGCCCCCGGCATCGCGGCGCCGCGGCGCGATCGAGGCCGAGCGGGTGCTGGCCGAGGCGAAGCTCGGCGAGGCCGTGAGCGTCGGCGAGGCGGCGTCCTGGCTCACCCCGAAGGAGCGGATGGCGGCCCTGCACGCGCCCGCGCTGGTGGCGCGGCTGGCGGAGCTGCCGCGCTAGGGCGCGGGATCGCGGCGGGAGCCCGGAAGCGACCCGGCGCGCCCCGCCCGCTGCCGGATCCGCCCGATCCCGTCGGGACGGCGGCCCGGCCATCCCGGATTGTCGACATCAAAGGCTTGGCGACTCAGAGGCTTGGCCACTCAGAGGCTTGGCGACGATCCGAGAACGGAACCAGCGGTCATGTCTCATGATACCAAATCCGCTTGATCCCTTCGGGATGGCGGATGTGGGCTTCGCTCAGGCGCCGCGCGGGCTGGTGATCCGCTTGATCCCTTCGGGATGGCGGATGTGGGCTTCGCTCAGGCGCCGCGCGGGCTGGTGATCCGCTTGATCCCTGCGGGATGGCGGATTTGGGCTTCGCTCAGGCGCCGCGCAGGCGTGTGATCCGGGATCCGCTTCGATCAAGCGGATCCCGGATGACCGCTGATTTCAGAGCGCCTCGCCGCGCATCAGCCGCGGCTGTGCGCCGCGCAGGCCCGCCGCCTCCCGGATGAACAGGCGCTTGAGCGCGGGCAGCCGGTCCACCAGCCCGAGGCCGAGGTCCCGCGCGAGGCGGACCGGCAGGGCGTCGTTCGAGAACAGGCGGTTAAGCCCGTCCGTCGCCGCCCCCATGGCGAGCGTGTCGGCCCGGCGGCTGCGCTCGTAGGAATCCAGCACCTCGGGCCCGCCCGGATCGAGGCCGAGCCGCATCGCGTCGGCGAGCACCTCGGCCAGCGCCGCCGCGCTCTTGAGGCCGAGATTGAGGCCCTGGCCGGCGATCGGGTGGATCAGGTGGGCGGCGTCGCCCAGGAGCGCGAGGCGCGGGGCGTGGAAGCGCCGGGCCATCCCGAAGGCGAGCGGGTAGGCGCGCAGGCCGGTCTCGAGGGCGATCCGGCCCAGGGTCAGGCCGAAGCGGCGCTCGACCTCCGCCAGGGCCTCCTCGGGCCCGCCGCCGAGCAGCGCCGGCACGTCGGCCTGCCGCTCGGTCCAGACGATCGAGGAGCGGTGGCCGAGGGACCCGCCCGGCGACAGCGGCAGCACCGCGAAGGGGCCGGAGGGCAGGAAGTGCTCGATCGCCCGGCCCTCGTGGTCGCGCTCGTGCGAGACCGTCGCGACGATGCCCGATTGCGGGTAGGACCAGCCGATCCAGCTGATCCCCGCCGCCTCCCGCAGGCGCGAGCGCGCCCCGTCCGCCGCCACGACGAGGCTCGCGCGCAGGGCGCGCCCGTCCGCGAGGCGGGCCGTGATCGCGTCGCGCTCCGGCACGGCCGCCGCGACCGGGTTCGGGTCGAGCACCGCGCCGGCCGCCTCCGTGGCCCGCCGCAGGGCTTCCAGGAGGGCGGCGCCCTCCACCATGTGCGCGAAGGGCTCGCCCTCCTCCACCTCGCCCGCGAAGGTCAGGAAGGCCGGCCGCACCGGGTCGGACAGGCGGCTGTCGGTGATGACCATCTCGCGGATCGGCTGCGCGCCCGCCGCCACCGCCTCCCAGACGCCGAGCCGGGCCAGCATCCGCCGCCCGCCCGCCGCCACCGCGTAGGCGCGCAGGTCCGGCTTGGCGCGCGGATCGGCGGCCCGCGCGAAGGCCGGGTCGCAGACCGTGATCCGCACCGCCTCGCCGAGGGCGCGCCGCAGGCCGAGCGCCAGGGACAGGCCGGGCAGCCCGCCCCCCGCGACGACGATCTCCCGATGAGGCCGAGCCCGTTCCGCCATGCCGCCCTCCCTGCGCCGCCCCCCATAGCATGCCGGGCGCGGCGCCGCCGCTTGACGGGCCGCGCGACCCCGCGCCAGATCGCCCCTCCCCGCCCCCGGGCGGCCGAACGGACGAGCCCGAGCGGACAAGCCGATGACGCGTGCGGTCGACGACCTCCTCGCCCTCCTCGATCTGGAGCAGCTGGAGCAGAACCTGTTTCGCGGCCGCTCGCCCAAGGACCGCTGGCAGCGCGTCTTCGGCGGTCAGGTGATCGGGCAGGCCCTCGTGGCGGCGACCCGCACGGTGCCGGCCGAGCGCCGGCCCCACTCGCTCCACGCCTATTTCCTGCTCGGCGGCGACCCGCGCGTGCCGATCATCTACGAGGTCGACCGCATCCGCGACGGGCGCAGCTTCACCACGCGGCGCGTCAACGCGATCCAGCACGGCCGCCCGATCTTCTCGATGTCGGCCTCCTTCCACCTGGAGGAGCCGGGCTTCGACCACCAGCTGCCGATGCCGGACGTGCCCATGCCCGAGGCCCTCGGCGACGAGAGCAGCCTGAAGGCCACGATCATGCCGGGCATGCCCGATCCGGTCCGGGCCTATTTCGAGCGCGAGCGCCCGATCGAGCTGCGGCCCGTCGAGTTCGAGCGCTACGCCGCGCCCGCCCCGCGCGCGCCGCGCTTCCACGTCTGGATCCGCGCCACCGGCCCGCTGCCCGACGACCCGGCCGTGCACCAGAGCGTGCTCGCCTACGCCTCCGACATGACGCTGCTCGACACCTCGCTCGTCGCCCACGGGCGGACCGTCTTCGAGCGCACGATCCAGCCCGCGAGCCTCGACCACGCGCTGTGGTTCCACCGGCCGTTCCGCGCCGACGAGTGGCTGCTCTACGCCCAGGACAGCCCGAGCGCCTCGGGCGCCTGCGGCTTCGCCCGCGGGCTGATCTTCACCCGCGACGGCACCCTGGTCGCCTCCGTGGCCCAGGAGGGCATGATCCGCCCGGTCCGCGAGGAGGCCTGATCCGTTTTCCGGAAGATCACTTCCGGAAAACGGATGCCAAGCCCGCGCGGCGCCTGAGCGAGGCCGACATCCGCATGGCGAAGCAAGCAATCGGATGTCGTAGGAGGCCGGGCCGGCGCGCCGCCCCGGCCCGCTTTTGCTTAATCGATTTGCAATTGCTTATATTTTGTTCAGTCCTGCCGGCCCGATCGGCTTCAATCTCCGCAATCGGCTCAGGAACCGGGCAGCTTGTCCGTAAGGCCCGGTGCCGACGCTGGCACGTTCCTTGATACGCCGGGCCGCGAACGGGAGCGCAGCGACCTCAGTGCTCCCCGCTCACGCGTCCGTCCGGATCCTCACGGGGCGGACCGGGCGCCAATCGGAAAGGGGGCACGACCCATGAAGATCGTCATGGCCATCATCAAGCCGTTCAAGCTGGAGGAGGTCCGCGACGCCCTCACCAGCATCGGCGTGCACGGCCTGACCGTGACCGAAGTCAAGGGCTACGGGCGGCAGAAGGGCCATACGGAGATCTACCGCGGGGCCGAGTACGCGGTGAGCTTCCTCCCCAAGCTGAAGATCGAGGTGGCGGTGGCGGCCGACCTCGTCGCCAGCGTCGTCGACACGATCGCGGCCGCGGCCCGGACCGGTCAGATCGGCGACGGCAAGATCTTCGTGCTGCCGCTCGAGAAGGCGGTCCGCATCCGCACCGGCGAGACCGACGCGGACGCGCTCTGACCCGCTTGTGACGAGACCGATCGGGAGTTCCGTTTCCATGAAGCTTCGCAACCTCTTGGCTCTCGGCCTGGGAGGCGCCGCCCTGGCGCTTCTCCTGGTGGAGCCGTCGCTGGCGCAGACGCCGGCCCCCGAGGCCGCGCCGGCCGCGGCCGCCGCGCCGGTGCCCAACAAGGGCGACACCGCCTGGATGCTCGTGTCCTCCGCCATGGTGCTGCTGATGTCGGTGCCGGGCCTCGCCCTGTTCTACGGCGGCCTCGTCCGCACCAAGAACATGCTGTCGCTGCTCACCCAGGTCTTCGCCATCGTCAGCCTCGTCGGCATCCTCTGGGTGTTCTACGGCTACAGCCTGTCCTTCACCAACGGCGGCGGCCTCAACGACTTCGTGGGCGGCTTCTCCAAGGCGTTCCTGAAGGGTGTCGACGCGAACGCCACCGCGGCCACCTTCTCGAACGGGGTCTACATCCCCGAATACGTCTACATCTGCTTCCAGATGACGTTCGCGATGATCACCCCGGCGCTGATCGTCGGCGCCTTCGCGGAGCGGATGAAGTTCTCGGCCCTGATGCTGTTCATTACGCTGTGGGTGACCTTCATCTACTTCCCGATGGCGCATATGGTCTGGTACTGGGCGGGCCCGGACGCGGTCGGCAACGCCGCCAAGGCGCTCGCCGCGGCGACCGACGAGACCGCCAAGAAGGCCGCGCAGGACGCCCTCGACGCCGCCAACGCCGATGCGGGCATGCTCTTCAAGTGGGGCGCCCTCGACTTCGCGGGCGGCACCGTGGTGCACATCAATGCCGGCATCGCGGGCCTCGTCGGCTGCCTGCTGATCGGCAAGCGCATCGGCTACGGCCGCGACCTCCTCGCCCCGCACTCGCTGACCATGACCATGATCGGCGCCTCGCTCCTGTGGGTGGGCTGGTTCGGCTTCAACGCCGGCTCGAACCTGGAGGCCAACGGCAGCGCGGCGCTCGCGATGCTCAACACCTTCGTGGCCACCTGCGCGGCGGGCCTGTCCTGGCTCTTCGTCGAGTGGGCGGCCAAGGGCAAGCCCTCGCTGCTCGGCATGCTGTCGGGCGCGGTGGCCGGCCTCGTCGCCGTCACCCCGGCCTGCGGCTTCGCCGGCCCGATGGGCTCGATCGTCCTCGGCCTCGTGGCGGGCGCCGCCTGCTTCGTGATGTGCTCGGCGGTGAAGAACGCCATCGGCTACGACGACAGCCTCGACGTGTTCGGCGTGCACTGCATCGGCGGGATCATCGGCGCCCTCGCGACCGGCATCCTGGTCAACCCGGCCCTCGGCGGCACCGGGGCGCCCGACTACGCCACCAAGCCCGGCGAGATGGTCGCGGCGGCCTACGAGTTCGGTCCCGCCTTCCTGTCCCAGGCCAAGGCGGTCGGCTTCACCATCCTGTGGTCGGGCATCGGCTCGGCGATCCTCTACAAGGTCGTGGACCTGATCGTCGGCCTGCGCGTCACCCAGGAGGAGGAGCGCGAGGGCCTCGATCTCGCCGATCACGGCGAGCGCGCCTACAATTACTGAGATCGGGCGCCGCCCGGAACGGGCGGTCCCTCACGGCGGCGCGAGCCCCGGTCCTCACGGGCCGGGGCTCGCCTCGTTGAGGGGCCGCCCCGGATCGGCGGCGGCCCGCCGTCGCTCGCCCGCGGCCCGGCTGCGGCTCGCCCGCGACCCGGTTGCGGGTCGCCGCAATGTTGTCATGGAATCGCCGCGCGCGGACCCCGATCTGTCGCGATCGGTCGGGCGGCTGGACCGATGTTCGGCCCTCGCCCCCGCGGCGATGCGCGGCCGATACGGGCATTGTCGGCGATCCATTAGCCTTAAACGCGCATTAAGGCCCGCGAACCTAGGATCGGGCAGGTCCCGCGTACCCGGTATCGCTCCCGCATGCGTTCGCTTCGCCGCTCGGCATCGCCCTACGATGCACTCGTCGACACGCTCCGCTCCTTCCTGAAGCGGCGCGTGACCGAGCTGGCGGGGCTCTCGCTCCTGCTCGGCGCGGTCGCCTTCGTGCTCGCCCTGGCAACCTGGTCGATCGACGACCCGAGCCTCAACCACGCCACGAGCCGCCCGGCCCGCAACCTCCTGGGTTTGGTCGGCGCCATCGTCTCCGACCTCGGCATGCAGCTGATCGGGTTCGGCTCCCTCGCCCTCGCGCTGCCGCTGGCGGTGTGGGGCGTGCACTTGCTGCGCACGCACCGGCTCGGCCGCCTGCGGGCCCGGCTCGGCCTCTGGCTGGCCGGGGCGGGCGCGGCGAGCGCGGTGGCGAGCGCCCTGCCGCCGACCGCCCGCTGGCCGCTGCCGAGCGGCCTCGGCGGCGTCGCCGGGGACGGGCTGCTGGTCGCCGCCAAGGCGGTGCTGGGCCCGCTCGGGGCGGTCGCGGGCTTCGGCTTCGCGGCGGCGGCGGTGATCTGCGTCACGGCCGCCTGCAACCTCTCCGAGGGCGATGCCGAGGAGGATCTCGACCTCGACCTGCCCCCACCCACGCGGGTCGCGGGCCGCCGCCCGGCCGGGCGGCGCCCGGCCGAGGAGGAGGGCGTGGGCTTCGGGGTCGCCAGCCTCGACGCGCTGGCGCAGCTGGTCCTGGGCGCCCGCGATCACGTGGCCCGGCAGGTCGGCACGTGGCGCGCGGCGCGCTCGGGCGCGGTGGTGGACGAGGCGGACGAGGCCTCCCCGGCCCTCGCGGCCCGGCGCGCCTTCGCGGAGGGCGACGAGGCCCTGTGGGACGAGTCCCCGGCGGCGCCCGGCCGGCGCGAGCCCACCTTCGACGACCCCCGGCCGGCGCCCGCCCCGCCGCGCGCGCCGGCGCCCGAGGCGGCGCCCCGCACCCGCGTCGCCCCGCCCCCGGCGCCCCTCGCCGGCCGCCGGGCGCCGCCCCCGCCCCAGGCGGAGCCGGGCAGCTACGAGATGCCGGCCATGGCGCTCCTCGCCGAGCCGCGCAGCCCCGCCCCGAGCGCCGCGGTCTCGACGGACGCGCTGGAGCAGAACGCCACCCTGCTCGAATCGACGCTGGAGGATTTCGGGGTGCGCGGCGAGATCCTGGCCGTGCGGCCCGGCCCCGTCGTCACCCTCTACGAGCTCGAACCGGCGCCGGGCACCAAGTCGTCGCGGGTGATCTCGCTCGCCGACGACATCGCCCGCTCGATGTCGGCGGTCTCCGCCCGCGTCGCCGTCGTCCAGGGCCGCAACGCCATCGGCATCGAGCTCCCCAACGCCAAGCGCGAGACCGTCTACCTGCGCGAGATCCTCAGCAGCCCCGCCTTCGCCGAGACCAAGCAGAAGCTCGCCCTCTGCCTGGGCAAGAACATCGGCGGCGAGGCGATCATCGCCGACCTCGCCCGCATGCCCCACCTGCTCGTCGCCGGCACCACCGGCTCGGGCAAGTCGGTGGCCATCAACACCATGATCCTCTCCCTCCTCTACCGCATGAAGCCCGAGGAGTGCCGCCTGATCATGGTCGATCCCAAGATGCTCGAACTCTCCGTCTACGACGGCATCCCCCACCTGCTCTCGCCCGTGGTGACCGACCCCAAGAAGGCGGTGATCGCCCTGAAATGGGCGGTGCGCGAGATGGAGGAGCGCTACAAGAAGATGTCGAAGCTCGGTGTGCGCAACATCGACGGGTTCAACGCGCGGGTGGCGGAGGCGCGCGAGCGGGGCGAGGTGATCACCCGGACGGTGCAGACCGGCTTCGACCGGGAGACCGGGGAGGCGGTGTACGAGGACGAGGTGATGGACCTCGGGGCGCTTCCCTACATCGTGGTGATCGTGGACGAGATGGCCGACCTGATGATGGTGGCCGGCAAGGACATCGAGGGGGCGATCCAGCGGCTGGCGCAGATGGCGCGGGCGGCGGGGATCCACCTGATCATGGCCACGCAGCGCCCGTCGGTGGACGTGATCACGGGGACGATCAAGGCGAACTTCCCGACCCGGATCAGCTTCCAGGTGACGAGCAAGATCGACTCGCGCACGATCCTGGGCGAGATGGGGGCCGAGCAGCTGCTGGGCCAGGGCGACATGCTGTTCATGGCCGGGGGCGGGCGCACGACGCGGGTGCACGGCCCGTTCGTGTCGGACGACGAGGTCGAAGCGGTGGTCGCTCACCTCAAGCGCCAGGGCCGCCCCGCCTACCTCGACGCGATCACCGCGGAGGAGGGCGAGGAGGGCGGTTCCGAGGGCGACGGCGCCGTCTTCGATCAGGGCTCCTTCGGGGAGCCGGGCGGCGACGTCTACGAGCAGGCGGTGGCGGTGGTGCTGCGGGACAAGAAGGCGTCGACGAGCTACATCCAGCGTCGGCTGCAGATCGGCTACAACCGGGCGGCCTCGCTGATGGAGCGGATGGAGAAGGAGGGCATCGTCGGCCCCGCCAACCACGCCGGCAAGCGCGAGATCCTGGTCGAGGCCGAGGATTGCGACGCCTGAACCCGGGCGGCGGGCGCGCGGCGACCGCCCGCGCCCGCGGATCCCGGCCTCCTGCGCCGGGACGGGACCGCGCGGGGCGGTCCGGCATGGACCGGCGGTGATCCGCGACGACCGCCGGCCTCGGGAGCCTCCGGATCCCGCCGGGGGCTGCGGGCTCCCGCGCTCAGGCGGCCGCGCGGTCGTGGCGGCCCTCCTTGACCTCCTCGATGATCTTCGCCGAGAAGGCGCCGAGGTCGCCGGGATTGCGGCTGGTGATGATGCCCTTGTCGGTCACCACCGCCTGGTCGAGCCACTCGGCCCCGGCATTGACGACGTCGGTCTTGATCGACGCGTAGGAGGTCATCCGGCGGCCCTTGGCGGCGCCGACCTCCACGAGGAGCCAGGGCGCGTGGCAGATCGCGGCCACCACCTTCCCGCTCGCCAGGAAGGCGCGCAGGATCTCCAGCGCCTTCGGCTCGAGCCGGAGCTTGTCGGGGTTGATCTGTCCGCCGGGCAGGACCAGGGCGTCGAATCCGGCCGGGTCCACGCTCTCGATGTCGGCGTCGACCTTCACCGGGCGGCCCCAATCCTTCATGTCCCAGCCCCGGATCGCCTCGGGGGTCTGGCGCGACTTCGGCGCCGCCACGGTGACCTGCGCGCCGGCCTCGCTCAGCTTGGCCTTCGGCACTTCCAGTTCGGACTGCTCGAAACCGTCCGTCGCCATGATGAGGATCTTCGCCTGCCGGATATCGGGCATGCTGCGTCTCCGCGGGTTGAGGGGTTCGGCGGGGCAACCGACGCAGGGGCAGGCAGTTCCGGCCTGCGGCCGTTTGGCCCCCACCCCGGTTCCCGACCGCCGCACCCGACACCGCGCCGGAACCGCCCGGACAGCCCTCGGTTGTTCCCCGACACGCGAGACAGGAGGCCCGCCCATGGCCAATCCCGGTCTGCCCAATCCCGGCGGAACGCCGCCGACCGACGTGCCGCCGCGTCCCCCGGACGAGCTGCCCGATACCGGCCCGACCGGGCCGCGCAGCCCGTACCCGGTCAACGATCCCGGCGTGAGCGACCCCAGGGGACCCGGCTCCGAGCCCGACTACCTGCCGGGCGCCCCGACCGATCCCGGGACGCGCTTCTGACGCCTCAGGTCAACGGCCCGGGATGCAGACGCATCGGGCCGTTGGCCCTCCCGGATTGTCGACACCAAGCCTATGGCTTGGCGCGAAAGATGGCTTGGTGCGGGAGCTAGCTTGGCGCGAAAGATAGCTTGGCGCGAGAGCTAGCTTGGCGCCAATTCGAGAACCGAACCGGCGGTCATCAGACATGAGCGCCGGGATCAGTGGCCGCCATGCGACGTGCGTACGTCGCGCGGCGCGTTCAGGATCTCGGTGAGGCTCGTCGCCACGTGGCGGGCCTCCTCGTCCGTGAGGCGCAGCTGGAAGGGCGGCAGCGCGCCGGCCTGCAGGGCCACCACCGCCTGGCCGCTCTCGTCCGTCCCCACCTCGATCACCGGCGAGGTGACGTCCAGCATCGCGACGTCCTCCTCGCTCATCTCGCTGGCCGCATCCCCCTCCTCGCCCTCGTCGATCGCGGTCAGGAGCTGACCGACCGCGCGCACCAGCGCGCGGGCCGCCCGCGCATCCATGATCACCGCGGTGGCCTGATCGTCCTTCTGGAACGAGAGCTGGATGTTGGAGCCTTCGAGGGAAACCGAGATACCCGCCATGAACGATCCGAGTGTCAGCGCACCCGTTCTATATGGGGAGTGCGGCACGGAAGCGACAGGCAAGGTCGCGGAGCTGGCCTGAACCGCGCGCACGGGCGAAACGGCGGGCCGCCTCCCCGCGTTGTCGGGGCGGAGCCCCCGCCGGAGAGGCCCGCGCGGGCTCCGCCCGCCGCCGCAGAGGGAGGCCCCCATGGCCCGCACCACGCCCGCGCAGAAGCAGACGATCGAACGGGTGATGCACGCGTTCAAGGAGGGCGACCTCGCCCAGAACGGCGGCCGGCCCGTGACCGACCCGAAGCAGGCCATCGCGATCGCGCTGCGCGAGGCCGGCGCCTCCAACCAGCAGAGCCCGGAGGCGAACCGCGCCAGCTTCCGCCGCACCCGCCGCGAGGAGCGGGCGGCCCGGGCGCGGGCGAGCCGCGCCGAGCTCTACGCGGAGGCGAAGCGCCGCAACATCCCGGGCCGGTCCCGCATGAGCCGGGGCGAACTGGAGCAGGCCCTCGATCGTTGAGCCAGGATCCGCCCCGCGAGGGCCCCCTCCGCGAGGGGCCCACGCCCCGCGGGGCCTCACGAAGGCAGGCGCATGAGTTCGAAGCAGCCGAAGACCACCACCCCCACCGATGCGGACCTCAAGGGCAATCCCGGCATCGGCACCAGCAAGGGCATGACCCGGGCCGGCGCCGATCCGGAGGAGCTCGAAGGCGACAACACCTTCGAGGGCGACGTCGCCAACGACGTCACGCCCCAGGGCGGCATCGACCCCAACCAGCGCGGGCGCACCAATCCGTGAGCCGCTCGGCGCGTCCCGCGCCGCGCCGCGCGGCCTTGTTCCGGCCCCATACGCTCCCTACATGGGGTTCAGCGAATCGGGCCGACGACTTGCGCCTGATGCAAGCCGGGCCGGTCGGCCCATCGCTCTCCCCACCGCAGACGCCGTCGCGCCGAACAGCCCGTCAGGCCGCTTCGGTCGGGGATTCCTGCACGAGACGAGGACGACGTTAGTGAATACCGGAACTGTCAAGTGGTTCAACGACCAGAAGGGCTACGGCTTCATCCAGCCGGATGACGGGGGCAAGGACGTGTTCGTCCACATCTCCGCCGTGGAGCGGGCCGGCCTGCGCGGACTCGCCGAGGGGCAGAAAGTCTCCTACGAGCTGCAGACCGACAAGCGCAGCGGGAAGGTCGCCGCCGCCAACCTTCAGGCCGCCTGAGGGACGCGTTCCCGGCGGGCCGCTCGACGGCCCGCCTCCCAAGCGGCGGGCCGCCCGGCCCGTCCGCGGGCGGTGCGCCGCCCCGGCGTCGAACAGTTCCGGCGCCCACCAGGACGTCACAGGCGCTCGCTCACGAGCGCTGCAATGAGACAAGAAAAGACATCATGATATTCGAGTATACGCGGCGCTGCGGCGCCCCCACCGTCTTTAACGACGGCGTCACGTTCCATGTCGACCAGATCAGCCGCGTCCATGACGGCAACGGACCGGTCGACGTGAGTCACCTCATCGACAGGAGCTACGGCTACCACTCGTCGCGCGAGCTGCGCTGGCACCTCGCGGAGCGCTTCGGCCTGACGCCGAACGCCGTGGCCCTGCGCGAGGCGCACTGACCTTCCAAGAGACTCCTCCCCAAGAGACTCCTCCCCGAGAGACTCCTCCCACGAGGACCCGGATCATGCCCGAGGCGGGCCGGCGCGGGGCGCCGGCCCGCCTCTTCGCGTGAAGCGGACCTTCCTGCCCCGCGCGGCGCGGGCTCATGCCGCAGCGTTGCTGGTGCCGGCATCGGTCACGCGGGTCGCGAACGCGATGACGTTGCTCGCCTGAAGGGCCGAACCGCCGGATTCGCGCCCCTCCGACAGATGTTGCGTCCGCTGGGGCCCCGCGAATGCGATCCAGCGGGCGATCTTGCCCTTGGGATTGCGCTCGTGAACGCGCTGCATCCGCCGACGGGCCCAGGGCGGCACGGGACCGAAATCGCTCAAATCTGCCTCCATTCACCACGTTGCCAGCAGAGGCGATTGACATGTCTCCGTCATCACCCATTTGGGTGACTGACCTTGAACTAATCCGATCGGCTTCGGCCGCAGCCGGGCCTTCGCGGGTCGGACTAGGTCGAAGGTATGAGGCGCCGCGGGTCGGCGCCGGGACGAACGAGCAGAGGACAGCCTGATGACGGCGGAGAAGACTGGAGATGGCGGGAACGACGTCGCGCTCGCGAGCGACATCGTCTCGGCCTACGTGACGCGCAACGCGGTGCCGCCCACGGCGCTGCCGGAACTCCTGAGTTCCGTGCACGCGGCCCTGCGCGGTCTGCGCCACGGCGTGGCCGCCGAGCCCGAGAAGCTCGTGCCGCCCGTCTCCATCCGCAAGTCGGTCACGCCGGACTACATCATCAGCCTGGAGGACGGCCGGCAGTACAAGTCGCTGAAGCGTCACCTCGCGACGCGCGGCCTGACGCCCGAGCAGTACCGCCGCAAGTGGAACCTGCCGCCGGACTACCCGATGGTGGCGGCGAACTACGCGGCGCAGCGCTCCGAACTGGCCAAGAGCATCGGCCTCGGCCTCAAGCGCCGCCCGGCGGCCGCCCTGCGCGCCGCGCCGGACTCGGTCGTGACCTCGGCGTCGCGCCGCCGCCGGAAGGCCTGAACCCGGCCGTCGCGGCCGGCCCCGTCCGGTTCCGGCCCGGAGCGGCCGGGATTCGCGGCGGATCGGCGGACGATGCCGCGTGCGCCGAGCCTCAAGGCTCGGCGCCAGCGATCCGGGACCGATCGACCGGGCCGGGGCGCCGATGGGCTCAGGGAGCCGGCGCCCGCGCCGGTCCGCCCTCGGCGAGGGCCGCGCGCAGGGCGGCGCCGATCGCGTCGAGGGCGCGGCCCGCCTCCGGCAGGATGCCGGCCATCCCGTAGAAGTGGTGGATCATGCCGGGGTGGCAGGTGTGCCGCACGGGGATGCCCGCCCGCGCGAGGCGGGCCGCGTAGGCGGCGCCGTCGTCCCGGACCATGTCGCATTCCGCCGTGTGGATGTGCGCCGGCGGCAGCCCGGCCAGGGACGGGGCCCGCAGGGGCGAGAGGCGCGGATCGGCCGGATCGGCGCCCGCCGCGTAGGCGGCGATGTCGTGCGCCAGCGTCGCCCGGTCGAGACCGTGGCCCTCCCCGTAGAGGCGGTAGGATTCCCCCTCCCCGGCCGCGTCCAGGACGGGGCAGAGCAGGAGTTGCAGGGCGATGGCGGGCCCGCCCGCGCGCGCCGCCTGGCACAGGCCCGCCGCGAGGTTGGCCCCGGCCGAATCCCCCCCGACCGCGAGGCGCGTCGCGTCGAGGCCGCGGGCCGCCGCGAGGCCGGGCAGCGCCGCGAGCGCCGCGAGCGCATCCTCGCAGGCCGCCGGGAACGGATGCTCGGGCGCGAGCCGGTAGGTGGTGGCGAGGAGGGCGCAGCCGCTCGCCGCCGCGAGGCGCCGGGCGATCCCGTCATGGGCATCGAGGCTGCCGCCGACGAAGCCGCCGCCGTGGAAGTAGAGCAGGACCGCCCCGGTCGCCTCCACGGGCCGATAGAGCCGGGCGGCCAGGGACCCGGCCGGGCCGGCGAGGTCGAGATCCTCGACCGCGGCGACCGGGACCGGCGCCCCGGCCAGCCGGCCGAGCCCCTCCAGGCTCGCGCGCCGGCCTTCGAGCGTCGTCGCCCGCCCCCCCACGAAGGCGATCACCTCGAGATAGCGGCGAAGCCGCGGATCGAGCGCCATTAATCTTAATCCTCCGAAGTGTCGCCCACCTCCTCATTGTCCTCGGAGAAAGTGGAGGGCGAGATTGCGGCCAGACATTCCTTAGAAACAATGGCGGCGATCCGGCATTTTCCGCGGATCGGATTCAGGGTTCTTCAACGGCGTCATGTCACTGTTCGGTGTCGAAGGAACCGAACGGTGCATCGCGGGCCGGCCTCTTCCCCGGAGAGCGCCCGCCCTGCGCGCAACGCCGGAAAGCGCCCGGAACCGCAGAGGAGGTTCAAGATCATGTCGCTGCCGCCGATCGTCTACTGCCCCACCGACGTCGCGCTCAAGTCCGCCCCGATCAATCCCCACTGGGTCCGGTCGGGAACGCCGGAAGCCCGCAACGCCCTCCTGTCGCGCAGCGCGGACGGCATGGCGAGCACCCTGCTCTGGGACTGCACGGCGGGCGAGTTCGTCTGGCACTACGATATCGACGAGACGCTCTACTTCCTCGAAGGCTCCGCCATCATCGGCGACGCCGACAACCCGCCCCGGCGCTACGTCGCGGGCGACGTGCTGTTCCTGCCCAAGGGGGCGATCGCGCACTGGCAGGTGGATTCCTACGTCAAGAAGGTGGCCTTCTGCCGCCGGGTGCAGCCGAAGCTGGTCGGGGTCGCGATCAGGGGGGCGGCCTTCCTGAAGCGCAAGCTCACCGGCGGCGGGATCCCGGCCCCGGTCTCGATCGGCGCCTGACGCAACGGAGCCATGCCGCGGCGGCGCGCGGGCCGGTCTGGACCGCCCCGTCCTGCGCGGGTCTGATGGCGGGCTCGCACCACGCGCCGCGGGGCGCCGATGACGGAGACGACTGTGTCCGAGACAACCTGGACCTTCTTCGAGGATCAGTGGCATCCGGGCAATGTCCGGATGATGGGCCCGCGCACGCACGGCGCGTGGCTCGGCTCCACCGTGTTCGACGGCGCCCGCTCCTTCGAGGGGGTGACCCCCGACCTCGACCTGCACCTCGCCCGGGTCAACCGCTCCGCGACCGCCATGGGCCTGAAGCCGGTCGTCGCCGTCGAGACCTGGCGCGACCTGGTGCGCGAGGGCTTGGCCCGGTTCGACGCGCGCACGCCCCTCTACATCCGGCCGATGTACTGGGCGGAGAGCGGCTTCGCGGGCGGCGTGCGCTTCGATCCGGAATCCACCAACTGGTGTCTGTGCCTCTACGAGGCGCCGATGCCGGTGCCGGGGCGGCTGTCGGTGACGCTCTCGCCCTTCCGCCGGCCGACCGCCGAGACGGCGCCGGTCGAGGCCAAGGCCGGCTGCCTCTACCCGAACGGCGCGCGGGCGCTGGCGGAGGCCCAGAGCCGCGGCTTCGGCAATTGCCTGGTGCGCGACGCGCTCGGCAACATCGCGGAATTCGCCAATGCCAACGCCTTCCTGGTGCGGGACGGCGTCGTCGCCACGCCGGCGGCGAACGGCACCTACCTGGCGGGCGTCACCCGCAACCGCGTCATCGGCCTGCTGCGCGAGGCCGGCGTGACGGTGGCCGAGACCACCCTCACGCACGCGGATTTCGCCGCGGCGGACGAGATCTTCTCGACCGGCAACTTCTCGAAGGTGATGCCGGTGACGGGGATCGACGGGCGGGAATTGGAGCCCGGCCCGATCTACCAGCGGGCGCGGGACCTCTACTGGGCCTACGCCCACGGCGGATAGGCCGCGGAGCGCCTTCCGAGGCGGAATGGCCCAGGACCATTCCCCTCGGATTCGCGGTTCCGCAGCCTCGCCCAGCGCGCCGGTGACGGCCTCGGCGAGCGCGGCTCAGGCCACCGCCCGGAGCGGCCCGGTCCGGTCGTGGAAATCCGGGCCGTTGACCGTCCTCGCGACGTAGCCGGCGCGGATCACGAAGTCGCCGAAGCGCTCGCCCGGGATGCGCTCCCGCGCGTAGGCCGCGAAGAGCGGGTCGAGCAGGGCCGGGATGTCCGCCGCCGCCACGTCGTCGGCGTAGAGCTTGGACAGGCGCGAGCCGTCGAAGGCCGCCCCGAGATAGACGTTGTAGCGCTCGGGGCCGCGGCCGACGAAGCCGATCTCGGCGATGAAGGGCCGCGCGCAGCCGTTCGGGCAGCCGGTCATCCGGACGGTGATGTCCTCGTCCCGGAGGCCGTGCGCCGCGAGGCGCTCCTCCAGGCGGGTGAGCAGGTCCGGCATGAAGCGCTCGCTCTCGGCGAGGGCGAGCCCGCAGGTCGGCAGCGCCACGCAGGCGAGGCTGTTGCGGCGCAGGGCGCCCGCCCCGATGGTGAGGCCGTATTCCGCGACCAGCCGGTCGATCTCGGCGCGCGCCCCCGCCGGCACGTTCGCCACGATGACGTTCTGGTTGCCGGTGAGCCGGAAATCGCCCTCGTGGATCTCCGCGATGCGGCGCAGGCCCGAGAGGTAGCGCGGCCCGCCCTCGACGTCCCTGATGCGGCCGGACGGCACGTAGAGGGTGAGGTGGTGGCGCCCGTCCTCGCCCTCGACCCAGCCGTAGCGGTCGCCGTTGCCGGTGAACTGGAACGGCTTCGGCTCCCGCAGGGGCTTGCCGACCCGCCGCTCGACCTCGGCCCGGAAGGCCGCGAGGCCGTAGCGCTCGATCGTGTACTTGAGGCGGGCGTTCTTGCGGGACTTGCGGTTGCCCCAGTCGCGCTGGACGGTCATGACCGCCTCGGCCACCTTGAGGGCGTCGGCGGGCTCGCAGAAGCCCAGCAGGTCGGCGGTGCGCGGGAAGGTGTCGGGCTCGCCGTGGGTCATGCCCATGCCGCCGCCCACCGTCACGTTCCAGCCCTTGAGCGCGTTCTTCTTGTCCAGGATGGCGATGAAGCCGAGGTCGTGGGCGAACACGTCGACCTCGTTGGAGGGCGGCACCGCCACCACGGTCTTGAACTTCCGCGGCAGGTAGGTCCGGCCGTAGACCGGCTCCGCCGCCTCGTCCTCGCCGCCCGCCACGCGCTCGCCGTCGAGCCAGATCTCGCGCCAGGCGTTGGTCTTGGGCAGGAGCGAGTCGGAGATGTCCTTGGCGAGCCGGTAGGCGGCCGCGTGGGCGCCGGTCTGGGCCGGGTTCGTGGCCGCCATCACGTTGCGGTTGACGTCGCCGCAGGCCGCGATCGTGTCGAGCAGCACCGCGTCGATCGCCTGCAGGGTGCGCTTCAGGTTCGACTTGATCACGCCGTGGTACTGGAAGGTCTGGCGCGTCGTCGCCCGCAGGGTGCCGTTGGCGTAGGTGCGGGCAATGTCGTCGAGGGCGAGCCACTGCCTGGGCGACACCACCCCGCCCGCGATGCGCAGGCGGATCATGAAGGAATAGGCCTTCTCCAGCTTCTTCCTGGTCCGCTCGGGCCGCAGGTCGCGGTCGTCCTGCAGGTACATGCCGTGGAACTTCACGAGCTGACCGTCATCCTCCGAGATGGCGCCGGTCGCGTGCTTGAGGAGCCCGTCCGCCAGGGTGCCGCGGAGGTAGCCGCTCGCGATCTTGATGTGCTCGTTCGCCGACAGGGCGGCGGCGCGGGCCGCCTCCGCGTCGGTGATCGGCCGCTCGGCCGGCGGCGTCTCGTAGGCCCGCGCGGGGGCGGGGGAGGCGGTCTTGGTGTCGTCCATGGCGGCGATCCGTGCCAGACGCGAAACCCCTCTCGGGCGGGAGAGGGGATGCCGCGATCGTCGTGGGAAACAGGGTGTCGTGCCAGCGGTCACGTCTCATGACCGCCGGGTCCGTTCTCGAATGGTCGCCGAGCCATTTGTCGTCGAGCGGCCGGCTCGTGTCGACCCTTCGAGAGGCTCAACGGCCCGATGCGGCGGCATCCCGGGCCGTCCGCATCAGTAAACGTCCTGCTGGTAGCGCTTGGCCTTCTCCAGGGCGGCCACGGCCGCCTCCGCCGCCTCGGGCGACAGGGCCCTCACCTCCGCGTAGGCCCGCACCAGGGCGGCCCGCACGTCCTTGGCCATCGCCTTGGCGTCGCCGCAGACGTAGAAGTGGGCGCCGTTCTCCAGCCACTCCACCACCTCGCGGCGCTGGGCGTAGAGCCGGTCCTGCACGTAGATCTTCTCGGGCTGGTCGCGCGAGAAGGCGACGTCGATGCGGTGGAGCGAGCCGTCCTCCAGGGCGTCCTGCCATTCGAGCTGGTACAGGAAGTCGTGGGTGAAGCGGCGGTCGCCGAAGAACAGCCAGTTGCGGCCCGGCGCCGCGGTGGCGCGGCGCTCCTGGACGAAGGCCCGGAACGGCGCGACGCCCGTGCCCGGCCCCACCATGATGATGTCCGTCGCCGGGTCGGCCGGCAGGCGGAAATGCCTGTTGGGCTTCACGCGCACCTTCAGCTTGGCGCCGGTGCGGATGCGGTCGGCGACGTGCACCGAGGCGACGCCCGTCCGGGCGCGGCCGTGGCTGGTGTAGCGCACCGCCGCGATCGTCAGGTGGGCCTCGTCCCCCACCTCCTTGCGCGAGGAGGCGATCGAGTAGGCCCGCGGCGGCAGCGGCCGGGTGATCTCGGCGAGGCCCTCGGCCGAGAGCTTGGCCGGGTAGGTCTCGAGCAGGTCGATCAGGTGGCGGCCCTCGATCCAGGCCCGCACCTCGTTCGCCTCGAGGAGGCGGCGCGCCTCCGCGTGGCCCGTCGCCTTGACGAAGCGCTCCACCGTGGCGGCCGAGAGCGTGGTGATGTCGCGCTCCGCGAGCAGGGCCCGGCGCAGCGCGTCGTCGCCCTCCAGGCCCGCCGCCCTCAGGATCTCCTCGACGAGGGCCGGGTCGTTCTCGGGGTAGAGTTCGAGGGAATCGCCCGGCTCGTAGGCCGGCGCGCCGTCCTCGAAGGCCAGCGCGAGGTGGACCGTCTCCTTGTCGGAGCGCGAGGAGTTCAGGTTGACGTGCTCGATCACCTCGGCGGTGACCGGCTCGCGGCTGACCTCCGGCGCCTCCCCGGGCGCCGCGCGGGCGAAATCCACCGCCACGACGTTGCCGGCGGGCTCGGCCGGGGCCAGGGCCCTGAGCGCGTCCTTGATCCAGCCGGCGGCGGGCTTGTCGAAGTCGAGGTCGCAATCGACCCGCGGAAGCACCCGCCGGCCGCCCAGCGCCTCGAAGCGCGCGTCGAGGCGCTTCCCGACCGCGCAGAACTCCGCGTAGGAGGTGTCGCCGAGCGCCAGGACCCCGAACTCGACCCCGTCGAGGCGCGGCGCGCCCTCCGCCATGATCTCGTTGTAGGCCCGCACGGCGCGCGCGGGCGGCTCGCCCTCGCCCCAGGTCGCGGCGATCAGGACGACCCGCTTCTCCCGCGGCAGGGCGGCGACGTCGAGATCGGCGAAATCGACCACCTTCGGCTTGAAGCCGGCCTTGCGGGCGAGCTTGGCGACGTCGCCCGCCAGCTTCTCCGAGTTCCCCGACTCGCTCGCGAACAGGATCGTCAGCGGCTCGGCCGCCCGCGGGGGCGCGGCGGGCTGCGGGGCCTCGGCGGGGGCGCCCGCGGCGGCGTCGAGCCCGGCCAGGAAGCCGGTGAGCCACGCGCGCTGGAGCGGCGTCGCCGCCCCCAGGGCGGCGTCGAGATGGGCCCGCTCGGCATCGCCGAACGGGGCCGTGCGGGGGAGAAGGGCGGATCGAGACATGCCCGCACCATGTGTGGCCAGGGCGGCCCCGAGTCAATGGGAATGTTCTTTTTAGAGAACGGGCCGGCCGGAGATCAACCTCACTGCCGCGCCGCACCGCGGGAGAAAATTATTTCCCCCCGGTCGCGGCGACCAGCGCGGGCGTGAAGGGCGCGGTCGGGAGCGGCAGCGCCGTCGTGCTCTTCACCTTCTCCATGGCGAAGCGCGAGGTGACGTTCTTGAGCGGCAGCGAGCCGATCAGCCGCTTGTAGAAGGCGTCGTAGGCCTGCATGTCCGACACCACGACCCGCAGCATGTAGTCGACGTCCCCGGCCATCCGGTAGAATTCGAGCACCTCCGGCATGGCGGCCACCGCCGAGGCGAAGCGGTCGAGCCACTCGCGGGAATGGTCGCTCGTCTCCACCGAGACGAAGACCGTGAGGCCGAGGCCGAGCTTGACCGGGTCGAGCACCGCCACGCGGCGATCGATCACCCCGTCCGCCTCCAGGCGCTGGATGCGCTTCCAGCAGGGCGTCTGCGACAAGCCGACGCGCTCGCCGATCTGGGCGATCGAGAGCGTCGCGTCCTGCTGGAGCAGGGCCAGGATCTTCAGGTCGATGGCATCCACGCGGGAAGCTCCGGTTTCTTGGAAGGATGTGTGGCCGGCCGCCGGGCTTCGGAGAAGAACATTCTCGCTCTGCCACCGTCCAGGGCCCGCGCGGGCCGCCTGACGCGCCTCGGCCGCGCCGCGGCGCAGCGAAACCCCGTGTACGCGGGGCCCCCAAGCCTTGACACTGTTCGGTATAGCGAACACTTAGCGGGTCCGACAAGGCGCGTTCCGCTGCGTGTCCCCCGCAGCGGGTCCCCGCAACGAGTGCCCGAAACGAGTGCCCATGACAGACGCCCTCGACCGCGCGGCGCAGGAGCTCAGCCTCGCGCTCGCCCCCCTCGACATCGCCGCCCGGCTCGCGCTGATCGACCGGCGCGTCGAGGGCCGCCTGGTCTTCACCACGAGCTTCGGGCTCGAGGACCAGGCGCTGACGCATCACCTGCGCATGGCGCGGTCGCGGGCCGAGATCGTCACCCTCGACACCGGCCGGCTCTTCCCCGAGACCTACGACGTCTGGGCCGAGACCGAGGCCGCCTACGATGTCCGCATCCGCGCCTACGTGCCCGACCGCGAGGCCGAGGAGCGCTTCGTGGCGCAGCAGGGGATCAACGGCTTCCGGCACTCGGTGGAGGCAAGGCAGGCCTGCTGCGGCCTGCGCAAGGTGGTGCCGCTCGGCCGCGCCCTCGCGGGTGCCGCGGCCTGGATCACCGGGCTGCGCGCCGGCCAGTCGGCGAACCGCGCCGAGACCCCGCTCGCGGAGGCCGACGCGGCGCGGGGTCTCATCAAGATCAACCCGCTCGCCGACTGGTCGCGGGAGGACGTGGCCCGCGTCGTCCACGAGAATTACGTCCCCTACAACGTCCTGCACGACCGGGGCTTCCCGTCGATCGGCTGCGCGCCCTGCACGCGCGCCGTGAAGGTCGGCGAGCCCGAGCGGGCCGGGCGCTGGTGGTGGGAGCAGGAATCCAAGAAGGAGTGCGGGCTGCACGTCGCCGGCGTCCCGGACCGCGGTGCCACCGCGCCGGCGCAATCGTCCGTCAGCCTGCCCTCGTCGAAGCCGGAGTTGGCCGCATGAGCGTCGCGCTCAGATCCTTCGCGGAGACCTCTCCGCGCCTCACCCACCTGCAGCGCCTGGAGGCGGAGAGCATCCACATCATGCGGGAGACGGTCGCCGAGACCGAGAACCCGGTGATGCTCTACTCGATCGGGAAGGACTCGTCGGTCCTGCTGCACCTCGCGCTGAAGGCCTTCGCGCCGGGCCGGCTGCCCTTCCCGCTGCTGCACATCGACACGACCTGGAAGTTCCGCGAGATGATCGCCTTCCGCGACCGGCGCGCGAAGGAGCTCGGCCTCGACCTCCTGGTCTACACGAATCCGGACGGGCTCGCCCGCGGCATCGGCCCGGTGAGCCACGGCTCCGAGGTCCACACCGACGTGATGAAGACCCAGGCCCTGCGCCAGGCGCTGGACAAGCACAGGTTCGACGCGGCCTTCGGCGGCGCGCGGCGCGACGAGGAGGCCTCGCGCGCCAAGGAGCGCGTCGTCTCGCTGCGCACCGCCCAGCACCGCTGGGACCCGAAGCGCCAGCGCGCCGAGCCCTGGCACCTCTACAACCTCAAGAAGAGGCGCGGCGAATCCCTGCGCGTCTTCCCGCTCTCGAACTGGACCGAGCTCGACATCTGGCTCTACATCGAGCGGGAGAACATCCCGATCGTGCCGCTCTACTACGCGGCCGAGCGGCCGGTGGTGCGCCGCGAGGGTCAGCTGATCATGGTCGACGACGCGCGCCTGCCGCTGGAGCCGGGCGAGACGCCCGAACTGCGCAAGGTCCGCTTCCGCACGCTGGGCTGCTACCCGCTCACCGGGGCGGTGGAGAGCGAGGCCGCGACCCTGCCGGAGATCATCGGCGAGACGCTGGCCGCCCGCACCTCCGAGCGCCAGGGCCGGGTGATCGACAAGGACGGGGCGGGCGCGATGGAGCGCAAGAAGCAGGAAGGCTACTTCTGATGACGGTGCACCAGTCCACCCGCGCCTTCGGCTACGAGGCCTTCCTCGCCGCCCACCAGCGCAAGGAGGTGCTGCGCTTCATCGCCTGCGGCTCCGTCGACGACGGCAAGTCGACCCTGATCGGGCGCCTGCTGCACGACACCAAGCAGATCTTCGACGACCAGGTGACCGCGCTGGAGCGCGATTCCCGCCGCCACGGCACGCGCGGCGGCGAGATCGACCTCGCGCTCTTGGTCGACGGCCTGCAGGCGGAGCGCGAGCAGGGCATCACCATCGACGTCGCCTACCGGTTCTTCTCGACCGAGCGGCGCTCCTTCATCGTCGCCGACACGCCCGGCCACGAGCAGTACACCCGCAACATGGCGACCGGCGCCTCGACGGCCGACGTCGCGGTGCTGCTCGTCGATGCCCGCAAGGGCCTGAGCCGGCAGACGCGGCGCCACGCGCTCCTGGTCTCGATGCTGGGCATCCGGCGCGTCGTGCTCGCCGTCAACAAGATGGACCTGATCGGCTGGTCGGAGACCCGCTTCGAGGCGATCGCGGGCGAGTTCCGCGCCTTCGCGGCCCCGCTCGGCTTCGCCGACGTGACGGCGATCCCGCTCTCGGCCGCGAACGGCGACAACGTCGTGCTGCCGGGCGCCGCCGCGCCCTGGTATGCCGGCCCGCCGCTGCTGCAGCACCTGGAGGAGGTGCCGGCCCACGCGGAGGAGGAGGCCGCCCCCTTCCGCATGGCGGTGCAGTGGGTGAACCGGCCGAACCCCGATTTCCGCGGCTTCTCCGGAATGATCGCCTCGGGCCGGGTGGCGCCGGGCGACGCCGTCGCGCTGCTGCCCTCGGGCCAAGCCTCGACCATCGCGCGGATCTTCACGGCGGACGGCGACCTCGACGAGGCCGTGGCCGGCCAGTCGGTGACGCTGGTCCTCGCCGACGAGCGCGACGCCTCGCGCGGCAGCGTGATCGCGGCGGCGGGCGCCCCGCCGCGGGTCGCCGACCGGCTCGACGTGCGCCTGTTCTGGGCGCGGGAGAGCGAGGTCGCGGCGGGCGCGACCCTCATCGCCAAGATCGGCACCGCGACGGCGAACGCGACCGTCGAGCGCATCGTCTCGCGCATCGATCCCGAGACCGGCCTGTCGGAGCCCGCCGAGCGGCTCGCCGTGAACGACATCGGCGACGTGGTGCTCAGCCTCGACCGGCCGGTGGCGGTGGACGCCTACCGGGAGAACCGCGACACCGGCAGCCTGATCCTGATCGACCGCGACTCCACCGACACGGCCGCCCTCGGCCTCGTCCAAGTCCCGGCCCAAGTTTCAGCCCAAGGCCCGGCGCGAGACCCGGTCGCCGCCCGCCGCGGCGGGTTCCTCTCCGGCCTGCGCCGGCTGTTCGGGGCGAAGGGGCTCGCGCTCCTCGCCGGGGCGGCCCTCCTCGGCCTCGCCGCGCCCGCGCGGGTCGAGGCGCAGGCGGTGCTGCTCAACGTCTCGTACGATCCGACCCGGGAGCTCTACCGGGCGATCGACGCCGCCTTCGCGGCCGAGTGGAAGCAGAAGACCGGCGAGAGCGTGACCGTGCGCGCCTCCCACGGCGGCTCGGGCGCGCAGGCCCGGGCGGTGATCGACGGGCTCCCCGCCGACGTCGTGACGCTGGCCCTCGCCAGCGACATCGACGCGATCGCGGCCCGCACCGGGAAGATCCCGGCGGACTGGCAGAAGCGCCTGCCCCACAACGCGACGCCCTATACGTCGACCATCGTGTTCCTGGTGCGCAAGGGCAACCCGAAAGCCATCAAGGACTGGAACGACCTGGTGAGGCCGGGGATCCAGGTGATCACCCCGAACCCGAAGACCTCGGGCGGCGCGCGCTGGAACTACCTCGCGGCCTACGCCTACGGGCTCGCCCAGAACGGCAACGACGACGCTAGGGCCAAGGCCTTCGTGGCGGCCCTGTTCAAGAACGTGCCGGTCCTCGATACCGGCGCGCGCGGCGCCACGACGACCTTCGTGCAGCGCGGCCTCGGCGACGTCCTGATCGCCTGGGAGAACGAGGCCTTCCTGGCGGACGAGGAGTTCGGGAAGGGCAAGTTCGACATCGTCGTCCCCTCGCTCTCGATCCTGGCCGAGCCGCCGGTGGCGCTCGTCGACGGCAACGTCGACCAGAAGGGCACCCGCCGCCAGGCCGAGGCCTACCTGCAATTCCTGTACGGCAAACAGGCCCAGGCCCTCATCGCCAAGAACTTCTACCGCCCGCGCGACGAATCCGCCGCCGCCAAGGAGGACCTCGCCCGCTTCCCGAAGCTGAAGCTCGTCACCATCGACGACACCTTCGGCGGCTGGGGCAAGGCGCAGAAGACCCATTTCGACGATGGCGGCGTCTTCGACGCAATCCTGAAGGCGCGGCAGTGAGCACGGCCTCGGCCCTGGGATCGCCCGGCGCCGGGCCGGCGCCGGCGGCGCGGGCCGCCCGGCGGACGTTCCGGCGGCCGAGCGCCCTGCCGGGCTTCCGCCTGACCTTCGGCTTCGCCGTCGCCTACCTGAGCCTGCTGGTGCTGATCCCGCTCGCGGTGCTGCTGCTGCGCGCCTCGGCGATCGGCCCGGCCGGCCTGTGGGCCCTCCTCACCGACGCGCGCAACCTCGCGGCCCTGCGCACCTCCTTCGGCCTGTCGCTGGCGGCGGCGGCGATCGACGCGGTGTTCGGGCTGCTCATCGCCTGGGTGCTGACCCGCTACCGCTTCCCCGGCCGCCGGGTGATCGACGCGCTCGTCGACCTGCCCTTCGCGCTGCCGACCGCGGTCGCCGGCATCTGCCTCGCGACGCTCTATTCCGGCAACGGCTGGCTCGGCGCGCCCCTGGAGGCGCTCGGCCTCAAGGTCGCCTACACGCCGCTTGGCATCCTGGTGGCACTCGTCTTCGTCGGCCTGCCCTTCTGCGTGCGCACGGTGCAGCCCCTGGTCGCCGAGATCGACAAGTCGAGCGAGGAGGCCGCCGCGATCCTGGGCGCGTCGCGCCCGCGCGCCCTCGCCACCGTGATCCTGCCGCCGCTCCTGCCGGCCGTGCTCACCGGCTTCGCCCTCGCCTTCGCGCGGGCGGTGGGGGAGTACGGCTCGGTGATCTTCGTCGCCGGCAACCTGCCCTACGTGTCCGAGATCGCGCCGCTCCTGATCGTGATCAAGCTGGAAGAGTTCAACTACACTGGCGCGACCGCGATCGCCGCCGTGATGCTGCTGATGTCGTTCGGGGCGCTGCTCACCATCAACCTGATCCAGGATCACAGCCGGCGGAGGTTCGGCCATGTCTGAGCCGGTCTCCCGCCCGGCCTACCTGACCGAGCCGCGCGGCGTGCGCCTCGCGCTCGTCCTGGCGGCCCTGGCCTTCCTCGCCCTGTTCCTGCTGCTGCCCCTCGTCGTGGTGTTCACGGAGGCGCTGAGCCGCGGCCTCGCCACCTACCTGGCGACCTTCGCGGAGCCGGACGCGCAGGCGGCGATCCGCCTGACGCTGCTCGTCGCGGTGATCGCGGTGCCGCTCAACGTGGCGTTCGGGATCGCCGCCTCCTGGGCCGTCGCGAAGTTCGACTTTCGCGGCCGCAACCTCCTGATCACCCTGATCGACCTGCCCTTCTCGGTCTCGCCGGTCGTCGCCGGGCTGATCTACGTGCTGATCTTCGGCTCCCAGGGCCTGTTCGGGCCCTTCCTGCAGCGCCACGGCATCGAGGTGATCTTCGCGGTGCCGGGGATCGTGCTGGCGACGGTCTTCGTCACGTTCCCGTTCGTGGCGCGCGAGCTGATCCCGCTGATGCAGGACCAGGGCACCACCGACGAGGAGGCTGCGTTGACCCTCGGGGCGAGCCCCTGGCGGGTCTTCCGGACGGTCACGCTGCCCAACATCCGCTGGGCGCTGCTCTACGGCGTCCTGCTCTGCAACGCCCGTGCGATGGGCGAGTTCGGTGCCGTCTCGGTGGTCTCGGGACGGATCCGTGGCCTCACCAACACCATGCCGCTCCACGTCGAGATCCTCTACAATGAGTACAACTACGTCGCGGCTTTCGGGATCGCCTCGCTCCTGGCTCTCCTCGCCCTCATCACTCTGGCGGGGAAGACTTTCCTGGAATGGCGCCACGCCGACGCCCTTGCGGGCCGGGGAGCGCACTGAGATGGTGGCGGGCTACGCCGACGCCCTCGCCGCGCCCCGCGTGCAGGCCCGCGGCGGGGAGGCCGCGGCCGCGCGCACCATGAGCAGCACCGGCACCGAGGTGCGGGTCGAGGGCATCGTCAAGAGCTACAGCGGCGACGGCCCGGCGGCCCTCGAAGGGGTGAGCCTGACCATCGCGCCGGGCGAGCTCCTGGCGCTGCTCGGCCCCTCGGGCTCGGGCAAGACCACGCTGCTGCGGGTGATCGCGGGGCTGGAGATCCCGGATGCGGGCCGGGTGTTCTTCGGGCCGCGCGACACGACCGACGTGCCGGTGCAGCGGCGCGGCGTCGGCTTCGTGTTCCAGCACTACGCGCTGTTCCGGCACCTGACGGTGTTCGAGAACATCGCCTACGGCCTGCGGGCGCGCGAGCGCGCGCGGCGGCCCTCCGAGGCCGAGATCAAGCGCCGGGTCGGCCACCTGCTCGACCTCGTGCAGCTGCCGACCCTGGCGGGGCGCTACCCGGCCCAGCTCTCGGGCGGCCAGCGCCAGCGCGTGGCGCTCGCCCGGGCGCTGGCGGTCGAGCCTTCGGTGCTGCTCCTCGACGAGCCCTTCGGGGCCCTCGACGCGCAGGTGCGCAAGGACCTGCGGCGCTGGCTGCGGGAGATCCACCGCGAGACCGGCCAGACCACGGTCTTCGTCACCCACGACCAGGACGAGGCGCTCGAACTCGCCGACCGGATCGCGATCCTCAACCTGGGCCGCATCGAGCAGGTCGGCGCGCCGCACGAGGTCCAGGACGACCCGGCCTCGCGCTTCGTGATGTCCTTCGTCGGGGAGACGGCGCGGCTCGACGCCGAGATCCGGGCGGGCCGCGTCCATGTCGAGGGGCGGCCGACCCTGGCGGCCTCGCCCGACTGGCCGGAGGGGCCGGTCGATCTCTGCCTGCGCCCCTGGCACATGAGCGTGGGCCAGGGCGAGGCGGCCCTGTTCGGCACCGTGCGCGAGTGGCGCCGCACCGCCCGCGGGACGGTGGCGGAGATCCAGCTCGACGGCGCCGACGGGGCGGTCGAGGTCAAGGTGACGGAGGTCTACCGCAAGGGCGACCGGGTGGCGCTCACGGCGAGCGAGGCCCGGGTGTTCCCGCGGGGCTGATCCGGTTCGCTGCCGAACCGACCGGCGCGAGGCCCCTCGCGGCGGGCGGGGTGACGGGGCGCCCGCCTCCCCTCACCCGGCCTGCGGCTCCAGTTCCCGCGCGATCGCCGTGATGACCCGCGGGTCCGTCGGCTCGACCGCGGTCGCGAAGGCCGCCGCCACGTGGCCGTCCCGCCCCACCAGGTACTTGTGGAAGTTCCAGTGCGGCGTCTCGCCGGGCCGCTCGCCCGCGGCCCAGCGGTAGAACGGGTGCGCCCCCGGTCCCGTCACCGAGGTCTTGGCCACGACCGGGAAGGTCACGCCGTGGGAGCGCCGCATCGCCTCCCGGATCGCGGCGCCGTCCAGGGGCTCCTGGCGCCCGAAATCCCCCGAGGGCACGCCGATCACCGTCAGCCCGCGCGGGCCGAAGCGCGTCCAGAGCTGCTGCAGCCCGGCGAGCTGCGGCGCGAACCCGCAGGCCGTGGCCGTGTTGACGACGAGGATCGGCTTGCCTTCCATCTCCGCCAGGGCGAGGACGGTGCCGTCCACCGTCTCGAACGAGAACGAGGCGGCCGTCAGGCCGGTCGGGGAAGGGGCGGCCCGGGCCGGCAGCGCCAGCAGGCCGCCGAGCAGGGCGAGCGCCTCGCGGCGGGCGATCGACATGGTTGGGGTCTCCGCATCGGATGACCCGCGCAAGATCGGCCGGGGCGGCCGCGCCGGCAAGGCGTCGGCGCCGCGCTCACGAGAATGTTGACCGCGCCCGTCCGGCAAGACCGGCCAAGCTGAGCCGTAGCGCGGCGCAGCACGCCGCACGATGAACTTTCCGTTCCCGGCCACGTTGGTGCGAGAGCGACGCTCGCGGAGACGATCATGGACCGGCACGAGATCCTGGACTATTTCGAGCACCGGCGCGACGGGGGATGGGTCTGCACCCGGCCCTTCACCTTGACCACGCGGCGCGAGAGCATCCCGATCCGTCCCGGCATGCGCTTCGCGTACGGCATGCGCGTCGGCGGCGTTGATCTGGCGGAATACCTGGAGCAGCTGGGCTCGCAATTCGGCTCGTGAGCCGGCCGATCCGGCTCTTGAGCCGGCCGGGGTGACGCAAATGCGCGACAGCCCGGGCAAACCGCCCGGGGGCGGGGCGATGCACTTTTGAACCGGTCCAAGGTCGTCGTATAGGCTCGTCCGATGATCGCTGCCGAGCCGCCGGACGAGTCCACCGCGCCCACCACCCGCTGCCGCATCCTGGCGACGGCCGCCCGCTTCTTTCAGGAGATCGGCTACCAGAAGACCACGGTGGCCGACATCGCCAAGACCCTCGGCATGAGCCCGGCCAACGTCTACCGCTTCTTCGACTCGAAGAAGGCGATCAACGAGGCCGTGGTCGAGCGCCTGACCGGCGAGGTCGAGGCGATGATCGCCGCCGTGGCCGACCGGCCCGGCCCCGCCTCCGAGCGCCTGCGCGCGATCATCCACACCCTCCACCGCGACAGCGCCGAGCGCATCACCGCCAATCCGCGCATGCACGAGATGGTGGAGGCGGCGATGACCGAGAGCTGGGGCGTCTGCCACCACCACGTCGACCGCATCACCGCCGTGCTGGAGCGGGTGATCACCGAGGGGGTCGCCGCGGGCGAGTTCCGGGTGGGCGATCCGGCCCAGGCGGCCCGCTACGTGCAGACGGCGATCCTGCGCTACTGCCACCCGGTCCTGATCCAGCGCTGCCCCGGCGACGTCGCCCCGCCCCTCGACGGGATGATCGACTTCCTGCTGGCGGGCCTGCGGGCGGCGTGAGCCGCGGCGGCTCACGCCTCCAGCGGATAGGCGGCCTCGACCACGTAGGGCCCACCCCCCACCGAGTCCCGCGACGAGTAGAGCACGACCCGCTCCGCCGTGAAGGCGAGCGGCGCGAAGACGCCCTGCTCGGCGAGGTACTGCGCCACCCCCTCGCGGGTCGCCTGCCGGCGCAGCCGCGCCAGGGTGACGTGGGGCGTGAAGCGCCGCGTCTCGGGCTTGAGGCCGAGGCGGCGCATCAGCCGCTCCTGCTCGGCCCGGACCTCGTCGAGGGCCGGCGAGGGCGCGACCCGGGCGTGGACGGAATGCGGCCGGTCGCCCCCGAAGCTCGCGAGCCCGTCGAGGACGACGGGGAGCGCCCCGCGCGGGCGGGTCTCGCCCAAGCCCTCGGCGATCTCCTCGGCGAGCCCCCCGTCCACGTCGCCGATGAAGCGCAGGGTGATGTGGTAGTCGGCGGGCTCGACCCAGCGGGCGCCCGGCAGGCCGAAGCGGTGGCGGCTGAGCGCCGCGCCCGTCTCGGGCGGGATCTCGAGGCCGGTGAACAGGCGCGGCATGGAACTCTCCGTCCTCTCGGTGCGGGGCGCCGCCGGGGCGCGTCGCCGGGCGCGGTCAGGGCGCCTTGCCGAGGCGCGCCGCGAAGGTCTCGACGGTGGGCAGGATGCCGGCGACGATGCGCTCGACGCCCCGGGCGGTCGGGTGCAGCCCGTCCGCCAGGGTCAGGCCGCGATTACCCGCGACCCCGTCGAGGAAGAACGGGTAGAGGACGAGCCCGTAGCGCTCCGCGAGGCGCGGATAGATCGCGTCGAACCGCGCCACGTAGTCCGGGCCGAGATTGCGCCCCGCCTTCATGCCGGCGAGCAGCACGGGGATGCCCCGCCCCCTCAGCCGCGCCACGATGGCGTCGAGGTTCCTCTCGGCGACCGCCGGGTCGGTGCCGCGCAGCATGTCGTTGGCGCCGAGTTCGAGGATGACGCCGTCGGTGCCCTCCGGCACCGACCAGTCGAGCCGGTCGAGCCCGCCCGTGGTGGTGTCGCCCGACACGCCCGCATTCTCGACCGTGACGGCGAGTCCCTTCGCCTTCAGGGCGCGCTCCAGAACGGTCGGGAAGGCCGCCTCGGCCGGCAGGCCGTAGCCGGCCGTGAGGCTGTCGCCGAGCGCGACGAGGTGCAGCGCGCGCTCCGCGGCGCGGGCGGGGGCGGCGGGGAGCGTCATCGCGGCGCAGAGGAGCAGGCAGAGGAGCGGGCGCAGGAGCGGGCGGGGGACCGGGAATGTCGCGAGACCGCCATGGTCGCGGCCTAGGCGCTGGCGGAGGCGGCGGCGACCGACCATATCGGTCGGGCGCCCGCCCGCGCGGTCGTCCGCGCGGTCGTCAATGCGGCTCAACTCTCATCCCTCCGGCGTTCTCCGCGACGCCCCCCACAGATCGGCGACGGATCCATGACCGACAAGGCCAGCGCACCGGCCATCGCCCTCGACGGCGTCGAGCTCAGCCTCGGGCGGGGCGCGGCGCGGGTCCACATCCTGCGGGGCATCTCCCTCGCGGTGGCGTCCGGCGAGGCGGTGGGCCTGGTCGGACCCTCGGGCTCGGGCAAGTCGACCCTGCTGATGACCATGGCGGGCCTGGAGCGGCCGGATTCCGGGCGCGTCCTCGTCGAGGGCACGGACCTGTCGCGGCTCGACGAGGACGCCCTCGCCCGGTTCCGCGGACGGCGGATCGGCATCGTGTTCCAGTCCTTCCACCTCGTGCCGACGATGACGGCGCTGGAGAACGTGGCGCTCCCCCTCGAACTCGCCGACCTGCCGGACGCGCAGGCGCGGGCCGAGCGGGACCTCGCGGCGGTCGGCCTCGCCCACCGCCTGCACCATTACCCGGCCCAGCTCTCGGGCGGCGAGCAGCAGCGGGTCGCCATCGCGCGGGCGGTGGCGCCGGACCCGGCGATCCTGGTGGCCGACGAGCCGACCGGCAACCTCGACGAGGCGACGGGCGCCGCGATCGTCGAACTGCTCTTCGCCCTCAAGCGCGACCGCGGCGCCACCCTGGTGCTGGTGACCCACGATCCCGGCCTCGCCCGGCTCTGCGACCGCACGGTGCGCCTGCGCTCCGGGCGGATCGAGGCCGCGGCGGCGGCGTGACCGCGTGTCGGCCTTCCCCGCGACCGCGCCGTCCTCCCCCGCGCGGGGAGGGACCATCGCCCGGCCGTCGCCGCGAGGCCGGCCCGGGCGGCGGGGCGTGATCCCGCCCGGGCCGCTTGCTGCCCGCGCCCTTGCCGCCCGCGCCCCTCGCCCCCGCAGGGCATCCCCAGCCTCCCGCAGGACACCCCCATGCACGGCAGCCTGCCTCCCCTGAGCGCCCCCGGGCGCCGCCCGGCGGTCCCGTCGCGGCTCCCGCTGATCCTGCGCCTCGCCCTGCGCGAGCTGCGCGGGGGGCTCGGCGGCTTCGCGGTCTTCCTCGCCTGCCTGGCCATCGGGGTCGCGGCGATCTCCGGCGTCGCCTCGGTGTCGCGCTCCCTCACCCGGGGCCTCGCCGAGCAGGGCCGGACCATCCTGGGCGGCGACCTCGCCTTCGGGTTGATCCACCGGGAGGCGAGCCCGGCGGAGCGGGCCGTCCTGGAGGCGAAGGGCCGCGTCTCCGTGGTGGCCTTCACCCGCGCCATGGCGGTGGCGGGGGAGAAGGGCGCGGCGCTCGTCGAGCTGAAGGCCGTCGGGCCGGATTACCCTTCCTCCGGCGACCTCGTCACCGCGCCGGCCCTCCCGCGCGAGACCCTACTGGCGGAGCGCGACGGCGCCTTCGGGGCGGCGGTCGATCCCGCCCTCCTCGCCCGCCTCGACCTCAAGATCGGCGACCGGGTCACGGTCGGGAGCGCCACGATCGCGCTCAGGGCCGTGCTGCAGGCCGAGCCGGACAAGATCGCCAACGGGATCGGCTTCGGGCCGCGCCTGCTGACCAGCGAGGCGGCCCTGCGGGCCTCGGGCCTGCTCCAGCCCGGCAGCCTCAACCGCTGGGTCTACCGGGTCCGGCTCGCCGATCCCTCCGACGCGGAGGTCGAGCGGGCCGCGGACGCGGTGCGCGCCGCCCTGCCGGAGGCGGGCTGGGAGATCCGCTCGCGGCTCAACGCCGATCCGCGCTTCGCCCGCAGCGTCGAGCGCTTCACCCAGTTCCTCACCCTGGTCGGGCTCACGGCCCTGATGGTGGGCGGCGTCGGCGTCGCCAACGCGGTGCGCGGCTTCGTCGAGCGCAAGCGCGCCTCGATCGCCACCCTGAAGAGCCTCGGCGCCCCCGGCGGGCAGGTCGTCGCCCTCTACCTGACGCAGGTCATGCTGATCGCCGCGATCGGCATCGCGATCGGGCTCGCGGTCGGCACCGCCCTGCCCTACGGGCTCGTCCTCGCCTTCGCGGACCTGCTGCCGGTGCCGCTCACGCCCACGCTCGCCCCCGGCGAGCTGGCGGTGGCGTCCCTCTACGGGTTCCTCACCGCCCTGGCCTTCGCGATCGGACCCCTCGGGCGCGCCCACGACGTCGCGGTGTCGGGGCTGTTCCGCGACACGGTCGATCCCGAGCGGCGCTGGCCGCGCCCGCGCTACCTCGTCGTGCTCGGCCTCGCCCTCGCGGGGCTGGTGGCGCTCGCCCTCCTCACCGCCTTCGACCGCCGGGTCGCCCTGATCTTCATCGTGGCGGCGGGCCTCGCCTTCGGCCTGCTGCGGGGCGTCGCCCTCGCCCTGATGGCGCTGGCCCGCCGGCTGCCGCGCCCGCGCGGCGCCGCGCCGCGGCTCGCCCTCGCCAATCTCCACCGCCCGGGCGCGCTCACGCCCTCGATCGTGCTCTCGCTCGGGCTCGGCATCACGCTCCTGGTGGCGCTGAGCCTGATCGACGCCAGCATCACCCGCACCCTGACCCGCTCGCTGCCCTCCCGGGCGCCGAGCCTGTTCTTCCTCGACATTCCGGGCCGGGACGCCGCGGCCTTCGACCAGTTCCTCGGCGGCGAGGCGCCGCGGGGCAAGATCGAGCGGGCGCCGATGATGCGCGGGCGCATCGTCGCCCTCAACGGGCGGCCGGCGAGCGAGATCAAGGCGCCGGAGGACGCCGCCTGGGTGCTCGACGGCGACCGGGGCATCACCTACGCGCAGGACCTCCCCGACGGCTCGCGGGTGACCGAGGGGGCGTGGTGGAATCCCGAGCAGGCCGCGACGCCGCTGGTCTCCTTCGACGACCAGCTCGGCCGGGCCCTCGGCCTCAAGGTCGGCGACAGCGTCACGGTCAACGTGCTCGGCCGCAACCTCACCGTGAAGATCGCCAATCTGCGCCACGTGGAATGGCGCACCCTCGGCATCAACTTCGTGATGGTGTTCTCGCCCGGCACCTTCCGGGGGGCGCCGCACGCCGACCTCGCGACCCTGACCCTGCCGGAGGGCCCGGACCCGGCCCTGGAGGCGAGGATCCTGCGGGAGGCCGCCCTGCGCTTCCCGTCGGTGACCAGCGTGCGGGTGAAGGACGCCCTCGACGCGGTGAACGACATCGTCGGAAAGCTCGTCTTCGCGATCCGCGGCGCGAGCGGCGTCGCCCTCGTGGCGAGCCTGTTCGTGCTCGCGGGCGCGCTGGCGGCGGGCCACCGGGCGCGCCTCTACGACGCGGTCGTGCTCAAGGTGCTCGGGGCGACGCGGATGCGGCTGCTCGGCGCCTACGCCCTCGAATACGGGGTGCTCGGCCTCGCCACCGCCCTGTTCGGCCTCGCCGCCGGCACGCTCGCCGCCTTCGTCATCGTCACCCAGGTGATGCGGATCGATTTCCGGCTCGATCTCTCCGGGGCGCTCCTCGCCTGCGCCCTCGCGGTGGTGGTGGCGGTCGGTCTCGGGCTCGCCGGGACCTTCAGGATCCTCGGTCAGAAGCCGGCGCCTTACTTACGAAATCTGTGAGCGTTTAATCCCTCGAACCGGCTGCGGCCGATTGACGGCCCCCTTCTCTGGGGTGCGGGGCCGGCACCGACCCTTGTGCGGACAAGCCCGGCCTCTCATATTCGGCGCACGACGCCCGGTTTCGGCGTCCGAGGATCGCGTGAGCCTCGATCACGAACTCCCACGCTAGAGAGCTTCCGAAGGAATCTCCCATGGCATTCGAGAACAGCCCGTTCCGGCAGGGCGGCGCGACCGGGTACGGAGCCCCCTCGGGCTACGCCCGCGGCCAAGTCGAGGTCGACCAGGGCCTGCGCGCGTTCATGCTCGGCGTCTACAACAACATGGTGCTCGGCCTCGCCGTCTCGGCGCTGGTCGCGCTCGGCGTCAACAAGCTCGCCACCACCGCCGTTCCGGCGGAGGCGGCCCGCAACGGCGCCGGCCAGATGGTGCGGATCGGCGGCCAGTACCTGACGCAGTTCGGCATCACCCTCTACACCACGCCCCTGATGTGGGTGGTGGCGCTGGCGCCGCTCGCCTTCATCTTCTTCTTCTCCTTCCGCATGGACCGGATGTCGGCGGCGAGCGCCCGCACGACCTTCCTGGCCTTCGCGGCGGTGATGGGCGCCTCGCTCTCCACGCTGCTGCTCCGCTACACCGGGGCCAGCGTGGTGCAGGTCTTCTTCATCACCGCGGCGGCGTTCGGCGGTCTCAGCCTCTACGGCTACACCACCGCGCGCAGCCTGTCGGGGATCGGCTCGTTCCTGGTCATGGGCCTGATCGGCCTCGTGATCGCGAGCCTGGTCAACATCTTCCTGGCCTCGAGCGCGCTGCAATTCGCCATCTCGGTGATCGGCCTGCTCATCTTCGCCGGCCTGACCGCCTACGACACGCAGAAGCTGAAGGAAATGTACCTGTACGGCAACTTCGACCAGGAGGCTGCCGCCAAGGTCTCGGTGTTCGGCGCGCTGACGCTGTACCTGGACTTCATCAACATGTTCCAGTTCCTGCTCGCCCTGATGGGCAACCGGAACGAGTAACGCTCGCATCTCTGCGGGGCCTCGCGGACCCCGGCCGCCCCCGGCGGCCGGGGTTTTTGCTGCGCGGGGGCGGTCGGGCGGGGCGCCGTTGCGGGACGCCCGCGACGGGGTGATCGGCCCCCGGCCGACCGCGCCCGCTCGCCGGCTCCCTCCCCGCCCGCACCTGGGCGCGAATGCCGCAATCGTGGGACGGTGTTTTCGCCTCCCGCCCCCGGAGCGCGAGCTTTCTTCCGGACGGATCCGCTTCGGAAGAACAAAATTGGCGATATCGTCAGGTCTACTCGCCGCGGACCGTCGCACATTCCCGTGCTGCGCCGTCTAGATATCGCGCGAAGTCTTGATTCCCCCTGCGGTCGCCTTAAGCGAGAGGGCTGTGTTCGGGTCTCCGAACACGGGATCCGCGATCCCGGACACCCTCGAAGGACCTGCCCCATGCGACGCAGAGACCTCCTCGCCGGCGCCTCGGCGCTCCTCGCCGCCGGCGGCCTTCCCGCCCGCGCGGCCGCGGCCCTGCCCAGGGAACTGCGCCTCGGCTTCCAGAAATCCGGCCTGTTCGTCTCGGCCCGCCAGCGCGGCGTCTACGAGGCGCATTTCCGGCCGCTCGGCGTCCCGGTGCGCTGGGTCGAGTTCCAGTTCGGCCCGCCCATGCTGGAGGCGCTGAACCTCGGCGCCATCGACTTCGCCACGGTGGGCAACGCCCCGCCGATCTTCGCCCAGGCCGCCTCCGGCAACCTCCTGTACGTGGCCGCCCAGGAGGCGGGCGGCGAGGCCGTGATCGTGCCCGAGGGCTCGGGGCTGCGCAGCCTCGCCGACCTCAGGGGCCGCACGGTCGGGGTGCCCAAGGGATCGAGCGCCCACGCCACCCTGGTGGCGGCGGTCGAGAAGGGCGGCCTCGGCTGGGGCGACATCAACCCGGTCTACCTCGCCCCCGCGGACGGCGTCGCGGCCTTCGCCCGCGGCGCGATCGACGCGTGGTCGATCTGGGATCCCTACCTGGCGATCGCGGAGGGCAAGGGGGCCCGCGTCCTCGCCCACAACCACGAGGTGGCGAACCCGCACAGCTTCTACCTCGCCAACCGGGCCTTCGCCGAGACCTACCCGGAGGTGGTCGGTCAGATCGCGGACGTGCTGGCGCGGGAAGCCGCCTGGGCCGAGGCCAACCGCGACGCCTACGCGCGGACGTTGCACGAGGCGCAGGGCATCCAACTCGAGGTCGAGGCGGCGATCGTCGCCCGCACCCGCTTCCGGATCAAGCCGATCGACGAGGCGGTCCTGGACGGCCAGCAGGCCACCGCCGACCGCTTCCACCGCCTCGGCCTGATCCCGCGCGCGATCCGGGTCCGCGACATCGCCTGGGCCTGGATCCCCAAGGCCTGATCCGCGCCGGCCGGTTAACGAAATATTGCGTCGCGCCGGCGCGACGCAATATTTCGCCCCGAACCGCCGCGTCCGACGCAAAATCCCGGACATGGCCGCCCCCTATACGCAGCTCAGCTTGAAATCAGGGACGGAACGGGGCGGGGGCGGTCATGATGGGCGTGGCGAGACTGATCCTGTTGGGCGCGATGCTGGCGGCCGGCATCGTCGTGATGGCGAACGGGCACGGGCCGCGCCCGGCCGCCCTCAGCCATGCGGCGCCGGCCCCGGCGGCGCCGGACGCCTGCGCGGGCGCCGCCTGGCCCTACCGTCCGGCGGCCTGCACCGGGACCGCGCCGCGGCCCGCCGTGCGGGTGATCGGCGCCGCGCCCCTGCGCCTCGCCGAGCGCTGACGCCGATGCCCCATTTCAGCGCCGACCTCCTGGAGGGCGACCCGGACGGCGCCGCCCTCCTGCGCGAGATCCTCGGCGCCGGCGCCCGGGACCGCTGCAGCGCCTGCGCGCCCACGCCCCTCTTCGCCGCCCCGCCGCCCCCGCCGCCGAACGGGCGCGCGCCCCCGCGCGCCCCGCCCGGAGGGCCGCGCCCCGCGCCCGCGGGCCCGCCGCCAGCTGCGCGAGCGGCGCGCCGGGCTCGCGCCCCCGGCCTGACCCACCCCCGCGCCGGGCGGCCCTGCCTGGCACTCCCGAACAGGGAGTGCCAAAATTTTTTCGGCGCCCCCTTGAACGGCGGTGTCCGCGCTCCCAGCTTGGCGGCGGCCGGGCGGCTCAGGCGAGAGCCCGGCCCTGTACGACATGGTTGAGAAGCGCTGGAGACACTCGATGACGTTCCAACCGCTCCATGATCGCGTGGTGGTCCGCCGCATCGACGCGGAGGAGAAGACCAAGGGCGGCATCATCATCCCGGACACCGCCAAGGAGAAGCCCCAGGAGGGCGAGGTCGTCGCCGTCGGGCCGGGCGCCCGCGACGAGGCCGGCAAGCTCGTCCCCCTCGACGTGAAGGCGGGCGACCGGGTGCTGTTCGGCAAGTGGTCGGGCACCGAGGTCCGCATCGACGGGCAGGACCTCTTAATCATGAAGGAATCCGACATCCTCGGCATCCTGGTGGCGACCGAGGCCGTCAAGAAGGCCGCCTGAGCGGGGCCTTCGATCCACGTCATGTCTCCCGAGGAGTGACATTATGGCAGCCAAAGACGTTCGTTTCTCCGCCGATGCCCGCGAGAAGATGCTGCGCGGCGTCGACATCCTGGCCAACGCCGTCAAGGTGACGCTCGGCCCGAAGGGCCGCAACGTGGTGATCGAGAAGAGCTTCGGGGCTCCGCGGATCACCAAGGACGGCGTGACGGTCGCCAAGGAGATCGAGCTCGCCGACAAGTTCGAGAACATGGGCGCCCAGATGGTGCGCGAAGTGGCCTCGAAGACCAACGACCTCGCGGGTGACGGCACCACCACGGCGACCGTGCTGGCCCAGGCCATCGTCAAGGAAGGCGCCAAGTACGTCGCCGCCGGCATGAACCCGATGGACCTCAAGCGCGGCATCGACCTCGCCGTCGCCGCCGTCGTCGAGGACCTGAAGCAGAACTCCCGCAAGATCACCCGCAACGACGAGATCGCCCAGATCGGCACCATCTCGGCCAACGGCGACGCGGAGATCGGCCGCATGCTCGCCGAGGCGATGCAGAAGGTCGGCAACGAGGGCGTGATCACGGTCGAGGAGGCCAAGACGGCCGAGACCGAGCTCGACGTCGTCGAGGGCATGCAGTTCGACCGCGGCTACCTCTCCCCGTACTTCATCACGAACGCGGAGAAGATGATCGCCGAGCTCGAGGATCCCTACATCCTGATCCACGAGAAGAAGCTGTCGTCGCTGCAGGCGATGCTGCCGGTGCTCGAGGCGGTGGTGCAGACCGGCAAGCCGCTGCTGATCGTGGCCGAGGACATCGAGGGCGAGGCGCTGGCCACGCTGGTGGTCAACAAGCTGCGCGGCGGTCTGAAGGTGGCGGCCGTGAAGGCGCCGGGCTTCGGCGACCGGCGCAAGGCGATGCTGGAGGACATCGCGATCCTGACCGCCGGTCAGATGATCGCGGAGGATCTCGGCATCAAGCTGGAGAACGTGACGCTTCCGATGCTCGGGCGGGCCAAGCGGGTGCGGATCGAGAAGGAGAACACCACGATCATCGATGGGGCCGGGGAGAAGGCGGACATCGAGGCGCGGGTGGCGCAGATCAAGGCGCAGATCGAGGAGACGACCTCGGACTACGACCGGGAGAAGCTGCAGGAGCGCCTGGCGAAGCTGGCCGGGGGCGTGGCGGTGATCCGGGTCGGCGGCGCGACCGAGGTCGAGGTCAAGGAGAAGAAGGACCGCGTCGACGACGCCATGCACGCGACCCGCGCGGCCGTGGAGGAGGGCATCGTCCCGGGCGGCGGCGCCGCCCTCCTGCGCGCCAAGGCCGCGGCCCAGGGCGTGAAGAGCGACAACCCCGACGTCCAGGCCGGCATCAACATCGTGGTGCGGGCCCTTGAGGCCCCGATCCGCCAGATCGCCGAGAATGCCGGCGTCGAGGGCTCGATCGTGGTCGGCAAGGTCGCCGAGAACGGCTCGGCCACCTTCGGCTTCGACGCGCAGAACGAGACCTACGTCGACCTGATCCAGGCCGGCATCGTCGACCCCGTCAAGGTCGTGCGCACCGCCCTGCAGGACGCTGCCTCGGTGGCCGGCCTGCTGGTGACGACCGAGGCGATGGTCGCCGACGCGCCCAAGAAGGAGGCCCCGCCGGCCATGCCGGGCGGCGGCGGCATGGGCGGCATGGGCGGCATGGGCGGCATGGATTTCTGAGCCGTCCCACCACCGACTCGGAGCGAAGGGCCGCCGCGAGGCGGCCCTTCTGCGTTCCGGCCCGCCGGCGGTTGACAACCATCATTAACCATGGTTCGGACCGCTGCAGCTTATGGTGGTTTTCCTGGACAAGAAAATCTTTCTCTTCGGTTTCCGTGCCCTCCATGTCCCCAGGCGTCCAAGTTCTCGGGGCTTTTCGCAGTGCCCGGGTTGAGGCAGGATCGGGCAGCTCTGGGCGTTCTGCTCGGCGTTTGTCACGGAATTTGCATCGAAATCTTGCGGCAGGCGGGGGATGGCGGGGGATGGCGGCGGCCCGCGCCCCGGCTCCGGCCTGCCCGCGCGGCCCGGCGCCGGAAGGGGACGATGATGTCCAAGCGATCGCTCGATCTCGCTCGCGAGGTTCTCCAGGCCATCCACCGCACGGCGACGCCCGAGAATGTCCGCGACCAGCTCCTCAGGACCCTGGCGGGGGTGGGCGTCGAGCACGTGCTGCTCGCCACCCTGCGGATCTGCGACGCGGTGCCCTGCGATCGCCGCCCGACCGTGTTCGCCGGCACCTACCCGGACGAGTGGGCGCGGCGCTACTATGCCCGGGACTACATACTCCACGACCCGGTGGTGCGCGGCGTCGGCGAGCGCGGCAGCGGCTTCGCGTGGTCCGATCCGGGCCTCTGCGCCCCCGACGACCGCGCCGCCCGCCGCGTCCTCGACGAGGCGGGCGAGTTCGGCCTGCGCGAGGGCTTCACCCTGCCGCTCCTGACCCTGGAGGGCGACACGGCGGGCGTCAGCTTCGTCGGCGAGAAGCTCGACCTCAGCCCCGCCGTGCGCGGCATGCTCACCCTCGTGGGGACCTACGCGCTCGGTCAGGTGCTGCTGCTCGCCAAGGGCGAGACGGGCCCCCTCGCCGAGCCGCTCTCCCCGCGCGAGCGCGAGAGCCTGCAATGGGCCGCGGACGGCAAGTCCGACCAGGAGATCGCCGACGCCATGGGCATCTCCGCGCACGGCGCGATCCGCCACCTGCGCGCCGTGCGCCGCAAGCTCGGCACCACGAGCCGCGCCCATGCGGTTGCATTGGGATTGCGACTCGGTATCATCAGTTGAATTCCCAAAGTACAAGTTCTTGGACTATGGCGGCCCGCTGCCATGCGTAGAAGGGACTCCGCACCACCGGAGCCTCCCGATGATTCACGTTGTCGATGCCACCAACATCCACCTCTACGCGGCCGAGATGGAGCAGGCCTACCGGCTCCGCCACGACATCTTCGTCAAGGACAAAGGCTGGAGCGATCTGAGGAGGCCGGATCAACGGGAGGTTGATCAGTTCGATGACGAGCACGCGGTTCATCTTCTTGCCATTCAGGGGGATGATCTTGTCGGATACTCTCGCCTCCTGCCGACCACGCGGCCCTATCTGCTCTCCTCCGTCCTGCCCGAGCTGTGCGACGGGCCCGCGCCGTCGGCGCCGCACATCTGGGAATGGGGCCGGATCTGCGTCTCGGACCGGGCTCGCATCTCCGGCCGGCGCCTGAACCCGGTCGCGCTCGCGCTGACCACCGGGATCGTCGAGTGGGGCCTGCCGCGGGGCGTCTCCCGCTTCATCTCGCAGAACCCGACCTCCTGGCTCCTGCGCCTGATCCAGCTCCACTTCCGCGCCTTCCCGCTCGGCCTGCCGCGGGTGATCGAGGGCGAGGAGATCATCGCCGTCGAGGCGGGCTTCGACGAGCGCACCCTGCGCCAGCTCTGGGCCGTGCGCGGCGCCGACCGGCCGGTCCTGGCCGCCGCCTGACCCCCTCGCCCCAGTCCAGCCCCTGCCAGGAATCCCCCGATGCACCGCGATTCACCCTCCGCGCGCCCGCTCCTGCCCGAGGGCGCGCGCCGCTCCGACGACGTGCAGGCCGAACTCGCGATCCTGCGCGCCGCCGCCGCGGCGATCGACCTGCAGTTCCTCCCCGACCCGGCGGTGGCCGGCCGGCCGGCCGTCCAGGCGCTGATCCGCGCCGCCTGGGAGGTGTTTCGCGAGTCCGGCCGGGACGATGCCAGCGGCGAGCCCAAGCTCAACTGATGGAGGACGGGGCGGAACCCTGCCATGCCGATCCGGCATGGGAGTCCCGGCGCGGCTCGACTTAAGCTCGCGGTCCGCGGGGCGAGGCCGCGGGCGCGGCGCGACGCCGCGCGCGGGGCCCTCCCCGCGGAGGGAGGCGCCAGCGCGCCGGCGCGGGTCTCTCGCGTCCAGCCAGGGGATGCGACGAGACCGTGACGAAGGACGCGCCCGCCCGGGCCTCGCTGCCGCTGCTCGTCGCCGTGACGATGACCGGGACCGTGGCGCTGCACATCTTCGTGCCGGTGCTCCCGGCCGCGGCGGCGGATCTCGGCACCTCGCCGGTCGTGGCGCAGCTGACGATCACCCTCTACCTCGTCGGCCTCGCCTGCGGACAACTCGTCTACGGCCCCCTCTCCGACCGCTACGGCCGCCGCCCGGTGCTGATCGCCGGGATGGCGCTCTACCTCGCGGGGCTGCTCCTGGCGATCCCGGCGCGCAGCATCGGCGTCCTGGTGGCGGCGCGGGTGCTGCAATCGCTCGGGGCCTGCGGCGCCCTCGTGCTCGGCCGCGCCATGGTGCGCGACGTCTCGACCGCGGAGGACGCCACGCGCAAGCTCGCGCTCCTCACCATGGCGATGACCCTGACGCCCGCCCTCGCGCCGGCGATCGGCGGCGTCGTGGGCGGGGCGCTCGGCTGGCGGGCGGTGTTCGTGCTCCTCGCCGCCCTGGTCGCCGTCCTCGGCGCCCTCGTGCTGCGCGGCCTGCCGGAGACGAACCGGCACCCGGTCGCCCTGCCGGGCCTCTCGGCCGTCGCCGCCTCCTACCTGCGCCTCCTCGGGGCGCCGGTCTACCGCGCCTACGTGGTGGCGGGCGCCTGCGCGGGGACGAGCCTCTACGCCTTCCTGGCGGTGGCGCCCTTCCTGCTCGGCGAGCGGCTGGGCCGGACGCCGCAGCAGGTCGGGTTCGACTGCCTGCTCGTCGTCGCCGGCATGGTGGCGGGGGCGTGGATCGCCGGCCGCCTCGCCGGGCGGATGCCGATCCGGCGCGCCGCGCGCCTCGGCAACGGCCTGTGCTTCGCCGGGGCGCTGGCGCTGCTCGCCGTCGATCGCGGCGGCGCGCTCGGCGTGGCGACCCTGATCCTGCCCCTCGTCCTCTACGCGGTCGGGATCGGGCTCCTCGGCCCGAACGCCGTGGCGGGGCTGATGAATGTCGACCCGCACGCCGCCGGGGCCGCGTCGAGCCTCTACGGCTTCCTGCAGATGACCCTCGGGGCCGCGTTCACGGTCTCGGTCGCGGCGTGGCACGACGGCACCGCGACGCCGGTCGCCGTGACCCTGCTCGCGGCGGCCAGCCTGGCGGCCCTGGCCCTCCGGCGGGGCTGAGGCGGGCCGGCCCCGATCCCGGTCGTGCAGCCGTCGCCCGCCGCCGCGGCTTTTGCTTGGGCCGTCCTGACTTCGCCCCAGTGCCGAGCCGGAGGATTATGCAAGCCTTAGGAATTGATCGGCAAAGCTCGACGACGAGCATCTTCGGTTTCTAGGCTGCACTCGCGGCACCGGGGCGTGAATCGCGATCCGGGTGCTTCGACGTTGGGGAATGGCGCATGCCCGATCTGAGGTCCGCGGAACCCGGGGACGCATCGGCGCCGCACGACGTCCCCGGTCATCCGACCGGCCCGCGGGGGCCGGGCCCGATGCGGTCCCTTCTGGCCGCGGCATGGTCGGCCCTCGCGCGGGGCGCCGGCGACGCCCTGCGGGCGCGCGGGCTCGGCGCCGAGGCGGCCGACCCGCTCCGGGACCGCATCCGCGTCGCGCAATTCGCCGAGATCAAGAAGCAGATCCCCGCGCTCTACGCCTGCCTGACGGCGAACGCCGTCGCCGTCGCCTTCACGCATGCGCGGCTGGCGCCGCCCTGGCTGACGGTCGGGGTGCTCGCCCTCCTGGTCCCGATCTGCATCGGCCGCGGCATCCACTGGTACCGGCTCGACGCCGGGCGGGTCGACGCGGCCGAGGCGGCGGCCCGCATGCGCCGGACGGTCGTTCTCACCGCCTTCCTGTCCCTCGCCTTCGTGGTCTGGGCCGTCATGCTCGACGGCTACGGCGGCCCCTTCGAGCGCGGCCACGTCGCGCTCTTCGTGGCCATCACGGTCATCGCCTGCATCTTCTGCCTGATGCACCTGCCGGCATGCGCCCTCCTCGTCACCGCGATCGTCACCGCGGTCTTCCTGGCGCACTACCTCACGACCGGCAACGCGGTCTTCGGCGCCATCTCGCTCAACCTCGCTTTCGTGGTGATGGTGATGGTGCGCGTGCTGCGCGCCAACTACGACTCGTTCCTGAAGCTGATCCATTCCCAGGCCGCCCTGATCCGCAAGCAGGAGGAGATGCGGCTCCTGGCCGAGGAGAATTTCCGCCTCGCCCACACCGACAGCCTCACGGGGCTGCCGAACCGGCGCTACTTCTTCGCGGCCCTCGACGGCCTGCGCGACGGGCCGGACCGGGCGGAGCTGGCCCTGGCGATCTTCGACCTCGACCACTTCAAGTCCATCAACGACAGCTACGGGCATTCGGCCGGCGACCGCGTCCTCGCCGAGACCGGCCGCCGCCTGGGGAGCCTCGCGGGGAAGGCCGTCAGGGTGGCCCGTCTCGGCGGCGACGAGTTCGGCGCCCTGATCGACGCGCGGGCCCTCGGCCGCGACGTCGCCGCCTTCTGCCGGGAGGTCTCGGACCTGCTGAGGCAGCCGTTCCGCGCCGGCGACATCCTCCTGTCCCCCGGCTGCTCCTGCGGCGTCGCCTTCGCCAGCGCCGCCGACCGCGACGGCGCCGCCCTGTTCGACCACGCCGACCACGCCCTCTACCAGTCCAAGCAGCATCGCCGCGGCGCCGTGACGGTCTACTCGAAGGAGCAGGACGACCTGATCCAGGCCGAGCGCGCCGTCGAGGCGGCGCTGCAGGCGGCGGGACTGGAGGCCGAGCTGGAGCTGCACTACCAGCCGGTCTACGACCTGGCCTCCGGGTCGGTTCGGACGGTGGAGGCGCTGGCGCGCTGGCGGAGCCCGCTCCTCGGCGCGGTCCCGCCGAGCCGGTTCATCCCGGTCGCGGAGCGCTGCGGCCTGATTCACCGGCTGACGCTCCTGCTCCTGGAGAAGGCGCTCGGCGAGATCGACCACCTGCCGCAAGCGGTCGGCCTGTCCTTCAACCTGTCCTCGCACGATCTCAGCTCGCCCGAGGCGACCGACGCGATCGTCGCGCTCATCCTGCGCAGCGGCGTCGCGCCGAGCCGCCTGACCTTCGAGCTGACCGAGACGGCGCTGATGGCCGACCTGGAGGCGGCGGGCCGCTCGGTCGGCAAGCTCCGTGCCCTGGGCAGCCGGATCGCCCTCGACGATTTCGGCACCGGCCATTCGAGCCTCGGCTACGTGCACCGGCTGGGGCTCGACCGGATCAAGATCGACCGCAGCTTCGTGGCGAGCGTCGACACGCCCACCGGCGAGGCGATCGTGAAGACGATCCTGCACCTCTGCACGTATCTCGGCCTGGAATGCGTCGCCGAGGGCGTGGAGACGGAAGAGCAGCTCGACCGCCTGCGGGGCTTCGGCTGCCGCCTGGTCCAGGGCTACCTGCTCGGCAAGCCGGCGCCCCTGCGCGAGCTCTGCCCGACGCCCGGCCCCGGCGGGATCCTGCCGCGGTCGCGCGCCGCCTGATACGGGATCCGCTTGATCAAAGCGGGTCCCGGATCACGAGCCCGCGCGGCGCCTGAGCGCGGCGCCTGAGCGACGCCGACATCCGCATGGCCGAAATCGGAGATGGCGAAGCCATCAACCGGATGGCGGATGACGGCTCAGGACCGGCTCCGCCCCGCCCCGCCCCGCTTCGCCTCCCGGCGGCAGCGATCCGAGCAGTAGCGCACCTCCTCCCAGACCCGCTCCCACTTGCGCCGCCACGCGAAGGGCCGGCCGCATTGGGCGCAGATCTTCTCGGGCAGGTCGCCCTTGCGGCGCATCGGCGGCACGGCTCAGCGGCCGGTCTGGCCGGCCTCCGCCAGCGGCAGCGTGCTCCAGCGGGTGATCTGCACGAAGCCGTCCCGGGCGGCCACCAGCACGTGGCGGCGGTGGCGGTGCACGATCGCGCCCGGCGCGTAGCGGTGCGGCTCGACCCAGCCGTCGGCCGCCGCCACGAAGACCCGGGCGTCGTTGAGCCGCGCCACGGTCTCGATCGTCCCGAAGGCCCGCACCTTGCGCAGCACCGCGGCGACGGGCTGGCGGAAATCGAGGGTGCGGTCCGCATCCGTCACCCGCGGCCAGTAGGAGCCGTCGCCCTGCGGCTCCGGGGCCCGCCAGCGGGCGGGCAGGTCGCGGGCGATCGGTCCGGCGGCCAGCCGCATCGCGGCGATCTGGCAGCGGGCGAGCAGCGTCTCGTGGGTCTCGCCGGGCGAGAGCGGGAAGAGCTCCTGGGCGAGGATGTCGCCGGTGTCGAACCCCTCCTCGGCGAGGACGTGGGCGGTGACGCCCCAGGTCTCGTAGGAATCGAGGATCGCCTTGAACAGCGGGTAGGGGCCGCGGCCGGTCGGCAGCGGCGAGGGGTGGAAGTTGAGCGCGTAGCGCACCCGGCCCGGCCAGCCGGTGATCAGCCAGGGATAGCCCGCGACGACGAGCGCCCAGTCGCGGCCGTGCTCCTGGGTCAGCGCGTCGAGATCCGCCGGCCGCACCCGCGAGAGCTGGATCGGCACCCGGTGGCGGCGCGCCAGCGTCACCACGCTGTCGTTGAAGTCGTAGATGCCGTCGCAGGGCCGGGTGAAGAGCTTGATCGGCTGCCAGCCGGCCCCCGCCAGGGCCTCGAAGACGCCGCCGAGAAAGTCGATCCCCGCGAAGGCGAACTTCATGCCCCTGGCTCCCCCGGATCGCCGCCGGCCCCTGCGGCAGTTCAGCTCGGCTGACCCGAGCCCGTCCCGCCATACCTAGCGCCGGACGCGGGCCAAGGGGAGCCGCAAGGCGAGCGGCGAGGCGCGCGGCAAAGGGGGGCGGCATGACGGGCGGGGCGGCACGGGTTCTGATCTTCGGCGGCACGGGCGGGATCGGCCTCGCCGCGGCCCGGGCGCTGCGGGCGCGCGGCCGGCCCCTCCACCTCGTCGCCCGCGACGCGGGCCGGCTCGCGGCGGCCGCCGCCGAACTCGGCGACACGACCGTGACGGCGGGCGACGTCACCGACCCGGCCACCGCCGCGCGCGCCGCCGCGCAGGCCGGGGACGCGCTCGGCGGCCTCGTCTACGCGGTCGGCAGCATCACCCTGCGGCCGGTCGCGCGGCTGCGGGCGGAGGAGATCGAGGCCGATTTCCGCCTCAACGCGCTCGGCGCCTTCCTGGCCGTGCAGGCCGCCGCGCCCGCGCTGCGGGAGGGGGCCGGGACGGGCACGAGCGGGGTCGTGCTGTTCTCCACGGTCGCGGTCGCCCAGGGCTTTTCCGCCCATGCCAGCGTGGCGATGGCCAAGGGCGCCGTCGAGGGACTCGCCCGCGCGCTCGCGGCCGAACTTGCCCCGAGCGTGCGCGTGAACGTCGTCGCCCCCTCCCTCACCCGCACGCCGCTCGCCGCGCCGCTCACCGCCAACGAGACGGTGGCGAACGGCATCGCCGGCATGCACGCGCTCCAGCGCCTCGGCCGGCCCGAGGATGCGGGCGGCCTCGCGGCCTTCCTGGTCGGCGAGGAGGCCGGCTGGATCACCGGCCAGGTGATCGGCGTCGATGGCGGGCGCTCGCGCGTCCGCACCAGGGGCTGAGGCGCCGTGCGGACGCTGCGCTTCGTGCTGGGCGACCAGCTCCACCCGCGCCTCGCCGGCCTGACCGACCTTGACCCGGCCCGCGACGTGGTGCTGATGGCCGAAGTCGCCGAGGAGGCGACCTATGTCCGTCACCACAAGCAGAAGATCGCGCTCGTCCTCTCGGCCATGCGCCACTTCGCGGCGGAGCTGAGGGCGCGCGGCGTCGCGGTCGACTACGTGGCGCTGGAGGATGCGGGCAATACCGGCTCCTTCGGTGGGGAACTCGCCCGCGCGGTCGCCCGCCACCGGCCCGACCGGGTGGTGGTGACCGAGCCCGGCGAGTGGCGGGTGCTCGCGATGATGCGGGATTGGTCGGAGACGCTCGGCGTTCCGGTCGAGATCCGCGCCGACATCCGCTTCCTCTGCCCGCGCGAGGCCTTCGCGCGCTGGGCGGAGGGGCGCGCGAGCCTGCGCATGGAGACCTTCTACCGGGCGATGCGCCGCCGGACCGGCTTCCTGATGCGGGACGGCGCCCCGGTCGGCGGGCGCTGGAACTTCGACCAGGAGAACCGCCGCAAGCTTCCGGCCGATCACCGCCTCCCCGCGCGCCTGCGCTTCCCGCCCGACGCGGTCACCCGGGAGGTGATCGCCCTCGTGGCCCGGCGCTTCCCCGGGCATTTCGGCGATCTCGACGGGTTCGGCTGGCCGGTGACGCGGGAGCAGGCCCTGGCGGCCCTGCGCCACTTCCTGGACGAGTGCCTGCCCGCCTTCGGCGACTACCAGGACGCGATGCGGGCGGGCGCCCCCTTCCTCTACCACGCGCTGCTCGCGCCCGCCCTCAATCTCGGCCTCCTCGACGCCGAGGAGGTCTGCCGGGCGGCGGAGCGCGCCCACGCGGAGGGGCGCGCGCCCCTCAACGCGGTCGAGGGCTTCATCCGCCAGATCCTCGGCTGGCGGGAATACGTGCGCGGCCTCTACTGGGCGAGGATGCCGGATTACGCGGCCACCAACGCCCTCGGGGCGGCGCGCGACCTGCCCTGGTTCTACTGGTCGGGCGAGACGGCGATGCGCTGCCTCGCCGACAGCGTCGCGGCGACGCGGGCCCACGCCCACGCCCACCACATCCAGCGCCTGATGGTGCTCGGCAACTTCGCCCTCCTCGCCGGGATCCGGCCCGCCGCGCTGGAGGAGTGGTTCCTGGTCGTCTACGCGGATGCCTACGAGTGGGTGGAACTCCCGAACGTCCACGGCATGGCGCTGTGGGCGGACGGGGGCCTGCTCGCCTCCAAGCCCTACGCGGCCTCCGGCGCCTACATCGACCGCATGTCGGATTACTGCCGCGCCTGCGCGTACGACGTGCGGCTGAAGAGCGGGACGCGGGCCTGCCCCTTCAACTACCTCTACTGGGCCTTCCTGATCACCCACGCGGAGCGGCTCTCGGGCAACCCGCGCCTCGCCATGCCCTACCGCACCCTCGCGCGGATGCCCGCCTCCCGCCGCCGGGAGATCCTGGCCGATGCCGCGCGCTTCCTCGCGGGGCTCGACGGGTCAGAGGGGCAGCCACAGGCAGGTCGCCAGGAAGAGGCCGGGACGCCGGACCTTTTCCTCGTAGAGCCATCCGGCTGAGACCCGCCCGTTGGCCTCGCCGAGGGCGAAGTCGGTGAGGTGGAGGCCGAGCGACCACTTCCGGTAGCCGGTCGCGTCGGCGTAGAGGGCGGCCTCCGGGCCCAGATAGGCCGGGCCCGCCCGCCATCCCCAGGAGACCCGGCCCCAGCCATCCCGGCGGGCGCTGCCGGTGATCGCCGTGACGGTGAGGAGGGTCTCGGGCGTCGGCCGGGCCCAGACCTCGGCGTGGAGGCGCAGGCCGAAGCGCAGGGCGCGCCGCGGCGCGCCGCCGGTGCCCAGCGTCTCGAAGGACATCTCGGGACCGACGAGGACCGCGACGACGCCCCATTCCCGCAGCCACTGCCAGCCCCCCAGGGCGTTGGCGAGGACGGTGTGGCGGAACACCCGCGGCGGGCGCCGCCCGTCCGGGGCCGGGCGCCCGTACCAGTCGCGCTCGCTCCGCAGGCCGGTGCCGAACCCGCCGAGCAGGACGAATCCGTCGCTGACGAGGCCGCCCGGCGCGGCCTTGACGCCCGCGTTGACGAAGGTGGAGCGGCCCGCATCGAGGCCGCCGAACAGCACCGCCCGGACCTCGTCCCGGCCCTCGGCCGCGGCCGCCTGCGCCCAGAGCAGCGCGCCGCAGGCCGCCGCGAGATCGCCCCATCCGCGAAGCTGATTCGGGCCGCGCAAGGGACGATCCGGTGCGGTGCGGTGCAAACCGATGGAAAAGTCTTTTCCATCGTCTTTCGAGTCAACTCTCTTCCGTTAGGAAAATCGCAAGATGTCGGAACGAATCGGGATCGCCGCGCCTTCCTCTGAGGAAGTCCGGCACGCGGCAGGGCCGGCGCGGGGCTGCTAGCAATCCCTCGCGGATGCTGCCAAAGCCTTGTTTTTGCACGCGAAAGCCGATTTTTGGTCTTGAGCTTAACGGTGCCTTCACCCCATCATCGGACCGTTAGCCGGCAAGTTGCGCGGCCGCGATCGGTTCGGCCGAGGAAGGAGGTCCGATGGTTTCCAGGGAGTTCCTGCGTCAACTCGAGGGCTATGGTCTGACCACCGCGCAGATCCTGTACCGCATGCCCGACCATCCCGGGGTGCTGCAGACCTACGTCTGGCAGGATTACGATCTCGCCCCGAAATTCCCGGTCCTGCACGATTTCCTGGCGTTCTGGGAGCGCGAGCTGGAAGGCCCGCTCCATTCGGTGCGTGTGTCCCATTCGCAACTCATCAAGCCGGCCGAGTTCCGGACGGTGAACGGCGTGCTCACGCTGCACTGAACCGGGGGGCCTGCCTCAGGAAAGCCCGGTTGCTCGGCTGAAGACGGCCCGGTTGCCCTCTCGCGGGGGCGCGAGGATGGCTGCGGATGACGAGCACGCGCGCGCGGTTGGCGGCGGCGCCCCGGGAGCCGGTCGGGCTCCTGGACCGGGACGACGAATGCGACGCATCGCCCGCACGACGGGCGGTCGGGTTGGCCGAGGGGAAAGAACAGGTTAGAGCGGGCGCCGCGACCGAGGCAGCGGACGGCACCCCCTTGACCAAACCGACGCGAACCTCCGACGTCCTGACGGTGCTGGCCGCGCAGGAGGCCGACCGTCTCACGGTCGGGGACATCGTGGCGGTGCTGCGCGACCGGGCCTTCGCCCTGCTGGTGGTGCTGCTCGGCCTGCCGAACTGCCTGCCGATGCCGCCGCCGATCCCGCTGATCTGCGGGCTGCTGCTGGCGCTGGTGGCGGCCCAGATCGCGGCCGGGATGTCGGCGCCCTGGCTGCCGCGCGCCCTGCTCGGCCGCTCGATTGCCCGCTCCGACCTGCAGCGGGCGGTGGCCCGGGCGGTGCCGCTGCTGCGGCGCCTGGAGCGCTGGTCGCGCCCGCGCATGCGCGTCTTCGAGAACGAGGTCGGCATGCGGGCGATGGGCCTGCTGCTGCTCACCCTCGCGCTGGTCCTGATCGTCGCCGCGCCGATCGTCGGGCAGATCCCGCTCGGGCTCGCCGTGTCCCTGGTCGGGCTCGGCCTCGTCGAGCGCGACGGGATCGTGGTGATGGCCGGGCTCGGGGTCGGGGCGCTCGGCGTGCTGCTGAATCTCGGCTTCGTCTACGCGGTGTTCAGCGCCGTCGTGGGCCTGTTCAGCCTCGGGATCGCCTGATCCGACATCCGACGGGTCGCGTCGCCATCTCCCATTTCGGCCATGCGGATGTCGGCGTCGCCCAAGCGCCGCGCGGGCGTGTGATCCGGGATCCGCTTTTCGGACGTGATCGTTCGGACAGCGGATGATTCATCTCAGAGCGGATCGTTCGGGGATCGCGCGAGGCCGGCGAGGGCCTCGGGCGTGTCGACGTCGAGGAGGATTCCGGCCTCCTCGACCGGCCATTCCCGCACGTCCCTCCGCCCGGCGAGGAGCGGCCCCGCGCCCCGGTCCCCGGCGAGCGCCGCGAGCTCCGCCGCGAGCCGGCGGCGGTTGAGGAGCACCGGGTTGCCGCGCCGCCCGGCGCAGACCGGCACCACGGCCGCGTCGGTCCCCGCGAAGGCCGCCGCGAGGCCGGCCAGCAGCGCCGGGGGCACGCGCGGCATGTCCCCGAGCAGGATGATCGCGCCCTCCGCCGCCTCCGGCAGGGCCGCGAGCCCGGCCCGCAGGGAGGTCGACAGCCCCTGCGCGTAGGCGGGATTGCGCACGAGGACGAGGTCGAGGCCGGCGAGCGCCGCGCGCACCGCCTCCTCGGCGTGGCCGAACACCGCGACGACCGGCCCGATCCCGGCGCGCAGGGCCGCCTCGGCGGCGTGGCGCACCAGGGGCACCCCGTCGAGCGGCGCCAGCAGCTTGGGCGCCGGGCCGAAGCGGGTGCCGCGGCCGGCCGCGAGCAGCACGAGGCCGACCGGCGGGCTCACGCCCCGTCCTCCGCCTCCGCCGGGGCGCCGCCCTCCCGCGGCTGCGGCCGGGAGACGATCTCCATCAGCAGCCCCCCGACCCCCATGCCGACGAGGTCCGCGCGCCCGACCGGGATGCCGGCGAGCAGCCGGTGCAGCACCCAGTCGAAGCCGTTCTCCTTCGGCGAGCGGGCGCAGCCCGGCGCCCCGATCACCGGGACCTCCCCGAGGCGCCCGAGCAGCAGGAGGTTGCCGGGATCGACCGGCATGCCGAGATGCTCGACCCGCCCGCCCGCCGCCGACAACCCGGCCGGGATCACGTCCCGCCGGTCCGCGATGGCCGAGGCGCCGAACACCACGACGAGGTCGGCCGGCGCCGCCACCGCCTCGCGCAGGGCGGCCGCGACGGATTCGGCCCGGTGCGGCACCCGCGTCTCGGCGGCGAGTGCGGCGCCGGCCGGCGCGAGGCGCTCCCCAGGACCCGCAGCGTCTTGTCGACGACGCTGGGCTTGAGGCCCGGCAGCAGGGTGGAGACCACCGCGACCCGCCGCAGGCGATAGGGCGCCACCGCGACGGCCGGGCGGGGGACGGCCTCGCGCGCCCGGCGCAGGACGTCGCCCGGGATCGCGTAGGGGATGATCTTGACCGTGCCCACCATCTCGCCGGCGACGACGGGCTTGAACGGGGCGAGGGTCGCCAGGGTGACGGCCTCGTCGACCCCGTTGACGGCCGCGATCGCGCCGCCGTCGAGCACGAGCACGCCCGCCGCGGCGGCGTGGAGGTTGGCGCGGCCGGTGAAAGGAGGGGCGAGCTCGATCCCCTCCCCGGCCACGGACGCGGCGATCGTCCGGGCGGCCTCGTCCTCGCCGACGTCGCCCGGCTCCGGCGCCGCGACGACGACCTCGGCGATGCCGGCCTCGGCGAGGCGGCGGACCTCCTCGGCGCCGATCCGGCTGCCCTTGCGCAGCACCGCGCCGCCCGCCCGCACCGCGTGGGCCGAGATCAGCCCGACGGAATCCGCGACCGGGACGGGACCGAACCTCATCGGCTCACCTCACGGGCCGGCGCGGCGCAGGGCCGCGACGATCTCGGCGAGGATCGAGACGGCGATCTCGGCCGGGCTCACCGCGCCGATGGCGAGGCCGATCGGGGCGCGCAGCCGCCCGATCCGCTCCTCGGACAGGCCCGCCTCGCGCAGCCGCTCGACCCGCCGGGCGTGGGTCTTGCGCGAGCCGAGCGCCCCCACGTAGAAGCACTCCGCCGCGAGCGCCGCGACCAGCGCGGGATCGTCGATCTTCGGGTCGTGGGTCAGCGCCGCGACGGCCGTGTAGGCGTCGAGGGGCGGCAGCCCCGCCAGGGCCTCGTCCGGCCACAGCGCCACGAGGGGCACGTCCGGGAAGCGCTCGGGCGTCGCGAAGGCGGTGCGCGGGTCGATGATCGTGACGTCGAGCTCGACGAGGCGGGCCATCGGCGCCAGCGCCTGGCTGATATGGACCGCGCCGACGATCACCAGCCGCGGCGGCGGCACCTGCACGGTCAGGAAGACGGGCCCGCCCTCCGCCTCGGCGAGGCCGCTCCGGCCCGTCCGGAAGCGGGGCAGGAGCTCGGCCGCGAGCGGGTCGGCGGCGGCCTCGGCCTCGCGCACGAGGCGCTGCGCGGAGCCGTCGAGGGCGGTCACCAGGATCGCGGCGCGGCGCGCGGCGCGCTCGGCGTTGAGGGCCTTCAGGAGATCAAGCTGCATGGCGTTCCCCGCGCCGGACCCTCGCCGGGCTCCCCCTCACGCGACCCGCTCCACCAGCACCCGGATCCGCCCGCCGCAGGACAGCCCGACCCGCCACGCGGTCTCGTCGGCGACGCCGAATTCCAGCACGCGCGGGCGCCCCTCCTCGATCACCTCCAGCGCCTCGGTGATCACCGCGCCCTCGACGCAGCCCCCCGAGACGGAGCCGAGGAAATTGCCCTCCTGGTCGATCGCCAGGTGGCTGCCGACCGGGCGGGGCGCCGAGCCCCAGGTCTCGATCACGGTGGCGAGCGCCACGCCGCGCCCGGCCTCGCGCCAGGCCTGCGCGGCCGAGAGGATGTCGGTGTCGGTGGAGAGCATCGGGGATCTCCGGCGCCCCGCCGCGGGCGCGCTGCCGAGAAGGTAGGCATCAGCCGGCCCGGCGCAACCAAGCGCGCGGGTCGTCGGCGCGGACCGGCCCTGCGCCGAGCGCGCGGCAGAGATCCTCCATCGCCGCGAGGCTGTGGATCGGCCGGAAATCGTGGACGTGGGGCAGCATCGCCCGGATGCCGGCCGCCCGGGCCTCGAAGCGGTCGAAGCGCAGGAGCGGGTTCAGCCAGACGAGGCGGCGGCAGGAGCGCTTCAGCCGGTCCATCTCGAAGGTCAGTTCCGGCGTCACCTCGCGCTCCAGCCCGTCCGTGAACAGCAGCACCACCGCGCCCCCGCCGAGCACCCGGCGGGACCAGTGCCGGTTGAAGGCGTGCAGGGCCGCGGCGATGCGGGTGCCCCCCTCCCAGTCGCGGGCCCGGGCGCTCGCCCGGACGAGCGCCTCGTCCGGGTCGCGCCGGGCGAGTTCGCGGGTGATGTTGGTGAGCCGCGTCGCGAAGACGAAGCTGTGCACCCGGCGCCGCTCGCCGAGGGCGTGCAGGAAGTGGAGGAAGAGGCGCGAGTACTCCGCCATCGATCCCGAGATGTCGGCGAGGGCGACGATCGGCGGCGGCCGCACCCGCGGCGACCGGAACGCGAGGTCGATGCTTCCCTGGGCGCGCAGGGTGCGCTGGAAGCTGCGCCGCGGGTCGATCCGCCCGCGCGCCGTCGGGGCGAAGCGCCGGGTGCGGGCGGCGTCGTCGGGCAGCGCCAGGGCGGCGATCAGGCGGCGGGCCTGCGCCACCTCCTCGGTCGACATCTGGGCGAAGTCCTTGGCCTTCAGCACCTCGCGCTCGGAGACCGTGAGGGTGGCGCGCAGGGCCGCCTCGTCCTGCTTCGGCCGGGGCCGGGGGCGTCGGGCGCGAGCGCCTCGCGCACCCGCAGGGCCCCGGCCTTCGGCGGCTCGCGCCCCCGGGCCGGCGCGACCGGCGCCATCTGGGCGATCAGCGCCTCGATGAGGTCGCGCCGCCGCCAGAACAGGCGGAACGCCTCCTCGAACAGCACCGAATGCTCGTGCTTGCGCACCAGGACGGCGTGGAGCGTCCAGTAGAGGTCCTCGCGGCTGCCAATCCGGGCCGCCACCACGGCCTCGACCGCGTCGATGACGTCCCCGGGCCCGACCGGCAGCCCGGCCCTGCGCAGGGCGCGGGCGAAGTGGGCGATGTTGTCCGGCAGCCGGCCCGTCATCGCGCGGCCGACCGCACCTCGTCGAGGAGCGCCTTGGCCCGCCCGGCCTGCATCGCCGCGATGTCGTCCTGGTACTTCAGCAGCACGCCGAGCGTGTCGGAGACCAGGGCGGGATCGAGGGCGACGGCGTCGAGCTCGACGAGGGCGGTCGCCCAGTCGAGGGTCTCGGCGACGCCGGGCGCCTTGAACAGGTCCTCCTTGCGGATCGCCTGCACGAAGGCGACCACGTCGCGGGCGAGCGCCTCCCCGGCGCCGGGCACGCGCCGGCGCAGGATGGCGAGTTCGCGCGCCGCGTCCGGGTAATCGACCCAGTGATAGAGGCAGCGGCGCTTGAGCGCGTCGTGGATCTCGCGGGTGCGGTTCGAGGTCAGCACCACGATGGGCGGCTCGGGCGCCCGCACGGTGCCGAGTTCCGGGATCGTGACCTGGAAATCCGACAGGATCTCGAGCAGGAAGGCCTCGAAGGCCTCGTCGGTGCGGTCGAGTTCGTCGATCAGCAGCACCGGGGCGCCGCCCTCCCCCGGCTCCAGGGCGCGCAGGAGCGGTCGCCGGATCAGGTAGCGCTCGGAGAAGAGTTCGGATTCGAGCCGGTCGCGGTCGACCCCGCCGCCCGCCTCCGCGAGGCGGATCGCCATCATCTGCCCGGCATAGTTCCACTCGTAGACCGCCGAGGCGACGTCGAGGCCCTCGTAGCATTGCAGCCGGATCAGCGGCCGGCCCAGGCTCGCGGCCAGGACCTTGGCGATCTCGGTCTTGCCCACGCCCGCCTCGCCCTCGAGGAAGAGCGGGCGCCTCAGGCGCAGCGACAGGAAGGCCACCGTGGCGAGCGCCCGGTCGGCGACGTAGCCGGCCGCGGCGAGGAGGTCGAGGGTGGCGTCGATCGAGGCGGGCGGGGTCATGCGGTCCCTGTCTCCGGGTCGGAGACCGGGACGTAGCGCGTCACGAGGATGCTGTCCGCCCGCTCGCGCATCGCATGCGCATCGAACCCTGCCTGCATGTGCAGCAGCGTATCCATGCTGACGCCGAAGGCCTTCTCCACCCGCAAGGCCATTTCGGGCGACAGGCTCGCCTTGCCGTTGAGCAGGTCGGAGAGCGTCGCGCGGCGGACATCGAGGATGTCCGCCGCCTTGCCGACCGAGAGGTCGAGCGGCTCGATCACCTCCGCGCGGATGAACTCGCCGGGATGCGCGGGTTTCATCCCGATCCGGATCGGCGGCTCGGCCATCGATGGTCATCCTCCAGGTCGAGGTTGTAGATCTCGCCCTCACCCATGTCGAACGCGGTGCGCCAGGTGCCGGATGCCGAGACCGACCGCGTGCCGGCGCGACTCACCCCCGAACCGATCGATCCGCCGCCCATGCGCGGTCCTGCCGGACAGGGCTCACGCGGCCCGCCCGGCGGGGCGCGTCCCCTCACCGGTCCGTCGCGGCCTGCACGGCCCGGCGCGCCATGACGCCGATCAGGTGCGCCCGGTACGCGGCATCCGCGTGGAGGTCGCCGATCAGGTCGTCCGGCGAGGCCTTGAGCCCGTCGAGGGACTTGGCCGAGAAGCGCTTGGCCAGGGCCTCCTCGGCCTCCCGCCAGCGGAAGACCCCGTTCGCGCCCGCCCCGGTGACGGCGACGCGGATGTCGCTCGGGCGCTTGGCCACGAAGACGCCGACCAGGGCGTAGCGGGAGGCCGGGTTGCGGAACTTCTCGTAGGCCGCCTTGTGGGGGATCGGGAAGGAGATCGCGGTGACGATCTCCCCCTCCTGCAGGGCGGTCTCGAACAGTCCGCGGAAATACTCCTCGGCCGGGATGCGCCGCGTGTTGGTGATGATCGTGGCGCCGAGCGCGAGGCAGGCGGCCGGGTAGTCGGCCGAGGGATCGTTGTTGGCGATCGAGCCGCCGATCGTGCCGCGGTGGCGCACCGCCGGGTCGCCGATCAGGCCGGCGAGTTCGGCCAGCGCGGGGATCGCCTCCCGCAGCTCGGGCGAGTCCGCGACGGCGCCGTGGGTCGTCATGGCGCCGATCGTGACCGCGCGGGGCGTGCGCTCGATCCCGGCGAGGTCGGGGATGGCCCCGAGATCGATCAGGTGGCCGGGCGCGGCGAGCCGCTGCTTCATCGTCGGGATCAGGGTGTGGCCGCCGGCCACGAGCTTGGCGTCCTCCTGCCGGGTCAGCAGGGAGACCGCCTCCTTGAGGCTCGCGGGGCGGTGATACTCGAAGGCGTACATGGGGCGGGCTCCCGGTTCACTCGGCGGCGACGGGTTCGGGCTGGCGGGCGGCCTGCGCGGCGCGCCAGACCGCCAGCGGGGTCGCCGGCATGGCGATGTTCTCGTGCCCGAGGGCGTCGGTCAGGGCGTTGATCACGGCGGCGGGCGCCGCGATGGCGCCGGCCTCGCCGCAGCCCTTGATGCCGAGCGGGTTGGACGGGCAGGGCGTCACGGTCATCCCGACCGCGAAGGAGGGCAGGTCGGCGGCCCGGGGCATGCGGTAATCCATGAAGCTCGCGGTGACGAGCTGGCCGTCCGCGTCGTAGACGGCGCCCTCGAACAGGGCCTGGCCGACGCCCTGCGCGATGCCGCCATGGACCTGGCCCTCGACGATCATCGGGTTGATGACGTTGCCGAAATCGTCGACCGCGGTGAAGCGCTCGATCGTGACCTGGCCGGTCTCGGGATCGACCTCGACCTCGCAGACGTGGACCCCGGCCGGGAAGGTGAAGTTGGTCGGGTCGTAGAAGGCGCCCTCCTTGAGGCCGGGCTCCAGCTCGGCGCCGCTGAACTTGTGGGCAACGTAGGCCTGCAGCGCCACCTCGCCGAAGCTCAGGGAGCGGTCGGTGCCGGCCACGGCGAAGCGGCCGTCCCTGAACTCGATGTCGCCCTCGGCGGCCTCCAGGGCGAAGGCCGCGACCTTGCGGCCCTTGGCGACCACCTTGTCGAGGGCCTTGGCGATGGCCGACATCCCGACCGCCCCCGAGCGGGAGCCGTAGGTGCCCATGCCGAACTGCACCTTGTCGGTGTCGCCGTGCACGATGCTGACGCTCTCGATCGGCACGCCGAGCCGGTCGCTGACGAGCTGCGCGAAGGTGGTCTCGTGGCCCTGGCCGTGGCTGTGCGAGCCGGTCAGCACCTCGATCGAGCCGGTCGGGTTCACCCGCACCTCGGCGGATTCCCACAGGCCGACGCCCGCCCCCAGCGCCCCCACCGCCTGCGAGGGCGCGATGCCGCAGGCCTCGATGTAGGAGGAGAAGCCGATGCCGCGCAGCTTGCCGCGCCGCGCGCTCTCGCGGCGCCGCCGCGGGAAGTGCTGGTAGTCGGCGGCCTCCAGCGCCTTGTCGAGGGAGGCGACGTAATCCCCGACGTCGTAGGTCATGATGACCGGCGTCTGGTGCGGGAAACTCTTGATGTAGTTGCGGCGCCGGAAGCGGGCCGGGTCCTGCCCGATCTGCCGGGCCGCGACCTCGACGAGGCGCTCGATCACGAAGGTCGCCTCCGGCCGGCCGGCTCCCCGGTAGGCGTCGACCGGCGCGGTGTTGGTGTAGACGCCGTCGACCTCGCAGTAGATCGCCGGGATGTTGTACTGGCCCGACAGGAGCGGCGCGTACAGGTAGGTCGGGACCGAGGAGGCGAAGGTCGACAGGTAGGCGCCGAGATTGGCCGTGGTGTGGACCCGCAGGCCGAGGATGCGGCCGTTCTCGTCGAGGGCGAGCTCCGCCCGGGTGACGTGGTCGCGCCCATGCGCGTCGGCCAGGAAGGCCTCGGTGCGGTCGCTCGTCCACTTCACCGGCCGGCCGACCTTCCTGGCGGCCCAGACGCAGACCGTCTCCTCGGCGTAGATGAAGATCTTGGAGCCGAAGCCGCCGCCGACGTCGGGCGCCACCACCCGCAGCTTGTTCTCGGGCGCGATGCCGATGAAGGCCGAGAGGACGAGCCGGGCGACGTGGGGGTTCTGGCTCGTCGTGTAGAGGGTGAAGGCCTCCTCGGCCTCGTCGTACTCGCCGATCGCGGCGCGCGGCTCGATCGGATTGGGCACCAGGCGGTTGTTGACGATGTCGAGGCTGGTGACGTGCCTGGCCCGAGCGAAGGCGGCCTCGACGCTCTCCCGGCTGCCGAGGTGCCAGCTGAACACCACGTTGTCGGGGGCGACATCGTGCACGGCGACCTCCGCGCCCCGCGCCCGGGCGGTCTCGACCACCGCGGGCAGCACCGCGTAGTCGACGCTGATCGCCTCGGCCGCGTCGCGGGCGGCGGCCAGGGTCTCGGCCACCACCAAGGCGACGTGGTCGCCCACGTAGCGCACCTTGCCCTGGGCCAGGGCCGGGTGCGGCCCGGCCCGCATCGGGCTGCCGTCCTTGGAGTGGATCATCCAGCCGCAGATCAGGCCGCCGACCTTGTCGGCCGCCAGGTCCTCGCCGGTGAACACGCCGATCACCCCCGGCATCGCCCGGGCCGCGGCGGCGTCGATGCCGCGGATCTCCGCGTGGGCGTGGGGCGAGCGCAGGAAATAGGCGTAGGCCTGGCCCGGCCGGTTGAGATCGTCGACGTAGCGGCCCTTGCCGGTGATGAAGCGCTGGTCCTCCTTGCGGCGCACGGGGGCGCCGATGCCGCTCGCGGTCATGTTCCCTCTCCCGTCCCTCGTCGATGGCGTCCCTCGCGGGTCCCCGGGCCTCTGGCGGGCCGGTGAACCCCGCGCGCTACTCGGCGGCCTGCCGCAGGGGCGGCTCGCCGCCCATCGCGGCCGCGCCGGCCGCGATCGCCTTGACGATGTTGTGGTAGCCCGTGCAGCGGCACAGGTTGCCCTCGAGCTCGTGCCGGATCGTGGCCTCGTCGAGGGCGTGGCCCTTGCGCCGCACGAGGTCGACCGCCGTCATGATCATCCCGGGCGTGCAGTAGCCGCACTGGAGGCCGTGATGCTCGCGGAAGGCCGCCTGCATCGGGTGGAGGGCGCCGCCGGGCTCGGCCAGCCCCTCGATCGTGGTGACCTGCCGGCCGTCGGCCTGGACCGCCAGCACGGTGCAGGCCTTCACGGCCTGCCCGTCGAGATGCACCACGCAGGCGCCGCACTGGCTGGTGTCGCAGCCCACATGGGTGCCGGTGAGGCGCAGCGTGTCCCGGACAAACTGGACGAGCAGCGTGCGCGGCTCGATCTCGGCGGTCACGGCCTTGCCGTTCACCGTCAGGCTGACGGAGCTCATGGTGCTTTCCTCCTCGTCGGCCTGCCCGCCGGACCCTTGCGGCGGATCCTTCGCGCCGGGCGCCCGGGCCGGCCACCCTCTTGGTTCGGAATCGTTCGAAAACGAGTGTCAACCGGCCGCGGCGGGCGGTCAAGGCGGGCTTTGGGGGACTCTCGGGTGCCAAATGGCGCGGTTTGTGCCGGCGGGGGCGGGATCGGCGCGCGGCCGCGCCGCCCGCGTCCGCGGCGTCATCCGCGCAGCTTGCTCACCAGGGAGATCGCCCGCCCGACCGCCTGGTCCATGTTGTAATACCTGTAATCCGCCAGCCGCCCGGCAAAGTGAACGGTCTTGGCGCGGTTCAGCAGCACGTACTCCCTGTGCAGCGCCTCGTTGTCGGCCCGCGGGATCGGGTAGTACGGAACCGTCTCGCCGGGGCGATGCGGGATCGGGTACTCGATCGCCGCCATCGTTCTCGGGCCGCTCTCCCCGGTCAGGTGCTTCATCTCCGTGATGCGCGTGAAGCGCTCGCCGTTCGGGTAGTTGACCTGCGCGACCGGCTGGTGCAGCGGCTGATCGTAGACCTGCATCTCGAATTCGAGACTCCGGTAGGGCAGGACGCCGAGGCGATAATCGAAGAATTCGTCGATCGCGCCGGTGAAGAGAACATTCTTGTAACGAACGCGATCTCTGACGTCCCGCCACTCGGTTGCCAGGCTGACCTCGATCAGGCGCGACGCGAGCATGCGCTCGAACATCCTGGTGTACCCGGCGCGGGGCATCTTCTGGAAACTGTCCTGGAAGTAGCGATCGTCGTACGACACCCGGACCGGCACCCTATTGGTGACCGACGCGTCGATCTCGTCCGGCCGCAACCCCCATTGCTTGCTGGTGTAGCCGAGGAAGACGTACTCATACACGTAGTCCGCGCATTCCCTCAGCAGCCCGTCCTGCTCGGATCTGAGCGCGAGGATCGTCGTGTTGGCTCCGAAACCGTACCGCTCGATCATCCTCTGTTTGATCCGGGCCGCCTTGCCGGCCGGAAACACGATGTCGAGCGAGGTGAAGTTGAACGGGATGGGGACGAGCCGGTTCTCGATCAGCGCGACCGCGCGGTGCTCGTAATCCCGCCACTCCGTGAAGCCCGAGAGGTAATCCGCGATCCGCGGCGCGTTGGTGTGGAAGATGTGCGGCCCGTAGCGGTGGTGCAGGATCCCGTCCTCGTTGCGGGCATCGTGCGCGTTTCCGGCGACGTGATCCCTGCGGTCGATCACGAGGACCGTCTGGCCGTGCACGCGCGCGAGGTGCTCCGCCGCCACCGCCCCGACGAAGCCGGCTCCGACGATCAACCAATCCACCATGACCATGCTCCGGTCGATCCGCCCCTGTCCGATCGCCCGGCCGGGCCGGCGGGCAGTCGCGCGGAACGAGGGCCGCGCCCGGTTCTCGTTCCTGCCGCGAGGCCGGCGGCGAGCCGGCATCGCGCCGCCCGGGGAGGCCTGGGCCGCGCCGCGTCGGCGGATCCGTCCGCCCCCGCTACGCCGGGGAGCCGCCGGGCGCGGCCGCGCCCGCCCCTCGGCCCGGCTCCGGCGCGGGTCGCAGGCTGTCCCGGACCAGCTGGTCGAAGCTCACCTCCTGCCTCGGCCGGACCTGCGCGTATCCCGCCAGCAGGCGCGCGATGAAGGCGTCGCGCGACGGCCCGTCCAGCCCGTACTCGGCGCCGTCGGTGCCGATGCCCCCCGTGGCGACGGCCGGCCCCTGCCGGAAGGCGTATTTCGCGAGGACGCCGTTCCGGTCCGCCAGCGGGTCGATGCCCTGCGCGGCGAAGTAGCCGTGCATCGGACCGCCGACCGGCCGGTCGTGGAGGACCGGCGTCTCGTCCACGATCGCGATCCTGTCCCGCGCGGAGACCAGCCGCGGCCAGAGAAAATCGAGTCCCCAGCCGCTGCGGTTCTCTCCGAATGACCTTTCCACCGTGCGGAGCAAATCTCTCGCGAAGCACGGCAACATGATCTCGACGAAGTTCGAGAATCTGAGTTTGAAGAGCGGGTTGCGCAAGGTGACGGCGTGGCTGAAGAAGCTGTCCTCATGCAGCGCCGGTTGGCTGAGTTCGAGCCCGTACTCCTCCGTAATCTCGAAGAAGCGGTTGAGTGTGGCGGTATCGGTCTGAATGTCGTCGTCTGCCAAGACGATGCGTTCGTATGAATAGACCGTGTCCCTGTATTCTGAAAGTAATGCGGCGACCGCCGTGAACTTCGATCCCGGCATGACGTGTTTGAAGACGAATTCATGTCCGAGCTGCTCGGGATCGGCACCGTAATAGCTGATCGCCAGATCCCAGTTGCGATGGGGGTCGCGCAGCCATTCCGGATGAGCCGAGCGATCCCCGGCCCTCACGATCACCAGATTTCTCGGCATGGCCCTCTCGGATCGGCAGCGATGCCCGGATCGACGCCCGCTAACTCTGCGTCAGAAATAGGCTGACGGCGCAGGTTTCGGCAATCGGACCACCCTGCGGCGCCTCGCCTCAAACCGGGCCCGCCGGTGTCGCCGGCGAATTTCAAGGGGGAGCGGCCCGGGCGCGCCGCGCCGCCGCCCTCGCGCGTTGCCGCGGTCCCGGGGCGCGCCCGGCCCCGCGGCGGGCCTCGTTCCGGCCCGCCCGCCGGCCGCCCCCGCGTTCGGGACCGCCTCGCCTCAGCCGGAGGCCTGCCCGCCCTGCACCTCCTTGGCGAAGGTCTCGAAGAAGCCGTCCGCGTACTTCTTGGCCACGCCGTTGATCAGGCGGCCGCCGAGCTGGGCGATCTTGCCGCCCACGCTGGCATCGACGTCGTAGGTCATCTTGGTCTGGCCGCCCTCGACGGTTTCGAGGCGCACCGAGGCGCCGCCCTTGGCGAAGCCCGCCACCCCGCCCTGGCCCTCGCCGGAGATGCGGTATCCGTTCGGCGCGTCGATGTCCGAGAGCGTCACCCGGCCCTTGAAGGTCGCCTTGACGGGGCCGACCGCGACCTTGGCGGAGGCCTGCAGCTCGTTCTCCCCAACCTTCTCGAGGCTCTCGCAGCCCGGGATGCAGCGCCGCAGGACCTCGGGGTCGTTGAGCTTCTCCCACACCGTCCGCTGGTCGGCGGGCAGCACCACCTCGCCGCTCATCGTCATCGCCATCGCGCGCGTTCCCCCGGGGTTCCGTTCTCGCCCGACGATAGCGAAGCCCCCGCGCCCAAGCCAGCACCGCAAGCCAGCACCGCAAGCCGGCGCCGCAAGCCGGTGCCGCGAGCCGGTGCCCCGACGGCTCCCGATCCCGCGCCCGCCTCCGCCCGATTGTGGAGTGGTGCGGCGCTTGCTAAGGATTTTGCCAAGGACCGCCCGTCACCCGGACATCGGGGGCGGGCTCTCGGAAGGCAGGGCCGCGACGCGCAAGGTCCGCGGGTCCGGGTTGGAGATCGCATCCGCATGGAGGTGTTCGCGCAGCAGCTCATCAACGGGCTGACGCTGGGGTCCATCTACGGCCTCATCGCCATCGGCTACACGATGGTCTTCGGCATCATCGGCATGATCAACTTCGCGCACGGCGACGTGTTCATGCTCTCGGCCTTCATCGCGCTGATCGCCTTCCTGCTCCTGACCACGGTGCTCGGCATCGGGTCGGTGGTGGTGGCCCTCATCCTGGTGATGATCGTCGCGATGGCGCTCACCGCCCTGTGGGGCTGGGCGATCGAGCGGATCGCCTACCAGCCCCTGCGCGGCTCGTTCCGCCTCGCCCCCCTGATCTCGGCCATCGGCGTCTCGATCTTCCTGTCGAACTTCGTGCAGGTGGTGCAGGGTGCGCGCAACAAGCCGACCCCCCCGATGCTGCGCGACGTGATCGTGCTGTGGACGGGCGAGAACGGCTACGCGGTCGCCCTCTCCTACAAGCAGATCCTGATCATGGCGGTGACCGCGATCCTGCTCGCCGGCTTCTGGTACCTCGTGCAGCACACGTCCCTCGGGCGCGCCCAGCGCGCCTGCGAGCAGGACCGCAAGATGGCCTCGCTCCTCGGCATCGACGTCGACCGCACCATCTCGCTCACCTTCGTGCTCGGGGCGGCGCTCGCGGCGGTCGCCGGGACCATGTACCTGCTCTATTACGGGGTCCTGTCCTTCTCGGACGGGTTCGTGCCCGGCGTGAAGGCCTTCACGGCCGCGGTGCTCGGCGGCATCGGCAGCCTGCCGGGGGCGGTTCTGGGCGGGCTGATCATCGGGCTCATCGAGACCTTCTGGTCGGCCTACTTCTCGATCGAGTACAAGGACGTGGCGGCTTTCTCGATCCTCGCCATCGTGCTCATCTTCATGCCCTCCGGCATCCTCGGACGGCCCGAGGTCGAGAAGGTCTGATGAGCGCCCCCGCCCCCGCTCCCGCCCTGGCGGCCGGCTCCGGCGCCGCCCGCCCCGGCCTCGACGTGGCCGGCATCGTCAAGGATGCGGCCCTGTTCGCCCTCGTGACCCTCGGCCTCTGCGTGCCGGTGGTCAGCTACCGCACCGCGCTCGGCGGCGAGACCGGCGGCCTCTACCTGACGCCCCGCTGGGGCCTGGTGGCGCTCCTGTGCGGCCTCGTCTTCGTCGGGCGCATCGCCCAGCGGGTCGTGCTCGCCAACCGCGAGGCCCGCCGGGCGCTCACGCCCTCGCCCCGGCAGGCGACCGAGGCGGTCGGCGCGGCCCCGAACGCCGCCCAGAGGATCAGGGGCCTCGCCCTGCCGGCCTTCCTGGGCGTCGCCCTGGCGCTGCCGCTCCTGGCGGTGCTCGGCACCGGCGGGCTCAACGAATCGCGCTACTGGATCGACCTCGCCATCCTGGTGCTCACCTACGTGATGCTGGGCTGGGGGCTCAACATCGTGGTGGGGCTCGCCGGGCTGCTCGACCTCGGCTACGTCGCCTTCTACGCGGTGGGCGCCTACACCTACGCCCTGCTCTCGACGACCTTCGGCTTCTCCTTCTGGATCTGCCTGCCGCTGGCCGGCCTGCTCGCCGCCTGCTGGGGCATGCTGCTCGGCTTCCCGGTGCTGCGGCTGCGCGGCGACTACCTCGCCATCGTGACCCTCGCCTTCGGGGAGATTATCCGCCTCGTCCTGATCAACTGGACGGACTTTTCGGGCGGCGCCGCCGGCATCTCGTCGATCCCGCGGGTCACGTTCTTCGGGCTGCCCTTCTCGGCGGACGAGGACGGCTTCGCCGCGACGCTCGGGATCGCCTTCAGCCCGATGCACCGGGTGGTGTTCCTCTACTACCTGATCCTGGCGCTCGCGCTCCTCACCAACGGGGTGACGCTGCGCATGCGCCGCCTGCCCCTCGGCCGGGCCTGGGAGGCCCTGCGGGAGGACGAGATCGCCTGCCGCTCGCTGGGCATCAACACCACCAACACCAAGCTCACCGCCTTCGCGCTCGGGGCGATGTTCGGCGGCTTCGCGGGCTCGTTCTTCGCGGTGCGGCAGGGCTTCGTGAGCCCCGAGAGCTTCAACTTCCTGGAGAGCGCCATCATCCTCGCCATCGTGGTGCTGGGCGGGATGGGCTCGCAGATCGGCGTGGCCATCGCGGCCGTGGCGATGGTGGCGGGGCCCGAATTGCTGCGCAACCTCGGCTTCCTCAAGGCCGTGTTCGGCGAGGGCTTCGACCCGAGCGAGTACCGCCTGCTGCTGTTCGGCCTCGCCATGGTGCTGATGATGATCTGGCGGCCGCGCGGCCTGATCTCGGAGCGGGCGCCCTCCGTGGTGCTGAAGGAGCGAAAGGCCATCGCGGGCTCCCTCGTGAAGGAGGGGCACGGCTGATGTCCGCCCTCGCCTCCCCCCGCCTCGCCGACCCGGTGCTCACGGTCGAGCACCTGACCATGCGCTTCGGCGGCCTCGTCGCCGTCAACGACCTCTCCTTCGTGGTCGGGCGCGGCGACATCACCGGCCTGATCGGCCCGAACGGCGCCGGCAAGACCACCGTGTTCAACTGCATCACCGGCTTCTACAAGCCGACCGAGGGCATGATCACCCTGCGCCACCGGGACGGGTCGAAGGACCTGCTGGAGCGCCTGCCCGGCTACGCGGTCAACCGCCGGGCGCGGGTCGCCCGCACCTTCCAGAACATCCGCCTGTTCACCGGCATGACGGTGCTGGAGAACCTGCTCGTCGCCCAGCACAACCGGCTGATGCGGGCCTCGGGCTTCTCGATCGCGGGCCTGCTCGGGCTGCCGGTCTACCGCGCGGCCCAGGCGGCGGCGGTGGCGCGGGCGGTGGAGTGGCTGACCCGCATCAACCTCCTGCACCGGGCGGACGACCCGGCGGGCGACCTCCCCTACGGCGACCAGCGCCGGCTGGAGATCGCCCGGGCGATGTGCACGGACCCGGTCCTGCTCTGCCTCGACGAGCCCGCCGCCGGGCTCAACCCGCGCGAGTCGCTCGAGCTCAACGGCCTCCTGCGGGCGATCCGGGACGAGTACGACACCTCGGTGCTCCTGATCGAGCACGACATGTCGGTGGTGATGGAGATCTCCGACCACGTCGTGGTGCTCGATTACGGCACCAAGATCGCGGACGGCACCCCGGCCGAGGTGCAGAGCGACCAGAGCGTCATCGCCGCCTATCTGGGCGTCGAGGACGAGGAGGTCGAGGCGGTCGAGGCGGAGGTGGGCGTATGACGCTCGAGACCCTGGCGGGCTTCGCGGCGGCCTCCGCGATCCTGCTGGCGATCCCCGGCCCGACCATCCTGCTCGTCGTCTCCTACGCGCTCGGCGGGGGGATGCGGGTGGCCCTGCCGGCCGCGACCGGGGTCGCCCTCGGCGACCTCACCGCCATGACCCTGTCGATGCTGGGCCTCGGCGCCCTGCTGGCCGCCTCCGCGACCCTGTTCACGGCGCTGAAGTGGCTCGGGGCCGCCTACCTGATCTGGCTCGGGGTGCGGCTGTGGCGGGCCGGCGGGCGCCTCGACGCGCCGCCGGTGCGGGCGGCGGTGTCGCCGGTGCGGGCGGCGGTGCCGCCGGTGCGGGCGGCGGTGTCGCCGGGGCGGGCGGCGGTGCCGCCGGTGCGGGCGGCGGTGTCGCCGGGGCGGGCGGCGGTGCCGCCCGCCAGGATGGCGGCCCATGCCTGGCTGGTGACCGCGCTCAACCCGAAGAGCCTGACCTTCTTCATCGCCTTCCTGCCCCAGTTCCTCGATCCGCGAGGGGACCTCTTGACCCAGATGGCGGCCTTCGAGACGATCTTCGTCGTCCTCGCCTTCCTCAACGCGCTCGGCTACGCCCTGCTGGCGGCGCGGGCGCGCGGGCTCTTCGCCGCCCCCGCGCGGGTGCGCCTGTTCCACCGGGTCGGCGGCGGCCTGCTCATCGGTGCGGGGCTCGCCGCCGCGAGGGCGACGCCATGACCGCCGAGCCCCTGCGCAAGCACGACCTGCGCGCCCGGGTGGCCGGCGCCCGCCCGACCCTGCTCAGCGTGCGGGGCGTGAAGACCTATTACGGCAACATCATCGCGCTCAAGGGCGTCGACCTCGACGTCGCCGAGGGCGAGATCGTCACGCTGATCGGGGCGAACGGGGCCGGCAAGTCCACCCTGATGATGACGATCTTCGGCAATCCGCGGGCGCGCGAGGGCACGATCACCTATGCGGGCCAGGACATCACGCGGATGCCGACCCACGAGATCGCCCGCCTCAACCTCGCGCAATCGCCCGAGGGCCGGCGCATCTTCCCGCGCATGACCGTCTACGAGAACCTGCAGATGGGCGCGGCGGTGAATGGCGGCGCCCATTTCGCGCAGGACCTGGAGCGGGTCTGCGCCCTCTTCCCGCGCCTGAAGGAGCGCCTGCACCAGCGCGGCGGCACCATGTCGGGGGGCGAGCAGCAGATGCTCGCCATCGCCCGCGCGCTGATGAGCCGGCCGCGGCTGCTGCTGCTCGACGAGCCCTCGCTCGGGCTGGCCCCGCTCATCGTCAAGCAGATCTTCTCGGTCATCAAGGATCTCAACGAGCGCGACGGCATGACCGTGTTCCTGGTCGAGCAGAACGCCTACCACGCGCTGAAGCTCGCCCATCGCGGCTACGTCATGGTGACCGGGACCATCACGATGAGCGGCACCGGCCAGGACCTCCTGAACGATCCTTCCGTGAAGGCGGCCTATCTCGAGGGGGGCCGGCACTGATGCAGGGCATCCTCTACGAGGAGAGCACGGTCTGGCTCTTCCTGCTCGTCACGGTGCTGATGGGCGGCTGGGCCGCCTGGATGCTGGCGCGGGGCATCGCCCTCGGCTGGCGGCCCTACTGGCAGGCGGTGCTGGGGCTCCTGCTCCTCGGCGCCGCGGTGCGCTTCATCCACTTCGCCCTGTTCGAGGGCACGCTCCTGTCGCCGCACTACTACGCGGTGGACACGCTCGTGCTGCTGGTCGTCGGCTCGGCCGGCTACCGCGCCACCCGCGCCCGGCAGATGACGACCCAGTATCGCTGGCTCTACGAGCGCACCGGCCCCCTGAGCTGGCGCGAGAAGCCGGGCGCGGGGGCATGAGCCGCCCCGCCCGCGCGCACGAGGTCCGGGGATCGCCCCCGGTTCACCGGCCGAGACGGCCCGAACCGGCTCGGCTCGCGCCGAAACGGCCCAAGCCGAGACGGCCCAAGACGCGGACAGGTCCGATCCAGAGGAGTCCACGATGAAACGCATGCTGTTGCCCGGCCTCGTTGTGGCCGCCGGTCTCGCCTTCGCGGGCTCGGCCCAGGCGCAGATCAAGATCGCGGTCGCGGGTCCCATCACGGGCGCCAACGCGGCCTTCGGGGCCCAGCTCAAGAACGGCGCCGTCCAGGCCGTGGAGGACATCAACAAGGCGGGCGGCATCCTGGGCCAGAAGATCGTGCTGGTCGACGGCGACGACGCCTCCGATCCCAAGCAGGGCGTCTCGGTCGCCAACAAGTTCGCCGCCGAGGGCGTGAAGGCGGTCGTGGGCCACTTCAACTCCGGCGTCTCGATCCCGGCCTCGGAGGTCTACGCGGAATCCGGCATCGTCCAGATCACCCCGGCCTCGACCAACCCGAAATTCACCGATCGCAAGCTCTGGAACACGTTCCGGACCTGCGGCCGCGACGACCAGCAGGGCGCGGTGGCGGGCGCCTACCTGGCCAGCCACTTCAAGGGCAAGAACGTCGCCTTCGTGCACGACAAGACGCCCTACGGCCGCGGGCTCGCCGACGAGACCCTCAAGGCCCTCAAGGCCAAGGGCGGCAAGGACGTGCTGTTCGAGGGCATCAACCCGGGCGAGAAGGACTACTCGGCCCTGGTGTCGAAGTTGAAGCAGGCCAAGACCGACGTGGTCTATTTCGGCGGCCTGCATCCCGAGGCCGGCCTGATCGTGCGCCAGATGCACGACCAAGGCCTCAACGTCCCGCTGATGAGCGGTGACGGCATCACCGACAAGGAATTCGCCCAGATCGCCGGGCCCGGCGCGGACGGCACCCTGATGACCTTCTCGCCCGACGCGCGCAAGAACCCCAACGCCAAGGACGTGGTCGCGGCCTTCAAGGCCAAGAACATCGATCCGGAGGCCTACACCCTCTACTCCTACGCCGCCTTCCAGATCCTGAAGGCCGCCATGGAGGAGGCGAAGTCGACCGACAGCAAGAAGGTCGCCGAGATCATGCATTCCGGCAAGCCGTTCAAGACCGTGATCGGCGACATCGCCTACGACAAGAAGGGCGACATCACCCGTCCCGACTACGTCATGTACGTCTGGAAGAAGGCCGCCGACGGCCGGATCGACTACACCGGCAACGAGCTGACCCAGTAAGCAGGGGCGGCTCCGGCCCGGCCAGCGAGCCCGGCGCCCCGCGGCGCCGGGCTCCATTTTCTCACGATCGGTGGACTTCGCCACCGGTGCGGCTTGCGCCGTCCTCCGGCCGACCTTACATGCACTCTCGCGTTCGACGGACTCAAAGCCCCCGGGCCCTCCCGCCGTGCTCCTTAAGCCTCGACCGCTCGCGCTGGATTGGATCGATACGCATCCCGGGACGCCGCCCGCGACGGCTGCCGGGCGGAGAGTGTGGATGGCGAAGGAAGAGTTGATGCAGTTCGAGGGTCTCGTGCTGGAGATCCTGCCGGACGCGCGCTACCGCGTGCAGCTCGACCAGGGTCACGAGATCGTGGCCTACACGGCCGGCAAGATGAAGAAGAACCGCATCAAGACTCTGGCCGGCGACCGCGTCACCGTCGAGATGTCGCCCTACGACCTGGAGAAGGGCCGCCTCGTGTTCCGCCACAAGGACGAGCGCTCCTCCGGCCCGCGCCCGCCCTTCCGCGGCGGCAGCCAGTTCCGCCGGCGCTGAGGCGCCGACGCCCGTTCCCCTCCACCGCGATCGGCCGAGCCGGGGTTGTCCGAGACCCTGGCCTTTCGGCGTTCGGGAGGCCCTGCCGGAGGTTCCGCCATGACCCGCCCCCTCGTGATCGCCCCGTCGATCCTCTCGGCCGATTTCGCCCGGCTCGGCGAGGAGATCCGCGACGTCGTCGCGGCCGGGGCCGACTGGATCCACGTCGACGTGATGGACGGCCACTTCGTGCCCAACATCACGATCGGCCCGGACGTGGTCCGGGCCCTGCGCCCGCACACGCGGGCGCCCTTCGACGTCCACCTGATGATCGCCCCGGCCGATCCCTACCTCGAAGCCTTCGCCGGGGCCGGCGCCGACACGATCACGGTCCATGCCGAGGCGGGGCCGCACATTCACCGCTCCCTCCAGACGATCCGCGCGCTCGGCAAGCGGGCGGGCGTGGCGATCAACCCCGGCTCGCCGGCGAGCCTGGTCGAGCCGCTCCTCGACTTGGCCGACCTCGTCCTGTGCATGACCGTCAATCCGGGCTTCGGCGGCCAGAGCTTCATCGGCTCGGTCTGCGAGACCGTGGCGCGGGTGCGCGCCATGGCGGGCGGGCGGGCGATCGACATCGAGGTCGACGGCGGGGTCACGGCCGAGACGGCGCCGGCCGTCGTGCGGGCGGGCGCCAACGCCCTGGTGGCGGGGTCCGCCACCTTCCGGGGCGGGCGCGACGCCTACGCGGCCAACATCGCGGCCATCCGCGGGGCGGCGGAGGACGCGCGCGGCGCCTGGGTCTGAGGGCGGTCCCGGGCGGGAGGGCCTCCGGGCCCCTCAGGCGAGCCAGGCCCGCAGCCGCCGCACCGCCTCGTGCGCCTCCCGCTCCCCGCCCGCGAAGGAGAAGCGCAGGTAGTGGTGGCCCTCGGCGGGATCGAAGTCGAGCCCCGGGGTGGCGGCGACGCCCGCTTGGTCGAGCATGCGGCGGCAGAAGGCGCCGGCATCGTTGGTGAGCCGCGCCACGTCCGCGTAGAGGTAGAAGGCGCCGTCCGCCGGATGCGCGTCGCCGAGGCCGAGGCCGGGCAGCTCGTTGAGGAGGAGCGCCCGCGCCCGGGCGTAGTCGGCCTTGACCGCCTCCAGCTCCTCGGTGGCGTCGAAGGCCGCGAGCGCCGCCACCTGCGACAGGTAGGGCGCCGAGATGTAGAGGTTCTGCGCCAGCCGCTCGATCGGCCGCACCAGGGCGTCCGGCACCACCATCCAGCCGATCCGCCAGCCGGTCATGCAATAATACTTCGAGAAGGAATTGATGATCACCGCGTCCGGGTCGCTCCGGAGCGCGGTCGCGGCCGGGACCCCGTAGGTGAGGCCGTGGTAGATCTCGTCGGACACGAAGGCGAGGCCGAGCGCCCGGCAGGTGCGGCCGAGTTCGGCGAGGTGGACCGGGTCGATCATGGTGCCCGACGGATTGGCCGGGCTCATCACCAGGAGGCCGGAGAGGGGCTGCGCCGCGTGGGCCTCCCGCACCATGGCGGCCGTCGGCACGAACCCGTCCTCCGCCCGCAGGCGCAGCGCCACCGGCGCGAGGTCGAGGGCCTCCAGGATGCTGCGATAGGCCGGGTAGCCCGGCGCCGTGATGGCGACGCGCCCGCCCGCGTCGAACAGCGCCAGGAAGGCGAGGACGAAGCCCGCCGAGGAGCCCGTGGTCACCACGACCCGCTCGGGCGGCACCGACACCCCGTAGGTCTCCGCGTAGTGGCGGGCGATGCGCTCGCGCAGGGGGGCGATGCCGAGCGCCTCCGTGTAGGGGATGCGGCCCTGCGCGAGGGCGGCCTGCGCGGCCAGGATCGCGGGACGCGGCGCGGGCGCGGAGGGCTGGCCGACCTCCATGTGCACCACCGCCTCGCCGCGCCGCTCCTTCACGGCGGCGGCGGCGAGCACGTCCATGGCCAGGAACGGGGCGACCCGCGCGGCGCGGCGGGAGAGGAGGGAATCGCTGGGCATGGGCGGTCCGGGTGGTGGGGCGCCCCGCACCGGCCGCCGGGGGCGCGCCGGGGAGGCGATCCGGGCAGATAGGGCGTTGGCGCGCGGCCGCGCAACTCCGCCCGCCGGCCCGGCGACGCGACCGTGATTTGCCGCACGCCGCGAAACCGCCTAACCACGCCAGTAGAGCGAGTCCGCGACGGAGCCGTCCGACGCAGGACGCTGGGCGCCCAAGGACGAAGACCCCAACGAGGACGATGATGCTGCCCCTCCCCCGCCTCCTGCCCGCCCTCGCCCTCACGGGGGCGCTCGCGATCGCCGCAGCCCCGTCCCGCGCCGAGGCGCCGATGACGGACGCGCAGCGCCAGGCCATCGAGGGCGTGATCCGCGACTACCTGCTGAAGAATCCCGAGATCCTGCAGGAGGCGATGACCGAGCTGGAGAAGCGCCAGCAGGAGGCGCAGCGCCAGGCCCAGGCCAGCGCCCTCAAGGAGACCCGCGACGTCCTGCACGATGCCGCGTCGAGCTACGTCGCCGGCAACCCGAACGGCGACGTCACCCTGGTCGAGTTCTTCGATTACAATTGCGGCTACTGCAAGCGGGCGCTCGGCGACATCCAGACCCTGATGAAGGCCGACCCGAAGCTGAGGGTGGTGCTGAAGGACTTCCCGGTGCTGGGTCCCGACTCGGTCGAGGCGAGCAAGGTGGCGCTGGCCGTCAAGCAGCAGCTCAAGGGCGACAAGCTGTTCGAGTACCACACCAGGCTGCTGGAGAGCCCCGGCCGCGTGAACGGCGACCGCGCCATCGCGCTGGCCAAGGAGATGGGCCTCGACGTCGCCCGCCTGCAGAAGGACATGCAGGCCCCCGCGGTGCAGGCCGCGCTGCAGGAGAATGTCGGGCTCGGCGACAAGCTCGGGCTCTCGGGCACGCCGGCCTTCATCATCGGCGAGGAGATCATCCCGGGCGCGGTCGGCGCCGAGCCGATCCGCAAGACCATCGCGGGCGTGCGCCAGTGCGGCCACGCGACCTGCTGAGGCGCGCTTCCGCTCTATCCCGTCCCCCCCCGATCGGCTAAGAGCGCGCTCGCGGCGGCCATGGCCGCCGCCGGTGCGGCGCGCGGCCAGCCCGCGCGAGGTCGCCGCGCGCCCTTTCGCCAACCCATTGATTGCAGCGCATGTCCAAGCACGATCCGTTCGATCCCGACCTGGTGCGCCAGCTCGCGACCCTGATCGCCGAGACCGACCTGACCGAGATCGAGGTCGAGAAGGGCGACCTGCGCATCCGCGTCGCCCGCGAGCGCGCCGCGGTGACCGCCCACCTGCCGGTCGCGGTCGCGCCCGCCCCCGTCGCGGCGCCGCCCCTTCCGGCCGCCTCCGTCCCGGCCGCCGCGGAGCCCGACCCGAAGGCCCTCGCGGCCCATCCGGGCGCGGTGCTCTCGCCGATGGTCGGCACCGCCTACCGGCGGCCCTCGCCGGAGGCCAAGCCCTTCGTGGAGGTGGGAACCCGGGTGGAGAGCGGCGCGCGCCTCCTCCTGGTCGAGGCCATGAAGACCTTCAACGACATCGTGGCGCCGCGGGCCGGCACCGTGACGGCGGTCTTCATCGAGGACGGCCAGCCGGTGGAGTTCGGCGAGCCCCTGCTGGTGATCGAGTGACGGCGCCCCGATGTTCGACAAGATCCTGATCGCGAACCGGGGCGAGATCGCACTGCGGGTCCTGCGCGCCGCCAAGGAGCTCGGCATCGCGACCGTGGCCGTGCACTCCACCGCCGACGCGGACGCCATGCACGTGCGGCTCGCCGACGAGAGCGTCTGCATCGGGCCGCCGCCCGCCCGCGACAGCTACCTCAACATCCCGTCGATCATCGCGGCCTGCGAGATCACCGGGGCGGACGCGGTCCATCCGGGCTACGGCTTCCTGTCCGAGAATGCCCGCTTCGCCGAGGTGCTCGGCCATCACCGCATCGCCTTCATCGGCCCGAAGGCGGAGCACATCCGGGTGATGGGCGACAAGATCGAGGCCAAGCGCACGGCGACCCGGCTCGGCATCCCCTGCGTGCCGGGCTCCGAGGGCGGCGTGTCCGACCCCGACGAGGCGCGGCGCGTCGCGGCCGAGATCGGCTACCCGGTCCTGATCAAGGCCGCCTCCGGGGGCGGCGGGCGCGGCATGAAGGTGGCGCGCAGCGAGGAGGACCTCGAGACGGCCCTCGCCACCGCCCGCATCGAGGCCAAGGCCGCCTTCGGCGACGACGCGGTCTACATCGAGAAGTACCTGGAGAAGCCGCGCCACATCGAGGTGCAGGTGCTGGGCGACGGGCGCGGCGGCGCGATCCACCTCGCCGAGCGCGACTGCTCCCTGCAGCGCCGGCACCAGAAGGTCTGGGAGGAGGGCCCCTCCCCGGCCCTCAACCCCGAGATGCGCGAGCAGATCGGCAGCATCTGCGCCCGCGCCATGCAGGAGCTCGGCTACACGGGCGCCGGCACGATCGAGTTCCTGTACGAGGACGGCGCCTTCTACTTCATCGAGATGAACACCCGGATCCAGGTCGAGCATCCGGTCACCGAGATGATCACCGGGATCGACCTCGTGAACGAGCAGATCCGGGTCGCCGCCGGGGCGCCCCTGTCCCTGCGCCAGGAGGACGTGCGGGTCGAGGGCCACGCCATCGAGTGCCGCATCAACGCGGAGCACCCGGCGACCTTCCGGCCCTCCCCCGGCACGATCACGTATTTCCACCCGCCGGGCGGGCTCGGCGTGCGGGTCGATTCCGCCGCCTTCCAGGGCTACCGGATCCCGCCCCACTACGATTCCCTCGTCGGCAAGCTCATCGTCCACGGCCGCACCCGCACCGAGTGCCTGATGCGCCTGCGCCGGGCGCTCGACGAGTTCGTGGTGGACGGGATCGACACCACCCTGCCGCTGTTCCGCACCCTGGTGCGCAACCCCGACATCCAGAACGGGTTGTACGACATCCACTGGCTGGAGGAATTCCTGAGGACCGGCGGACTCGACGTGGCCTGACGGGGCGGGACCCCGCTGGCGGGGCCGGAGCCCCCGCTGGCGGGGCCGGAGCCCCGCTTGCGGGGCCGGAGCCCGCGGCCATTTGCAAGGGCCGCCCGGCCCGTGGAGAATGCCCCCTCCTCTCGACCGGAAGCCCACGATGCACGGCAGCGTCTTCGTCGAGATCACGCCCGAGATCCTGCTCAAGGCCTACGCGGCGGGCATCTTCCCGATGGCCGAGGACGCCGACGACCCGGCGATCTACTGGGTGGAGCCGCGCGAGCGGGGCATCATGCCCCTCGACCGGTTCCACGTGTCGAGCCGGCTCGCCCGCACGGTGCGCTCCGACGCCGTCGAGGTCGCGGTCGACCGCGACTTCGACGCGGTGATCGCCGCCTGCGCGGCGCCGCGGCGCGACAGCGCCCGCACCTGGATCAACGGCCGCATCCGCGCCCTCTACGGCGAGTTGTTCGACCTCGGCTACTGCCACACGGTCGAGGTCTATGCCGGCACGCCGCGCAGCCTCGTCGGGGGGCTCTACGGGGTGGCGCTCGGGGGCGCCTTCTTCGGCGAGAGCATGTTCCACTTCGCCCGGGACGCCTCGAAGATCGCCCTCGTCCACCTCGCCGCGCGGCTCAGGCGCGACGGCTACCGCCTCCTCGACGCGCAATTCGTGACCAGCCACCTCGCGCAGTTCGGCGCCGTCGAGGTGCCGCGGCAGGTCTACAAGCGCCTGCTGCGCGAGGCGGTCGAGCACCCGGCGCGCTGGGACCCGGCCCCGCTCGCCGGGGCCGAGGCGGTGGCCTGGCTGGCGCGCCGCGAGCCGGGACGGTCCGGGCCGGGATAATCCGGCAATTCGGCCGAACAAATCATCCCAAAAAAAGCTCCGCCGGCGGTGAGACATCGGCGGAGCAGGTCATCGACTGTGCCGAGAGCGGACCCGGCCCGACAAGAGTGGCACGCGATCCCGCGCTTGTACAGGGATGACCGTGGGGGAGCGGCGACCGGGGCGGGATCGGATCGCTCACTCTTCGAGACCGAGCAGCTGGAAGCTGGTGCGCAGTTCCTCCGACATGGGCAGGTTGAGCCGCGCGCCGTTCGGCAGCCGCTTGAGGAACCACCGCTCGTAGAGCCAGCGCAGCTCGCGGGTGCCGGCGAGGCGCGCGAAGGCGGCGTCGACCACGCCCGCGAGCGCCGGGTCGTCCTTCCGGAACATGATGCCGTAGGGCTCGAAGGAGAGCTTGTCGGGCAGCACCGTGAAGCCCCGGCCCGCCTCGCCCGCCGCCGCGATCAGCCCGGAGAGGAGCACGTCGTCGAGCGCGAAGGCGTCGGCGCGCCCCTCCCGCAGCAGGGCGAAGGACTCGGCGTGGTCGCGCCCGGTCAGGACCTGCGCGTCGAGCCTGAGCCGCGCCAGGAGCGCGCGCAGCGCCGTCTCGTTGGTGGTCCCGGCCGTGACGACGACGCGCTTGCCGGCGAGGTCGCGGTAGGAGGCGATGGCCGAGCCCCGCGGCACCAGGAGCGTCGTCGCGCTCACGAAGGTGACGGGCGAGAAGGCGACGCTGCGCCGCCGCTCGGCATTGGCGGTGGTCGAGCCGCATTCGAGGTCGATCTCCCCCGAGAGCAGGGCCGGGATGCGGCTCTCCGAGGTGACCGGGACGAAGCGGATCCGCAGGTCGTCGCGGCCGATCGCCCGGCCGATCTCGTCGACGATCTCCTGGCAGAGGTCGATGGCGTAGCCGACCGGGCGCCCCTCGCCCCGCCCCTCCTCGACGAACGAGAAGGGGATCGAGCTCGTGCGGTAGCCGATCGCGACGACGCCGCTCGTCGCCGCCTTCCGCAGGGTCCCGGTCAGCACCTCGACGGCGCGGGCCGGCGCCGCGGCGGCGAGCGCCCCGGCCAGGAGGGCCGTCAGCGCGAGGGCGCGAAGCCTCCTCATGATCACTCGGCCGGCTCGGGCAGCGGGCTGACGTCGCGGTCGAGGCGCTGGTCGCTCCGGCTGAGCTGGCCTTCCCACTTGGCCACCGCGACCGTGGCGACGCTGTTGCCGAGCACGTTGGTGGCCGAGCGGCCCATGTCGAGGAACTGGTCGATGCCGATGATCAGGAGCAGGCCCGCCTCCGGGATCTGGAAGGTCGAGAGGGTCGCCGAGATCACCACCAGCGACGCGCGCGGCACGCCCGCCATGCCCTTCGAGGTCACCATCAGCAGGAGCAGCATGGTCAGCTGCTGGCTCAGCGTGAGCGGGATGTTGTAGGCCTGCGCGATGAACATGACCGCGAAGGTGCAGTACATCATCGAGCCGTCGAGGTTGAACGAGTAGCCCATCGGCAGCACGAAGCTGGTGATGCGGTTGGGCACCCCGAAGCGCTCGAGGTTCGAGAGGGTCTTGGGGTAGGCCGCCTCGCTCGACGCGGTCGAGAAGGCGAGCACGAAGGGCTCCTTGATCAGGTCGAGCAGGCGCCGGATGCCGCCCCCGCCGACCAGGGCGAAGCCGGCCAGCACCAGCAGGCCCCAGAGCACCGCGAGGCTGAGGTAGAACTCGACCATGAACTTGCCGTAGGTGACGAGCACGCCGAGGCCCTGGGTGGTGATGGTGGCGGCGATGGCCGCGAACACCGCCACCGGCGCGAACATCATCACGTAGCCGGTGATCTTCAGCATCACGTCGGCGAGGCCCTCGATCCCGTGGGCGAGCGCGTGGCCCTTCTCGCCGAGGGCCGCGAGCGCCACCCCGAAGAAGACCGAGAAGACCACGATCTGCAGGATCTCGTTGTTGGCCATCGCCTCGACGGCGCTCTTCGGCACCAGGTGGGTGACGAATTCCTTCAGGGAGAGCGAGGCGGCCTTGAGGTTGGTCGAGGCCCCGGCATCCGGCAGCGGAAGGTTGAGCGCCTCGCCGGGGCGCAGCAGGTTCACCATCACGAGGCCGAGGAGCAGCGAGCAGAGCGAGGCGCCCACGAACCACAGCAGCGCCTTGCCGCCGACCCGGCCCACCGCTGCCGTATCGCCCATGTGGGCGATGCCGACCACCAGCGTCGAGAACACCAGCGGGGCGATGATCATCTTGATCAGCCGCAGGAAGACGTCACTGATCAGGGAGATGTAGCCCGATATCTCCTTCGACGTCTGCGGATCCGGCCAGGTGATGCTGCACGCGTAGCCGACCGCGATGCCGAGCAGCATGCCGATGAAGATGTAGGTGGTCAGGCGTGAGGATCGCATCGGGTCCCTCCCGGACACGGCCGCGCGGGGTGCGGAGCGTGACTTCAACCCAGAGTTCCAGCAAGGCGCGCACCAGACGGTAATCGCGGCTGTGCTGCGGAGTTCCTGAGCCGGGAGGGGCGCGGTCTCGGAGCGCCCGCCGGTCCCCGGGCGCGGCGTCGGCGGCAGGCGCCCGGGACGGGGATGCCGGAGGAAGGCCGGCGCGCGGCGCCGGCCTGCCGCGCCGTCACATGTTGACGTAGTTCGGCCCGCCCGGACCTTCCGGCGTCACCCAGTCGATGTTCTGGTTCGGGTCCTTGATATCGCAGGTCTTGCAATGGACGCAGTTCTGCGCGTTGATCTGGTAGCGTGGCGCGCCGCCCTCCTCGATCCACTCGTAGACGCCGGCCGGGCAGTAGCGGGCCGAGGGGCCGCCGAAGACGTCGTGCTCCGAGCGCTTCTGCAGCTCAGGATCCTTGACCTGGAGGTGGACCGGCTGGTCCTCCTCGTGGTTGGTGTTCGACAGGTAGACCGAGGAGAGCCGGTCGAAGGTCAGGACCCCGTCCGGGCGCGGATAGGTGATCGGCTTGACGTCCTTGAGCGGCTTGGTGCAGGCGTAGTCCGGCTTGCCGTGGCCGAGCGTGCCGAACAGCGACAGGCCGGCGAGCTCGTTGAGCCACATGTCGATCCCGCCGAGCCCGACCCCGACCAGCGTGCCGTACTTCGACCAGAGCGGCTTGACGTTGCGCACCCGCTTGAGGTCGTAGCCGATCTCGCTGTCGCGCCAGCCCCGATCGTAGGCGGTGATCTCGTCCTGGCGCCGCTCCGCCGCCACGGCCTCGTGCAGGGCCCTGGCGGCCAGGATCCCCGACAGCAGCGCGTTGTGCGAGCCCTTGATGCGCGGCACGTTCACGAACCCCGCCGAGTCGCCGACGAGGCAGCCGCCCGGGAAGACGAGCTTCGGCACCGATTGCCAGCCGCCCTCCATGATCGCGCGGGCGCCGTAGCCGATGCGCTTGGCGCCCTCGAACACCTCGCGGATCATCGGGTGGGTCTTGAAGCGCTGGAACTCCTCGAACGGCGACAGGGTCGGGTTCTCGTAGTTCAGGTGCGTGACGAAGCCCACCGAGACGAGGTGGTCGTCGAAGTGGTACAGCCAGGAGCCGCCGCCCGCCCGGTTCGGCAGCGGCCAGCCCATCGTGTGCTGGACGAGGCCGGGCCGGAACTTCTCAGGCTTGACCTGCCAGAGCTCCTTCACCCCGAGCCCGTACTTCTGGTGGTCGGAGTGCTGGTTGAGCTTGTAGCGGTCGATGACGCGCTTGGTCAGCGAGCCGCGGGCGCCCTCGGCCAGGACCGTGTAGCGGGCGCGCAGCTCCATGCCGCGGGTGAAGTCGTCGCGCGGCTCGCCGCTCCTGGCGACGCCGAGGTCGCCGGTCGCCACCCCCACCACGGCGCCCGCCTCGTCGAACAGCACCTCGGCGGCCGGGAAGCCCGGATAGATCTCGACGCCGAGCTCCTCCGCCTTGCGGCCGAGATACTTGGCGACGTTCGAGAGCGACCCGACGAAGTTGCCGTGGTTGGACATCAGCCGCGGGAAGGCGATGTTCGGCAGGCTGATGCCGCCCGCCGGCCCCAGGAACATGAACTCGTCCTTGACGACCTCGGTCCTGAGCGGCCGGTCGGGATCCTGGCGCCAATCCGGCAGCAGCCGGTCGAGTCCGATCGGGTCGATCACCGCGCCCGAGAGGATGTGCGCGCCGACCTCGCCGCCCTTCTCCACCACGACCACCGACACGTCGGTGCCGGCCTCGGCGGCGAGCTGCTTCAGGTGGATCGCCGTCGCGAGCCCCGCCGGGCCTGCCCCCACGACGACCACGTCGAAGTCCATCGCCTCGCGTTCCGGCAAGTCCATCCCCGTCCTCCTTCGCGCCCCTCATCCCGCGGGAGCGAGATGGTTCACATATAAACCAGATAGGTCGGGCTCAAGCGGTCCGCACTGGCCGGACCGTGCGACGCCGCGCCCTCCGGCGCAAGCCGACCAAGGACGTGGCGCGCGCCGTGCCGCAGGCGGCCGCGTCGCGAAGACCGTTGTCCACAGGCGGGCGGCTCGCCACATCTCTCCCATGACGGACGACCGCGACCTCCTCGCCTACCTGGATTTCCACGTCGCGGCGGGCGTCGACGCGGCGCTGGACGAGGCGCCGCACGACCGCTTCGCGGAGAGCGCCTCCCGCGGCCGGCCGGCCTCCGAGTCTCGCCCGGCGCCCGAGTCTCGTCCGGCCCCCGAGCCTCGTCCGACCCCCGAGTCTCGTCCGACCCCCGAGCCTCGCCCGGCGGCCGAGCCCGTCCCGGCGCCGGCCGCCGCGCCGCGCCCGCCCGCCCGGGCCAGCACCTTCGGCCGCTCGGCCGCGGCCGAGCCCGGGGAGGCGGCCGGGGACGCCCGGGAGCTCGCCCGCACGGCCGCCACCCTGGAGGAGCTGGAGCAGCTGCTCGCCCGCTTCGAGAGCTGCCCGCTGCGCTTCACGGCCAAGAACCTCGTCTTCGCGGACGGGGAGCCCACCGCGCGGGTGATGTTCGTCGGCGAGGCGCCCGGGGCCGACGAGGACCGGGTCGGCAAGCCCTTCATGGGGCGCTCGGGCCAGCTCCTCGACCGGATGATGGCGGCGATCGGGCTCGACCGCACGAACGCCTATGTGGGCAACGTCGTGCCCTGGCGCCCGCCGGGCAACCGCAACCCGACCCCGCAGGAGATCGCCACCTGCAAGCCCTTCATCGAGCGGCAGATCGCCCTGGCCGACCCGGACATCCTGGTCTGCCTGGGCGGCGTGGCGACCCAGACGCTCGCCGCCACCAAGGACGGGATCCTCAAGTCCCGCGGGCGCTGGTTCCCCTACCGCACGGAGCGGCGCGAGATCCGGCTGCTCGCGACGCTGCACCCGGCCTACCTGCTGCGCCAGCCCCTGCAGAAGCGCCTCGCCTGGCGCGACTTCCGGGTCCTGCGCGCCGCGCTCGACGCCCGGGCCTAAGCGGAACCGTGTTGGGCGGCGTCGATTACTCTTGAGCCCGGGGGCCGGCCCGCGTAGCCGTCCTGCCGGAACCGACGGGTGACGGATCATGCGCTGGGAAGATTTTCGGACCTCCGAGAACGTCGAGGACCGCCGCGGCGAGGGAGGGGCGGCTTCGGCTTCCCCGGCGGCGGGGCGGGCGGCCTCGGCATCGGCACCATCGTGATCCTGTGCATCATCGGCTGGGTCACGGGCATCAACCCGTCGATCCTGATCGGCGGGGCCGAGATGATGAACCGGCCGCGCGCGCCGCAGGAGCAGCGCTCGGACGCGCAGCGCCGCACCGGCGCGCCCACCGACCAGACCGGCCGCTTCGCCGCCAACATCCTCGGCAACACCGAGGATGTCTGGAAGGAGGTGCTGCCGAACCAGACCGGGCGCCCCTACACGCCGACCACGATGGTGCTCTACCAGGGCGGCACGCGCAGCGGCTGCGGCCAGGCCCGGGCCGCCATGGGGCCGTTCTACTGTCCCCTCGACAAGAAGGTCTATCTCGACACCACCTTCTTCAAGGAGATGGAGACGAAGTTCCGGGTCAAGGGCGACTTCGCCTACGCCTACGTGATCGCGCACGAAGTCGGCCACCACGTGCAGGACGTGCTCGGCATCCTGCCGAAGGTGCAGAAGCGCCAGCAGCAGCTCGACGAGCGGAGCGCCAACCAGCTCTCGGTGCGGGTCGAGCTGATGGCCGATTGCCTCGCGGGCGTCTGGGCCAAGAACTCGGACGAGCGCTTCAACGCCCTGCAGGAGGGCGACATCGAGGAGGCGATGGCGGCCGCCAACGCCATCGGCGACGACCGCCTGCAGAAGCAGAGCCAGGGCTACGTGGTGCCGGATTCCTTCACGCACGGCTCCTCGGCCCAGCGCATGCGCTGGTTCCAGACCGGCTTCCGCAGCGGCCAGACGCAATCCTGCGACACGTTCCGCGCGGCGCAGCTCTGAGGACGCGGTCGCCGGGAGGGCGCGGGAGCCTCGCCCGGACCCGGCGCGCGTCGGCGACACGGATCATCCCCAAGGATCACCGCCATGGCCCTCGACACCGGCCGTCCCTTCATCCCGCTGCGGATCGCCGTCCTCACCGTCTCGGACAGCCGCAGCCTCGCCGAGGACCGCTCGGGCGACACCCTGGTCGGCCGCCTGACCGAGGCCGGCCACGGCCTCGCGGCCCGCGCGATCGTGCCGGACGAGGTCGAGGCCATCCGGGCGCAGGTGCGGGCCTGGATCGCCGATCCCGCCGTGGACGCGGTCATCACCACCGGCGGCACCGGCTTCACCGGCCGGGACGTGACGCCCGAGGCCCTGGAGCCCCTGTTCGAGAAGCGCATGGACGGCTTCTCGGCGATCTTCCACCGCATCTCCTACGACAAGATCGGCACCTCGACCCTGCAGTCGCGGGCGACCGCGGGGGTGGCGGGCGCCACCTACATCTTCGTGCTGCCGGGCTCGCCCGGGGCCTGCCGGGACGCCTGGGACGGCATCCTGGCCGCCCAGCTCGACTACCGCCACCGTCCCTGCAACTTCGTCGAGATCATGCCGCGCCTGGACGAGCACCTGCGGCGCGGCGCCGGCTGACCCGCGGCGCTCCGCCCCGGCGCCGGAGCCTCGCGTCGCGATCAGGAACCCGGAGCAGGACCCGGCGGCGGCGCGAGCCGATCCTCCCCGAGAGCAGCACCCGATCACGTTGCAATCAGGTGCTGCTCTCGATCTTTGATCTTGCCGCATTTTCTGCGACGAACCGGCATCCACTTCGTCGGAAAATGCTCTAGTCGCGCACCAGCGCGCCGCCGAGGCGCCGCACCGGCCTGCGGCCCGCGAAGGGCAGCCCGGCCGCGAGCGCGCCGCGCCGCACCACGTCCCCGGCCCGCACCCGCCGGGTGCCCGCCAGCGCCTCGATCCGGGCGGCGAGGCGCTGGGGTAGCGGCGCGTGGGCGCGCCGCATCCGCCCGACCAGGAGGTCGGGCGCCGCCGTCCCGGTGAAGCGGTCGAGGGTGCGGATCCAGCCCTCCGCCGGCAGGTCGCCCGCCTCCAGGCAGAGCAGCCAGGTCCGGCGCGCCACCGCGGCCGCCGCGGCCCAGGGGTCGGCGCCCCGCGCCACCAGGGTGGCGCCGGTGCGGTCGGCCACCAGGGCGAGGTCGTGGTCCGCCGCGTCGGCCGCCACGATCACCGCGTCGCCGACCACGCCGGCCGCCACCCCCTCCACCAGCGCCGACAGGGTGTCGGCCAGCGCCTCGATGGCGCCGGGCCGCCCCGATTCGACGACGTGGATGACGGCCGTGATCATGGCGCGCCCTTAACCTACGCGACGTCCGGCGTCCTGCCTCGATGCGCGGCATTTGCGCGTGTTCGCTGTTTGTTCTAGAGGGAGCGGTCGGAAACGGGCGGGGAGAGGGCCGTGGCCGGGACGGAGGGGGTGATCGGGGCGACCCGCGCGCGCGGGAGGAGCTGCGCCTCGCCGCGTCGACCCCGGCGGCCGCGCGCCGCCGCGGCCGGGGGCCACCGCCAACCCGACCGGCCGCTTCGAGCCGGCGCGCCGCGAGGCCTTCGCGGATGGCTGGGAGCCCGACGAGGACCTGCCGCCCCTGCGCACCGAGGTGATGCTCGAGCGGGCGCGCACGATCATCACCCGCAACGATTCGCCCGACATCGGGTTCGACCGCTCGATCAACCCCTACCGGGGCTGCGAGCACGGCTGCGTCTACTGCTTCGCCCGGCCGAACCACGCCTATGCGGGGCTCTCGCCGGGGCTCGACTTCGAGACGAAGCTCTTCGCCAAGCCGAACGCGGCCGACCTGCTCGCGCGGGAGCTCTCGGCCAAGGGCTACCGCCCGCGCGTGATCGCCCTCGGCACCGCCACGGATCCCTACCAGCCGATCGAGCGGCGCCACCGCATCACCCGGGCGGTGCTGGAGGTGCTCGACCGGTTCAACCACCCGGTCGGGATCGTCACCAAATCCGACCTCGTGCTGCGCGACCTCGACCTGCTGCGGGCGATGGCGGCGAGGGGCCTCGTCCGGGTCGCCGTCTCGGTGACGACGCTCGACGGCGATCTCGCGCGGCGCATGGAGCCCCGCGCGCCCCGCCCCGGGAAGCGGCTCGCCGCGATCCGGGCGCTCGCGGCGGCCGGCATCCCGGTGGCGGTGCTGATGGCGCCCCTGATCCCGGCCCTCAACGACCACGAGATCGAGGCGGTGCTCGCCCGCGCCCGCGAGGCCGGGGCCACGGAATGCGCCGGCGTGCTCCTGCGGCTGCCGCACGAACTCGCCGACCTCGTCCGCGACTGGTTCGCCGCGCATTACCCGGGACGGGCGGCGCGGAGCTTCGCGCTCCTCGGCGAGGCGCGGGGCGGGCGGGCCTACGACGCGACCTTCGGCCGGCGCTTCACCGGCACCGGTCCCTACGCGGAGCTGCTGGCCGAGCGGGTGCGCCGGGCGGCCCGCCGCCTCGGCTACGGCGAGGGCCGCGCGCCCCTGCGCACGGACCTCTTCGCCGTGCCCGCGCCCGAGGGCGGGCAGTACCGGCTGTTCTGAGTCGGCGGGCGGCGCCGGCCCGCGGGGCCGCACCGACGCCACGGTGGCCGCGAGCCTAACCTATTTGGCGTATGGTAGCGTTTCGTAACCCGAACTAACTTTCTGTATCGGAGTGAATTCCAACGTTCTTTGGCTGGGGCTTGCCATGATGCAGCAGCATGACGGATGCGGCCATGCCCAGCACCATCATATTTGAAGCAATCAAGAGCGCGTCCTGCGGCACGACGGAAGACTCGCAGCTGGTCTGGGCCGATCGTGCCCTGGTCGCCCTGCTGGTTCCGGCAGGAATGCGGTGGTACCTGCAGATGGGTCTCGGACCTTGCGACCGGGAAGGTCTTCTGTTCGACACGCTCGAGGCGGCCAGGGACTGGGTCCAATCCTGCCTCGACGGCGGTGCAATCAGAACTGCCAATTGAGCGGAAGCCCGGACCCCCGCCCTGGGCGGTGCGAAATCGCACAGGCGGTCAGTCGACTTTTCAAGCCAAGCGACTAGCTGTTGTCCTGATGAGACTTGGGGGACTCAAGTGCTAGTCGGGACGCCTCTTCTGAAGGCGCTTGACCGTATATGCTGCGGTGGCGTCGTCATTTCGACGAGCGGTAAGGTTCTGGCCGTCAATGAGGTCGCCCGGAAGATATTGGATCAGGAGACGCGCAGCGTCATCGGACTGCATTTCGACTGCGATATCAGCGGGCGCGACGCCATAAAGCAGCTGCTGTCGCGCGGCAAGACACGGGTGCAACTTGAAAGTGAGAGCTGGGTGCTGATTGATCGCCCAGGCCAGCGTCCGCTGATCATGCACGCGACGCCCGTTCCGGTGCTCGGGGAGGATGGGCCGCACTCGGTGCTGATCCTGGTGGACCTCGACGACAGCACCCGCCCGAGCACGGCGGCCCTGGAGCGGATCTTCGGACTCACGCCCGCCGAGGCGCGCCTCGCGGTGAAGCTCACGCGCGGCGACACGCTGGCCGAGATCGCCGAGCAGCACGGCCTGAGCGTCCACACGGTGCGCACCCAGCTCGCCGCCGTCTTCAGCAAGACGAATACCAGCCGGCAGGCCGAGCTGGTCGCGCTGGCCCTGCGCCTGTCGATCCTGCCCTGATCCGGGATCCGGTCGATCCAGGCGGATCCCGGATCACGCGCGCGGCGCTTGAGCGAGGCCCACATCCGCCATCCCGAAGGGATCAAGCGGATCACCAGCCCGCGCGGCGCCTGAGCGAAGCCCACATCCGCCATCCCGAAGGGATCAAGCGGATGTGGGATGAGAGGGCGACGATCGCTCGACGCCCGGCGCCCCCGTCCGGCTCGGCTCTGTCCCGAAGGCGAGAGCGTGGGGCGGGACAGGCGTGGCAGCCACATCCCCCCTGGTGATCAGAGTTCCGAAGGCGGTGCGCGATCGCGTTCACGGACGGAATCCGGCGCCGTTGCCGGACCGCTGCGCGGCGCGCCCTGCATGAGGGGGACGGATGCATCGTTCTCGGCCTCCGCGCCCCCTCCCGGAGCGCCCGCCCCCCGGCCGGCCGGGCGTCGGATCACTCGTCCTCCGGCAGGACCGCCGCGTCGGACAGCGCCACGATGCGCCGGTCGAGGGAGGCGATGGCCTGATCCGCCGCCCGGCCCCGCCCCGCCCGGCACTGCGCCTGCGCGGCCCGATAGTCGAGCAGCAGGGCGTTGAAGTCCGACTGGCCCGGTGCCGCGGCGACGCGGGCGCGGCGGGCGATCTCGCGCTCGAACCAGGGCCGCACGTGGTGCTCCATCGCCGCGCAGGGCTCCGGGAACCGGAGCCCGGCGGTGGCCTCGGAGACCGGCGGAGCGAGCAGCATCGTGGCCCAGAAGGCGGCGGTGGCGAGCGCGAGGGCCGACCCGGACACGCTCAGGACGGTTCGCCCGCGGCGCTCCTCCGGGGTGACCGGGCAGGGCGGCTGCCAGGCGAGCCGAACCGGCACCGGGCCGCGCTCCGGGTAGCAGTGGGAGATGTGGGACGAGCCGTCGCGATGACGGTGGAAGATGGGCGTCTGCACCGCGCGTCCTCCCTCGATCAGGTCCGCCGCCACGATCCCGCCCGGAGGGGGCCGGCCCCGCGGGACGGGGCGGACCGGTGGTGGTCGCGGCTGCGGATCGGCGGCGGGTGAGCGGGCGCGGTCCCCGCCGCGCTCCGGTCGCGCTCGGCGACCGTCTCACCCGCCCGGTCCCCGGCCTCGCGCAACGGTGCGGTCCGGCCGTGGGAATGCTCATTGGGATGGCACCGAAATCGAACGAAGTAAAGCGTCCAGTCGCCGCAGCGCCATATTGGCAGCGGTTGCCTCGTGTCCGCCCTCGAATGAAATACGGGAGCGTCATCCATTTGGATGAGGGACGGAAACGATTTGCCGATGACAGGTGCCTGACGGATGCGCAGCTGGCAGCGGTGACGACACCAGCGTCGGATGCGGGGCGGGCGCGGCTCAGCCGAGTTCGGTGAATCCCCGATCGATGCCGAGCTCGGCCGCGAGCCAGCGCGCGAAGGTGCGCAGCGGCGCGCGCCGCCGGGTGGCGGCCGGGAAGACGAGGTGGTGGCCCACATAGGTGACGTCCCGGGCGCGGTCCCGGAGCGGGGCGACGAGCCGCCCGCTCGCGAGCTCGCGCTCGGCGAGCAGGGTCGATTCGAGGGCGACGCCGAGCCCGTCCGCCGCCGCCGCGATGGCCAGGAAGCTGCGGTCGAAGCGCACGCCGAGGGGCCGCGGCGCCGGCAGGTCGTTGCGGGCGAACCAGAACGGCCAGCGCACGAGCTTGTTGTCGCTTTGGATCAGCACCTCGCCGAGGAGGTCGGCGGGCTCGCGGATGCGGGCCGCCCGGACGGGGTCGCAGAGGGGCATCACCGTCTCGGTGCAGAGGGGGACGACCACCAGCCCCTCCCCGCGCGGGGGGCCGTAGACGATGTCGGCGTCGAACTCGTCGGTGGTGAAGCGGGCGTAGTCCATGCCCGCGGCGAGGCGCACCTCGAAGCCCGGATGGTCGGCGAGGAAGCGGGCGAGGCGCGGCGTCAGCCACTGCGCGGCGAAGCTCGGGGCGCAGTGCAGGCGCAGGAGCTGCGGCCCCCTCGTCGCCACGAGGTCGAGGCCCCGGTGCAGTTCCTCGAAGGCGCGGCCGACATGCTCCAGCAGGGCCTCGCCCGCCGGCGTCAGCGAGACCCCCTGCCCCGCCCGCTCGAACAGCGCGACGCCGAGCGCCTCCTCCATCTTGCGGATCGCGTGGCTGACCGCGCTCGCCGTCAGGTTCAGTTCAGCCGCCGCGGCCTTGAAGGAGCGGCGCCGCGCGGCGGCCTCGAAGGACCGGACGGCGGAGAGGGGCACCGGGAGCGTCATGCGGCGACGATGGGCCCGCGCCCGCGCGCTGACAACGGCTCCGCCCCATGGAGGTTGTGACAAGCGCGGCGGATCGGGGTATGCGGGGCGAGAACGCTCCCCGAAGGGGATGCCGGTGCGGCGACGGGGCGCGCGAGACATCAGTGACGGGGGAGGCGCGGCCGGGTGCGGCGGCTGCGGCCGCTTCTCCCGCGACGCGAGGGACCCGATGACGACGACCGAGCGCTCCGACCCCGCCATCCGGCACGACTGGACCGTCGCGCAGGTGCAGGCGATCCACGACATGCCGCTCCTCGACCTCGTGCACCGGGCCTCCCTCGTCCACCGGGCGCATCACGACCCTTCGGACATCCAGCGGGCGAGCCTGCTCTCGATCAAGACCGGCGGCTGCCCGGAGGATTGCGGCTACTGCTCGCAATCGGCCCACCACAAGGAGACCGGCGTCGCCCGCCAGCGCCTGATGCCGGTCGAGGCCGTGCTGCGCGAGGCCGCGGCGGCCAAGGCGGCGGGCGCCACCCGCTTCTGCATGGGCGCGGCGTGGCGCAGCCCGAAGGACGGCCCGGATTTCGACGCGGTGCTCGCCATGGTGCGGGGCGTGCGCGGCCTCGGGATGGAGGCCTGCGTCACCCTCGGCATGCTGACGCCCTCCCAGGCCGAGCGCCTCGCCGAGGCGGGGCTCACCGCCTACAACCACAACCTCGATACCGGCCCGGACTACTACGACAAGATCGTCTCGACCCGCAGCTACGAGGACCGGCTCGCGACGCTCCAGGCGGTGCGGGATGCCGGGATCGGCGTCTGCTGCGGCGGCATCATCGGGATGGGCGAGGGCGTGACCGACCGGGTGGCGATGCTGCAGGTGCTCGCCAACCACGCGCCGCACCCGGAGAGCGTGCCGATCAACGCGCTCGCGGCGGTGCCGGGGACGCCGCTCGGCGAGCGCCCGCCGGTCGATCCCTTCGAGATGGTGCGGATGTGCGCGACCGCCCGCATCGTGATGCCCCGCGCCCGGGTGCGGCTCAGCGCCGGGCGCCGGGCGCTGTCCCGGGAGGCGCAGGTGCTCTGCTTCCTGGCGGGCGCGAACTCGATCTTCTACGGCGAGCGCCTGCTCACCACCGCCAATACCGACGCGGACGCGGACGCGCAGCTCCTGCGCGACATCGGCGTGCCGGTGCCGGCGATCTCGGCGCTCGAGGCGGCGGAGTAGCCCGGGCGGCGCCCCGGGGCCGCCCGGCTCAGGGGCTCGGCTTGCCGGCGGCGACCGAGGCCGCGGGCGGGGGCGTGGTCCCGGTCACGTCGGGCTGGAGCAGCGAGACGGTGATCGCCCGGGTGACGTGCTCGGCCATGCAGCGCTGGCCGAGATCCGCGAGCCGGAAGCCGCTGCCGAGCAGCCCGTCGCCCTTGGCGTGCAGCGCGAGGTAGCGCATCGCCTCGAAGCGCAGGACGAGCGGCACCTGCTTCTCGGCGGCCACGCGCTGGATCGCGCGCACGAAGCTGTTGTAGTAGTCGTCCTGCGCCAAGCTCGCGGTGTATTGCGGATCCACCAGCACGACGTCGATGTCGTGCGACTTGATCCAGTCGATCGTGTCCGCCAGGGAGGACGCGAAGGCCTCGACGTCGACCCGGGCGAGCGCGTCGTTGCTGCCGACCTGCCAGACCACGAGGTCGGGCTCGATCTCCGCCACGATGTTGCGCACCCGCTCGGTGGCGCCGTAGGTGATCTCGCCCGGCAGGCCGCGGCTGTCCACGTCGACGGTCACGTCCGGCAGGGATTGCTCCAGGGCCGATTCGAGCTTCACCGGGTAGGTGACGGCCCCGAGCCCGCCCGAGGTCGAGCCGAGCGAGAGGACGTGGATCGCCCGCTGCTCCCGCAGGGCCTTCTTGACGGCCCGGAGCTTGGCCAGGGTGTAGAGCTTGGAGCCGGGGACCCGGCACTCGGGCGACAGGCTCGGGTCCGGCACGTCGGGGCCGGGCGCCACCACGGTCGCGGCCGATCCCGGCCGCGGGGGCTGCTGGGCCTGGGCGGCGGCCGTGCCGAGCCCGACGAGCCCGAACCAGCAGGTCAGGCCGATGCGGGCGACCGAGGGGAGCGCGAGCGCCATTCCACGAACCATGCAGTGAACGCGAGTACAAACAGCCCCGATCCTACGACAAGAACATCGACGGCGAAACCGCCTCCGGTCCAGAACCTGACGAGTTGCGCCGCGAGGCTGCAGATCGACCCGACCGAGAACACCGCGAGGGAGTTGCGGCCCAGGGCGGCGAGCTGGCGCCCGAGCCAGGGGAGCCGGGCGTAGATCCACTCGAATGCGCCCTGGAAGGTCAGCAGCACGCCGATGAAGTGGATGAGTCGGGCCGGCGGCTGGTAGGACTTGTCGAAGGTGAAGAGGAGCCGCGGCTCGGGCACGAGGAGCGGGTCGGGCCGGATGTGGAACCACGCCAGCACCGCCCCGATCACCACGACCGCGATCCCGAGCGGGCGCAGGCGGCGGCGCCAGACCTGGAAGCTCTCCGATTCGCGCCGCCACTCGTGGGCCAGGAAGCCGAGCACCAGCAGCAGCTGCCAGCACAGGGGGTTGAAGAACCAGTGCCCCTCCCCCGGCCAGGACGGCAGGTTGATCTCCCAGACCAGCGCCGCGAGGTAGAGGGCGAGGGAGGCGGCGAGCGCCAGCGGCCGGCTCAGCCGCGCCGCGAGCACGAAGAGCGGCGCGAGCCCGAGCAGCACCACGTAGAGCGGCAGGATGTTGAAGAACCCGAGCTGGTGCAGGAGGGTGACCCAGCCGAGGGTGGTCTGGACCGGGTCGGTGAAGACCGGCCCGGCATTGTGCCACTCGAGCAGGAGCGGGTTGTCGAGGAGGAGGGCCGCCGCCGCCAGCATGGCGAGGGCGAGGGCCGTGATGACGATCTGCGCCCGGTAGACCTCGACCATGCGCGAGAGCAGGCGCAGCAGCGTGCGGCCGGCCGGCTCCAGCGCGCCGCTGCGGCCCCGGATCGCGATCCCGATCGACCAGCCCGCAAGGAACACGAACAGCTCGGCCGCGTCCGAGGTCCCGTACTGCGAGTAGGTGAAGCTCTCGAAGACGTTGCCGGGGATGTGGTTGATGAAGATGGTGATCAGGGCGAGGCCGCGCCAGAAGTCGATTGCGTTCGGGTCGCGCGCCATGCCGGTCCAGTCCTCGCCCTCTCGCGTCGCCGCGTCCGGCCCCGCCCGGGCCGGCGGGGCGACCGGAGCCCGCGCCGCAGGCCGGCGCGGTGCGCTTCCTCACTTGACGATTCGGTCGAGCCGGTTGTTGACGAAGAAATACAGCTCCTTTCCGCCGGGCTCCGCGTAGAGCACCTGCACCTCGCGCTGGCCCCGCCCGCTCTCGCCGACGAGCACGTCGGTCGGGGGCGCGCCCTTGAGCCGGACCAGCTCGCACTCGCCGATGCCCGGCGCGATCGCGGCGGCGCCCGCCGGCACCGGTCCCGTGCAGGTGCCGTCCGGAGCCAGCACCGGCCCCGCATAGGCGGGCGGGGCGGGCGGCGCGATCGCCGCCGCGGGGGCCGCCCGGTCGGGGTTGCCGCCGCAGCCAGAGAGCAGGGCCGCGCCGATCGCGGCCAGCGCCCGGCCCCGTCCCCGGCGGCTTCGTCCCCGGATCCTCGTCATCGTCCCTCGCCGCTTCCCTGCCGCGCCGCCAGCGCCGCCTCGTAGAGGCGCAGCGCCTCGCCCCGGAGCGCCGCCCGCGAGGCCTGGCGGGAATAGAACATGTGGCCGCCCGGGAAAACCGCCAAGCTGAGCCGTTGGCCCGGACCGTAGGCGGGGATCTGGTCGAGGATGAGCCGCGAGGCGAAGTAGGGCGTGACGAGGTCCGTGTAGCCGTGCGCGACCAGCACCCGCAGCGACCCGTCGAGGGCGAGGGCCTGCCTGAGGTCGCTCACCACCTCCGGCGGGGTGCGGCCGGAGCCCCAGTTCCACTGGCGGTTCACGCCGGTGCTGAGCAGCTCGTAGCGCAGATTCGTCACCCGCCAGTTCAGGGTGCGGGCGGTGAGGTCGACGATCGCGCTCGAGAGGGGCGCCTGCATGGCGGAGAGGAGCGGGTCCTCGAAGCCCGCATGGGCCGCGTTCGGCTCCGGGTCCCAGCCGGTGACGCCGGTGTCGTAGGCGCTGGCGACGCGCCCCTCCGCCCGGCCGCTCTCGCGCTGGTAGCTGCCGGTCGAGATCCGCCCGGCCTGCCGCCGCACCAGGTCCGGGTCGAGCCCGGTGAGCGCCGCGACCCGGCGGGCGAGCCGGTCGCGCGCCGCGCCGTCCCGCGGCCCGCGCAGTAGGTCGCTCAGGTACTCGCCGGTGGCGTAGGATTCGGCCTCCGCCAGCGCCCCCGGGTCCGGGCTGCCGCCGCGGCGCTCGATGGCGGCGGCGGCCAGGGAGGGCAGCCGGGTGACGTCGCCGAGGGGATTGTGCCGCGGCGGCTGAAGCCAGCCGAAATCGAGCACGGGCGAGAGCAGAACGAGGCCCGAGAGGCCGACCCCGACGTCGTCCTGGAGCTTGCGGGCGATGAGCGGGCCGCGGAAGCCGCCGTAGCTCTCCCCGAGGTAGAATTTCGGCGAGGTCAGGCGGTCGTTGGTGCGCAGCCAGCGGGCGATCGCCGCGGCGAGGACCGAGGCGTCCGCATCGACCGAGAAGTAGCGCTTGGCGTCGTCCCCGGCCGCCCGGCTGTAGCCGGTGCCGACCGGATCGAGGAAGACGAGGTCGGTGAAGTCGAGCCAGGTCTCGTCGTTGGGCAGCGGCACCGGCGCCGCCGAGGGGCTGATGCTCGGCCCGTCGAGGGGCAGGCGCCAGGGGCCGACCGCCCCGAGATTGAGATAGGCGGAGGCCGCGCCGGGACCGCCGTTGAGCGCGAAGGTGACGGGCCGCGTCGCCCGCGGGCGCTCCGGCAGGGTGAAGGCCGTGAAGGCGATCTCGGCCTGGAGCTTGCCGGCCTCGTCGACGAGGGCGAGGCTGCCGGCCGTGGCCGTGAAGGCGAGGCTGCGCCCGTCCGAGAGGGCGAGGCTGTGCTGCGTCACCGCGTCGGGGGCAGCCTGCGCCCCTCGGGCGGGCGGGACTCGGACGGGCGGGACTCGGACGGGCGGGACTCGGGCGCGCGCGATTCCTGCGCGCGCGGGTCCTGCGGCCGCGGCTGCTGCGCGAGCGAGGGGCCGGGCGCTGCCGCGGCGAGCGCGGCGAGCAGCATCAGGATGCGGATCATCGGGTGTCCTCCGGGGCGGTCCTCATACCCGATCCGATAGACCCCCTCGGGATGGCGGATCGGGGCTTCGCTCACGCGCCGGGCGGGCGCGGGATCCGGGATCCGCTTCGATCGAGCGGATCCCGGATCAGGCCTTCTTCTGCCAGCGGCCGGTCTCGTCCTGCTGCCAGTAGGCGACGCTGTGCCCGGCCTCCTTGGCGGCGCGCCACTGCTCGCGGGCCAGGAGCAGCGCCTCCTGGTCGCTGCCGTCGAACAGGACGCAGATGCGCTCGTAGCGTCCCGCATCGGCGGGCAGGGCGGCGCCCTCGACCAGGAAGCGGATCGTGGCGCCGTTCGGGTTCGCGTCGCGCAGGGTGAGCACGACGGGCTGCGTGCCGGCGTCGGGTTCGCGGTCGGTGCCGTGGGGCAGGAAGCTCTCCTCCGAGAAGGTCCAGAGGTGGTCGTCGAGGGCGGCCAGCCGCTCCTCGCTCGCCGCCTGCACGACGACGCGCCAGCGCCGCTCCAGGGATTTCTCCAGGAGGTTCGGCAGCACCGATTCGAGGGGCTGGCGCTGCATGTGGTAGAAGAGAATCTCGGTCACGCCGGCAAGATAGGGTGCGGGCGTGGCGGGGTCAGGGCGCGATCACGTGCGGCACGAAGCGCGCCCGGTTGCCGGTGATGAGGTCGCGGCTCGCGCGCAGGCACAGGCCCGACGGCGCCTCGCCGATGATCCAGCTCCCGGCGAGCACCCGCTCGCCCGCGAAGGCCGGCAGGTCGACCAGCGCCTGGCGGACGTGGCCCTCCGCCCCGTAGGGTCCCTCCTCGCGGGCCAGCACGGCGCCGTCGCGCACCATCAGCACGTTCGCCCCCTCCCGCGACAGGATCGGCTTCTTCACGAAAGTCCGGCCGAGGGACGCCTTGGCGGGATCGTCCTCGAAGTAGCACGGGAGCAGGTTCGGGTGGCCGGGCGCGAGGCGCCAGAGATGGGGCAGCAGGCCCTTCGTCGAGAGCACGGCCTTCCAGGGCGGCTCCAGGAAGCGGGTCGGCGTGCCCGGCAGCGCCGCCCCGAAGGCGTCCCGGAAGGCCCATTCCCAGGGATAGAGCTTGAACAGGGTGCCGAGCGCCTCGCCGAGCCCGTCCGAGAAGGCGCCGTCCTCGCGCAGCGACACCGAGGCGAGGGGCACGAAGCGGGTGGCGAGCCCCGCCTGATGGGCGCAATCCTGCAGGTAGGCGACGGTGCCGCGGTCCTCGGGCGCGTCGGGCATGCAGGTGAAGGCGACCGGCCCCCCGATCGCCGAGAAGCGGGCGATCAGCCGCTCGTGGACCGCGTTGAATTGATCGCTGCCGGGCGGCAGCAGGCCCCGCGCCAGCAGATCCTCCAGCCACAGCCACTGGAAGACGCCCGTCTCGTAGAGGGCGGTCGGCGTGTCGGCGTTGTATTCCAGGAGCTTCGCCGGGCCGGTGCCGTCATAGGCGAGGTCGAGGCGGCCGTAGAGGGAGGGGTCGCCCCGCCGCCAGCTCTCGCGCACCGCGTCGAAGGCCGCTTCGGGCAGGCCCAGGGAGGCGAGGATTGCCTCGTCCGCGACCGCGCGGGCGACGAAGTCGAGGCAGAGCGCGTGGAGCTCCGCGCTCGGCGCCTCGATGTCGCGCTCGATCTGGTCGAGGGTGAAGGCGTAGGCGTGGCTCTCGTCCCAGTAGGGCTCGTCCGCGAAGGTGTGGAAGGCGAAGCCCGCCGCCGCGGCCCTGTCGCGCCAATCCGGCCGCTCGCCGAGGTCGAGGCGGCGCATCAGGCCCCTCCCCCGCCGGATCCTCCCCCGTGCCCCCGGCCACCGCGCGGCCGGTGCCGCCGAATCCCCGCTCGCCACCACCCGGGGCGTCGTCGCGGCGGTGCGGGCGACCGCGGAGGAGACCCGCGCGCTGCTCGACCCGCTGCCCGAGGTCCAGATCCGCCCGCCGCTGCTGGTGCAGTAGCTGCCCGCGAAGCCCCCGCCCCCGCCGCAGGGCCGCGTCTCGTGGCGGAAGAGGGGCTGGACCGGGATGGCCTGCTCGGCCGTGCGGCCGATCATGAAGCCCGAGAGCAGCGGGATGAAGTGGCCCGCGGCCTCGGTCGCCACGAAGCCCCCGGCCGTGCAGCCGCCGCAGCCGTGATGCGCCTCGCAGGCCGCGTTCGTGTCGTAGCGGGGCGCCACGCGCGGGTAGAGGGCGCGGGCCTCGCGGTCGGCGGCCTCGCAATCGTCCCGGCTGCGCAGGCCCTGGCCCAGGCAGGTCGCGACGTCCCGGTAGACGAGGGTGTCCTCCTCCCGCTGCGACGGGTCGCGGCGGGCGAGCCCGTAGGCGGTGGCGCCGGCGCCCAGCAGCAGGGCCAGCGAGACGACCTGGGAGCGCTTGAGGTCCGGCATCTCAGTAGGTCATCGCGGCGGCGTTGACGATGCCCGCCGCGAGCGAGGCCGCGGCGAGGAAGGTCGCGGGCGCGGTCTCGCCCGCCGCGATCTGGCGCGACAGGCCCGGCAGGACGAGCCGGACCACCCAGTAGACCGCCATCTGCACGATGAGCGCGACGAGGCCCCAGACCGCGCAGTCGAGCAGGCCCTGCGCGTTGTAGATCGCGACCGCGAGCGGCAGCGTGAAGGCCACGAGGCTGCCGCCGAGCGCGATCGCCGCCGCCGTCACCCCGGCGCGGATCAGCGCCAGCTCGTCATGCGCCGTCGCCAGCATGTAGACGACGAGGTAGGCCGCCACCAGCCCGGCGGCCACAGCCGCGTAGGCCAGGAAGGCCCCCAGCCCGGAAATCGACGCCAGCATCCCGGCTCCCCTCGGCCGCCTGCGACCTCGGGGATACTGGGTACACCGGCCGGCGGCCTCTTGCCACATCCGCTTGATCCCTTCGGGACGGCGGATGTGGGCTTTCGCTCAGGCGCCGCGCGGGCGCGTGATCCGGGATCCGCTTGGATCGACCGGATCCCGGATCAGACCAGCCGGCTCTGCACCACCGCCGCCTCGATGAAGGACTTGAACAGCGGGTGCGGTTCGAAGGGCCGCGACTTCAGCTCCGGGTGGAACTGCACCCCGATGAACCAGGGATGGCCCTCGACCTCGACGGTCTCCGGCAGGAGCCCGTCCGGCGAGGTGCCGGAGAAGCGCATCCCCTTCGCCTCCAGCCGCTCGCGATAGGCCATGTTGACCTCGTAGCGGTGGCGGTGGCGCTCCTGGATGACCGTGTCGCCGTAGATCCGCGCGATGCGCGAATCCGGGGCGAGCGCCGCCGTGTAGGCGCCGAGCCGCATCGTGCCGCCGAGATCGCCCTCGGCCGCGCGCTTCTCCAGCTCGTTGCCGCGCATCCACTCGGTGAGCAGGCCCACCACCGGCTCGGGGGTCGGGCCGAACTCGGTCGAGTTCGCCGCCTCGATCCCGGCGAGGGAGCGCGCCGCCTCGACGACCGCCATCTGCATGCCGAAGCAGATGCCGAAATACGGGATCTTCTTCTCGCGGGCGTAGCGGGCCGCGCGGATCTTGCCCTCGGCGCCGCGCTGGCCGAAGCCGCCCGGCACCAGGATGCCGTTCAGTCCCTCCAGGAACGGCGCCGGATCCTCCCGCTCGAAGATCTCGGCCTCGATCCATTCCAGGTTGACCTTGACCCGGTTGGCGATGCCGCCGTGGGTGAGCGCCTCGATCAGCGACTTGTAGGCGTCCTTGAGGCCCGTGTACTTGCCCACGATGGCGATCGAGACCTCGCCCTCGGGGTTCTTCACCCGCTCCGAGATGGTGCGCCAGCGCGCGAGCTTGGGCGCGTTCGCGGCCTCGATGCCGAACAGGGCCAGCACCTCGCGGTCGAGCCCCTCCTCGCCGTAGGAGAGCGGCACGTCGTAGATCGACTCGACGTCCCGGGCCTCGATCACCGCCGATTCGCGCACGTTGCAGAACTGGGCGAGCTTGCGGCGCTCCTCGCGCGGGATCGGCCGGTCGCAGCGGCAGAGCAGGATGTCGGGCTGGATGCCGATCGAGCGCAGCTCCGCCACCGAGTGCTGGGTCGGCTTGGTCTTCAGCTCGCCCGCCGAGGGAATGTAGGGCAGCAGGGTCAGGTGGATGTAGGCGCACTGGCCGCGCGGCAGCTCCTGGCCGAGCTGGCGGATCGCCTCGAAGAACGGCAGGCCCTCGATGTCGCCGACCGTGCCGCCGATCTCCACCAGCACGAAATCGTAGGCCTCGTTCCCGTCGAGGACGAATTCCTTGATGGCGTTGGTGACGTGCGGGATCACCTGGATCGTGGCGCCGAGATAGTCGCCGCGCCGCTCCTTGGTGATGATGTCGAGGTAGATGCGGCCGGTGGTGATGTTGTCGGCCCGGGTCGCCGGCACGCCGGTGAAGCGCTCGTAATGGCCGAGGTCGAGGTCGGTCTCGGCGCCGTCGTCGGTGACGAAGACCTCGCCGTGCTGGGTCGGGCTCATCGTGCCCGGATCGACGTTGAGGTAGGGGTCGAGCTTGCGCAGGCGGACCTTGTAGCCGCGCTCCTGCAGGAGGGCCGCGAGGGCCGCCGAAGCGAGGCCCTTGCCGAGGGAGGACACCACGCCGCCGGTGATGAAGACGAACCGCGTCATGGGGCCTGCTCCATACAACGGCGGGGCCGAAACGCCAACCGCCGGGGCTCAAACGGGACCGGATCCGGGCGGCGGGGCCGGCCGGATCCACGTGCGGGATCGGGGCGGGCGCGGGGCCCGCCGCTCGTCTCGGCGAAGCGGGGACTCCGTCCGGCTCAGCGCGACTGGGGCGCCGCCGGGGCGGCGGGCGCGGCCGGGGCCGCGGGCGCGGCGGGCGCCGGGGCGGCCGGGGCCGCGGGCGCGTCGCCCTGCTGCTGGCGCAGCTGGTCGAGGAGGTTGCCCGAGGGCGGGGCCGCCGGCTGCCCCGCCGGGGCGCGGGTCTGGCCGGCGCCCTCGAAGATCGAGCGCGGCGCGGCGGTGCGGTGCGACAGGATCGCCAGCACCATGCTGGTGGTGAAGAACAGGGCCGCCAGGATCGCGGTGGCGCGGGTGAGCGCGTTGGCCTGGCCGCGGCCGGTGAGGAACCCCTGCGTGCCGCTGCCCCCGCCGCCGAGGCCGAGACCGCCCTCGGAGCGCTGCAGCAGCACGACGGCGATCAGCGCGAGCACGATGATCAGGTGGACGACGATCAGGACGGTCTGCATCGGGTTTCCAGGGGCGGCACCGCCGAGGGAGCGCCAACGTGCCTATGGCCGGCGCGCCGCCAGGGCGCCCGGGCCTCGAATTCGGGGGGTCCGTACACGAGAACGCCCGGCAGGCCAAGCGCGGCGCGGTGTCGTGGGGCGGGATGCCCTGCCGCGGCGCCGACCCGTCCCGCTCAGGCGTAGGCCGCCGCGATCCCCAGGAAATCCTCCGCCTTGAGGCTGGCGCCGCCCACCAGCGCTCCGTCGACGTTCGGCACCGCCATCAGCTCGGCGGCGTTCGACGGCTTCACCGAGCCGCCGTAGAGGATGCGCAGCCCCTGCCCCTCGGCCCCGAGCCGCTCCGTGAGGTCGCGGCGGATCAGCCCGTGCACCTGCGCCACGTCGGCAGGGGTGGGCGTGAGCCCGGTGCCGATCGCCCAGACCGGCTCGTAGGCGATCACCGTGTCGGCGGCCCGCGCGCCCTCCGGCAGCGAGCCGGCGAGCTGGCCGCGCACCACCTCGAGGGTGCGGCCGGCCTCGCGCTCCGCCCGGGTCTCGCCGACGCAGATGATCGCCACGAGCCCCGCCCGGTGGGCGCCGAGCGCCTTGGCGCGCACCTCGGCATCCGTCTCGTGCTGGTCGGCGCGCCGCTCCGAATGGCCCACGATCACGTGGCTGGCGCCGAGATCCGCCAGCATCTCGGCCGAGATGCAGCCCGTATGGGCGCCGCTCGCCGCCGCGTGCACGTCCTGGCCGCCGATCCGCACGGGCGAGCCCGCCGCCGCCTCCGCGAAGGCGCCGATCAGCGTCGCGGGCGGGCAGACCAGCACGTCGGCGCGCGAGGCCAGCGCCGGCGACAGCCCGGCGATCACCGCCTCCAGGACCGCGCGCGAGGCCCGGGTGCCGTTCATCTTCCAGTTCCCCGCCACAAGCGGACGCGGTCGCTCGCCTGCCATGCCGTCCCTCCGATCCCGTGCGTAGCCGGTAACAGACACCCTCAGCGTGCGCAAACCGCGACGGCGCCCGGCCTTTCCGCCGTGGCGCGGATCGGCTATCGCGTGCCCTTCGGATAAGAGGCGCCCGCGCGCAAGCGGCCGCCGGCTCGTCGAGGACGTCGATGCTTCAGGGGTTCCGCGCCGCCAGCGAGAGCTGGCTCGGCAAGATCGTCATCACGGTCGTGTTCGGCCTCCTGATTGCGGGCCTCGCGATCTTCGGCATCGGCGACATCTTCCGGGGCGGCGGCACCGCCGCGGTCGCCACGGTGGGGAGCACCAAGATCTCGGCCGAGGCCGTGCGCAGCGCCTACCAGAACCAGATCCAGCGCCTCGCCCGGCAGGCCCGCCGGCCGATCACCCCGGACCAGGCCCGGGCGCTCGGCCTCGACCGCGAGGTGCTGAGCGCCCTCGTCACCGAGGCGACCCTCGACCAGAAGACCCGCGAGCTCGGGCTGCGCGTCGGCGACGACGCGGTGATCCGCCTCATCAAGGAGGAGCCGGCCTTCAAGGGGGCGAACGGCGCCTTCGACATCGGCGTCTTCAACGACACCCTGCGGCAGGCCGGCCTCAGCGAGGCGGCCTTCGTGCAGGAGCAGCGCGCCGTCGCGGCCCGCCTCCAGCTCGCCGAATCGCTCACCGCCGACCTGACGGTGCCGCTCGCGGTGCGCGACGCGATCCACCGCTACACCACCGAGCGGCGCTCCGCCGCCTTCATCCTGCTGCCCGAGAGCGCGGCGGGCGAGATCCCGGCGCCCACCGAGGAGGAGGCGAGGACCTATTACGAGGAGCACAAGGGCGGCTTCCGGGCCCCGGAGATCCGGGGCGTGACCATCCTGGTCCTCGACCCGACCACCCTCGCCAAGCCCGATGCCGTGACGGCGGAGGAGGCGCGCGCCCGCTACGACGCCGACAGGGGCCGCTACGGCACGCCGGAGAAGCGCACGATCCAGCAGATCGTCTTCCCCAACGAGGCGGACGCCGCCGCGGCGCTCAAGCGCATCCGCGACGGCGAGGCGCCCTTCGAGTCGATCGCGGGCGAGCGCGGCCTCGACCCCAAGAGCCTCGATCTCGGCACCTTCACCCGCGCGGAGCTGTTCGACCCGGCCGTGGCCGACGCCGCCTTCGCCCTGCCGCAGGGCACGGTGAGCGAGCCGGTCAAGGGGCGCTTCGGCACCGTGCTGCTGCGCGTGACCGCGATCGAGCCCGGCAGCATCAAGCCCTTCGAGGAGGTGGCCGACCAGATCCGCACCGAGATCGCCCGCGAGCGCGCCCGGGACGGCCTGGAGAAGGTGCACGACGCCATCGAGGACCAGCGGGCCGGGGCCAAGCCCCTGACCGAGATCGCCCGCGAGCGCGACCTGCCCCTGGTCACCGTCCCGGCGACGGACGCGCAGGGGCGCGACCCGAAGGGCCAGCCCGTCGAGGGCCTGCCCGACAAGGACGCCGTGCTGCCCGCGATCTTCCGCTCCGAGATGGGCGCCGACAGCGAGGCCCTGCGCACCCGCGCCGGGGGCTATCTCTGGTACGACGTCACCCGGATCGACCCCGCCCATGACCGCCCCCTCGACGAGGTGCGCGACCAGGTCGCCGCCCAGTGGAAGGCCGATGAGGTCGAGAAGCGCCTCGCCGCCAAGGCCCGCGAGGCGGCCGAGCGGCTCGACAAGGGCGAGACGATCGAGGCCGTGGCCGCCGCCTACGGGGTGGAGGCGCGGCATGCGAGCGACCTCGCCCGCGGCCGGGCCAAGGACGGCCTCACCCCGGAGAGCGTCGGGCGCATCTTCGCGACCGCGGTCGGCAAGACCGGCTCGGCCAGCGCCGGGGACAAGGTCAGGGCCGCCTTCAAGGTCACCTCCGCCACCGTGCCGCCGCTCCCGTCGGGGCCGCAGGGCGGCGTCGAGCAGCAGTACCGCCAGGCGCTGGCCGACGACGTCCTCGCCGAGTACATCGCCGACGCCCAGAGGCAGGCCGGCGTCTCGGTGAACGAGGCCGCGTTCCGGCGCGCGATCGGCGGAGAATACTGATCCCGCGGGCTCAGGCCCCGAACCTCCGGCGCAGGGCCCGGCGCCCTCAGCCCCTTCCCCGGCTCGACCCATGCTCGTCACGCCCCCGCTCGACGCCGCGCAAGCCGCCCTCGCGGCCGGCACGCCCGTGCTCCTGCGCGCCACGCTCGTCGGCGACCTGGAGACCCCGGTCGCGGCCTTCCTCAAGCTGAGGGCGGGGCGCGAGGGCGCGGCCTTCCTGCTCGAATCCGTCGAGGGCGGCGCCGTGCGCGGGCGCTACTCGATGATCGGCCTCGACCCCGACCTCGTCTGGCGCTGCGGCGGCGGCCGGGCCGAGCGGGCCGACGCGCCCGCCCTCGACCGCTTCGTCCCCGACGACCGCCCGCCGCTCGAGAGCCTGCGCGCCCTCATCGCCGAGTCCGCCCTGCCGCGGGACCCCGCCCTGCCGCCGATGGCCGCGGGCCTGTTCGGCTATCTCGGCTACGACATGGTGCGGGAGATGGAGCGGCTCGCCCCGCCGAAGCCCGACCCGATCGGCGTGCCGGACGCCATCCTGGTCCGCCCGACCGTGATGGTGGTGTTCGACGCCGTGCGCGACGAGATCGCGGTGGTCACCCCGGTCCGCCCCGCGGCGGGCGTCGCGCCCCGCGCCGCCTGCGAGGCCGCCCTCGCCCGGCTGGAGGCGGTCGCCGAGGCGCTCGAAGGGCCGCTCCCCGTCGAGGCCCGCGCCAACCCGGCCGAGATCCCGGCCCCCTCCCCGGTCTCGAACACCGCGCCGGAGGCGTTCCACGCCATGGTGGCGCGGGCCAAGGAGTACATCGCGGCCGGGGACATCTTCCAGGTCGTGCTCTCGCAGCGCTTCGAGGCGCCCTTCGCGCTGCCGGCCTTCGCGCTCTACCGCGCGCTGCGCCGGGTGAACCCGGCCCCCTTCCTGTGCTACCTCGATTTCGGCGCCTTCCAGATCGTCTGCTCCTCGCCCGAGATCCTGGTGCGGGTGCGCGACGGCAAGGTCACGATCCGCCCGATCGCCGGCACCCGCCGCCGCGGCGCCACGCCCGAGGAGGATCGGGCGCTCGCCGAGGACCTCCTGGCCGACCCCAAGGAGCGGGCCGAGCACCTGATGCTCCTCGATCTCGGCCGCAACGACGTCGGGCGGGTGGCCGAGATCGGCAGCGTGTCGGTCACCGAGTCGTTCTTCCTGGAATATTACAGCCAGGTGATGCACATCGTCTCGAACGTGGAGGGCCGGCTCGACCCGCGCCACGACGCGCTCGGCGCCCTGGTGGCGGGTTTCCCGGCCGGCACCGTCTCGGGCGCCCCGAAGGTGCGGGCGATGCAGATCATCGACGAGCTGGAGCGCGAGAAGCGCGGTCCCTACGCGGGCTGCATCGGCTATTTCGGCGCGGACGGGCAGATGGACACCTGCATCGTCCTGCGCACGGCCGTGGTGAAGGACGGCCGCATGCACGTCCAGGCGGGCGCCGGGATCGTGCACGATTCCGATCCGGCCTCCGAGCAGCAGGAATGCGTCAACAAGGCGAAGGCCCAGTTCCGGGCCGCCGAGGAGGCCGTGCGCTTCGCCGCCCAGGCGCGGCGGGGGCAGTGAACCGAATGCCGGTCATCCCAGGGCGAGACGTCGGGACCCATGCGCGTCGTGTCGAACAAGGCCCTGGTCGCGTTCGCGGCCCGTCACCCGGGTGCCGGCGCTCCGCTGCAGGCATGGCGCAGGATCATCGAGGCCGGCGATTTCGGCACCTTTGCCGACCTGAAACGCAGCTTCAACGCCGTTGACCGCCTCGGAAAATTCCACATCTTCGACATAGGTGGAAACAAGTTCCGGCTCATTGCGACGGTTCACGACAATTTCTGAAACCGGCCCCCTCGCGCGCCGGCCCGCCCGCTTCGCGGCATCGCGGCCCCCGGCTGCCCCTTGACCGCGCCCGGCCCACCGCCCAAACCGGCCCGGACCGCGAGCGCGAGCCATGGCCGACATCCTCGTCATCGACAATTACGACTCCTTCACCTGGAACCTCGTGCACCTGATCGGGCCGCTGGTCTCGGGCATCACGGTCCTGCGCAACGACGAGATCACCGTGCCGGAGATCCGCGCCCGCGCCCCGGACGCCCTGGTGCTGTCGCCCGGACCCTGCACGCCGAGCGAGGCCGGCATCTGCCTCGACGTGGTGCGGGAGCTCAGCGACGAGATCCCGCTCTTCGGCGTCTGCCTCGGCCTCCAGGCGATCGGTCAGGCCTTCGGGGGCGAGGTGGTCCGCGCGCCCGCGCCGATGCACGGCAAGGTCTCGACGGTGGAGCACCGCGCCACCGGGCTCTTCCGCGGCATCAACGGCCCCTTCGCGGCCACCCGCTACCACTCGCTCATCGTCGCGCGGGCGAGCTGCCCGCCGGACCTCGTGGTCACGGCGGAGGCGGACGGGCTCATCATGGCGCTCGAACATGCGAGCCGGCCGGTCCACGGCGTGCAGTTCCACCCCGAGAGCATCCTGTCCCAGCACGGGGCGCGCATGGTGCGGAACTTCCTCGATCTCGCCGCGGCCTGGAACGCCGCCCGGCGGGGTGACAAGCGCGCCGCCGCGGTGCATTGACGCCCCGACAGGAAAGCCGCGCCGAGACATCAAGGCCCGTCATGGATTCGTTCAAGCCCTACCTGGCGAAGGTCGCCACGGGTGCGGCGCTCACGCGCGAGGAGGCCCGCACCGCCTTCGACCACCTGCTCTCCGGCGAGGTGACCCACGCCCAGGCGGGCGCCTTCCTGATGGCCCTGCGGGTGCGCGGCGAGGCGCAGGACGAGATCGTGGGCGCGGCGGGCGCCCTGCGCGAGCGCATGGTGCGGGTGGTCGCGCCCGCGGGCGCCATCGACATCGTCGGCACCGGCGGCGACCATTCGGGCAGCTACAACGTCTCGACGCTGGCCTCCATCCTCACCGCCGCCTGCGGCGTGCCGGTGGCCAAGCACGGCAACCGCGCCGCCTCGTCGCGCTCCGGGGCGGCCGACGTGCTGGCGGCGCTCGGCGTCAGGCTCGGGCTCGATCCGGAGGGGCTGGCGCGTTGCCTGGAGGAGGCGGGCCTCTGCTTCATGTTCGCCCAGGCCCACCACGCCTCGATGCGGCACGTGGCGCCGGTGCGGGTCGAACTCGGCACCCGCACCCTGTTCAACCTGCTCGGGCCGCTGTGCAACCCGGCCGGCGTGGCGGGCCAGCTGCTCGGCGTCTACGCGGGCTCGCTGGCCGAGCCCCTGACCCGGGTGCTCGCCGATCTCGGCAGCCGCCGGGTCTGGACCGTGCACGGCTCGGACGGGCTCGACGAGATCACCACCACGGGCCCGACCGCCGTCGTGGCCCTGGAGGACGGCGCGATCCGCCACTTCACCATCGACCCGCGCGAGGTCGGCCTGGCGCTGGCGAGCCCGGAGGACCTGCGCGGGGCGGATCCGGAGCACAACGCGGCGGCGCTGCGGGCCGTGCTCGACGGGGCGCGCACCCCCTATCGCGACATCGCGGTGCTCAACGCGGGCGCGGCCCTGGTGGTGGCGGGCGCCTGCGCGGGCCTCGGCGAGGGCGTGGCGCGGGCCGCCCAGGCGATCGAGACCGGGGCGGCCCGCGCCGTGCTGGCGCGCCTCGTCGCCGTCTCCAACGCCTGACCGGTCAAGAGGGGGTTGCCCGTGTTCGAGCCGAAGAGCCCTGCGCCCGCCGACCGGCCGGCCTCCGCCGCCCGCCCGGACGTGCTGGCCCATATCGAGGCCTACAAGCGCCGCGAGATCGCCGAGGCGAAGCTGCGCGTGCCCCTCGCCGAGCTGGAGCGCCGCGCCGAGAAGGCCGACCCGCCCCGCGGCTTCGCGGAGGCGATCCGGGCCGATCTCGCGGCGGGCCGCCCCGCCCTCATCGCCGAGATCAAGAAGGCCTCCCCCTCCAGGGGGCTGATCCGCGCGGATTTCGACCCGCCGGCGCTGGCCCGCGCCTACGCGGAGGGCGGGGCCACCTGCCTGTCGGTCCTCACCGACGAGCCCTCCTTCAAGGGCCGGCCCGAATACCTGACGGCGGCCCGGCAGGCCTGCCCGCTGCCGGTCCTGCGCAAGGACTTCCTGTTCGAGCCCTACCAGGTGGTGGAGGCCCGGGCCTGGGGGGCGGATTGCATCCTGGTCATCATGGCGAGCCTCGACGACGAGGAGGCGGCCGCGCTCGTCGCGACGGCCCACGACCTCGGCATGGACGTGCTGGTCGAGGTGCACGACCGCGCCGAGCTGGAGCGGGCGCTCCCCCTCGGGACCCGGATGATCGGCATCAACAACCGCGACCTGCGCACCTTCGAGGTCTCGCTGGAGACCGCGCTCGCCCTGCGGCCCCTGGTGCCGGAGGACCGCATCGTGGTGGGCGAGAGCGGCATCGCCGGCCATGCCGACGCGCAGCGGCTCGCCCGGGCGGGCATCCGCACCCTCCTGGTCGGCGAGAGCCTGATGCGCGAGGCGGACGTGACGGCGGCGACGCGGCGGCTGCTGTTCGGGGAGCCGGCGGGTTCGTGACCGTCGCGCCGATCGGCCCGCGGCCGATCCGGCCCTCCCTCGGCCGGCGCCGCGCCCCATCTCTCCGACGGCACGCGGTCGATCCACGGAGCGGTACCCCATGGCGAGCCTGACCCACCTCGACGCGACCGGCGCTGCCAACATGGTGGACGTCTCCGACAAGGCCGCGACGGCCCGCACCGCCCGGGCGGAGGGCGCGATCGTGATGCGGCCCGAGACCCTGCGCCTCATCCGCGAGGGCGATGCCAAGAAGGGCGACGTGCTCGGCACCGCCCGGCTCGCCGGGATCATGGCGGCCAAGCGCACCCACGACCTCATCCCCCTTTGCCACCCGCTCCTGCTGTCCAAGGTGCGGGTCGAGTGCGAGCCCGACGCGGCCCTGCCCGGCATCCGCATCACCGCCGAGGTGAGGGTCCAGGGGCCGACCGGGGTCGAGATGGAGGCGCTCACCGCCGTCTCGGTCGCCTGCCTCACCGTCTACGACATGGTCAAGGCCGCCGACCGGGGCATGCGGATCGAGGGGATCCGGCTCCTCGAGAAGAGCGGCGGCCGCTCGGGCTCCTACGCGGCGGATCCCGCGTGAGCGCGCTCCTGCCCGTCGCGGAGGCGCTCGCGCGCATCCTCGCCGGCGCCGCCCCGGTCGCGGCCGAGACGGTGCCGATCGGGCGGGCCGCCGGCCGCACCCTCGCCGAGGAGGTGCGGGCCCTGCGCACGCAGCCGCCCTTCGTCACCTCGGCCATGGACGGCTACGCCGTGCGCAGCGCCGACCTCGCCGGGGCGCCGGTCACGCTCCGGCTCATCGGCACCAGCGCCGCCGGGCAAGGCCTGCGCGGTCCGGTCGGCCCCGGCGAGGCGGTGCGCATCCTCACCGGCGCGCCGATGCCGGAGGGCGCCGACACGGTCGTCATCCAGGAGGATGCGGAGGCGCGGGGCGAGAGCGTGCGCCTCCTCGTCGCGAACCCGCCGGGGCGGCACCTGCGCGGCAGCGGCCTCGACTTCCGGCAGGGCGACCTGCTCCTGCCCGCCGGCACCCGCCTCGACGGGCAGCGCCTCGCGCTCGCCGCCGCGGGCGGACACCCGACGCTGCGCCTGCGCCGCCGCCCGCGGGTGGCGATCCTGGCGACGGGCGACGAGCTGGTGCGGCCCGGCGAGCCCGCCGCCTGGGACCAGATCGTCGCCTCGAACGGCCTCGCGCTCGCGGCGATGGCCGAGGAGGCCGGGGCGGAGGCGGTCGATCTCGGCATCGCGGGCGACCGCTTCGCCGACCTCGAAGCCGCGATCGGCCGCGCCCGGGAGGAGCGGGCCGACCTCCTCGTCACCCTCGGGGGCGCCTCGGTCGGCGACCACGACCTCGTCCAGTCGGCGCTGGTGCGCCAGGGCCTCGCGCTCGGCTTCTGGCGGGTGGCGATCCGGCCCGGCAAGCCGCTGATGCACGGGCGGCTCGGCCCGATGGCGGTGCTCGGCCTGCCCGGCAACCCGGTCTCGTCGGTGGTCTGCGGCCTCGTCTTCGTGCGCCCCCTGGTCCGGGCGCTCCTCGGCGATCCCGAGGCGGGGGCCGACCGCAGCGAGCCGGCGATCCTCGGCCGCGACCTGCCGGAGAACGACGCCCGGCAGGACTACATGCGGGCGCGGCTCGAACCGGGCGGCGACGGGCTGCCCCGCGTCCACCCGGCGCCGCGCCAGGATTCCTCGATGCTCTCGGTGCTGGCCACCGCGGAGGCGCTGCTGGTGCGCCCGCCCCACGCCCCCGCCGCGAAGGCGGGCGAGCCCTGCCGGATCCTGCGGCTCGACCGGGCCGGCTGAGCGGCGGGCCGGCGGGCGCCGCCCGGCTCCGCCCCTATTGCCGCCGGATCGCGCTCGTCGGTTCCCCCTTGTCGAAGGCGGTGATCGCGGCCCGGCACTGGGCCGACAGGCGTCCGCGGTTGCGCTCGAAGCAGCGCTCGACCTCGGGACTGTCCGGGTCGGCCCCCGCGCAGAGCCGGAAGTAATCGCTCGCGCAGTTCATCTGCAGGCCCGGATCGTCGCGCTGCGCGAGGGCCGGCGTGATCGTGAAGGTGAGGAAGGCCGCGAGGGCGGCCGAGGCACGAAGCGACGAAACCAAGAGAGAATCCCCGATTGCAGGTCGGGTCCTAAGGTTAGGAGGGGGACCGGCCCGGGCAAGCGCATCCGCGCCACAGCGCCGCGGCGTCTCTGCCTCGTCCGAGCCCGCCGCGGCGCGCGCGGCTCCGACGCCTCGCTCGCGCGCCCGTCCGCCGGCAGAAATCCTCCTCGACGGCGAAGCTAAAGGCAAAGTTTCTCGATTAAGATTGGCTGAATATCTTTTTCAGATCTCATTAAAGCCGGGGTCTTTAGTGCGGCATCGGAGACCGAATGCGGCCATCGACGCATTCATGACGGAACACGAGGGAAGCGGCGAGGGGACGGGGTCGGCCGGGTGAGGATCCCCGGCCCGTCCCTCGGGGATCCCGCTGCCGCGCGCCGCGGCCGCGGCGGGACCGGGGAGCGGTGCGGAGGAGGAAGCCCGATGACCGGCGTCGACCCCGAGATGCGCGGGCTCCTGCTCGGGGCCATCCCGGCCCTGCGCGCCTTCGCCTACTCCCTCACGCACGACCTCGACCGCAGCGACGACCTCGTGCAGGAGACGCTGGTGCGGGCCTGGACCAAGGCCCACACCTTCGCGCGCGGCACCAACCTAACGGCGTGGCTGTTCACGATCCTGCGCAACGTCTTCTACTCGGAGCAGCGCAAGCGGCGGCGCGAGGTCGAGGACGTGGACGGGGCGCGGGCGGCGCGGCTCTCGGTGCTGCCGGCCCAGGAGGCGCATCTGGAGTTCGGCGCGTTCCGGGCCGCCCTCGCCGCCCTGCCGCCGCAGCAGCGGGAGGCCCTGGTCCTGGTGGGCGCCCAGAGCTTCACCTACGAGGAGGCGGCCGCCATCTGCGGCGTGGCGGTCGGGACGATGAAGAGCCGGGTGAGCCGGGCGCGGGAGCGGCTCGCCGAGGCGCTCGGCCTCGAAGGGCCGGAGGAGCTCGGCCCGGACGCGGCCACGCGGGCGGCGCTCGGCGAGCCCTGAGCGGACCGAGCCGGCCCGGCGTTGCCGCCGCCCCTTCCGCCGTGCTAGAGCGACGTCCGTTCCGGGTCGACCGGGTTTCGCGCTAGATCTTTGTTTTCTTAGCGCATTTTCTGCGTCCGACCGACATCCGCGGCCGTGGATGATGCGCCGGCGCCTCACCCGCGCCGGCCCCACGGACGTCCTCGCAGGGGTCAGCCACGTGCCGAAGCGCCGGATCAAGCTCCTCGCCAAGCTCGGCCGGAAGATCCGGTCGGTGTCCTGGCGGTTCGGGAGGGACGCCTTCGACCCCGACTTCTACGCGCAGCTCTATCCGGACCTCTCCGGCCTGAACCGGCACGCCCTCCGGGAGCACTACGTCCGGCACGGCCGCGCCGAGGGCCGCTTCCCGACGCGCGACGCCTACCTGGCGGACCTGACGGCGCGCCACGGCGCGCTGCCGGAGGATTTCAACCCCGGCCTCTACGGCGACCTGAATCCCGACCTCGCCCGGCGCTTCACGCGGGACTGGCAGTTCACCGCGCATTTCCTCAAGCACGGGCGTGAGGAGAAGCGGCTCTACGCCCTCGACATCGCGGCGGAGGCCGAGACCTTCGCGCGGCTCGCCGGGGCCGAGCCGCGCGAGGGCTTGGCGCTGTTCACGGGCTTCCTCGCCGCGCACGGCCTGGCGCCGGGCCGCTGGCTGCGGCGCTTCGACCTTGCCCAGTTCATCCACCTGAACGCCGACTGGCTCCCCGCGCCGCCGCGGACCCGGGCGGAGGGCATCCGCCTCTTCGTCGAGCAGGGCATCGACCGCCTCGCCCCGATCCGCACCGACGCGATCTTCGATCCGGCCTTCTACCGGGCGACCTACCGGGCGGAGGGAGCGGCCGACGACGCGGCGCTCTACCGGCACTGGCTGCGGCAGGGCATCGAGCAGGACTTCGCGCCGAACGAGGCGGCCCGCATCGCCCTGCTGATCGGCGAGAGCGCCTTCCCGGCCGCCTTCGCGGTGGAGACCTATCGGGCGTCCCTGCCCCGCGGCGCGATGAGCCGCACCGACCTCTTGGAGCACTGGCTCGACCACGGCTTCCCGGAGGGCCGCCTGGACGTGGTGACGGGGCCGGAGGCCGCGGCCTTCCTCACCCTGGTGGGCCTGCGCTGCCTGCTGCGCCAGCGCTTCGCGCTCGCCCGCCGGGCCTACGACGAGGCGATCGCGCGCGGCGGCCCGACCGCCCGCCGGCTGCACGGCCGCGGCGAGGCCGCGCGGGCCCTGGGCGACCTCGCTTCCGCGGCCGCCGATTACGCGGCCGCCGCGGCCGACCCGCGGTCGAGCCTCTGGAGCCACATCCACGCCGCCGAGTGCCTGGCCGCCACCGGAGATCTGCCGGCCGCCTGCGCGCAGGTCCGGGCGTCGTCGCCGCGCTGGATCAAGGATGCGCGCTGGCGCGAGGCGGGGCTCGGCATCCTCGGCCGGGCCTTCGACGCCGCCTGCGAGGCCGCCCGCGCGGAGTACCGCCAGGGCCGCCGCGCCGAGGCCGACGCCCTCCTGGACGAGGCCCTGAACCGGCTCGCCGCCGACCTCCCCCTCGCCGCTCCCTTGCCCGTCCCCTTGCCCGTCCCCTCGCCCGTCCCCTCGCCGCGGCCGACCGTCGCCATCCTGGCCAACCTCGACCTGCCCCAGTGCGTCCACTACCGCGTCGAGCAGCGCCGCCGCCAGCTCGAGCACGCCGGATGGACCGTCCGCGTCTTCCCCCCCGACCAGGCCCGGGCCTTCCGCCAGGCCCTGCACACCGCCCGCGCCGCCCTCTTCTACCGCCTCCCCGCCTTCCCCGACATCCTCCACAGCATCCTCTACGCCCGCGCCCTCGGCCTGCCCACCTTCTACGACGTCGACGACCTCATCTTCGACGCGCGCTGCTACCCCGACCCCTTCGACAGCTTCGAGGGCCAGATCTCCCCCGAGGACTACGTCGGGCTGCAGTTCGGCGTGCCCCTGTTCCGCTTCGCCCTCGCCCAGTGCGACGAGGGCCTCGCCTCCACCCCGGCTCTCGCCGAGGCCATGCGCCCGCTCCTGCGCACGGGCCGCTGCCACGTCCTGCGCAACGGCCTCGACCAGCGCAACGCCCCCTTCCTCGACCGGCCGGACCCCGCCCCCGCCCGCCCGGAGGCGCCCGTGACGCTGTTCTACGGCTCGGGCACCAAGGCGCATAACCGCGACTTCAACGCCCTGGCCGGCCCGGCCCTGCTGCGCCTGCTGGAGCGCCACCCGCAGCTGCGCCTGCTGATCGCCGGCCACCTCACCCTCGATCCCGCCTTCGCGGCCCACCGGGACCGGATCCGCCGCCTCGGCTTCACCGCGCAGGTGGAGGATTACTGGGAGATCCTGTCGGGGGTCGACGTGAACCTGGCGGTGCTCGCCCCCGGCGCGGCGGCGGACGCCAAGAGCGAGATCAAGTGGCTGGAGGCGGCGGTGGCCGGGGTGCCCTCGGTGGTGAGCGGGACGCGCACCTACCGGGAGATCCTGGTCGAGGGCGAGGACGTGCTGTTTGCCGACACGCCCGAGGAGTGGGCCTCGGCGCTGGAGCGGCTGGTGGGGATGCCGGGCTGCGGCGGCGGATCGGCCTGGCGGCGCGGCGCAAGGCGCGGCGGGATTACGGGCTGGCGGCGGGGGCGGGGCGGGTGGCGTCCGTGCTGGCGCGGCCGGCGGCGCCCGCCGTGGCGGCGGCGCGGCCGCGGATCCTGCTGGTGAACGTGTTCTTCCCGCCCCAGACGATCGGCGGGGCGACGCGGGTGGTGCGCGACAACCTCGACCACTTCCTGGCGGCGGCGGGGGAGCGCTACGCCTTCGCGGTGGCGGCGAGCGACGAGGGGGTGCAGCCGGCGGGCCGGGCGCGGCTGGACGGCTACCGGGGGGTTCCGGTGCTGCGGCTGTCGACGCCGCTGGAGCCCGGGATGGACTGGCGCCCGTTCAACCCGGCGCTGGGGGCGCTGTTCGGGGAGTTCCTGGACCGGCTGTGCCCGGACCTGGTGCACTTCCACTGCGTGCAGCGGCTGAGCGGGTCGGTGGTGGAGGCGGCGCAGGCGCGGGGCCTGCGGCACGTGGTGACGGTGCACGACGGCTGGTGGATCTCGGACCACCAGTTCCTGCTCGACCGGGACGGGCAGGTGGTGCGTCCCTCGCCGGACCTGCTGGAGGCGGCCTCGGACGCGCCGCACGGGGCGGGGGCGCAGCTCCTGCGGCGGCGGCGGCTGGGGCGGCTTCTGTGTGGGGCGGACCGGGTGCTGGCGGTGTCGGAGAGCTTCGCGGGCCTGTACCGGGCGGCGGGGTTCCCGGAGGTGCGGAGCGTGCCGAACGGTCTGTCGCTGGGGCGGGTACCGGCGCGGCGGGCGGGGCGGGGTCCGCGGGTGCGGCTGGGCCACGTGGGGGGTCTGGAGGCGCACAAGGGGCGCCGCTGCTTGAGGTGGTGCTGCGCACGACGCCGTTCCGGTGCCTGGGCCTGACGCTGGTCGACCTGTCGCGGGAGCCGGGCTCCGCGAGCGAGGAGGTGTGGGGGACGACGCCGGTGCGGATCGTGGGCCCCGTGGCGCAGGAGGAGATCGGGGGTTGTACGGGGAGCTTGACGTGCTGCTGGTGCCGTCGCTGTGGCCGGAGAGCTTCGGTCTCGTGTCGCGGGAGGCGCGGGCGTTCGGTCTGTGGGTCGTGGCGAGCGACCGGGGCGCGGTGGGGGAGGAGGTGCGGCCGGGGGTGGACGGGTTCGTGATCGACGTCTCGACGCCGGGCCCGCTGCGGGAGGTGCTGGGGGCGATCGACGCGGATCCGGCGCGGTTCCAGGCGCCGCCGCCGCCCGGCCCGCCGCTGCGCCGTGCGGCCGACCAGGGCGACGACCTGCTGCGGCTCTACGACGAGATCCTGGGTACGAAGCGGCCGGCCGCGGGGCGCCCGGCGGCCGAATAGGCCGCCGGACCGGCCGCGTCATGCCGACGGTCACGGCTCATGACCGCGGGTTCCGCGCTCCGTCGGATTTCGGACCGACGGCCCGAAGCGTCAGCGTCCTTCGCCGTCGGCGTCAGGCCTCGAGGTGGCGGCCGGGCAGGAGCCGCCAGAGCAGTCCGCCCCTGAGGCCGAGCAGCATCGAGGCGACGTAGAAGCCCCCCGCCGTGAGCACGATCGCGGGCCCGCTCGGCAGGTCGCCGTAATAGGAGACCAGGAGGCCGGCGAAGCTCGCCGCGAGGCCGATGCTCATGGCGACCGGGATCAGCCCGGAGAGATCGGCGGCCCAGAACCGCGCGCTCACGGCCGGCAGCAGCATCAGCCCGACGGCGAGCAGCGTGCCGAGCGCCGCGAACCCGCCGACGAGGTTGAGCACGACGAGGCCCAGGAAGGCGTAGTGGACCGGCGCGCTCGCCCGGCTCACCGAGCGCAGGAAGAGCGGATCGACGCATTCGAGCACGAGGGGCCGGTAGGCGGCGGCGAGCCCGAGCAGCGTGACCGCCGCGATCGTGCCGAGGAGCAGCAGCGCCGCGTCGTCGAGGGCCAGCACCGTGCCGAACAGGATGTGCAGGAGATCGACCGAGGTGCCGCGCAGCGAGATCATCAGCACGCCGGCGGCGAGCGCCAGCAGGTAGAGGGCACCCAGGCTGGCATCCTCGCGCAGCTCGGTCGCCCGCGAGACGGCGCCGGCCAGGAACGCCACCGCGAGCCCTGCCGCGAGGCCGCCGAGCGTCATCGCCGGCAGCGACAGCCCGGCCAGCAGGAAGCCCGCCGCGGCGCCGGGCAGGATGGCGTGGCTCATCGCCTCGCTCATCAGGCTCATGCGGCGTAGGGTGAGGAAGACGCCGACCGGGGCCGCGCTCACCGACAGCGCCACGCAGCCCGCGAGCGCCCGGCGCATGAAGGCGAAGTCGGTGAAGGGGGCGGTGAGGAGGTCGATCACGCGGCGTGCTCGCGGTCCTGCGGCCCGCTTGCCTGCGGCCCGCTTGCTAGCGCTCCCTGCCCGTGCGAGGCCGCCGCGGGAGGGGCATGGTCGTGCGCGCCGTGGGCATGTGCGTGGCCCGGGGCGGGCGGGCCGTGCGGGGCGCCGCCGCGGCAGACAGGGGCGGCCTCGTCCCAGGCCTCGCAGAGCTGGCGCGCCCGGCGCAGGTTCGCCGCCGTCAGCACCGCCTCGGTCGCGCCCCAGGCCACGACCTCGCGGGCGAGCAGCAGGGAAGAGGGGAAGTGGCGCTGCACCTGCTCCATGTCGTGCAGCACCGCGATCACCGTGCGCCCCTCCGCCCGCCAGCGCTCCACCAGCCCGAGGAGGTCGGCGGTGGTCCGGCCGTCGACGGCCGCGAAGGGCTCGTCGAGGAGGACCGCGCGCGCATCCTGCAGCAGCACGCGGGCGAACATGGCCCGGCGCAGCTGGCCCCCCGAGAGGGTGCCGATCGGCCGCCGCTCGAAGCCGGTCAGGCCGACCGCGGCCAGCGCCTCGTCCCGCGCGGCGCGGTAGGGCCGCAGGCTCCGCCAGGGCCCGACGCGGCGCCACAGCCCCATGGCCACGAAATCGTCCACGCTGATGGGGAAGCCGCGATCGATCTCCGCCGCCTGGGGCAGGTAGGCGATGTCGCGCCGCCGCAGGCCCGGATGCTCGATGCGCCCTTCGAGGGGCGCGACCTCGCCGATGATGCCCTTGAGCAGGGTCGATTTGCCGGCCCCGTTCGGGCCGATCACGGCGAGCGCCGCCCCGGCCGGCACCACCCCGTCGAGATGGTGCACGGCCGGGTGCCGATCGTAGCCGAGGGTGAGGCTCCGGAACGCCAGCGCGCCCGCGGCGAGGGATGCCGTCATGCGCCGATCGCCCAGGCAATCACCCCCCAGACCCCCGCCGCGAGCAGCCCGGCCAGGGCGAGCCGCGGCGCGAGCGCGACCCCGAGCAGGGAGCGGGGCGGGGCGGATCCCGGATTGCGGTGGGGTGACCCGTGCGGCAGGGCTTCCATCGCGGCCTCTCCTCGTGCGATCGGGGCGGAGGGCTCGTCGCCCGGGCAGGTGCCGTCCCGGCCCCCATCTGCTAGACGGGCGGGGCGCCCTTGACGGCCGGAACCTGTTACACTGTAACATATCGGGCGTGTCAACCGGAGAGCGGAGATGAGCGAGCCTGCGGGGACGGACCATGGCTGCGGCGAGGGCCGGGCGGGTCTGCGCGCGCGGGCCGAGCGCCTCTGCCGCGAGCGTGGGCTGCAATTCACGCCGCTGCGCCAGCGGACGCTGGAGGTGATCGCCGGCGAGGCGCGCCCGCTCGGGGCCTACGACATCGCCGAGCGCCTGAGCGCCCCCGGACGGCGGGTGGCGGCCGTCTCAGTCTACCGCGCCCTCGACTTCCTCACCGAGAACGGCCTCGTGCACCGGATCGCGAGCCGCAACGCCTTCGTGCCCTGCGAGCACGCGCATCACGAGGGCGAGGGGGTGGTGTTCCTGATCTGCCGCGCCTGCGGGGCCGTGGACGAGACCAGTTCCGAGGAGATCGAGCGCGGCCTCGACCGCACCCTCGCCCAGGCGGGCTTCCGCCCGGCAAGCCGCATCGTCGAGATCGAGGGCGAGTGCGGCGCCTGCCAGGAACGCGGCGCTGAGCGCGGCGCGGAGCCCGGGGCGGAGCCGGGCAAGGCCTGATCCCGCGCGGGGCGCCCGCCCGGTCCGGCCGCCCAGCCCGCAACCGTGAGGACGCCAAACTTTCGCGCCCGGCAGACCTGCGGCGGATGGGCGCATGCGCGCCCGGCCCCGGCAATCCCGCGGGCCCGGTTTCCTAGCGCAGAAATACTCCTCACCAGTAGTGTCACGGGCCTTCCACCCTCCCCGCGAGATCCCGCGCGGCCTCCCGAGACGCGTTGCAAGACAACGGCTTGGGGTTGAGTCCGGCCCGTCTCCCGAGTGGGCGCTTTTCGCCCTTCTTTCCGCCGCCCGGATCTCACGGCCGGCCGCGATGATCACGGTATACCAGAGCGCCGGGCCCGAAGGACGCGGAACCGAAGCGATTTCTTCCTGTTGAGGGCCGGACCAACGCAGCGGAAGAGGCGGAAGGCGGAACGTGACCGAGGGCGTGGAGCGATCGGATTTGCGGCAGATCATCGCCGGACTGAGCGAGGGCGTGATCCTGGTCGAGCCGGATGAGCGGATCACCTGGGCGAACGCGGCCGCCCTGGCCATGCACGGGGCCGGGAGCCTCGACGAGCTCGGGCGCAGCGTCGCCGATTACCGGGCGCGCTACACGCTCCGCGACCGGAACCACCGCGCCCCCGAGCGCGACCCGATCGAGCGGGTGGTGGCGGGCGAGACCATCCGCGACGTCGTGGTGGAGGTGCGGCGCGCCGACGATCCCGAGACCGGCTTCGTGCAAAGCCTGCGCAGCCTCGTCGCCACCGACCGGGCCGGCCGGCCGAGCTGCCTCGCCCTGATCCTCAAGGACGTGTCCGGCGAGGTCGAGGCCGAGGAGCGCTTCGAGAAGACCTTCAACGCCAACCCGCCGCCGTGATCTGCCGCCTCTCGGACCTGCGCCACGTCAAGGTGAATGCGGGCTTCCTGGAAATGACCGGCTACGCCCGCGAGGCGGTGATCGGGCGCAGCGTCTACGAGGTCGACGTGCTGGCGGGTGCCCAGAACCGCGACCTCGCGATCCAGCGCCTCAACGAGGGGGCGACGATCCCGCAGATGGAGGCCTGCCTCGACCTGCCGGACGGCTCGACGCGGTTCGTGATCGTGGCGGGCCAGCCGATCGAACTCGGGGACGAGCCCTGCATGCTGTTCTCGTTCGCGGATCTCGACCTGCGCCGCAAGGCCGAGACGGCCCTGCGCCAGAGCGAGGAGCGCTTCGCGAAGGCCTTCCGGCTCACGCCGGTCCCGACCGTGCTGGCCCGGGCGTCGGACCTCGCCGTCACGGCGATCAACGAGGCGTTCACGCGGGTCTTCGGTCTCGGCGAGGATCGGGTGATCGGGCGCTCCCCGGCGGAGATCGGGCTCTTCGCCTCCGAGGCGGACCGCCTCCGGGTCGAGGAGGCGATCCGCCGCTCCGGCTTCGTGCAGGGGCTCGACGCCTGCCTGCGCCACGAATCCGGCGCCGCGCTCGACTGCCTCGTCTCGGCGGAGCGGATCGAGATCGGCGAGGAAGCTTGCGCGCTCCTCGTCCTGCAGGACAATACCGAGCGCAAGGCGACCGAGCGCGAGCTGTTCGAGGCGATCGAGACCGTGATGGCCGACACGTCCTGGTTCAGCCGCGGCCTGATCGAGAAGCTCGCCAGCCTGCGCCGGCCCGGGCGCGACGGCCAGCAGGACGGCGCGCCCAAGCTCACCGCCCGCGAGCGCCAGATGCTGTCGCTGATCTGCGCGGGCCTCGACGACGGGACCATCGCCCGCCGGCTCGGCCGCTCCCGCAACACCGTGCGCAACCACGCCGCCGCGCTCTACCGCAAGCTCGGCGTCCACAAGTGCACGGAAGTCATCCTGTGGGGCCGCGACAACGGATTCCCGCTCGGAAGCACCGCTACGCAGTCGTCTTCATACTAGTACATTTCTACTATTGAAGATCGATGCGGCGTTTCTACATGATGAGTGCGCGCAGTTCTTGCCGGTGATCCGGAATAACTGTTGGGCAGACCATCAAGACATCCGGTCAAGGTCGCGGAGTGACCTGGACACGGTCGGTCGCGGCGTGTCGCCGATCGCGGCGCGACGCCTGCAGCAAGCGAAGGAGAGAGACATGGTCGATACGGATCGCATCACCGGGGCCGCCCGGGAGCTCGGCGGCAAGGTGCAGGGCGCGGTCGGCGACCTCGTCGGGTCGCACCGCGACTCGGCCGAGGGCCGCTTCCGCGAGGCGCAGGGCCAGGCGGAGAACCTCTACGGCCAAGCCAAGGACGCGGTGCGCCACGTCGCCCAGGAGGCGGCGGATTACGCCGAGGACGCCTACGCGCAGGGCAGCCGCGCCCTGCGCCACGGCCGGCGCGAGGTCGCAGCCCAGGTCGCCGAGTACCCGGTCGCCGCGCTGCTGATCGCCGGGCTGGTCGGCTACGGCCTCGCCCTCCTGGTGCACGGGCGCCGCTGACGGCGCCCCCCAAATCTCGCCCCCCAAATCTCGCCCCACGACTCGGAGCATCATCGTGGCTTCCTCCTCCACCCTCCCGTCCCTCGCCGCGAGCGACACGCGGGCCGTCGCCCTCAACCAAGTGTCCTGGGGCGCCGTGATCGCGGGCGCCGTGACGGCGCTGGTGGCGCAGATCATCCTCAACATGGTCGGCCTCGGCATCGGGCTCGCCAGCCTCGGACCGAGCGCCGCCGACAATCCGGCCGCCTCGACCTTCTCCCTCGGGGCGGGGCTGTGGTTCGTGGGCTCGGGGATCGTCGCCTCGCTGGCGGGCGGCTTCATCGCCGGGCGCCTGTCGGGCAAGCCGCTCGCCGGGGCGGCGGGGCTGCACGGCCTCGTCTCCTGGGCGGTGACGACCCTCGTGGTGCTCTACCTCCTGACCTCCGCGGCCGGCAGCCTGGTGGGCGGCGCCCTAACGGGCGTGGCGACCACGCTGGGCGGGGCCGGCACCCTCGTGGGCGGCACCGTGCAGACGGCCGCCCAGGCCGCCGCGCCGTCGCTCGCCCGGGCCGCGAACCCCCTCGAGGGCATCGAGGAGAAGGTGCGCCAGCAGGCGAACGGGCAGGACCCGCAGGCCCTGCGCGAC